>NZ_JBVIYZ010000009.1:0-257607 GCF_055592085.1 Streptomyces sp. NPDC041135
AGGGAGTCGACGCGGAGCGTCGAGGACCGACGACAACGCCGCAGATGTGCGTGCCACGCCCCGCGACGCCGACATGATCCGAACGACAGGCCCTAGGTCTGCTTGGCGTAGTCCTTCGCCATGCCGCCGGCGAAGTCGTACAGCACCACCTGCTCGTCGCCCACCACCCAGGCGTCGTGACCGGGTGAGCAGACGAAGACGTCGCCGGGCCCGATCTCGCTCTCGCCGCCGTCGTCCATGCGCAGGACCATCCGCCCCTGCATCACATAGCCGTTGTGGTGCACCATGCAGCTCTCGGTGCCCGCGATCGGCGCCACCGACTCCGACCAGCGCCAGCCCGGTTCGAACGTGCCCACGGCGAAGTCGAGGCCGCTCAGGTGGACGGCTTCCAGGTGACCGCGGGGAAAGTCGCGCCGCTCGTCCGGCTTGTCGACCGTCTTCACTTCCAGCATGACGGTGTGCTCCCTTCCGGCCGCTCACCGCGGCCGGGGCCGGCCTCCGTCCCCCGGCGGCCGGGGACGGCGCCGGCGCTGCGGCGGCGGCGGCCGTGACCCCACCCCTCCATCGTCGTCCCGCGCACCCGTCACCGCCAACCGCCGCCGTGCACCCCATCGGCAAGGCGCCGCACCCGGCCGCACTGTGCCTGCCCGGGGCGGGTCGGGCGGGTCAGGTGGCTCGGGCGATGCGGTCCAGCAGCTCGGTGAGCAGGGCCTGTTCGCCCGGGGTGAGCACACCGGTCCGCGGGAGGAGGGCGCGCAGGGCGAGCGCCGCGCCACTGGAGCCGGGTGACGCCGGTGCGGGTGCGCCGGTGGTGATCGCGGTGATGACCGCCTCCCTCGCCAGACGGGAGACGGTGAGGTCCCGGCGGTCCTCGGGGGTGGCGATGAGGGCGAGGGTGGTGCCGGAGCCGACGGCGTGGACGAGTTGGGTGGCGCGTTCCTCGTCGACCCGCAACCGGCCGGCCTCGGCGATCCGGTGGACGTGGGCGCCGAGGACGCCCAGCGCGGCCGCGGCGGCGGGCGGCACGGCGCCGGGGCGGGGCTCGCCGTACATGAGGGTGTACAGGGCCGGGTTGGCGAGACCGAAGCGCGTGTTCAGGTCCCAGCCGGTGCGCAGGTCCTCGACCGGATCAGCGGTTGGCTCCAGGTGGGCCTTCGCGCCGAGGTGCGTGGCGAAGCCGTGGGCGGCGACCGCGTCGAGCAGGCCCTGCTTGTCGCCGAACAGCCGGTAGATGGTGGGCGCCTGGACGCCCGCGGCGGCACTCACGGCACGCGTCGACACGGCTTCGCGTCCGTCCTCCGCGAGCAGCCGGAGGGCCGCGGCGATGATCCGTTCACGGTTGCTCTCCGCCGGGGCGAAGCGGTCGGTCTCCATGGTTAGCAACGATAACAGAGTGCTGTTATCGAGTTGCGGAACCATTGGAAACGTGCAACCGTTATCAACGTTAACCGCCGCGCCGCGGCCGGCCGGGGTGCGCACTCGCCCCCGCATCACACCCCGCCCCGCAGCCATGCCCCTCTCACACCAGGAGACCCAGATGATCGTCATCACCGCTCCCACCGGCCAGATCGGCCGCCAGGTCCTCGACGTGCTGCTCGGCAGCGACCGGCCGGTCCGGGTGATCGCCCGGGACCCCTCCCGGCTGACGGCGCGCACACGCGAGCGTGCCGAGGTCGTGCGGGGCTCGCACAGGGACCCCGAGGTTCTCCTGAAAGCCTTCGAGGGCGCCGACAGCGCCTTGTGGCTGGTCCCCCCGGACCCCGGCGCCGGCGACATCCTGGAGCACTACCTCGGCTTCACCCGCCCCGCCTGCCACGCCCTCACGGCCCGGGGCGTCCGGCGCGTCGTCGGTGTCACCAGCCTGGGCCGTGCCCACGGCCGGCCCGCCGGGCTGCTGTCGCCCTCGTTCGCGATGGACGACGCGATCGAGCGGACCGGGGTCGACTACCGGGCGCTGGCCATGCCCTTCTTCATGGAGAACCTCCTCGACCAGGCCGAGGCCATCAGGACGCGAGGGGTGTTCTTCCTGGCGAACACCGCGGACCGACCGCTGGCCACCGTCGCCACCCGCGACATCGCCGCGACCGCCGCCGCCCTGCTGTCCGACGACTCCTGGAGCGGACAGGGCACCGTCCCGCTGATGGGCGACACACTGTCCCCCGGCGACATGGCGCGGGTGCTGTCCGAGGTGCTGGAGCGCCCGGTGCGCTTCCAGCAGCTCGACGCGGAGGCCTACAGGGCGGCGATGACGGGCTACGGCATGAGCGAGGCCTGGGTGCGGGGCCTGGTCGACATGGCCGCCGCGCAGAACGACGGCATCTACGACGCCGAGCAGAAGGCCCTGGCCTCGCCCGCCCCGACCGGCTTCCGCCGCTGGTGCCAGGAGGTGCTCGCGCCCGCCGTCCTGGGCTGAACGGCCGGGCCCGGGGCGCCACCGGCGGGCGGCGGTCGGCACGGCCCCGGCCGATGGTGTCCATGTACGGTATCGCCATGGTCAGAGGCGGCGGTCACCCATGAGCGAGATCTCCGAAGGAGCCACCGCGGGCTTCCTGGTGTGGCGGCTGTCGATGAAGTGGCGGGTCGCGGTGGACCGGGCGGTGGCCCCGCTGGGCCTCACCCACGCCCAGTACGCCCTGGTCGCCTCGCTGTACGGCATGCGGCGCTCCGGTGTGCGACCCAGCCAGCGGCAGCTCGCCGACACCACCGGCCTGGAGCCCCTGTACGTCTCCAAGCTGGCCCGCGGCCTGGAGTCGGCCGGGATGATCCGCCGGGAGAGGGATCCCCGCGACCCGCGTGCCGTGCAGCTGTCCCTCACCGACGACGGCCACGAGGTGACCCGGCGCGCGATCGAGGTCGTGCAGGGTCTGCTGGGGCAGCTGCTGGCGCCGCTCGGCGGCCAGGACAGCCCCCGCGCCCGGGAGCTGACCCGGGATCTGACGACCCTGCTCGGCGCACCGCTCGACCCCTCGGGCACCGCCGACCCGGCCGACCCGGCCGGGCCCTCACGGTAGTGGAATTTTCAATCACCCGGGTCGGTTGTCCGCGTCGAAGGAGGTCACCAGTGCAGACCCGAGAGCAGGCCCGAGTGGACGACACGACGTACTACGACCAGGGAAGCGCCGCCGAACGCTGGGACCGCGCACGGCTGTTCTTCGACGCCGAGGACTACGCGGGCGCGGCACGCGTCCTGGCCCAACTGGTCGAGGAGGTCCCGGAGCAGACCGGCCCCCGGCTGCTGCTGGCCCGCGCCTACTACCACTCCGCCCAACTGGGCCGGGCCGAGGCGCAGTTGCGAACGATCCTCGAACGCGACCCGGTGGAGCACTACGCCCGGCTCCTGCTGGGCCGCACTCTCCAGCGGCAGTCCCGGCCCGCGGAGGCGGAACCGCACCTGCGCATCGCCGCGGCGCTGGCCGGGGACTTCCCGCAGGCCTGAGCATGACGCCCGGGGGGCGTGGGGCCGTGGCATGCTGGCGTGATGGCTGCTTCCACGGACCCCGCGTCCTCCGACGACGCCCGACTCGGCGCCGCCCGTGCTCCCTTGGCCGAGCGGGTCGAGGAACTCCTGGCCGGTGGCGGCCCGCTGCCCATCGTCGCGGCCGGTGATCCGGTGCTGCGGCACGGCACCGAGCCGTTCGACGGGCAGCTGGAGCCCGCCCTGCTGGCCCGCTTCGTCGAGGCCCTGCGCCGCACCATGCACGCGGCGCCGGGCGTCGGCCTGGCCGCGCCGCAGGTGGGGGTCCCGCTGCGGATCGCGGTCGTCGAGGACCCCGCGCCGGTGCCGCGGGAGGTGGCCCGGGCCCGTGGCCGCGTCCCCCAGCCGTTCCGCGTCCTGGTCAACCCGTCGTACGAGCCGGCCGGCCCGGCCCGCGCCGCGTTCTTCGAGGGCTGCCTGAGCGTGCCGGGCTGGCAGGCGGTGGTGGCCCGGCACGCCGAGGTGCGGCTGCGCGGCCAGGACGAGCACGGCCGCGCCCTGGACGAGCTGTTCACCGGCTGGCCGGCCCGTATCGTCCAGCACGAGACCGACCACCTCGACGGCGTCCTCTACCTCGACCGCGCCGAGCCACGCTCCCTGTCCTCCGCCCAGGCCATGGCGGAGCGCTGGACCCAGCCGACGCCCGCCGCGGCCGCCCGGGAACTGGGCTTCAAGCTGCCGTAGAACGGTCAGCTGTCCCGGTAGGCCTCCAGCAGCCGCAGCCACACCTCGCTCAGCGTGGGGTACGACGGCACCGCGTGCCAGAGGCGGTCGACCGGGACGCGGCCGGCGAGGGCGATCGTGGCGGAGTGGACGAGTTCGCCGACGCCGGGGCCGACGAAGGTGACACCGCGCAGGATCTCGTCCTCCAGGTCGACCACCATGCGGGCGCGGCCCCGGTAGCCCTCGCCGTACAGGCCGGCGCCGGCGACGGAGGAGAACTCGACGTCGACGGCGCGGACCCGGTGGCCGGCCTGTTCCGCCTCGGCGAGGGAGAGGCCGACGGAGGCGACCTCGGGGTCGGTGAAGACGACCTGGGGGACGACGTCGTGGTCGGCGGTGGCGGTGTGGGCGCTCCACGGGGTGTCCTGCCCCGCCTCGCCGCCGGCGCGGGCCGCGATGACGGCGCCCGCGATACGGGCCTGGTACTTGCCCTGGTGGGTGAGGAGGGCGCGGTGGTTGACGTCGCCGACGGCGTAGAGCCAGTCGGTGCCGGTGACGCGGAGGCTGTCGTCGACGGTCAGCCAGGAGCCCGGTTCGAGGCCGACCGTGTCGAGGCCGATGTCCTCGGTGCGCGGGGCGCGTCCGGTGGCGAAGAGGATCTCGTCGGCCTCGATGCGCTCGCCGCCGCCGGTGACGACGGTGACGGTGCCGTTCTCGCGGCTCACCGACTCGACGGTGGTGCCGGTGCGCACGTCGGTGCCCGCCTCCGCGAGCGCCTGGGCGAGCAGTTCCCCGGCGAAGGGCTCCATGCGCGGCAGCAGGCCCTTGCCCCGGACGAGCATGGTGACGCGCGAGCCGAGGGCCTGCCAGGCGGTGGCCATCTCGGTGGCGACGACGCCTCCGCCGACCACGATCAGCCGGCCGGGCGCCGACTTGGCGCTGGTGGCCTCGCGGCTGGTCCAGGGCGCGACGCCGGCGAGTCCGGGCAGGTCGGGCAGCTGGGCGCGGGTGCCGGTGCAGACGGCGACGGCGTGCCGGGCGGTGAGGGTGGTCAGGGTGCCGTCGGGGCCGGTCACGGTCACCGTGCGCGGTCCGGCGAGGCGGCCGTGGCCGCGGTACAGGTCGGCGCCGACGCCGTCCAGCCAGCCGACCTGGCCGTCGTCCTGCCAGTGCGAGGTGTACTCGTCGCGGCGGGCGAGGGCCGCGGCGGCGTCGAGGGGTGTCCGGGCGGCCCCGGCGAGGCCGGGCAGGCGGCGGGCGTCGGCCTGGGCGATCACCGGGCGCAGCAGGGCCTTGCTGGGCATGCAGGCCCAGTACGAGCACTCGCCGCCGACCAGTTCGCTCTCCACGACCGCGGTGGTGAGACCGGCGGCGCGGGTGCGGTCGGCGACGTTCTCCCCCACGGGCCCGGCTCCGAGCACCACGACGTCGTACGCGATGGATTCAGCTTGCGTCATGGGGTCAGTCTGGTGGGTGGTGTGCCGTGGGGCCACACGGGTAGGGGCGCGGAATACGGAACGGGGCGCGCGTGTTTGTGCCGACGGCTTCGCCCCCACCCAGGAAGAGGGAATCGCCATGAGCAGCACTGTGGAGCTGACCAAGGAGAACTTCGACCGGACGGTCACCGAGAACGAGTTCGTCCTCATCGACTTCTGGGCGTCCTGGTGCGGGCCGTGCCGTCAGTTCGCGCCGGTGTACGACAAGGCGGCCGAGGAGAACCCGGACCTGGTCTTCGGCAAGGTGGACACCGAGGCCCAGCCGGAGCTGGCGGCGGCCTTCGGCATCCAGTCGATCCCGACGCTGATGATCGTGCGCGACCAGGTCGCGGTCTTCGCGCAGCCCGGCGCGCTGCCCGAGGCCGCGCTGACGGACGTCATCGGGCAGGCGCGCAAGCTGGACATGGACGAGGTCCGCAGGACCATCGCCGCGCAGCAGGGCGGCGACGGCGGGCCTGCGGAGGGCGGCGCCGGGCAGGCGTAGCGGCCGTCGGGTGACGGGTGGCGGGTGGCGGGTGGCCGTCAGAAGGGGTACGGCGCCACGTCCCCGCGAACCGTCGTCCAGCGCAGCTCGGTGAAGGCGTCCAGGTTGGCCTCGCCGCCGAACCGGGCGCCGGTGCCGGACGCGGCGACCCCGCCGAAGGGGGCCACGGCCTCGTCGTTGACGGTCTGGTCGTTGATGTGGACGATGCCGGTCGGGATGCGCTCGGCGAGGTCAAGGCCGCGGGCGGTGTCCCGGGTGACGATGCCCAGGGAGAGGCCGTAGGGGCCGGCGGCGGCGAGCGCGGCGGCCTCGTCGGCGTCGGCGAAGGCGCGGACCGGGGCTACCGGGCCGAAGACCTCCTCCGCGTACGCCGGGGTGTCGTCGCCGACGCCGGCGAGGACGGTCGGCCGGTAGAACAGGCGGTCGTGGGTGCCGCCCGCCGCGACCTTCGCCCCGCCGGCCGCGCTGCGCTCCACCAGCCCGTGTACCTTGGCGAGTTGGCCGGTGTCGATGACCGGGCCCAGGTGCACCGGGGCGCGGTGCGGGTCGCCGACGGTGAGCGACTCGGCCTTCGCGGCGAGCCGTTCGACGTACTCCTCGTACAGCGAGGCGTGCACCAGGTGGCGTCCGGTGGTCATGCAGATCTGCCCCTGGTGGAAGAACGAGCCCCAGGCGGCGGTGGAGATCACCGCGTCGAGGTCGGCGTCCTCCAGGACGATCAGGGCGGAGTTGCCGCCGAGTTCGAGGTGCGCGCGCTTGAGCAGGCGGCCCGCGGCCTCGCCGACGGCGCGGCCCGCGGCGGTGGACCCGGTGAAGGAGACCACCGGCACGTGCGGGTCCTCCACCAGGGCCTGTCCGGTCGCGGCGCCGCCGGGCAGCACGTGCAGCAGGTCCTGGGGCAGGCCGGCGGCGGCGAAGACGGCGGCGAGCGCGAGGCCGCCGCAGACCGCGGTGCGCGGGTCCGGTTTCAGCAGGACCGCGTTGCCGAGCGCCAGGGCGGGGGCGACCGAGCGGATGGACAGGATCAGCGGGGCGTTGAAGGGGGCGATCACGCCCACGGTGCCCACCGGCACCCGGCGCGTGTACGAGAGCCGGGACGCCTCGCTGGGCAGCACCTGGCCGGCGGGCCGGGAGGCGAGGGCCGCGGCCTCGTAGCACTCCTGGGCGGCGACGTGCAGTTCGAAGTCGGCCTTGCCGGGTACGGAGCCCGACTCCCGCACCAGCCAGCCGCGCAGCTCGTCGGCGTGGGCGGCGAACAGGTCGCCCGCCGCGCGCAGGACGCGGGCCCGCTCCGGGTGCGGGGTGCGGGCCCAGGCCGGCTGAGCGCCGCGGGCGGCCCGCGCCGCCCCGGCGACGTCCTCGGGGGCGGCCAGGGTGACGGCGGCGAGCGCGTCGCCGGTGGCGGGCTCGGTGACGGTGTACTCGGGTCCGGACAGGGGGCTCGGTGGCCGGCTGGTGAGGTCGAGCAGCGGCATGACGCTCTCCGATCGCGGTCGTCGGGTCGCCGGGTCGTCCGGCGGCCCGGTGCCCGGGCCCACCCCCGTCCGGTCGAGCGTAGAACAGCCCGCCGATCACCGGAACAGGCCACTCCGTACGTCCCACCGGTGGGGTCTTCAGCTGGAGTCCCGCCGCACCACCGACGCCCCCAGCACGTCGTGCGCCTCGGGGGCGGCCGCGGGGTCGCGCACCGCGCGGTCGACCAGTTCGGCGAGGTCGCGCCCCGAGGGCAGCTCGATGTGGACGGTGGTGAGCCGGGGACGCAGCAGCCGGCCGAGCATCAGGTCGTCGGCGCCGACCACGGCCACGTCCTCGGGGACGCGTACGCCCTCGTCCTGCAAGGCCCGCATCAGCAGCATCGCGTACTCGTCGTTGTAGGCGAACACCGCGTCCAGGCCCGACGCGGCCCAGCCGGCGGCGAGCCGGGCGGCGGACTCCTCGGTGTAGGCGAGCGGCAGCTCGGTGACCGTGGCGCCGGTGCCGTGCAGGGCCTGCCGCACGCCTTCGAGGCGGGGCCGGGCGAAGGCGTCCAGACCGGGCTCCTGGGGGACGACGACTCCGATACGGCGCCTGCCGCGCGCGTACAGGTGCGTGCCGGCGCAGCGTCCGACTCCCTGGTGGTCCGTCAGCAGCGCGTGCGCCCCCTCGACGCGCTCGGGGCCGAGGGTGACGACGGCCCGGGCGCCGGAGCGCTTGAGGACGGCGACGCCCTGCGGGCCCAGCCCCGCGCCCGGCACCAGCACGGCGACCGGCCGCAGCTCGGCCCAGGCGCGGGCCGCCTCGTCGCCGCCGATGCCGAGGGTGCCGTACTGCACGACGGTGTAGTCGAGGCGGCTGAGGGCCCACTGGAACTCGTTGATGAACCGGCCGTACAGGGCGCCCACGGGGATGGCGGGGGCGGGCATCAGGACCATGCGGCTGTGCCCGGCGCGCAGGCTGCGGGCGGCGGCGTGGGGGACGTACCCCAGCTCCCTGGCCGCTTCGTGGACGCGGCGGCGCGTCGGCTCGCTGATCCGCACGGCGCTGGTGTTGTTCAGCACGTAGGAGACGGTCGCGCGGGAGACACCGGCCAGGCGGGCCACATCGGCGCTGGTGGGAACCGGGCGCGGTGCGGGGACCGCGGGTGGCGCGGAGGAGGGCGGGTTCGGGTTCTGCACCATGACGTACGGCATCTTGGCAGAGGGGCCGGGAGCGGCGGCGGCCGGGGGAACGTGGTTCACGGTTGGACGACCCCCGGCGCACCGGCGGCCGCACGCGTCAGCCGGCGGACCGCTCGGTGCGGGTGATGCGGGCCACCAGGTCGAGCCAGCCCGACTCCAGGCGCTCCAGGGACATGCCGCGCTGCTTCGTCAGGTGGTGCACGAGGACGGGGCTGAGGTAGCCCATCAGGGTGTGCGCGAGGAGTTCCGCGTCGGCGTCCGGGACGGCCTGGCGCAGCAGCATGGCGACGTGGTGGTGCTGGACCTGGCGGGGCGGCACGGAGTAGCGCCGGTCGGGGCCGGGCTCGGCGGCCAGTTGCAGTTCCAGCTCGTCCGCCGCGCGGCGCAGCAGGGCGACACCGAACGCGACCAGCCGCTCCACGGGCGGGGCGCCGGGGCCGAGCGGGGGCGGGCCGCTGAGGAACCCGGCCTGGAAGGTGCGCTCGGTGTGGTCCAGCAGTGCCGTGAGCAGTCCGGTGCGGTCGCCGAAGCGGCGGAAGACGGTGCCCTTGCCCACCGAGGCGGCGGCCGCCACGGCCTCCATGGTCAGGTTCGCCGCGCCCTGCTCCCGCACCAGCCGGGCGGCGGCCTCCAGCAGCCGGGCGCGGTTGCGCGCGGCGTCGGCGCGCAGGCACGGCTCGTCGTCGCCGGTGCACGCGTCGGTGCCGAGGTCGAGGAGGCGAGGCGTGCCCATGGGCTCCTGGGACTGCGGAAGGGGCGGCAGGGCGCTGGACATGAAGACAGCGTAAAGCACTGGGAACAAACTGGACCGCGGTCCGGTTAGCCTGGTAGACACTAAGCGGACCCCGGTCCGGATCGTTTCTGCGCTGTCCCCGCCTCTTTTGGAGTACCCCATGTCTGTTCGCATCCTCGCGCTCGTCGGCAGCCTTCGTGCCGGTTCGCACAACCGCCAGCTCGCGGAGGCGGCCGCCAAGCTCGCTCCGGAGGGTGCCGAGGTCGAGGTCTTCGAGGGCCTGGCCGACGTCCCCTTCTACAACGAGGACATCGACGTCGAGGGCGGCGTCCCGGCCGCCGCCGCGAAGCTGCGTGAGGCCGCGCAGGCCGCCGACGCCTTCCTGTTCTTCTCCCCCGAGTACAACGGCACGATGCCGGCCGTGCTGAAGAACGCCATCGACTGGCTGTCCCGCCCCTACGGCGTCGGCGCCTTCGGCGGCAAGCCGGCCGCCGTGATCGGCACCGCGTTCGGCCAGTACGGCGGCGTGTGGGCCCAGGACGACACCCGCAAGGCCGTGGGCATCGCCGGCGGCAAGGTGATCGAGGAGATTAAGCTCTCCATCCCGGGCTCCCTGACCCGCTTCGCCGAGACCCACCCGTCCGACGACGCCGAGGTCGCCGCCCAGCTGACCGAGGTCGTCGCCCGCCTGCACGGCAACGTGACGGAGCCGGCCGCCGCCTGACCCGCACCCGCACGGAGGGCCGGAGCCGCACGGCTCCGGCCCTCCGCCATGCCCGGCTCCGGCCCTCCGCCCTGCCTGGCTCCGTACGTCTCGCGCGCGGGCCGGGGCGCCAGGACGGGGGAGCCCGTCAGCCTGCCGGTGCGGGTTCCGGGGCGGGGGCCCGCCGGGCCGGAGGCTGGTCCAGGTGCGCCACGACGGTGGTGCAGAACCGCAGCACCGCCTCGTTCACGCTGCGGATGAACCCGGACTCGGCGCTGCCCCGGCCGCTGCCCATCCCCTTGAGCAGGGACAGCCGGAACCCGGTGATCCGGGTGCCGTCCGCCTTCGGCAGCAGATCGGCCGGTTCGGGGCGCAACCGTTCGAGCGTGCCGCGCGGACCGCCGGACTCGCTGTCCACCAGGGTCTCGACGTGCAGGTCGGCCGGTGCCTCGGCCAGGCGCCTGATGAGCCGCTTGGCCCAGGTCAGGGGGTAGCCCTCCGCGGGCGCCTGGATCTCCGTGGACACGCGTATCCGCCCGGTCCGCAGGTCCGCTCCGACCGTGAGGACGCCGGGCGTTCCCTCGATGCGCAGCTCCGCCTGCAGACGCCCCTCCGCGCAGAGCCGGTCGGCGTTCGCGATCCGGCGCTCCCGCGGGTCCCGGACCCGCCTGGTCCGCTGGACCGGCAGCACCTTCCGGCCGAGTTCGCCGCCGAGTGCGAGGCACACCTGGCGGATGAGCCGCTCCCAGCTCTCCACCACCTCGATCGTGCGCGGATCTCCCTGGCAGAGGGTCTCGTCGTCGATGCCGTTGCGCACGGGGACCCAGGCCGGGCCCATGTTCTGGAACCCGTGGCAGCCCGAGTTCTCGTGCTGCACGTAGTGGAGCAGTTCCTGGAGGAGCCAGGCGTGCGCGGCGTTGCCGACGCCCTCGTGCCGAATCAGCATCTGGGCCTGGTGGGCGACCTCGGCCCAGGACAGGTGCCACAGGGCCACCTTGTGCTTGCGCCGGCCGTCGGTCTTGACGTCGACCAGCGGGGTGCCTTCCAGGGTCACGTCGTTGGACAGCGTGATGACGGCCTCGTAGCCGCGCCGCGCCGCGATGTCCATGTAGGCCTGCACCTGGTCGGACTTCAGGGAGTTGCCGTTGGTCTTGGTCTCGACCAGCGCCGTCCACAGCTTGCCGGCCCGCTCGACCCGGATGATCCCGTCCGGCCGGCGCGGTGTGTCCCCGTGCGGCAGGGTGACCTCGGCGAAGGTCTCCATACGGCCCGCCGGTGCGCCGAAGGCCGCGGTCAGCCGGCGGCCGAACTCCGGGACCTGGGCCATCACCGACAGCAGCACGGAGGTCGCGCGCGTCTCGCGGTCGCGGTCGTTCTTCAGGACGGAGACGGGAAACAGCCTGGCCGTCCGCCAGGACTCGTTCTCCGCCAGCGACTTTCCGGCCGCCTTGGGCAGGGTCACCTTGCGTCTCGCCGTGCGGGGCCGCGCCGCCCGCTTCGTCGGCACGGGCGCGTCGTCCGCCTGCCGCGGTGCCGGGACGGCATTCAGCGGTGGCCGCGCGGCCGGCTCGCCCACCGCGGCAGGGGCGGCCGCCCCTGCCGCCGGTTCGTCACCGGGCGCGTCGTCCAGCGCGGCCTCGACGGCCGCCTCCACGGCGGCGTCGTCGTCGATGTCGACCCCGAAGTCGCTCGCCAGGCCCGCCAGTCCGTCGGCGTAGCCCTGTCCGACGGCGCGGAACTTCCACGCGTCGTCCCGGCGGTACAGCTCCCCGAAGATGACGGCGCTGACCGAGTCCGCGTCGTCGATCGCGAACCGCAGCAGGCACTCGCCCGACGCGTCGGCCAGCGTGACCGTCACGTCCTCGAGTTCACCGAAGCGGGCGCCGCCGTACCGGCTGGCGGCGACGACCATCCGTTCGACCTCCGCCGGAACGGCCGACAGGTCGAAGCCGATCCGGTCCTCGTCCCCGCCCTCCGTCGGCGTCTTGCCGAGCAGCTGCACGCTTCCGTCGGCGGCGACCGGGTTGTTGTAGAAGCAGAAGTCCGCGTCACTACGCACCTTGCCCCGCGCGTCCAGCCGCAGCACGGACACGTCCGCGTCGCCCTCGCCACTCGGACTGACCCACCGCAGACCGACGATCACCGAGCCGACGTTCTCGCTCAGGGCCGACAGCGTGACGTTCGAGCCCTTCACCATTTCCTGCATAAGCCCCCCAAACGGCGTACTTCGGCGCACACGCACGGCCCCCCGGCCGCCCGACGCGCACCCTGTGTGACCTGGCACACAGGGGAAGACTGTAGTGCCCACGGAGCTGTCTGGTGGGCGCGTCTCACGGAAACGGGCGCGGCGGATCGAGGCAATGGCACAGGCACAGGGCGGGCGGGCCGGCGCGGGGTCAGTACACGTCCCGTACGTAGCGGTGGTCGGCGGTGAGTTGTTTGAGGTGGGCGGTCGCCTCGTCCGGGGCCAGGCCGCCGTGGAGGATCGCGATGTCCCTCAGGGCGCGGTCGACGTCCCGGGCCATGCGAGAGGCGTCGCCGCAGACGTAGACGTGGGCGCCGTCCTTCAGCCAGGACCAGAGCAGGGGGCCGTGTTCGCGCATGCGGTCCTGGACGTAGACCTTGGCGCGCTGGTCGCGGGAGAAGGCGGTGTCGAGGCGGGTGAGGGTGGAGTCGGCGGTGAGGGAGGTCAGTTCCTCCTCGTAGTAGAAGTCGGTGGCCCGGTGCTGCTCGCCGAAGAAGAGCCAGTTGGGGGCGCGGTGGCCGCGGGCCCGGCGGTCGTGGAGGAAGCCGATGAACGGCGCGACGCCGGTGCCGGGGCCGACCATGATCATGGGCGTGGCCGGATCGGCGGGCGGGCGGAAGTGCGCGGAGCGCTGGACGCGCACCGGGACCGGGGTGCCGGGGGCGGCGTCGGCGAGGAAGGGCGAGCAGACGCCCTGCCGGGGGCGGCCGTGAAGGTTGTCGTAGCGGACCACGGAGACGGTGAGCGAGACCAGGTGGGGATCGGTGAGCGGGCTGGAGGAGATGGAGTACAGGCGGGGCTGGAGCCTTCCCAGGGCCTGGACCCACTCCGCCGCGCCGGCGCGCACCGCGAACTCGGCGGCCACGTCGACCGCTTGACGCCCCCAGGACCACTTCGCCAGCTCGCCCTTGTTGTCCGGCCGCAGCAGCTTGCGCAGTTCGCGCGGGTCGCGGGCGCGTTCGGCGACGAAGCGCAGCAGGCCGGGGCTGATCCGGGTGATGTCCAGGTGGCGCAGCAGCGCGTCCTCCAGGGGCATCTCGCCGGCGCCGGTCACGGTGACCGCCGTCGCCGCGTCGAGGCCGGTCACCGCCAGCCACTCCGACACCAGGGCGGGTGAGTTGAGCGGGTGGACGGCGAGGGCGTCGCCCGCCTCGTAGGCGAGCGGGGTCCCGCTGTCGCGGGTGTCGAAGGTGAAGCGGCGGACCTCCTTGCCGGCGCCGGGCAGGCTCAGCAGCCGGTTGCCGGTCAGGCGGGCGGTGACGGGGGCGGGCCGGCCGGGCGGACGGGCGGCGGCTGCCGGGGACGCCGCGGTGAGCGGGGCGGTGGGTGCCGGGGCGAGCGGGGCGGGGTGCGCGGGCGCCGGTGCGGTGGCGGGCGGGGGCGCGTCCTTCAGGGCGGTGAGCACCTGGTCGAGCCAGGCCCCGGCCGCGCTCTCGTAGTCCGGTTCGCAGTCGGTGCGCGGGGCCAGCCGCAGCGCGCCCAGTTCGTCAAGGCGCCGGTCCAGACGGCGGCCGTGGCCGCAGAAGTCGGCGTACGCCGAGTCGCCGAAGGCGAGGACGGCGTACCGGCGTCCGTCCAGGCGGCCGGCGCCGGGAGCGGCCAGGGTGTCCCAGAAACCGGTGCCGTTGTCGGGGGCGTCGCCGTCGCCGAAGGTGCTGGTGATCAGCAGCAGGTCGGCGTCGGACGGGAGGGCGGCGGGGTCGGCCTCGTCCATGGCGACGAGGGAGGCGGCGTGGCCGTCGGCGCCGAGGCGGACGGCGGTGGCGGCGGCGAACTCCTCGGCGGTGCCGGTCTGGGAGGCCCACAGCACGACGATCCGGCGGCCGGGCACCGGCTGTGCGCTCCGGTCGGCCGGGGCCCGCGAGTACATCCCGGCGAGCGTGCCGTTGACCCACCGGGCGTGCCGGGGGCTGAAAGGCGCGTCCGGGGGCAGGACGGGGACGCCGGGCGCGCCCGCCGGTATCCCGGCGAGGAAGCCGGTCAGGTACTGGCGTTCCGCCTCGGTCAGGACCGGCGGCGGGGCGGGCTCGAGGCCGAACACGGACGCCGCGTCGGACGGCGCGGGGGCGGCGAGGCCGGCGGAGGCGGCGGGAGCGCCGGGGGCGGAGGCGACGGAGACGGGTGCCGCGCCGGGGGCGAAGGCGGGGACCGGTGCGGGCACCTTCGTCAGCGACACCGCGCACACCTTGAACTCCGGCTGGAACGACAGCGGGTCCACCGCGTCGCTGGTCACCGCGTTGACGCTCAGGTACTCCCCGAACAGGTCGTTCCAGTGGAACGGGGCGAAACAGCAGCCCGGCAGCACCCGGTCGGTGACGACGGCGGGCAGCACCGCCCGGCCGCGCCGCGAGGCCACCTCCACCCGGTCGCCGCCGGTCACGCCGAGCCGCCGCGCGTCCTCGGGATGCAGCTCCACGAACGGGCCGGGGTCGAGCTTGTTCAGCTTGGCGACCTTCGCCGTCTTGGTGAGGGTGTGCCACTGGTGCGGCAGCCGCCCGGTGTTGAGGACGAACGGGTAGTCGTCGTCCGGCAGTTCGGCGGGCGGGACGTGCGGGCGGGCGTGGAAGCGGGCGCGGCCGGTGGCGGTGGGGAAGGTGAGCGAGCCGTCGGTGCCGACGTAGCGCACCGGGTTGCGGTCGGGGCCCGCGGGGTCCGCGGCCGGCCACTGGACGGGGGCGGAGCGCAGCCGCTCGTACGTCACCCCGGTGAGGTCGTAGCCGGTGTGCGGGTTGCGGGCCCGCTTGATCTCCTCGAAGACCTGCTCGGCGCTGTCGTAGGAGAAGCCCTGCTCGTAGCCCATGGCGCGGGCGACGGCGGCGATGATCCGCCAGTCGGCCGTGGCCTCGCCGGGCGGGTCGGCGGCGGGCCGGGCCAGGGTGAGGCTGCGCTCGCTGTTGATCAGCACGCCCTCGGTCTCGGTCCACAGCGCGCCGGGCAGGACGACGTCGGCGTAGGCGTTGGTCTCCGTGTCGGTGAAGACGTCCTGGGTGACGACGAACTCGGCGGCCTCCAGGCCCTCGATGACCGTCCGGCGGTTGGCGACGGAGGCGACCGGGTTGGTGCACATGATCCAGCAGGCCTTGATCTCGCCGTCGGCCATCTTGCGGAACATCTCCACGGTGCCCTTGCCTACGCCGTCGGCGCGCAGGGTGCCCGGAGGCAGCTCCCACAGGTCCTCGGTGAAGGCGCGGTCGGCGTCGTCGAGCACCGAGCGCTGGCCGGGCAGGCCCGGGCCCATGTAGCCCATCTCCCGGCCGCCCATGGCGTTGGGCTGGCCGGTGAGGGAGAACGGCCCGCTGCCGGGGCGGCAGATTCTGCCGGTGGCCAGGTGCAGGTTGATCAGGGCGTTGGTGTTCCAGGTGCCGTGCGTGGACTGGTTGAGGCCCATCGTCCACAGGCTCGTCCACTCCCCCGCCTCCCCGATCCACCGGGCGGCCGTGCGCAGGTCCGCCTCGGGTATCCCGGTCAGCTCCGCGACGGTGGCGGGCGGGTAGTCGGCGAGGAGGGCGGGCATCGCCTCCCAGCCCTCGGTGTGGGCGGCGATGAAGGCGGGGTCGGTGTGCCCGGCGTCGTGCAGCAGCCGCAGCAGGCCGTTGAGCAGGGCCAGGTCGGTGCCCGGCTTGATCTGGAGGAACAGGTCGGCCTTCGCGGCGGTGGCGGTGCGGCGCGGGTCGACGACGATGAGTCTGGCGCCCGCCGACTTCACCCGGTCCATCATGCGCAGGAACAGGATCGGGTGGCAGTCGGCCATGTTGGAGCCGATGACCAGGAAGACGTCGGCCCGGTCGAGGTCGTCGTAGGAGCCGGGCGGCCCGTCCGCGCCGAGCGACAGCTTGTAGCCGGTGCCCGCGCTCGCCATGCACAGCCGGGAGTTGGACTCGATCTGGTTGGTGCGCAGGTAGCCCTTGGCCAGCTTGTTGGCGAGGTACTGGGCCTCCAGGCTCAGCTGCCCGGAGACGTAGAGGGCCACGGCGTCCGGGCCGTGTTCGTCGACGATGCCGCGCAGCCGCCGGGCCGTCTCCGCGACCGCCGCGTCCAGCGCCGTGGGCACGGCCTCCTCGCCGCGCTCCGGCCGCAGCAGGGCGGTGGTCAGCCGGCCCGGCGCGGACAGCAGGTCGGCGGTGGTGGCGCCCTTGGTGCACAGCCGGCCGCGGTTCGCCGGGTGCTCCTTGTCACCGGAGGCCTTCAGGACCGTACGGCGTCCGTCGGGGCCGCGGCCGATGTCGAGGACGAGGCCGCAGCCCACACCGCAGTACGAGCAGACCGTCCGCACCGGGCGGTCCGCTGCGGCGGTGGCGTCCTGCGGGTCCTGCGCGGCCACGGGCGCCCCCTGAAGTGCTGGTCAGCCGGTTGCTGTCGGTCCGACGACCGTACGGACGGCCCATTACGCGGACGTGACCGCGGCTGATCGACGAGGGTTAAGGCCGCCGCACAGGGCCCGTCCGGCCGGTGTGAGTGCACGCCCGGGCGGTCCGGCGGGGGCGCCTCTACCCTGTGACGATGGACGATGCGTCGATGGTGGGGCTGATGGGGCGGGTCACCGGAACGATCGGACCCGGACTGGTGGGTGAGGTGATCGTCCGGGTGCGCGGCGGCGCGGAGCACTTCCTCGCCTACGCCGCCGACGGGACGGCCCGGCTGGAGCCGGGCACGGTGGTGATGGTGGTGGAGCACCTGCCGCCGCGGACGGTGTACGTCACGGCCGCGTACGGCGGTTGAGCCCGCTGCGCCCCAGGTGAGGACGTGCGCATCAAGATTGCAACAAGGATTCGCCCGCTTCTTCACCCGGGGCGGGCGCGGGAGCACACTCCCTTCGTCCGGTGCCGGTCGGGCACCATGCAAAGGGGGGCGTATGCCGATGGTCGTCGGCGTCTTCGCGGGGGTGGCGGTTGCCGCCGTCCTCGTGCTGATCGGTCTGTTCAAGATGATGTGGCGGGTCGCCGAGCCGAACGAGGCGCTCGTCATCTCCGGTTCGAAACACCGTACCGAAGGTCTCGAGGAGGGGATGGGGTTCCGCATCGTCACCGGGCGCGGCACCCTGGTGCTGCCCGGTGTGCAGGCGGTGCGCAGGCTCTCGCTCGATCTCAACGAGACCGAACTGCGCGTGGACTGCGTGACCCACCAGGGCATCCCGCTGAAGGTGCGGGGCGTGGTCATCTTCAAGGTGGGCGACGACTTCGTGTCGATCGCCAACGCGGCCCGCCGTTTCCTGGACCAGCAGCGGCTGATGGCGGAGCGCGTGCACAACGTCTTCGCCGGTCATCTGCGGTCCATCGTCGGCGGGTTGACGGTGGAGGACATGATCCGGGACCGGGAGAAGCTGACCGGGCAGACCCGGGCGGCCTGCGGCACGGAGATGGAGAAGCTCGGCCTGATCGTCGACTCGCTGCAGATCCACGAGATCGAGGACCCGACCGGGTACATCCAGAACCTGGCCATGCCGCACGCGGCGGCCGTGCAGCGGGACGCGCGGATCGCGCAGGCGGAGGCGAACCGGCTCGCCACCGAGGCGGAGCAGCAGGCGGCCGCCCGGATGGCGCAGGCGACACGCGACAGCGAGATCCTCCAGGCCGGCTACCAGGCCGAACGGGACCAGGCGGGGGCGAAGGCCCGGCAGGCGGGGCCGCTGGCGGACGCCGGCGCCCGGCAGGAGGTCGTCGTCCAGGAGACCCGGGTCGCCGAGCTGGAGGCGCAACGGCGCGAGCAGCAGCTCCAGGCGGACGTCCGCAAGCCGGCCGACGCCCAGGCCTACGAGAAGCGCACCCTGGCCGAGGCCGAGCGCGACGCCCGGATCTCGGCGGCGCAGGCCAAGGCGAAGGAGACGGAGCTGGCGGCGGCGGCCGAGGCGACCCGGGTCAAGGCGGCCGCCGCCGCCGAGGCGCAGGCCACCGAGGCCCGCGGCACGGCCGGCGCGGCGGCGACCCGGGCGACCGGTGAGGCCGAGGCGGCCGCGGCCCGGGCGAAGGGTTTGGCGGCGGCCGAGGCGACCAAGGCGCAGGGCCTCGCCGAGGCGGAGGCGATCAAGGCCCGCGCCGCCGCCCTGGCCGAGAACCAGGAGGCGGTCGTCGCGCAGCAACTCGCCGAGAAGTGGCCGGAGATCGTCCAGGCGGGCGCCTCGGCGTTCGGCAACGTCGACAACATGGTGCTGCTCAACGGCGCGGACGGCATGGCGGAGATGTTCGCCAAGGCGCTCACCATGGGCGGCACGGGACTGGGGCTGGCCCGCCAGCTGCTGGCCTCGATGAACCCGAACGAGCAGGTAGCGGCCGGGACTTCGCCTCTGGGCGGCCCGTCCCGGAAGGTGCCCGTCGACGAGGTCTGACCCTGCGCAGGTGTTCACGGGAGCACGCTCTAGGGTGCCCCCGTGAACACCTTTCCCGAGTTTCCCGCCGACGACGACGTGCCCGGCCGCCACGGCCCCGCCGCCACCACCGAGGCCGACCCGCGCCAGGTGGGCCGGGTCCGCACCGAATACTCCCCCGCCCACGACGGCGACCCCGATCCCGGGGAGATCGTGTGGACCTGGGTGCCGTTCGAGGAGGACGACGGCCGGGGCAAGGACCGCCCGGTGCTGGTGGTGGCCCGGGAGGCGGCGGGGACGTTCCTCGCCGTGCAGCTGACCAGCAAGCGGCACGACGGCGCGCCGGGAGGCGCGGCGAAGGCGCCCCGGTGGGTGGCCATCGGCAGCGGGCCCTGGGACCGCAGCGGGCGGGACTCCTGGGTGGACGTGGGCCGGGTCCTGCGCCTGCACGAGGACGGGATGCGCCGGGAGGCGTGCGCGCTGGACCGGATGCGCTTCCACCTGGTGCGGCAGCGGCTGCACGAGCGCTACGGCTGGACCTGACGCCGGGAGACCGCGCCGCTCGGACCCGGAGACCTCACCGCTCAGACCGGGAGACCGCGCCGCTCAGAACCGGAGGCCGCGCGGCTCGGACCGGCAGACCGCGCCGCTCAGAACCGGAGGCCGCGCGGCTCGGACCCGGAGGGGGACCGCGGGAACGCCCGGGTGAACGCCTCCCGGACCACCGCTCCAGGTGTCCGGTCCAGCACCCCGAACACCACGTGCCCGAAGCGGCCGGCGAACCGGCCGCCGGGACCGAGCAGCGCCCGGAAGGCGTCCGCGACCTGGGCCGGGTCGTTCTGGAAGACCCCGCAGCCCCAGGCGCCGAGCACCAGTCGCCGGTAGCCGTGGGCCGCGGCGGTCTCCAGCACACGCTCCGCGCGGACGGCGAGGGCGCCGGCCAGCCCGGCGGCGCGCTCGGGTGCCGTACGCCGGATCACGCCCGCGTTGGGGGCGGCGGCGGTGAGGAAGCCGACGCGGTAGGGCTCAGGCAGCAGGCGGCCGCGGTCGTCGCGGAAGACCGGCACGGCCGGGGCGTGCACCACCCGGTCGGTGTAGAAGGGGTCGCGGTGGGCGCGGTGGTGGTCGTAGAACTCCCGGGCCCGGAGCAGGCAGGTGTACAGCGCCGAGGCCCGGCACAGCGCCTCCTCCTGGGCCTGGGCACCGTTGAGGTAGCCGCCGCCCGGGTTGCGGGCCGAGGCGAAGTCGAGCACGGCCACGGGGGCCGCGGCCAGCCGGCGTGCCGCCTCCAGGCTGCTCTCCCCGGTGACCTCGACGAGCGTGGCGGACCCGGGTGACTCGGGTCCCGGACCGGCACCGGGTGCCCGACCGGCCGCGGGGGCCGTGGCGGGCGGCCGGCCGGCGGCGGGGGTGAGCGGGACGGGGACCGGCTCGGGGCCGCACATCCGCGTACCGGCCCGGGCGGCCGCGATCGCCGCCGCCAGGGACACCTCGCGGCCGTCGGGCAGGCGGTAGCCGCCCGCCGCGACGATCCGCTCGGTCTCCTGGGCGAGGCCGCGCAGGCGCGCGCTCATGGCGCCACCCCCGTGGACGCCATGCCCGCGGCCCGCGCGGCCTCCCCCGTCGTGCTCATGCAGGCATCGTGAGCGATGCTGGTCTGGCCGTGCAACAGGATTTCCCGGCGCCGGGAGCCTGCGTACCGGCTCCGAAAGGCCGGATTCCGGCTCCTCGGCGGACCCCGGACGCCCCGATGTGCACCCTTGTGCGAATCGGGGGAAAGGTCTTGGGTGGGACGGACGATGCCGTCCCGGCCCGCGCGGGCCGGGACGGTGACATGGTGGAATCTCAGGAGGATCCCGACATGTCCGATTCAACAACCGACTGCGGCGACTGTACGGAGCACCGCACCGCCGTCACCGAGGCCGAGGTGGAGGCCCTGATACGGGGCATCTGCTTCAAGACCGGACCGCCCCGCACCCTCGGTGTCGAGGTGGAATGGCTGGTCCACGAGCTGCGCACACCGCGGCTCCCGGTGACACCCGAACGACTCGAAGCGGCCTACGCCGCCCTGCGAACCGTGCCCCTGACCTCGGCGCTCACCGTCGAACCAGGTGGTCAGCTGGAGCTGAGTTCGCAGCCCGCCGCCTCCCTCACGGAGTGCGTGAGCACCGTCTCCGCCGATCTGAGCGCCGTCCGCGCGGCGCTGGCCGAGGACGGTCTCGCCCTCGTCGGCGCGGGCCACGACCCCTGGCACACCCCCCGCCGGTTCCTGCGCGAACCCCGGTACGACGCCATGGAAGCCTGCCTGGACCGCACCGGCACCGCCGGCCGCCACATGATGTGCGTGTCGGCCTCCGTCCAGGTCTGCGTGGACGCCGGGTACCCGGAACCGGGGCCGCTCGGGCACCACCGGCGCTGGTGGCTGGCGCACCAGCTGGGCCCGGTCCTGGTGGCGGCGTTCGCCAACTCCCCGCTGATCGGCGGCGAGCCCTCGGGCTGGCTGTCCACCCGGCAGCTGCTGTGGATGGAGATCGGCCCCGGCCGCGCGGGCGGCCCGCCGCTGACCGGGGACCCCAGCGCCGCCTGGGCCCGGCACGTGCTGGACTCCCCGGTGATGTGCGTGCGCCGGGACGACGGCCCGTGGCACGTCCCGGACGGGCTGACCTTCCGGGAGTGGACCAGGACGGGACTGCCCCGGCCCCCGACCCGGCAGGACCTCGACTACCACCTCACCACGCTGTTCCCGCCGGTCAGACCGCGCGGCCACCTGGAGCTGCGGATGATCGACGCGCAGCCCGGCGACGACGGCTGGATCGTGCCGCTGGCGGTGACGGCGGCGCTGTTCGACGACCCGGCGGCGGCCGAGACCGCGTACCGGATCGTGAAGCCGCTCGCCGAGCGGGCCGGCGACCGGCCCGCCCCGCACAACGCGCTGTGGCTCGACGCGGCGCGCCAGGGCCTGGCCGACCCGGAGCTGCGCGAGGCCGCCACCGCCTGCTTCGCGGTGGCCCTGGAGGCCCTGCCCCGGCTCGGCGCCAGACCCGCGGTCACGGCCGCCGTGGCCGCCTACCTGGACCGCTACGTGGCCCGGGGCCGCTGCCCCGCCGACGACCAGCTCGACCACCTGCTCGGGGCCGCCCGCGGCACCCGCCGGACCGGCCGCGCCACCCGCGCGGCGGACCCGCACACCCGCGGCCGGGACCGCCGCACGCACGGGAAGGACATCCGCACATGACCGCCCCCGACACCGACACCACCGCCGCCCAGGCACCGGCGCCGGCCGCCGGAGCCGAGGCCCTGCGCCAGCGGGCGCTGGACGCGCTGACCCGGGCCCGCGCCCGCACCACCCTGCTGACCGACTGCGTCGAGGAACCCGACCTCACCGCCCAGCACTCGCCGCTGATGTCCCCGCTGGTGTGGGACCTCGCCCACATCGGCAACCAGGAAGAGCTGTGGCTGCTGCGCACCCTCGGCGGCCGGGAGGCCATGCGGCCCGAGATCGACCACCTGTACGACGCCTTCGAGCACCCGCGCGCCGAACGGCCCTCGCTGCCGCTGCTGCCGCCCGCCGAGGCCCGGGGATACGCGGCCGAGGTACGCGGCCGCGCCTTGGACGTGCTGGCGGGCGCCGCCTTCGAGGGCTCGCGGCTGACGGAGGCCGGCTTCGCCTTCGGCATGGTCGCCCAGCACGAACAGCAGCACGACGAGACCATGCTGATCACCCATCAGCTGCGCCGGGGCCCGCAGGCGCTCACCGCCCCGGACCCGGAACCGGCGCCGCCGTTCACCGGACCCGCCGAAGTGCTCGTCCCCGGCGGTCCGTTCACCATGGGCACCTCCACCGAGCCCTGGGCGCTGGACAACGAACGCCCGGCGCACCGGGTGGAGGTGGCCCCCTTCCTCATCGACACCGTCCCCGTCACGAACGCCGCCTACCAGGCCTTCATCGGCGACGGCGGCTACGACACCGAGCGCTGGTGGGCGCCGGAGGGCTGGGCGCACGTGCGGCGGCACGCGATCAGCGCGCCGCTGTTCTGGCACCGCGACGGCACGCAGTGGCTGCGGCGGCGCTTCGGCGTCACCGAGGTCGTCCCGCCCGACGAGCCGGTGCTGCACGTGTGCTGGTACGAGGCGGACGCCTACGCCCGCTGGGCCGGGCGCCGGCTGCCCACCGAGGCGGAGTGGGAGAAGGCGGCCCGGCACGACCCGGCCACCGGCCGCTCGACGCGCTACCCGTGGGGCGACGCCGACCCGGAGCCGCACCACGCCAACCTCGGCCAGCGGCACCTGCGTCCGACCCCGGCCGGCAGCTATCCGGCCGGCGCGTCCCCGCTCGGGGTACGGCAGCTGATCGGTGACGTGTGGGAGTGGACGGCCTCCGACTTCCTCCCGTACCCGGGGTTCACGGCGTTCCCGTACAAGGAGTACTCGGACGTCTTCTTCGGCCCCGAGCACAAGGTGCTGCGCGGCGGGTCGTTCGCGGTGGACCCGGTGGCCTGCCGGGGCACGTTCCGCAACTGGGACTACCCGGTCCGGCGGCAGATCTTCGCCGGCTTCCGCACCGCCCGTACGGAGACCGCCTGATGTGCCGTCACCTCGCCTACCTGGGGCCCGAGGTGCCTCTGGGGCAGCTCCTGGTGGAGCCCCCGCACGCGCTGTACCGCCAGTCCTGGGCGCCGCGCCGGCAGCGTTACGGCACCGTCAACGCCGACGGCTTCGGGGTGGGCTGGTACGCGCCCGGTGACCCGGTTCCGGCCCGCTACCGGCGGGCCGGGCCGATCTGGGCGGACCTGTCCTTCGCCGACCTGGCCCGGGTGGTGCGCACCGGCGCCCTGCTGGCCGCCGTGCGCGACGCCACCCTCGCGGGGGCGGACGCCGAGGCCGCGGCGGCGCCCTTCGCCGCCGGGCACCTGCTGTTCAGCCACAACGGCGCGATCGCGGGCTGGCCGGACGCGGCGGCGCCGCTGGTGTCCGCGCTGCGCCCGGTCGACCTGCTGGCCCTCCAGGCGGGCACCGACTCGGCGTTCGTCTGGGCGCTGGTCCAGGCCCGGCTGCGCTCCGGCGACCGGCCGGGCCGGGCCCTCGCCGAGACGGTGCTGCGGCTGGCGGAGGCGGCCCCGGCCTCCCGGCTGAACCTGCTGCTCACCGACGGTGCCACCATCGCCGCCACCGCCTGGGGCGACAGCCTCTGGTACCGCGCCGGGCCCGGACCGCACACGGTGGTGGCCTCCGAGCCGTACGACGACGGCCCCGGCTGGCAGGAGGTGCCGGACCGCACGGTGCTGACGGCCGACCGCGCCGGCGGCGTCCTGCTCGCCCCGATCGAGGACCTGGCGTCCGTTCCCCCGAAGGAGCCCTGCTCGTGAGTCCGCTGCACGTCACCCGCACCCTCCCCGAGGACGCCACGGACGCCGCGCTGCGCGCCGACGTCCTGCGCGGCCTCACCGCCACGCCCAGGACCCTGCCGCCCAAGTGGTTCTACGACGCCCGCGGCAGTGAGCTGTTCGAGCGGATCACCGAGCTGCCGGAGTACTACCCGACGCGTGCCGAGCGGGAGATCCTGTCCGGCCGGGCCGGTGAGATCGCCGCCGCCAGCGGTGCCCGCACCCTGGTGGAGCTGGGTTCCGGCTCCTCGGAGAAGACCCGGTACCTCATCGACGCGCTGACCGGCCTGCGGGCGTACGTCCCGGTCGACGTGAGCGAGAGCGCGCTCACCCAGGCCGGGCGGGCGCTCACCGAGGAGCGGCCGGGGCTGGAGGTCCACGCGCTGATCGCCGACTTCACCGCCCCGCTGACGCTGCCCGGGACGCCCGGCCCCCGGCTGGTGGCCTTCCTGGGCGGCACGATCGGCAACCTGCTGCCCGCCGAACGGGCCGAGTTCCTCGCCTCGGTGCACGGCCTGCTCGAGCCGGGCGACGGGCTGCTGCTGGGCACCGACCTGGTCAAGGACGAGGAGGTCCTGGTCCGGGCGTACGACGACGCGGCCGGGGTGACGGCGGAGTTCAACAAGAACGTCCTGGCCGTCATCGACCGGGAACTGGGCGCCGACTTCGACCCGGACGCCTTCGACCACGTGGCCCTGTGGGACGCCGGGCACGAGTGGATCGAGATGCGGCTGCGCGCCCGTACGGCGCAGTCGGTGAAGATCCCCGCGCTGGACCTCGCCGTGGACTTCGCGGCGGGCGAGGAACTGCGCACCGAGGTGTCGGCGAAGTTCCGCAAGGAGGGTGTGCGCGCGGAACTGGCCGCCGCCGGGCTGGAGCTGACCCACTGGTGGACGGACGCGGCGGGCCGCTTCGCGCTGTCGCTGAGCGTGCGGCGGTGAGGCGCCCGGGTCACAGCACGGGCGCGAGGGCGTCGGTGATCCGGCGCGAGGCCCGGCGGGCCTCGGTCGCCGGGTCGGCGCCGCCGAGCACCTTCGTCATGTAGCCCTTGATCGGGTTGTCGGCCTCGACCGCGGTCCACTGGGGGGTGCTGGGGGTCGCCCGGCCGCGCGCGGCGCCCGCCGCCATGGCGGCGACCCCCTCCTCACCGGCGACCGCGCGGGCCAGGGTGGTGCGGTTGGGCACGTAGTTCATGGTGCGGGCGAGTTCGGTGTCCCACTTGGCGCCGGTGAGCGCGCCGACGACGGCGCTCGCCGCGTACGGGTCGGCGGTGTTGCGCGGGACGACGAGGTCGGAGCCGCCGGTGAAGACGGCTCCGGGTCGCGCCGGCGTCCGGCCGGGGACCGGGAAGTAGCCGAGCTTGCCCTTGAGTTCGGGGTTGAGCTGGACGATGGACTGGGTGAGTCCGGGCACCGCCACGATCTGGGCCACGGAATCGCGCGCGAACACCCCGGCCTGGGGCGGGTGTTCCTCGTCGGAGTCCACGGGGCCCCGGCCGAGGGCTTGGAGCTGCCGGTAGAAGTCCATGCCGCGCAGGGCGGCCGGGGTGTCGAGGGTGCCGCGCCAGCCGGCGTCGGTCTCCTTGGCGAGGTCACCGCCCTCGTCCCAGATGAAGCCGGAGAGGGTGTACCAGTCCTGTCCGGCGAGGTAGATGCCCTGGTTGCCGCCGGAGTCGAGTGTGCGGGTGTCGGCGAGCCACTCCTCGCGGGTGGCCGGCGGGTCGGTTATCCCGGCCTGCCGGAACAGGTCCTTGCGGTAGATGACGACGCGGTTGGCCGCGTACCAGGGGATGCCGTACTGCTGGGAGCCCTCCTTGCCGGGTTCGGCGAGGCCGGGCAGCCAGTGCTCCATGTCCCAGTCGCGCATGGACTCCAGCGTGAGGTCGGTGAGCCGGCCGTCGTCGACGTACTGCGGGACCTGGGTGTTGCCGACCTCGATGACGTCGGGACCGTCGCCGCGGTCCGCCTTCAGCGCCTTCTGCACCTTGTCGACGATGCCCGTCCACTGCTGGATGCGGATGTCGAGGCGCAGATCGTGGTGGGTGCGTTCGAAGTCCTCGGTGAAGCGCCGCAGGAAGTCCTTGGAGGCGCTGTCCTTCATCAGCCACACGGTGACGGTCTGCCGGTCACCGCCGCCGCCCGGCAGGGCACCGCAGCCCGTGGTGAGGGCGGCGGTGGCACACAGGAGGGCGAGGAGGCGTCGTCTCATGAAGGGTCCTGTTCTGTCTGGCATGGCGCGTGCGGACAGGTGAGGGGGGCCCGGCATGGGGGGACGAGCGCAGGCTCGTACGGGTGTGCTGGATTTTGGTATGGACCAATGGGTAGGTCAAGGGCATTCGGCGAGTCGGCGGACGATGCGGCCGGGCGTCTCGCGCGTGACCGCCGGATACGGCACCGTGGAGTGACGCGTGACACATCGGTCACACGGGAGAGGAGCACCCGATGTCGAACCACACCTACCGGGTCACGGAGATCGTCGGCACCTCGCACGAGGGCATCGACCAGGCCATCCGCAACGGCATCGCCCGCGCCGGCCAGACGCTGCGCAATCTGGACTGGTTCGAGGTGACCCAGGTCAGGGGCCAGATCGAGAACGGGCAGATCGAGCACTACCAAGTGGGCCTGAAGGTGGGCTTCCGCATCGAGGACGAGGACTGAGGAGGCGGTGACCCGGGGGGGCGGCCCGGGTCGGTGACCGGGGAGGGCGGGCGACGCCGGCGCGCACGGGGGCCGTGGCCGGCCTCAGGTGCGTCCCTCGCCCTCCTGGGCCTCCTCCAGCGCGGCGGACCGGTCGGCCCAGCGGGCCCGGACCACGGTGAACCCGGCCCGTGCGGCGTCGTCGCACACCAGGTCGTCGTCGTCCACCAGGACCCGCACCTCGCGGGTGCGGGCGAGCCGCCGCAGCGTCTCCAGCTTGGTGCGCCGGGCGGGCCTGCGGTCGGCGTCGCGGCGCATGTGCACCGGGCCCTCGGGCAGCCCGTGGGCGGCCAGCCAGTCCAGCGTGTCGCGGCGGCAGCGCTCGGGCCGCCCGGTGAGGTACACGATGTCGCACTCGCGCGCGCTCTCCACCGCCAGCGCGACGCCCTCGGCGATCGGCGGGTCCTGCGGCGCCGCCGCGAAGAACCGGTCCCAGTCCTTGGGCCGCCGCTCCAGGAACCGCTGCCGGTGGGCGGTGTCGGCGAGGGTGTTGTCGAGGTCGAACACCGCGAGGGGGCGCTTGCCGCTGTCTGCCACGCGGTCACCCTAAGGGCCGGCGACCGCGGGAATCCCGCGCTCCGCCGCGTGTTGAACCCTGTGTGACGTCGCTGATCTCCCGGACCCCCTTCTCCGTCCTCGACCGCTCGCGCACCCGTGAGGGGCACACCCACGCCGAGGCGCTGCGGGAGACCGTGGCGTTCGCGCGGGAGGTGGAGGCGCTCGGCTACCACCGCTTCTGGGTGTCCGAGCACCACGGCGTGCCCGGTGTCGCCGGGTCCGCGCCGACCGTGCTGGCCGCCGCCGTGGCCGCCGCGACGCGCACCGTCCGGGTCGGCACCGGCGGGGTGATGCTGCCCAACCACCGGCCGCTGGTGGTGGCCGAGCAGTTCGGCGTGCTGGAGTCCCTCTTCCCGGGGCGGATCGACATGGGCCTGGGCCGTTCCGTGGGGTTCACGGACGGGGTGCGCCGGGCCCTGGGACACGGCAAGGACGACGCCGGGGACTTCGCCGCCCAGCTCGGCGAACTGCTGGGCTGGTTCGAGGGCGCCTCACCCGACGGGGTGCACGCCCGCCCGGCGCAGGGGCTGCGGGTGCCGCCGTTCGTGCTGGCCATGGGCGAGGGCGCCGACATCGCGGCCCGGGCCGGCCTGCCCATGGTCATCGGGGACCTGCGCGGCCGCGAGAAGCTGCTGCGCGGCATCGAGCACTACCGCTCCCGCTTCCGCCCCTCGCCGTGGGCGTCCCGGCCGTACGTCGTCGTCTCCGGCACGGTCGCGGTGGCCGCGACGCCCGGGGCGGCCCGCCGGCTGCTGGTGCCGGAGGCCTGGTCGATGGCGTACGCCCGCACCCACGGCACCTTCCCGCCGCTGCCGCCGGCCGGGGCCGTGGAGGGCCGTACGATGACCGCGAAGGAGCGCGGCCTGTACGAGGCCGGGCTGAGCGGCCATCTCGCGGGCACCGAGGAGCAGGTCGCCGACGGGCTGGAGACACTGCTCGGGCAGACCGGCGCCGACGAGGTCCTGATCACCACCAGTACGTACGACCGCACGGCCCTGCTGGACTCCTACCGGCGGCTCGCCGGCATACGAGATGCGGGCGGAGCGGCGACCGGTGACCCTGGGAGGGTAAGCCCCTAGCAGCGAGGAGGGCTGCCATGTCCATCATGGACAAGCTCAAGGGCATGCTGAAGGGTCATGAAGGCATGGCCGGCAAGGGCGTCGACAAGGGCGGTGACTACGTCGACCAGCGCACGGGCGACAAGTACCGGTCCCAGGTCGACACCGCCCAGGACAGGATGAAGGACGAGTTCGGCGCCCCGCGCGACCGGGACGACCCGCCGCGGCGCTGAGGCCCTGACAGCGGGAGGGGGGCGGACTTCCGCGCTCCCCGGGCGGGCGGTTTCCTGGCGGGGCCGGGGATGAGCACCACTCCCGGCCCCGCCCGTCCGCACCTCGTCGGCGAACGTCTGTGTGTCCGCGCCGGCGAACGCCCGCGGCCTACCGCCCGGCCGCCTTGCGGGTGGCCCGCAGCCACTCCTTGTTCATGCGCGTGATGGACATCAGCGGGATGCCCTTGGGGCAGGCGGTGGCGCACTCGCCGGCGAGCGTGCAGCCGCCGAAGCCCTCCTCGTCCATCTGGGCCACCATGTCCAGGACACGCGTCTCCCGCTCGGGCGCTCCCTGCGGCAGCACGTTGAGGTGGTTGACCTTGGCGGAGGTGAACAGCATCGCCGCGCCGTTCGGGCAGGCGGCGACGCAGGCGCCGCAGCCGATGCACTCGGCGTGCTCGAAGGCGAGGTCGGCGTCCGGCTTGGGCACCGGGGTGGCGTGCGCCTCCGGCGCGGCACCGGTGGGGGCGGTGATGTAGCCGCCGGCCTGGATGATCCGGTCGAAGGCGCTGCGGTCCACCACCAGGTCCTTGATCACCGGGAACGCCGACGCCCGCCACGGCTCGATGTCGATGGTGTCGCCGTCCCGGAAGGACCGCATGTGCAGCTGGCAGGCGGTGGTGCGCTCGGGGCCGTGCGCCTCGCCGTTGATGACGAGGGAGCAGGCGCCGCAGATGCCCTCGCGGCAGTCGTGGTCGAAGGCGACCGGGTCGTCCCCGACGAGGATGAGCTGTTCGTTGAGGACGTCCAGCATCTCCAGGAAGGACATGTCGGTGGAGATGCCGTCCACCTCGTAGGTGGACATGGCACCGTCGGCACCGGCGTTCGGCTGCCGCCAGACGCGCAGGGTGAGCTTCATGCGTAGCTCCGCTGGGTGGGATGGACGTACTCGAAGACCAGGTCTTCCTTGTGCAGGACGGGAGCCTCGCCGGTGCCGGTGAACTCCCAGGCGGCCGCGTAGGCGAACTCGTCGTCCCTGCGGGCGGCCTCGCCGTCCGGGGTCTGCGACTCCTCGCGGAAGTGGCCGCCGCAGGACTCGGCGCGGTGCAGCGCGTCGAGGCACATCAGTTCGGCGAGTTCCAGATAGTCGACGATCCGGTTGGCCTTCTCCAGCGACTGGTTGAACTCCTCGCCGGTGCCGGGCACCTTGATCCGCCGCCAGAACTCCTCCCGGATCTGCGGGATGCGTTCCAGGGCCTTGCGCAGACCGGCGTCCGAGCGGGCCATGCCGCAGAACTCCCACATGAGCTCGCCCAGTTCGCGGTGGAAGGAGTCCGGGGTGCGGTCGCCGTCGACGGCCAGGAGCAGGTTCAGCCGGTCCTCGGTCCCGGCCAGCACCTCCTGGACGACGGGGTGCCGGTCGGTCACCGGGTCCTGGTGCGGATGGCGGGCCAGGTAGTCGTTGATGGTGGCCGGCAGCACGAAGTAGCCGTCGGCCAGGCCCTGCATCAGCGCGGAGGCGCCGAGCCGGTTGGCGCCGTGGTCGGAGAAGTTGGCCTCGCCGATCGCGAACAGGCCCGGCACGGTGGTCTGCAGGTCGTAGTCGACCCACAGGCCGCCCATCGTGTAGTGCACGGCCGGGTAGATCCGCATCGGCACGTCGTAGGGGTCCTCGTCGGTGATCCGCCGGTACATCTCGAAGAGGTTGCCGTACTTGGCCTCGACGGCCGCGCGGCCCATGCGCCGGATGGCGTCGGCGAAGTCCAGGTACACGCCCTGCCCGCCGGGGCCCACTCCCCTGCCCTCGTCGCAGACGTTCTTCGCGGCGCGGGAGGCGATGTCGCGTGGCACGAGGTTGCCGAAGGACGGGTAGACGCGCTCCAGGTAGTAGTCGCGCTCGTCCTCGGGGATGCGGTTGGGCGGCCGGTCGTCGCCCTTGGCCTTCGGCACCCAGATCCGGCCGTCGTTGCGCAGCGACTCGCTCATCAGGGTGAGTTTGGACTGGTGGTCGCCGGTGCGCGGGATGCAGGTGGGGTGGATCTGCGTGAAGCAGGGGTTGGCGAAGTACGCCCCGCGCCGGTGGGCCCGCCACACGGCGGTGGCGTTGGAGTTCATGGCGTTCGTCGACAGGTAGAAGACGTTGCCGTAGCCGCCGCTGGCGAGGACGACGGCGTCCGCGAAGTGGGTCTCGATCCGGCCGGTGACCAGGTCCCGGGCGACGATGCCGCGCGCCCGCCCGTCCACGACGATCAGGTCGAGCATCTCGGTGCGCGGGTGCAGCTCCACGTTCCCGGCGGCGATCTGCCTGCTGAGGGCCTGGTACGCGCCCAGCAGCAGCTGCTGGCCCGTCTGGCCGCGGGCGTAGAAGGTGCGGGAGACCTGCACGCCGCCGAAGGAGCGGGTGTCGAGGAGCCCGCCGTACTCGCGGGCGAAGGGCACGCCCTGCGCCACGCACTGGTCGATGATCTCGACGGAGATCTGCGCGAGGCGGTGGACGTTGGACTCCCGGGCGCGGAAGTCGCCGCCCTTGACGGTGTCGTAGAACAGCCGGTGCACGGAGTCGCCGTCGTTGCGGTAGTTCTTCGCCGCGTTGATACCGCCCTGGGCGGCGATGGAGTGGGCGCGGCGCGGGGAGTCCTGGTAGCAGAACTGGACGACGTGGTAGCCCTGTTCGGCGAGGGTGGCGCCGGCGGAGCCGCCCGCGAGTCCGGTGCCCACGACGATGACCGTGTGCTTGCGCCGGTTGGCCGGGTTGACCAGCTTCGCCTCGAAGCGGCGCGTGTCCCAGCGCTCGGCGACCGGGCCGGCCGGTGCCTTGGTGTCGGCGACGGGCTCACCGGTCGTGTAGTTCGGGTAGGAAGTCATCTTCAGCTCACCACTTGGGTCATGACGCCCACGGGCACGGCGATGAAGCCGGCCGTGAGCAGCAGCGCGAGGACGTCGGCGAGGATCTTCAGGGCACGGTCGCGGGTGCGGCTGCCGACGCCGAGGGTCTGGGCGGCGCTCCAGAAGCCGTGCCGGACGTGCAGGCCGAGCGCGAGCATCGCCACGATGTAGACGACGTCGCCGTACCAGGTGGAGAAGGTGTCCACGACGTTCTGGTACGGGTGGCCCTGCTGGAAGCCGCCGGAGTGCACGGTGCCCGTGGTCAGGTCCAGGATGTGCCAGACGATGAACAGGCCGAGGATGACGCCGCCCCAGCGCATGGTGCGGGTGGCGTAGCTCGCCCGGGGCCGGGAGTGCACGTACTTGCTGGGCCGCGCCCGCAGGTCACGGCGGCTGAGCTGGTAGGCGGAGGTGGCGTGGGCGGCCACGGCGACGACCAGGACGATCCGGACGAGCCACAGCGTCCACTCCTCGTGCATGAACGGCTCGCCCACGGTGCGCAGCCAGTGCGCGTAGTGGTTGAACTCGCCGGCGCCGAAGAAGATCTTCAGGTTCCCGATCATGTGGACGACCAGGTAGAGCAGCATGATCAGTCCGCTGACGGCCATCACCGTCTTCTTGCCGACGGAGCTGTCCCAGATCGTGCGCGCCATGGACGACCGCCGGTCCGTCCGCGTTGCCAGTGCCATGTCCAGCACGCTAGAGCGCCGCCACCCGATCGGTCCAAGACATGAATCGGCTCGTTTCGATAGGGCCCGACTATCCTGGCCGGATGCAGTTCCAGCAGCTCCAGTATTTCGTGGCCGTCGCCGAGACCCGGCACTTCACCCGGGCCGCCGATCAGGTCCATGTCGCCCAGCCGTCGCTGTCGCAGCAGATCAAGGCGCTGGAGCGGGAGCTGGGCGCGGATCTGTTCCTGCGGGCGCGCGGGAACATCACGCTCACCGACGCGGGCGAGGCGCTGCTGCCGCTGGCCCGGCGGATCCTGGCGGACGCGGAGACGGCCCGGCTGGAGGTGCAGGAGCTGGTGCAGCTGCGGGGCGGCCGGGTCCGGCTGGGGGCCACGCCGAGCCTGTGCACCGGCCTGCTGCCGGACGTCCTGCGGGCCTTCCACGACCGCTATCCCGGCATCCGGCTGCTGATCGAGGAGGGCGGTTCGCACGACCTGGTACGGGAGCTGGCGCGCGGCGCGCTGGACCTCGCCCTGGTCGTCCTGCCGCTGCCGACGCCGTCGCCGGCGCTGACGACGGTGGAGCTGCTGCGCGAGGACCTGGTGGTGGTGTCGTCCCCGGATGCCGCGGCGCCGGGCCGGAACGGGCGCGCGGTGCGGATCGCCGATCTGGAGGGCGAGCGGCTGGTGATGTTCCGGCACGGGTACGACCTGCGGGAGCTGACCGTCGCCGCGTGCCGCTCCGCGGGGTTCGAGCCGGATTTCGCCGTCGAGGGCGGTGAGATGGATGCGGTGCTGGGGTTCGTGCGGGCGGGTCTCGGGGTGGCTGTGGTGCCGCGGATGGTGGCCACGCGGGCGGGGCGGGGGTTGCGGGTGACGCCGCTCGCCCGGCCGGGGCTGTCCCGGACGATCGCGCTGGCGCACCGCAGTGATGTGGCTCCGCCTCGGGCTGCGCGGGAGTTGCAGCGGATGCTGGTGGAGCGGTGACGCCTGCGGCTTTGTCGGGTGCGGGGGGGTGGGGGGTGGTCGGGGTGCGTTGTCGGGTGCGGGTGGGTGGGGGTTTGTCGCGCAGTTCCCCGCGCCCCTTGGGGGGCTTGGGGTGCGTTGTCGGGTGCGGGTGCGTTAGGGCTTGTCGCGCAGTTCCCCGCGCCCCTTGGGGGGCGGGGGCGGGGGTCAGCCTGTGGCGTCTATGAGGGCCAGGTTGTGGAGGCTTTCCGGGGGGCCGGGGCGGGCGTAGTACCAGCCCTGGGCGGTGTCGCAGCCCAGTATCCGCAGCTGTTCGGCCTGGGCGCCGGTCTCCACGCCCTCCACGGTGACCGCGAGGTCGAGGCTGTGGGCCAGGGAGACGATGCCCTCGACGATCTTCAGGTCCACGGTGTCGGCCGGGAACTGCTGCATGCTCTGGGTGAAGGAGCGGTCCAGCTTGAGGATGCTCACCGGCAGGCGGCGCAGGTTGGCGAGGTTGGAGTAGCCGGTGCCGAAGTCGTCCAGCGCGATGTCGACGCCCATCTCCGCCAGCCGGCGCAGCGGCTTGAGCAGGTCGTCGTCGGCGCCGATCAGCGCCGACTCGGTGACCTCCAGGCAGAGGGCGTCCGGGGTGACACCCGCGCGCTCCAGGATGTCGACCGTGTCCTGGACCAGACCGGGATGGGTGAGCTGGCACGGGGAGAGGTTGACGTTGATGCGCAGCGGGCCGGAGGCGCTCTGCTCGCCGTACCGCTCGCGCCACTCGCGTGCCTGGCGGACCGACTGCTCCAGCACCCAGCGGCCCAGCGGGACGATCAGGCCGGTGTGCTCGGCGAGCGGGATGAAGCGGTCCGGGCCCAGCACGCCGTGCTGCGGGTGCAGCCAGCGCACCAGCGCCTCGGCGCCGCGTACGCTGCCGTCGCCGAGGTGCACCAGCGGCTGGTACTCGATGAAGAACTCGCCGCGCTCCAGGGCCGTCGGCAGGGCCGTGGTCAGCCCGTGCCGGGTGATGGCACGGGCGTCGGCCTCCGGGTCGGCCAGCTCGGAGCGGTTGCCGCCCGCCGACTTCGCCCGGTACATGGTGATGTCGGCGCTGCGCAGCACCTCGGCCGCCGTACGTTCGCCCGCCGGGCCCTCGACGATGCCGAGGCTGCCGCGCACCAGCAGGTCGCGGCCGTCGATGCTGATCGGGGTGACCAAAGCGTTCATGATGCGCTCGGCGAGTTCGTCGACCTCGCGCTCGGTCTCGGGGCCGGTGGTCAGCGCCACGAACTCGTCGCCCCCGAGCCGGGCGACCATCTCGCCGGGCGCGGTGGCGCAGGACTGCAGCCGGTCGGCGACCTCCACCAGCAGCCGGTCGCCGGCGGCGTGGCCCAGGCTGTCGTTGACGGTCTTGAAGCCGTCCAGGTCCAGGTAGCACAGGCCGAAGCGCTGGCCGTCGCCCGCGCCGAGGGCCTTCTCCAGGCGCTCGAAGAACAGCGTGCGGTTGGGCAGCCCGGTGAGCGCGTCGTGGGTCGCCTCGTAGCGCAGCCGGAGGTTGAGCAGCCGCCGCTCGGTGGTGTCCTCCATGAGGGCGAGCTGGTACTGCGGCTTGCCGTCGGGGTCGCGCAGCAGGGAGACGGTCAGGTTGGTCCACAGGACCGTGCCGTCGGGCCGGTTGAAGGCCTTCTCCACGTGGTAGTGCTCGCGCTCGCCGCGCACCAGCTCGTCGTACAGCTTCCAGGTCTGCGGGGCGTCCTCCGGGTGCGACCAGTCCAGCACCCGGCGCCCGCGCAGGTTCGGCTCGGTGAGCCCGAACATGCGCAGCAGCGCCTCGTTGACCTGGAGCACGTTGCCGTCGAGGTCGGCGATGCCGATCCCTATGGCGGCGCCCTCGAACACCGCGCGGAAGCGGGCCTCGCTGGCGTGCAGCGCCTGCGCCACGACGCCCTGGGCGCGCAACGCGGCCTGGGCGATGGCCTCCTGCTCGGCGAGGGTGCGTTCGCGCAGCGCCTGGGCGTACCCGGCGGCCATCGCGTGCTGAAGGCGTGAGGACCGCATGCGCAGTTCGTCCTGGGGGCCGTCCGCGCCGCAGTACAGCACGAGGTAGGCGTCGACGCAGTCGAGGGTGCGGGCGAGCGCCTCGGGGTCGGTGCAGTGCACGCCGACCAGCGCGGCGCCGACCGCCTTGGCCTCGTCGGCGGCGAAGCTGCGCGCCCGCAGCGCCGCGCTCAACCGGCGTGCCAGCGGCAGCAGTTGCGCCTCGAACTCTTGCCGGGTCAGCGACGTGGAGGTGACCGGGAACACCGCCCGGCTCCAGATCGTCGCGAACCGCCGCAGTCTGTCCTCCGGCCCATCCGGCACGGGCTCGGCGTTCACGGCCGACGCCCCACGCCGGCGAACCCGGAGAAGACGAACGGGTCCTCCTCCTCCGGCGCCGACTCCGGGCGCCAGTGCGGCATCGGCACCAGGCCGGGTTCCACCATGTCGTACCCCTCGAAGAACCGCGCGATCTCCTCGCGCGACCGCATGATCAGCGGGTTGCGAATGTCCTTGTACACGTCCACCGCCCCCTCGGCCCGCTCGGCCGGCAGCGGGATTCCCTCGTACGAGGCGTGGGTGAGGATCAGCAGGCTGCCGGGCGCCAGCGCCGAGCGCAACTCGGCCACCGCGTCGAGGGGTTCGTCCGCGTCTTCCACGAAGTGCAGTATCGCGACGAGCAGCAGGGCCACCGGCTGGTTCAGGTCGATGAGCCGCCCGACCTGGGGGCTGGAGAGGATCTCCTGGGGCTTGAGCAGGTCGGCGGCGACGACGTCGGCGTGGTCGGTGCCCGCGAGGACCGCCTCGCTGTGCGCGACGGCGACCGGGTCGTGGTCGACGTAGACCACCCGGGCGCCCGGCGCCGCCGCCCCGGCCACCTCGTGGACGTTGCCGAAGGTGGGGATGCCGGAGCCGATGTCGAGGAACTGGGTGATGCCCTCCGCGGCCGCGAAGCGCACGGCGCGGCGCATGAACGCCCGGTTGGCCTGCATGATCTTCGGCAGGCCCGGCAGGTACCGCATCGCCTTGCGGGCCGCTTCCCGGTCGACCTCGAAGTTGTGCGAACCGCCCAGGTAGTAGTCGTAGATACGCGAAACGCTCGGCACCGTGATGTCGATGCTCCGGGGAGCCCAGGCGGGACGTTCCATGCAACTCTCCAAGGCGTAGGCGGCGCAGGCGCGGGCGCGGGCGATCCGGTGTTCGAGCTGAGGCTACTGATCGCCCGCCGAACGGGCGACCCGAAACGGAAATTGACCATCCGTTCCCGGTCACTGCCCGCGGCACGTGCCGCGTCGCTCCGCCGGGTGACGCGGGCAGCACAGCGGTCCGCCCCCTCCGTGCGAAACGGAGGGGGCGGACCGTCGGTGGCGCGCCCGCGGGCGGGGCGATCGACCCTGGGGAGGGGACCTACTTGGGCGCGCCGACCGGCTTGCCGTCGGGCGCCACGGCGTACCAGGTGCCGCCCACGCCCTGACCGTTGGTCTGCCCGGCGGCCTTGTCACCGGAGAAGGTGTAGACGGGCCAGCAGTTGACGGTCATCTGCCGGACGCCGTCGGGGCGGGTGAAGGGCATCAGGCCCTTCTTCTGCACGCCCTTGGTGTCGTTCTCGGCGACCGGAGCGACCGCCGGCCATTTCTCGAGGCAGGCTCCGGTGCAGTTCGAGACGGACTTGGGCCACGCCTTGTCCTTCAGGAAGCGGTAGACCGTCCTGCCGTTCTTGTCGACGATGATGTCGCCCAGCTCGGCGTCCTTGCGCACCGACAGCCCGGGCAGCTCGGCGACGGTGGCCTTCTTGCCGTCGGGGGCCAGCGCGAACCACTTGCCGCCCACGCCCTGGCCGTTGACGTCACCGGCGTTGACGTCCTTGGCGTAGCGGTAGGCGGGCCAGCCGCCGACGGTCAGCTGCTTGCTGCCGTCGGGCCGGGTGACCTCGCCCAGCAGGGCCTTGTCGATGCCCTCGCCGGCCGAGGCGTCGTCGGCCGGGACCGGCGGCCAGGTGGTGGCGCAGTCGCCCTCGCAGTTCGACTTGGGCGGGTCGGCGGTGTCCGTGTCGAATCGGTAGAGGGTGAGTCCGGAGCCGTCGGTCAGCACCTTGCCCAGATCGGGGTTGGCGGCCACCGCGAGCTTCCCGGCCGGGGAGACCGGGCTCGGGGAGGCGGAGCTCTGGCTGCCGTCGGCGCCGTATCCGTTGCCCGCGGTGCTGTCCGTGCTGCCGTAGTCGCCCGCCGCCGCTGTGGCTCCGACGTTCTGGGCCGCCGACGACGGGGTGGTGGCGTTGTCCTGACCGCACGCCGTCGTCAGCGCCAGCACCGAAGCCGCTGTGGCCACCAATGAGGCGGTCCGCCAGGAGGTCTTCATCGTCAACTCCCCATCATTGCCTGGTACATCGCAGCGCCTGCTGCGCCGCCGCACGACACTGGGTACGCACGGCGGGGGCCGTGGTGTTCAACGGGCGCCGGAATTTCTTTCCCGGGCCCCTGCGCCACCCGCCGCCCCGCACGGGTGTGCGGGTCCTCGGCGATCCGCGATCCGGCCGTTCAAACCGCTGCGCGGCATTGATCCCTCCTTCGGGCCAACCCGGGCGATACCGGGAACGCGGGCGCGCCGGGCGCCTCATGATCTGCGTCGTGCATGGACCCGAAGCGACCCGTTGCGCGCCCGCCGCGAGGGCGTTGGCTCTGTTGACGCTGACCTGGCTCTTCGTGGGCTGTCCGGCCGGTCCGGTGGCGGCCGACGCGTGTGCGTACGCCTCGACGGGGCCGAACGGTGTCCACGCGGTCGCCGTCGCCGGCGGTCACGCGGTCGCCGTCGCCGGCGGTCACCGGCCGGTGCCGTACTGCCCGCCGCCGCCCCCGCCGCCCTGCCCCTCCCCCACTCCCACGCCGACCCCCACGCCGACTCCCACACCCACACCCACACCCACGCCCACGCCCACGCCGACGCCCCCGCCGAAGCCTCCGCCACCGCCCCGGCCGACCCCGCCGCCCCCACCGAGACCGGCACCGAGGCCCACGCCGAAGCCCGTGCCGCCGCCGAAGCCGCCACCGCCCGCCCGGCCCGCGCCGGTCGCGCCCGCGCCCCGGCCGGCGCCCACCCCGCCACCACCGCCCCCGGCCCCGAAGCCGCCGCCGAAGCCCCGGCCACGGCCCTCCGTCACCCCGGTGAGCTACCCGCACTACCACGCCCGCGCCAGGTCCCACGCGGCCCCCGGGCACACCTCACCGGTCACCTACGTCCTGCTGATCACCGTTCCCGCGATCGTCGCCGTCGCGGCTCTGCGTCCGCGCTGACGCCCCGCCGCTCACTCCAGGAGGCCCCTGTTGTCGGATTGGCTTGTTCTCGCCCTCGCGATGCTGGGCGCCTGTGCCGTGGTGGTGGTCATCACCCTCGTCCGGCACAGGACCGCGTCCGAGGACGAGGATCCCAGCGAGACCCCGGACGTCATCGAGTACATGACGATGTGGATCGGTGTCGTCTACGCCATCGTCCTGGGTCTGGCCATCGCGGGGGTCTGGGAGGCGCGCAGTTCCGCCCAGGACCACGTACAGGCGGAGGCGCAGGCGCTGCACGAGATCTACGAGCGCGTCCGGGTCTATCCGCCGGATGTCCGTGACCGCATTCGGGCCGATGTCAACGCCTATGTCGGACACGTGGTGACCACGGAGTGGAAGGCGATGGCCGACCAGGGCCAGGTCACCGACCGCGGCACCGCGTTGCTGGGGCAGGTCCGCCAAGACGTCACGGACTACCAGCCGAAGAACGACTTCGAGGCGCAGGCCTACCAGCCGGTGCTGGACCAGATGGCCGCGGCCGACGAGGCGCGCAACGCCCGGGCCGACTCGACCGGGGCGACGATGCCCGGGGTGGTGTGGGCGGGGCTGCTGACCGGGGCCCTGATCACGGTCGGCATGGTCTTCGCGCTGCAGATCCGCAGGACCATGCGCGAGCTGGTCCTGGCGGGGCTGTTCTCCGCCACCATCGCCTTCATGCTCTTCCTGATCTGGGACCTGGACGCCCCGTACAGCCGGGGCATCGCGGCGACCGCGGACCCGCTGATCGCCCTGTTCCCGAACGCCGGGAGGTAGCCGGGGCGCGTCTGCCGCGGGCCCAGCGGTGTCACCCGTTCGCGCTGCTCCGATCGCGCGCGGGGGCGGCGGTTCCTAGCGTTCGGGTCATCGAGGCACGGTGGGATTCCGGCGGGAGCAGGTCCGCGGCCGTTCCTCGGGACCGGAGGAACTCCATGCGCGCGATACGGGTCGCGTCGGCCGTGCTGCTGGGCGCCGGCGCCCTGGCCCTGGCCACCCCGGCCGCCGTCGGCTGCTGCCGGGGCACCGCCACGGTCTCCTCGGACGTGTTCGGCACCGTCGGCCCGGCGCCGGGGCGGTCCTCCGCGACCGCCACCGTCGGTCCGGGCGCCCGGCCGGACGGCGCCGGCGGGTATCCGGTGCCGCTGGAGCCCGCGCTCCAGGGCGTCCAGGCCGGCGGGGGCGGCAGCGTCGCCGGGTTCGACGCACAGCGGATCGGCCTCGGCACGGCGCTCGTCACCGGCTCGGTCGCGGCCGGGTATCGGCTGTCGCGGCGGCGCGGCCACGAGGACGGCTGACGGCTTCCCGGGCCGCCCGGCCCCGGGCGGCCCGGGAAGCCGCCGCCGACAGGCCTGTGCCCCGGTTTCCACGGGGGACCGGGGCGAGGGCCTGTCGGCGCGCTGGACGCTGGTGTGCATGTCATGGAACCGGCCTCGGAGCCCGGCGGGAGCGGACTCAGATCCTCCTCTCGTGCCGGCGGCGCAGCCAGAAGGCGCCGCCCCCGATGACCGCCGCGGCCACCAGAGCGCTGCCGATGGCCATGTCGGCCGGGGTCGCCCCGGTGGTACTGCTGCCGCCCAGTCCGCCGCGGACGCCGCCGAGCACGGTGAAGGCGTCGGGGCGGGTGAGGGTCCGCCCGTCGCAGTTGACCGTGATGTCGTACCGGCCTGGGCGGGCGTCGGTGTCGACCGTCGCGACGCCCCGCGCGGTGTCGCCCCCGAATGACGACAGCGGGGTGGTGGGAAAGGCCCGGGAGGACATGGTGCCGCCGCGGCAGCCGTCGACGGTGACGGTGAGCCGGCCGCCGGGGGCGATGACGCTGGGCGTCGCCACGATGTTCCGGGTGCCCTGGCCGTTGCCGTTGCCGAAGTTGTCATCACGGCCGTTGCCGAAGGTGTCACCACGGCCGTTGCCGAAGTTGTCACCACGGCCGTTGCCCGGGTTGTCACCGCGGCCATTGCCCGGGTTGTCACCGTGGCCGTTGCCGAAGTTGTTGCCCCGGCCGTTGCCGAAGTTGTCACCGCGGCCGTTGCCCGGGTTGTCACCGTGGCCGTTGCCGAAGTTGTTGCCCCTGCCGTTGTTGTTGTTCCCGTTGCCGTTCCCGAAGCCGTTGCCGTTGCCGTTGCCGTTGCCGTTCGGGAAACCGTTGTTGTTGTTGAAGCCGTTGCCGTTGTTGAACCCGTTGCCGTTGTTGAAGCCGTTGTTGTTCGGGAAGCCGTTGCCGTTGTTCGGGTATCCGTTGCCGGTGTTCGCGAACCCGTTCCCCGGCACGATCACGGTGGTGGTGCCGTTGCTGGTGTCGGTGCCGTTGCCCGGGCCGCCCCCGTTGCCCATGCCGTCCGCGACGGCCACGGGGGCGGCGAGCCCGAGAACGGCGACCGCGGTGCACGCGGCCGCCAGGGCACGTGAGTTTCGCATGGTGATCCTCCGCGGAAGGCGCCCCGGGACCCGTACCCGGTACATCGGCGAGAAGGCACCTCCCGAATAGACCCTCAGACGCCCAGAACACGCCCGCATGTCGAGAATGGTCCGTCCTGGTGAGCGGACACGCCGCCGGAAAACCACACAATCGGATATTTCCGCAGGTCACGCACCGTCAGAAAATAGCTCGGTTCGGCAACTCGGATGGCGCACCGGAAGGGCGGCGGGCCACCCGTTCGCCATTCGCCCCGTCGCCGGTCCCGCACGCGGGACTTAGCGTTTTCCCATGCGCGACGGACGCGGCGGCGGCCGCGTCGAGAGGGGATGGCGAATGCTTGCGTCCGAGCTGGCCGGGCCGGCCGAGGAGGAGGAGCGGCAGAGGAAGCGCGCCCCCTGGGGCGTGATAGCGCTTGTCCTGCTGACCGGGCTGGCACTGATCCGCAACGGGTCGGGAGAGTTCGACTCCGGGCCGCCGCAGCCGGCGTCGGCCGCCGCCCCGGACAGCCGTACCACCCCGGACACCTTCCTCAAGGCGCCCGGGCCGCTGCCGTTCGCCATGGCCGACCGGGTCCGGATTCCCGCGATCCGGGTCGACGCGCCCGTCACCCCGGTCGGCCTGGACCCGGACGGCTGGGTCGGCGCGCCACCGCCGGAGGACCCCAACCTGGCGGGCTGGTTCACCGGCGCCGTCTCCCCCGGGGAGAAGGGCACCGCGGTCATCGTCGGGCACGTGGACAACACCCGGGGGCCCGCCGTGTTCTACGGGCTGGGCTCGCTGAAGAAGGGCGACCGCGTCGAGGTCGCGCGCCAGGACGCGAAGACGGCCGTCTTCGAGATCTACGGCGTCGAGGTCTTCGCCAAGAGCAGCTTCCCGGGCGACCGGGTGTACGCCTCGAAGGGCACTCCCGAGCTGCGGGTGATCACCTGCGGCGGCGGTTTCTCCAAGCAGAACGGCTACGACGGGAACGTCGTCGTCTTCGCCCGCCTGGTCGAGGTCCGCTGAGCGGACCCCGGCCGGCGGGCCGGGGCTTTCGCGAGCGACGGGCCCTGGGCCCCGTCAGGTGCGCCGGCGGGGCGGCACGGTGAGGTGGTAGCCGGAGTCGAGGAGCTTGGGCAGGTAGGAGCGGATGGCCCGGACGGTCTCGGAGCGGTCGCCCCCGGCGTCATGGGAGAGGATCACCACGCCGGGGGCGGCGCCGCTCTCCACCCGGTCGACGATGGTGCTGGTGCCGGGCACGGTCCAGTCGAGGGTGTCGACGGTCCAGGCCATCGGCTCCATGCCCATCTCGGCGCCGAGCTGGAAGGCCGCCCGGTTCCAGGCGCCGTAGGGGGCGCGGAACCACTGCGGGCGCTCTCCGTAGGCGTCCTCGATGACGTCGCTGGTGCGTTCCATCTCGGAGCGGATCTCCCGCCGGTCCAGCTGGGTGAGCAGCGGGTGGGTCCAGGTGTGGTTGCCGACCACATGGCCCTCCTCGGCCATGCGGGCCAGCAGTTCCTTGTTGTCGACGGCCATCTCCCCGCAGACGAAGAACATGGCGCGGACGTGGTGGCGCGCCAGGGTGTCCAAAATGTGCGGGGTGTAGCGCGGGTCGGGTCCGTCGTCGAAGGTCAGCACCATGGCGCGGCCGCGGCCGGAGACCTCCAGGATGGGGGCGTCCCGCACCTTCAGCCGGTGCGGGCCGGTGGGCGGCGGCCCGTAGCCCGTGAGGGGCTGGAGGCGGTAGGCGGAGGGCCTGAGCGCCTGGCGGGCCTGCGGGCCGGCCGCGGGGGCGGTCGGGCCCGCGGCCTCGCCGCCGGCGTTCGCCATGAACAGTCCGGCCGTCCCCGCGGCTCCCAGAGCGGCGGCACCGGCGAGCAGGGCCCGGCGCCGGGTGAGCAACTGATCCTTCTTCATGACTCATCAGTCGCCCGGCCGGGCTCCGGCGCACCACAACGACACCGGTGCGGCGGGCCGATTCCACCCGGTCGGCGCAGTGGCGGGGGCTCAGCGGCGGCGCACCGGCGGGAAGGCAGGGTAGGTCGGCCGGGGGCGCGGACGCCGGCTTCCGATAGCCTCACCAGCGTGACGGAACAGCACGAACAGCACGCGCACAGGTTCGAACGGGGCACGGACGGACCGAAGGTCATCGTGGTCGGAGTGGACGGCTCCGATTCCTCGCTGCGCGCGGCGGCGTACGCCGGCGGGCTGGCCCGGCGGCAGCGGGCGCTGCTGGCCGTGGTGTACGTGCAGCCGGTGCTCGCGGGCGGGGCGGCGCTGGGGGCGCCGGTGGCGGAGACGACCGACGAGATCGCCGAGGACCTGATCGCCCAGATCCGCGAGGCGGCCGAGCGGGTCAAGGGGATATTCGAGGTGCGCTGGGAGTTCCACACCTTCCGCGGCGACCCGTACAACGGCCTGGTGAAGGCGGCGGACGAGCTGAAGGCGGACGCGGTGGTGGTGGGCGCCTCCGAGCAGGCGGGCCATCGCATCATCGGTTCGGTTGCGGTCCGCCTGGTGAAGGCAGGACGCTGGCCGGTGACGGTGGTTCCGTAGGCCGGTGGGCCGGGCGCCGGGCTCCGGGGTCCGGTGCCGGTGACACGGCGGGCCGGAGCCCCGTGCGTGGCGTCTTCCGTCGCGGACGGTGCTGGGCCATCATGATCCGCCGTCAGCCGTTGCCGTCGGCGAAGAGGTGAGACGCATGGCCAGGCTCCGCGCGGGTGAGGGCATTCTCCGCCGCAAACCCATCGAACGCATCGACGAGGCCGAGGGCGGCGAGGGCGCCCGGCTGGAGAGATCCCTGGGCCTGTTGCAGCTCACCGCGATCGGGGTGGGCGGCATCATCGGCGCCGGCATCTTCACCCTCGCCGGCACGGTGGCCAACGGCACGGCCGGTCCGGCGGTCGTGGTGTCCTTCCTGATCGCCGGTCTCGCCAGCGCCTGCGCCGCGCTGTCCTACGCCGAGTTCGCCGGGCTCATCCCGAAGGCGGGCTCGGCCTACACCTACGGCTACGCGGTGCTCGGCGAGTTCGCGGGCTGGTTCATCGGCTGGGACCTGCTGCTGGAGTACACCGCGATCGTCGCGGTGGTCGCCATCGGCATCTCCGGCTACTTCAGCTTCCTGGTCGAGGAACTGGGTGCGGACCTGCCGGACTGGATGCTGGGCGCGCCCGGCACCGGGCACGGCCACCGGGTGGACCTGTTCGCGGCCGTGCTGTGCCTGCTGATCGCCTTCCTGCTCACCCGGGGCATCCGCAGCGCGGCCCGCTTCGAGACGTTCGTGGTGGTCCTGAAGGTGCTGGTGGTGCTGCTGGTGATCGGCGTCGGCGTCTTCCACATCTCCACGGCCAACTACCACCCGTTCTTCCCGTTCGGCGTGAGCGGGGCGTTCACCGGGGCGGCGACCGTCTTCTTCGCGGTGTTCGGGTACGACGCCATGTCCACGGCGGCGGAGGAGTCCAAGGACGCCGAGCGGCACATGCCGAAGGCGATCCTGTACTCGCTGGCGATCTCGATGGTGCTGTACGTGGCGGCCTGCCTGGTGCTGACCGGGATGCAGAACTACCGGGACATCGACCCGGAGAGCGGCTTCTCCTCCGCGTTCAAGTCGGTGGGGCTGACCGGGCTCGCGGACGTGATCGCGGTGGGCGCGATCATCGGCATCCTGACCGTCATGTTCACGTTCATGCTGGGGGTGACCCGGGTGTGGTTCAGCATGAGCCGGGACGGGCTGCTGCCCCGGTGGTTCGCGCACACCCACCCCACCCGGCACGTGCCGACCCGGGTGACCTGGATCGTCGGGGTGGCCTCGGCCGTGCTCGCCGGGTTCGTGCCGATCGCCCAGGCGGCCGAGCTGACCAACATCGGCATCCTGCTGGCGTTCGTGGTGGTGTGCGCGGCGGTGATCGTGCTGCGCTACCGGCAGCCCGAGCTGCCGCGCACCTTCCGCACGCCCGGGATGCCGTTCGTGCCCGCGCTGGGGGTGGTGTTCTCCATCTGGCTGATCACGTTCCTGCAGTGGCAGACCTGGGTGCGGTTCGCCGTGTGGTTCGCCATCGGCTGCGTGATCTACTTCGGCTACTCCTACCGCCACTCGGCGCTGACGCGGCGCTGACGTGCGGCGGCCGGGGTCAGTGCCCCGCCGTCAGCCCGTCCTTCGCCGCTCCGCGGGCGAGCACCACGTCCCGGATGCGGTCGCGTACCCCGGCCAGTTCGGCGCCCTGGGCGATCGCCTCGTCGAGGTCGACCACGCGGCCGGCGTCCAGGTCGTACATCTGCGGGACGAACTCGGCCCGGGTGACCTCCCAGCGCTCGCCGGGGCGGGCGGGCGGGGCGAACGTGAAGCGGGCGAGCGTGGACTGGTTGGCGCGCGGGTCGCGGGCGCCCTGCTCCGTGTCCGGGCCCTCGTCGGCCGTGTCACCGGCGAGCTGGTCGCCCAGGCCGTAGACCACCCAGGTGCCGTTGACCTTCTCGTAGGGCTGCGGCACGTGGGTGTGGGAGCCGAGGATCAGGTCGACGGCGGGGCGGCCGTCCGTGCGCGCGGCGGTGAGCCGGTCGGCGAGGGTGAGCTGCTGCCGGTCGGGGGCCTCCTGTCCCGCGGTTCCCCAGTGCAGGGAGACGACGACCACGTCGGCGCCCGCCTGCCGGGCCGCGCGGGCGTCCGTGAGGATGCGGTTGTCGTCGACCGGGTTGACGGACCACGGCGCGTCCCGGGGCAGGTCGGCGTCGTCGGCGCCGTAGGTGTAGGCCAGGTGCGCCACCTTCGCGGGGCCCGCGTCCAGCAGGGTCACCGAGCGGGCCTCGGCCTCGCTGCGGGAGGTCCCGGCGTGCCGCAGACCGGCCTGGTCCATGGCGTCCAGGGTGCGGCGGATACCGGCGGTGCCGTCGTCCAGGGCGTGCTCGGAGGCGGTGGAGCAGCTGTCGTAGCCGGTGGCGACCAGGCCGGTGGCGAGCTGCGGCGGGGACTTGAACAGCGGGGCGCCGCTGTAGTCGCCGTCGCTGCCGAAGACGGTGTCCAGGTGACACAGCGCCAGGTCGGCGCGGGAGACGACGGAGCGGACGCCGGCGAGCATCGGCCGGAAGTCGTGGCCGCCGCCGGTGGCGTCGAAGCGCGCCCGCTCGATGACGGAGGCGTGCGGCACGACGTCACCGGAGGCGACGAGCGTGAAGCCGCGGGTGGCGGCCGGCGGGGCCGGGAGGCCGGGCGCGGGCTCCTGGCGCTCGTGGTTCTGGCAGGCGGCCGCGGCCGCGAGGAGGGCGGTCAGGGCCAGGGCCACCTGTCGTCTGCGTGCGATCATCAGCTCACCCCAGAGTTGTCGTACCCCAGTCGTATTTATAGACAAATGGGTACGGATCTGACCGCAGCCGCAAACGGACGGGGCCGTGTCGTTAACCCGTCCGGTGCCTCCCGGTCCGGTGACGGACCGTTCGTCGCACCGTTCACCGACGCGATCGACCGTCCGCCGCAGAGCCCCGCTCCGCCCCTGTCCCGGGGCCGCCCCCTGCGGTGCCATACGGCCATGACGGCCGGAACCACCCTCCCGAGCGGGACCACGACCGCCGAGCACGAGCTGGCGGCGCTCCAGCGCGAGCACGGCCGGCCGCTGTTCGCCCTGCTGCTCAGGCTGTGCGACGGCGACCGGCAGCGCGCCGAGGACCTGGTCCAGGAGACCCTGGTGCGCGCCTGGCAGCACCCCGAGGCCCTGCGCGCCGACGCCTTCGACTCCGTACGCCCCTGGCTGCTGACCGTCGGCCGGCGGCTGGCGATCGACGCGCGGCGGGCCCGGCAGGCCCGGCCCCCGGAGGTCGGCGACGCGGTGCTGGAGAACGCCCGGGTGATCGCCGACCACGCCGAGCGGGCCACCGCGGCGCTCGACGTCCGGGAGGCTGTGAAGACCCTCACGCCGGAACACCGTGATGTCCTGGTGCTGGTGTACTTCCACGGGGCGAGTGTGGCGGAGGCCGCCGAAACACTGGGGATCCCGCCCGGTACCGTGAAGTCCCGGGCGTACTACGCGCTGCGCGCCCTGCGCCGGGTGCTTCCCGGTTACGCGGCCGACCTGCGCTGAAACCGGAGTCTGGGTCAAGCCTCGGCAAAGCGCCTTGCCGACGGCCCCGCCCGGGCCATCAGCTGTCCTCATGCGTGCTGCGGACCGGGGGCCCGCGCCCGGGACCCGGGCGACGCGCGCGCACCGGAGGAAGGCGGGAAGGGATGCTGCACAGAGGTCACGAGAGCACGGACGGCACCGGCGGCGGCGAACTCACCGTCCCGATGGCCTGGTTGTACGCGGAGTACATCGCCGACGAACTGCTGCGCACCGGCGATCTGATGCCGCCGACCTCCTTCGAGTTCCGGGCCGGCCGGGACGCGCTGGCGCTGACCGTCTTCCTGTCCGACACCGACGGCGAACTCTCCGGCATCCGGGTCGTCTCCCAGCTGGAGAACTGGCTGTCGCTGACGGCGTACGACCAGCCCTGGCGTGACTGGGTCCGGGAGCGGATGAGCGCCCTCGCCGCCGAGGACGCCGAGGCCTGCGTCACCGGCGCCGGGGCCGGCCAGAGCGCGGGGATCGCCGGGACCACCGTGTCCCGGGCGCCGTCACCCGATCTGGCGCTGGCGGCCGACGCCTGGCGCTGGCTGGAGGAGACCGAGCTGCTGGCGCCGGACCTGGACGCCGTACCGGGGGGCGCGGCGGTGGCCGGTGAGGACGACGGGCCCAAGGTGTGGACACCCGCCTGGCGGCTCGGCCTGCCCCTCGGCCACCTGGCCATCCACCTCTTCTAGCCTGCCTGCCGGCCGGTCCAGTGGTCCGCCGGCCTTGCGGACTTCCGGCCGTCGCGGCCCCTCACCGCGGGTTTCCGGCGACCGGACCAATCCGCGGGGCCGGCCGCTACGAATCCGCTGATTACGATTCGGCGTGCCTTGAGTGATTCGGCGTCCCGGTGCGTACGGATGGGAGCACGGAGTAACCCCACCCCCACCCATCGGCACGAGGATGCGGCATGAGGTCCCTGGAAAGGCATCGCGACGTCGGCGCGTACGCGCTCGGCGTGCTGGACGAGGCGGAGGCCTTCCGCTTCGAGGACCACCTCATGGAGTGCCCCAGCTGCGCGGCACACGTGACCGAGTTCGGCCCCGCCACGCGGCAGCTGATGCTGTACCGGCGGGCCACCCCGCGGTTCGTGCATCCGCTGGCCCAGCCGGGCCCGCGGCTGCTGGACCGGCTGCTCGGCGAGGTCGCGTCCCGCCACCGCTCGCACCGCCGGCGCCTGCTGTACGGCCTCGCCGCCTCGGTGGTGTTCGCCGTGGCCGGCCCCGGCATCGCCGCCTACGCCGGGCACGGCGGCCCGGGCGTCCGGGTCACGGCGGCGACCGACGCGGACACCGGGGTGTGGGCGCAGGTCAGCGTCGCGGACGCGGACTACGGCAGCGCGCTGCGGCTGCGGATCAAGGACGCGGCCGGGCCCCGCTCCTGCCGCCTGGTCGTCGTGGGCCGGGACGGCTCCGAGCAGGTCGTCACCAGCTGGCGGGTGGCCGGACACGACTCCGGGACGACCACCACCGAGGGCGGCGCGGCCCTGCACCCCGACCAGATCGACCACTACGAGGTGCGCACCTCGTCCGGCCGGCACCTGGTGACCCTCCCCACCCGCTGACCCGGCGACCCGCCGATCCGCCGACCAGCCGGCCGTCGATCTGCCGGGCGCGCCGGTAGCCGGGCGGGGGCTACTTCAGCAGCCGGGACAGCCTGCGGTCCGCCAGCGGCTTGCCGCCCGTCTGGCAGGTGGGGCAGTACTGAAGCGAGGAGTCGCTGAAGGAGACCTCGCGGACGGTGTCGCCGCAGACCGGGCAGGGTTCGCCGGTCCGGCCGTGGACGCGCAGCCCGCTCTTCTTCTCCGCCTTCAGCCGCCCCGCCGCCAGCCCCCGGGAGCGCTCCACCGCCTCGGTGAGCGTCGTGCGCAGCGCCTGGTAGAGCCCGTGGACGTCCTGCGGGGTGAGGGAGGCGGCCAGCTTGAACGGCGACATCCGCGCCGCGTGCAGGATCTCGTCGCTGTAGGCGTTGCCGACACCCGCGATCAGGCTCTGGTCGCGCAGGGCGCCCTTGATCTGCCGCCGCTCGTCCTTCAGCAGGGCCGCGAGCCGGGCCTCGTCGAAGTCGTCCGCGAGGGGGTCGGGACCCAGCCGGGCCACGCCGGGCACCTCCGCCGGATCGCGCACGACGTACACCGCGAGGCGTTTCTGGGTGCCGGCCTCCGTGAGGTCGAAGCCCTCGCCCGTCTCCAGCGCGACCCGCAGCGCCAGCGGGCCCTTGCCGGGGCGCGGCGGGCCGTCGGGAAGGCGGTCGCGCCACTGCAGCCAGCCCGCCCGGGCCAGGTGGGTGACCAGGCGCAGGCCGCCGCCGCTCTCCAGGTCAAGGAACTTGCCGTGCCGGTGGACGGCCGTGATCTCGGCGCCCTCCAGGGTGGTGACGGGAGGGTCGTAGGTCTTCAGGACGCTGATGGCGACCGGCAGCACCCGCACCACCCGGCGGCCGACCAGGGTGTCGGTGAGGAAGTCCTTGAGCGCTTCTACCTCGGGCAGTTCCGGCATACGTCCAGGGTGCCATCCGGCGCCGACGGCGCCACGCCGCCGCAGCCGGGCGGCGGATCACGGCCGGGCGGCCCGGGCCGGCCGCTCCGGCGTCCCGAACTCGCACCACACGGCCTTGCCCCCGCCGCGCGCCTCGACGCCCCAGGCGTCGGCGAGCAGGTCGACCAGGAGCAGACCGCGCCCGGAGACCCCGGACTCCCCCGCGTCGCGGCGGCGCGGCAGGGCGCTGGAGGAGTCCTCGACCTCGACGCGCAGCCGGGGACCGCTGCCGCCGAGCGCCCGCAGCGTGACGGTCGCCGAGCCCTCGGTGTGCGTCAGGGCGTTGGTGATCAGTTCGTCGGCGACCAGCTCGACCTCGTCGGCGCGGTCCCGGGCGCCCCAGGCGCGGACCGCGTCACGGATCCGGTGCCGGGCCTCGGACAGCGCCTCCGGGTCGCCGGAGGCGACGTGCTGCCGGAGCCGGCCGCCGGGCGCGCGGGTGTCCTCGTCGCGGCGGCGGAGCAGCAGCAGGGCCACGTCGTCGTCGCCGCCCCGCGCGTCGGCCTCGTCGATGAGCCGGTCGGCGAGCTCGCGGACCTCGCCCGGGCCGCCGTCGATCAGCCTGGTCAGGGCGAGCATGCCGTCGTCCAGGTCGGCGCCGGGCTCCTCGACGAGGCCGTCGGTGCACAGCAGCAGGGTCTCCCCGGGGTCCAGCTCCAGGGTGGCGACGGGGTACACCAGCCGGCCGAACTCGGCGGACAGGCCGAGCGGCAGCCCGCCCTCGACCGGGACCCGGCGGCAGCTGCCGTCGGCGTGCCGGATCAGCGGGTCGAGGTGTCCGGCCCGGACCACCTGGACCACTCCGGTGGTGAGGTCGGCGTCCGCGTACATGCAGGTGGCGAAGCGGTCGGTGTCGAGTTCGTGCAGGAAGACCGAGGCGCGGGCCATCACGGTGGCCGGGGTGTGCCCCTCGGCGGCGTAGGCGCGCAGCACGATCCGCAGCTGGCCCATGACGGCCGCCGCATGGGTGTCGTGCCCCTGGACGTCGCCGATGACCGCGCCCACCCGGCCTCCCCCGGAAGGAGTGCCGCCGGGCAGCGGTATCACGTCGTACCAGTCGCCGCCGATGTCCCGGCCGAAGGCGGCGGAGCGGTAGCGGACGGCGACGTCGGCGCCCGGGACGCTGGGGATGGTGCGCGGCAGCATCGCCTGCTGCAGGCCCTGCGCGAGGTCCTTGTCCTGCTCGTAGAGCATGGCCCGCTGGAGGCTCTGCGCGATGCTGCTGCCGAGCGCGACGAGGACGGCGCGCTCCTCGGCGGAGAAGCCCCGGCGGTCGTTGTAGAGCAGGCCCATGGCGCCGATCGGCCGGGCCTGGGCGATGAGGGGCAGGTAGGCGGCCGAGGTGACGTGCAGACCGGTGAGGTGAGGCCACAGCAGCGGGTAGCCGCGGGCGAACTCCTCGGGCGACTCGATGAAGCGGGGGCTCAGCGTCCGTACGACCTCGCCCATCGGGTAGGGCTCGTCGATCCGGGTGACGCCGGTGCCGTCGGGCACGAAACTGTCCGCGGGCCCCTCGGCGACCAGCCGGATGCGGCCCGCCTCGACCAGTCCCATGACCAGGCTGGCCGCGCCGAGGTGGCGGGCGCCGTGGGTGTCCTTGAGGACGTCGATGACGTCCCGGACGCTGCGGGCGTGGGCCAGCGCGGCGGTGATGACCTGCACGACGTTGGTCTGCTGGCGGAAGGCCTCGTCCTGGGCGGCGCGCAGGCTGCGTGCCTCGCTGTCGGCGAGTTCCTCGGTGGCGTCGCGGACGATCCCGACGATCCGGTGCGGCCGGCCCGTCTCGTCGCGCCGGATGTAGCCCTGGGTGTGGGTCCAGCGCGGAGTGCCGTCGCGGCAGCGGATGCGGAAGTAGGCGCCGTAGTTCTCGCTGCCGTCCTTGATCGCCTGCGAGACGACCGCGTCGAGCCGGACCGCCTCCGGGGGCGGCACCCGCACGGACAGGGACTCCGGGCGTCCGTCGAACTCCTCGGGCAGCACGTCGAACACCTCGTAGGCCTGGGCGTCCATGTGGAACAGGCCGGTGTCCAGGTCCCAGTCGAAGCTGCCCATGCGGTTGAGCGCCAGGATCGGATCCGGGTGGGCGGGCCAGTCCTCCCAAGGTGACAGGGCACTCGCTCCCCGATCAGCCATGGGGCCACCTTGCCAGGAAATGTCCGATTCTTCGAGTGGGGGCGGAGATCCCCCCGGTGTCACTCGCCCGGGTTACGGAGGCGGGAAGCCGCGGTACACACAGTCACGGGCCGGTCCGCACCCGCGGCGCACGGCCCGCCCGGCGCCCCGGTGACGGGACCGGCCGGGGCGACACTGGAGGCAGGAGCGAAACGGCCGTGGAGTGGTTCACCGCACCCGAGTACTGGCTGAGCCGGCTGGTCTTCCAGCGGGCCCTGGCCGCCCTGTACCTGGTGGCGTTCCTGGCCGCCGCCCGCCAGTTCCGGGCGCTGCTGGGCGAGCGGGGCATGCTGCCGGTCCCCCGCTTCGTGGCGCGGGTGCCGTTCCGGCGGGCGCCGAGCCTGTTCCACCTGCACTACTCCGACCGGTTCTTCGCGGGCTGCGCCTGGGCGGGCTGCGCCGTCTCGGCGGCCCTGCTGGCCGGGCTGGACTCCGCGCTGCCCCTGTGGGCGGCCGTGCCGCTGTGGCTGGTGCCCTGGGCGCTGTACCTCTCGATCGTCAATGTCGGCCAGACCTGGTACGCCTTCGGCTGGGAGTCGCTGCTGCTGGAGACCGGTTTCCTCGCCGCCTTCCTCGGCAACGACGACGTCGCGCCGCCGGTGCCGGTGCTGTTCCTGCTGCGCTGGATCCTGTTCCGGGTGGAGTTCGGCGCCGGTCTGATCAAGCTGCGCGGCGACGCGTGCTGGCGGAAGCTGACGTGCCTGGACTACCACCACGAGACCCAGCCGATGCCGGGCCCGCTGAGCTGGTTCTTCCACCGGCTGCCCAGGCCCCTGCACCGGGTGGAGGTGGCCGCCAACCACGTCACCCAGCTGGTGGTGCCGTTCCTGCTGTTCGCGCCGCAGCCGGTCGCCACCGCCGCCGCCGCCCTGATGATCGTCACCCAGCTGTGGCTGGTGCTGTCCGGCAACTTCGCGTGGCTGAACTGGATCACCATCGTCCTCGCCCTGCCGGCGCTGCGCCTGCCGGCCGACGCGCCGTCCGTGCCCGGCGCTCCGCCGTGGTTCGAGATCGTGGTGGCGGCCGTCGCCGCGCTGCTGCTCTTCCTCAGCCACCGCCCGGTGCTGAACATGCTCTCCCGCCGCCAGGTCATGAACCGCTCCTTCGACCCCCTGCACCTGGTGAACACCTACGGCGCCTTCGGCAGCGTCAACCGCGTCCGGTACGAGATCGTGATCGAGGGCACCCTGGACGACGTACCGCGCGAGGACTCGGACTGGCGCGCCTACGAGTTCCGGGGCAAGCCCGGCGATCCCCGGCGCTGGCCGCGCCAGTTCGCGCCCTACCACCTGCGTCTCGACTGGCTGATGTGGTTCGCCGCGCTGTCGCCCGGGTACGCCGGCGACTGGTTCGGCGCGCTGGTGGAACGCCTGCTGGAGAACGACCGCGACACCCTGCGGCTGCTGCGCCGCTCCCCGTTCCCGCCCGGCCGGCCCCCGCGTCACATCCGCGCCCGGCTGTTCCGCTACCGGTACACGAGCTGGCCGGAGCTGCGGGCGACGGGCGCCTGCTGGGAGCGGACGTTCGTACGGGACTACCTGCCGCCGACGCGGCTGTCCACGACGGCCCAGCGGGGCTGAGCGGCGCGGCGGGGGTGTGGTCGCGGGCGCGGCCGGGGCGGTCCTCATACCGGGGCGTCCGCCGGGAGCAGGCCGGTCTCCCGCAGCTCCTGCCAGAACGCCGGCGGCACCGGCGCGGCGAACTGGTCCGCGCAGTCGTGGACCTCCTCCGGCGAGCGGGCGCCCACCAGGACGCTCACGACGGCCGGGTGGGCCGCGCAGAACGCCAGCGCCGCGGCGCGCAGGGTGGTCCCGTGCCGTTCCGCGACGGCCTTGATGCGCAGGGCCCGGTCCAGCAGCCCCGGCGGGGCCGCCGCGTAGTCGTACGTCGCCCCGGGCCGGGGGTCGGCGAGCAGCCCGGAGTTGAAGGCGCCGCCGACGACGACCGCCACGCCCCGCTCGGCGGCGGCCGGCAGCAGCTCGGCGCCGGCCCGCTGGTCGAGGAGGGTGTAGCGGCCCGCGCACAGCACCACGTCGACGTCGGTCTCGCGGACGAACCGGGTCAGCATCTCCGTCTGGTTCATGCCCGCGCCGATCGCGCCGACGACGCCCTCCGCGCGCAGCCGCTCCAGGGCGGGGTAGCCCTCGCGGAAGGCCTGTTCGGCGTGGTCGTCGGGGTCGTGCAGATAGACGATGTCGACGCGGTCGAGGCCGAGGCGGTCCAGGGAGGCCTCCAGGGTGCGCCGGACGCCGTCCGCGCTGAAGTCCCAGACGCGGCGGTGGGTGGCGGGCACGGCGAAGCCGTCGGCCAGGTCGTCGCCGGTGCCGCCGGCCGGGTCCAGCCGGCGGCCCACCTTGGTGGACACCGTGCAGCTCGCCCGGTCGTAGCCGCGCAGGGCGGCGCCCAGGCGGCGTTCGGACAGCCCGAGGCCGTAGTGCGGCGCGGTGTCGAAGTAGCGGATGCCGCGCTCCCAGGCGGCGGCCACCGCCCGCCGGGCCTGTTCGTCGTCGACGGCCGTGTAGAGGTTGCCGATCCCGGCGGCGCCGAAGGCCAGCGGACCGATCTCGACTGCGCCGCGGCCCACCGCGCTCACCGGCCCACCGGGCGCAGCCGCAGGCCCTGCATGCCGCCGTCGACGGCGAGGGCGGTGCCGGTGGTGGCGCCGGACTGCGGGCCGGCCAGGTACGCGACGGCGCCCGCGACCTCGGCCGCCGAGACGAGCCGGCCGGAGGGCTGGCGGGCCTCCAGGGCGGCCCGCTCGGCGGCCGGGTCGGGCGCCGCGTCCAGCAGGCGGCCGACCCACGGGGTGTCCGCGGTACCGGGGTTGACGCAGTTGACGCGGATGCCCTCACGGAGGTGGTCGGCGGCCATCGCCAGGGTCAGGGAGTACACGGCGCCCTTGGTGGCGCTGTACAGGGCCCGTTGCGGCAGTCCGGCGGTGGCCGCGACCGAGCAGGTGTTGACGATCGCCGCGTGCGGGGAGCGGCGTAGGTGCGGCAGGGCGGCGCGGGCGGTGCGGACCATGCCGAGGACGTTGACGTCGAAGACGCGGTGCCATTCGGCGTCGTCGTTGTCCTCGACGGTGCCCTGGGCGCCGACGCCCGCGTTGTTGACGAGGACGTCGAGGCCGCCGAGCGCGGTCACCGCGCGCTCCACGGCCGTGCGCACCGAGGCGTCGTCGCCGACGTCGGCGCGGAAGCCGAGCAGGGGCGGCGCCACCGGGGCGGGGTCGAGGTCGAGGACGGCGACCCGGGCGCCGCGCTCGGCGAGCAGCCCGGCGGTGGCCAGGCCGATGCCGGAGGCACCGCCCGTGACGAGGGCCGCCAGACCCGCGAATTCACTCATTCCGGCTGTCCTTTCCGCGCGAGGCGCGCGTCGCGCGTCCCGCTGGTTCCGCGCGTGCTGTGTCTCGGGGTCGGCGGCCCGGAAGGTGCCGCCGGAGAAGGTGTACCGCGCGACGGACGCGGGATGCATCCCCGCGGAGAATCCCGGGGCGGTGGGGGCCGTGCAGTGGCCGCCGCGGATCACCACGGGCGTCATGACGTGCTCGTGGAGGTGGTCGACGTGGCCACCTGACGGGGGCGACCGCGCGGCGGATCGCCGCGTGCCCGCCGCCGTCCACCGCGCCCTGGCCGACCGCGACCCGGACGCGGCCCGGACGGCGGCGGCCACCCATGTGGCCGGTGTGGAGCGGTGGTTCAGGACGCGGCTCGAACACTGACAGGCCTCCGGGCGTCCGCCTCTCGACGCCGGGCGTCCGGCGGGGCACAGTTCTCCCTACGCACCGTACCGACGAGTAGCCGAGGAGCGCCCGTGACCAGCTGGGCCGGCCGGACCGCCGCCGAGATCGCCGCCGCCGTCCGGGAGAAGCGGGTCACGCCGCGCGCGGTCGTGGCGGAGCACCTCGCCCGGATCGAGCGGTTCGACGGGCGGGTCGGCGCGTTCCGCGTGGTCCGGGCCGAGGCGGCGCTCGCGGAGGCGGACGAGGTGGGAGCGCGGGCCGAGCTGTCCGAACTGCCCCTGGCGGGCGTGCCGGTGGCCGTGAAGGACAACCTGGCGGTGCGCGGGGAGTCGCACCGGGACGGCTCCGCCGCGACCCCGGACACGCCCGCCGCCGAGGACCATGTCACCGTCGCCCGGCTGCGCGCGGCGGGCGCGGTGGTCGTGGGGCTGACGAACGTGCCCGAACTGTGCGTCTTCGGCACCACGGAGGGGGTCCACGGCACCGCCCGCAACCCGTGGGACACCTCCCGTACGGCGGGCGGCTCCTCCGGCGGCAGCGCGGCCGCGGTGGCCGCCGGGCTGGTGCCGCTGGCCCTCGGCAACGACGGCATGGGCTCGCTGCGCATTCCGGCGGCCATCTGCGGCCTGGTCACCCTGAAGCCGGGGTACGGGGTGGTGCCGGCCGGGATCGGCAACGGCGACTGGTTCGGCATGGCGGAGAACGGGCCGCTGGCCACCACCGTCACGGACCTGCGGCTGGCCCTCTCGGTGCTGGCGGAGGCGGAGTTCGCGCCGGCGGCGCGGCAGGCACCGCTGCGGGTCGCCGTCTCCCTGCGCAGCCCGTTCGCCGGGGTCGGGGTGAGCGGGCCGTACACGGCCGCGGCGCGGGACGCGGCCGGGCTGCTGGCGGCGGCCGGGCACCAGGTGCGCCGCGCCGACCCGCCCTATCCGCTGTCGCTGGCGGCGACCGCGCTGCGCCACTGGACGGCGGGTACGGCGGTCGACGCCGCGGGGCTCGACCCGGCGCTGCTCGCCCGGCGCACCCGGGTCCACGCGAGCGTGGGCCGGCGCTTCGTCGGTTCGGTGCGCACCGGCGAGGGGCGGGAGCGGCTTCGGGCGCGACTGGCGCCGTTCTTCGCGGAGCACGACGTCCTGCTCACCCCGGCCCTGGCCCGCCGCTCACCGCGGGCCGCGCCGTGGCACGAGCGGGGCTGGCTGCGCAACATCGCGGTCAACACGGCGTGTTCACCGCTGACACCGGTGTGGAACCTGGCGGGCTGGCCCGCCATGTCGGTGCCCTTCGGCACGCTGCCCACGGGTGCCCCCTGCGCCGTACAGCTCGTCGGGCGCCCGGGCACGGAGGGGCGCCTGCTGGATGTGGCGCGGTAACTGGAGTCCCTGCGTCCCTGGCAGCGGACGGCACCGCTGGGCTAGGGCGTGCCATGCGTGCAGTGCCGGTTCGGGGGGAGCGGGTGTGTGGCCGGACGGCGGCCACGGTGTCCTCGGTCCGCATGGGCGTGAGTGGGGCACGCCCATGCGGTCGGCGATCGCGACGCCCGGACCCGGAGGGTCAGTCGACGCTGGGCAGGATGTGCGGTTCGGCGAGGTCTTCCTCGTAACCCGCGAGGCGGATCGGGGCAGACCGGGCCCACACGTCGAGGCTGCCTAGTTCTCCGGGCCTTCGGCCCGCGCGCTCCGCGCGTTCCTTGGGGCGTTGTTCGCGATTCGTCTTCTCCGGTGTCACCGCGCACTCCTTATGTGTCGGGTCACCCTCGGGGCATACCGGACAGCTTGCGCTGCGGCGCTCGACGCCCGCTCGGGTCTGGATGGAAGGCCAGTTCGGACGCGGTGGCGCCAGTGCTTCGTGTCAGAGCAGGCCGGTTGTGGACCGGCTCACCCCGGGACGGACCGTGGGTGTGGGTGGGACCCCGTGCTGTTGTCCGTCCGCTCCAGATTAACCAAATGAGCAGGCATCCGCTCGATAGGGAGTGCAAACAAGGTGTAACTTTCCCGCGTCACGTCACCCTTCAACAGGGCTAATCTGCCCTGGTTTGATACCGTTCGCACTCTTTGGAATGCACCCACTTGGCCTATAGGTGCGAACGCATCTTCGATTCCGGTCCCGGGCTCACCACTTGCCCGGCGCGTAGTCCTTCAGGAAGACGCCGTACAGGTCCTCGCCCGCCTCACCGCGCACGATCGGGTCGTAGACGCGGGCGGCGCCGTCGACCAGGTCCAGGGGCGCGTGGAAGCCGGCCTCGGCGAGGCGGATCTTGTCCGGGTGCGGCCGCTCGTCGGTGATCCAGCCGGTGTCGACGGCCGTCATCAGGATGCCGTCCTTGTCGAACATCTCCTGGGCGCTGGTGCGCGTGAGCATGTTCAGGGCGGCCTTGGCCATGTTGGTGTGCGGGTGGCCGGCGCCCTTGTAGCCGCGGGCGAACACGCCCTCCATGGCGGAGACGTTCACTATGTACGTGCGGCGGGCCGCGGACGCCGCCATGACCGGGCGCAGGCGGCTGATCAGGATGAAGGGCGCCGTGGAGTTGCACAGCTGGACCTCCAGCAGTTCGACGGGCGTGACCTCCTCCACCGTCTGGATCCAGCTGTTGGTGTCGTGCAGGTCGGGGACGAGCCCGCCCGCGTCGATGGCGGTGCCGGCGGCGATCCGCTCCAGGGACGCCGAGCCGGACACCAGGGCCAGGTCGGTGACGTCCTGGGCGGTGAGGGCGCCGCCGCCCGGGACCGGCAGCGCGGCGACCGCACCCGAGCCGAAGCCGCCGATCACCTCGGCGGCGGGCAGCTCACCGGCGGGCAGCGGGGCCGACTCCGCGGCGAGCAGTTCGCTGTAGGCCTGCGGGGAGCGCCGTACGGTCTGGGCGGCGTTGTTGATCAGGATGTCGAGCGGGCCCTCGGCGGCGACCGAGTCGGCGAGCGCGACGACCTGGGCGGGGTCGCGCAGGTCGATGCCGACGATCTTCAGTCGGTGGATCCACTCCGCGCTGTCCGGCTGGGCCTTGAAGCGGCGGATCGCGTCGTTGGGGAAGCGGGTCGTGACCGTGGTGTGGGCGCCGTCCCGCAGCAGCCGCAGCGCGATGTACATGCCGATCTTGGCGCGGCCGCCGGTGAGCAGCGCGCGCTTGCCGGTGAGGTCGGCGCGGGCGTCGCGGCGGGCGCGGTTCTCGGCCGCGCAGCTCTGGCACAGCTGGTGGTAGAAGTAGTCGACCTCGACGTAGCGGGCCTTGCACACGTAGCAGGAGCGCGGGCGCTGGAGCACGCCGGCGATCTGGCCCTCGGTGGTCTGCGAGGAGGGCAGGACGCCCTCGGTCTCGTCGTCGATGCGCTCCGCCGAGCCGGTGGCGGTGGCCTCCGTGACGGCCTTGTCGTGCGCGGTCTTGGCGGCCCGGCGCTCCTGGCGGCGGCGCTGCTTGACCGTGCGGTAGACGCCGGCGGTGGCCCGGCGCACCGCGATGGCGTCGGGGTGGTCGACGTCCAGCTCGTCGAGTTCCGCCAGCACCTCGAGGCACACGGCGAGCCGCTCCGGGTCGATCCCGGGGCCGTAGACCACCTCGTTGATGGACGCCGAGCCGCCCTCTGTCACCGTCATCGCGCTGCCGCTTCCCTGATCACCCGCGCAGCGCTCCGACTCGCGCCCGCCCTCGAACGGGCGAGTTTACGGAGCGCTCCGCCCTGCGGCCAAACCCGGCATGATCAGGGATCGCAGACCGTGATGAGCGTCTCCACCTCGGCGGCGACGGCGCGGGCGAACACGTCCAGGTCGGGGACGGCCCGGGCGTCGGCGACGAGCCCGTAGTGGACCTGGCCGCGGTAGGTGGAGATCGCCACCGCCAGCGACTGGCCGGGGGCCAGCGGGGCGAAGGGGTAGACCTCGGTCAGCTGGTGGCCGCCGAGCCGCAGCCCGAGCCCCGGCAGGGGCACGCTGGTGACCAGGATGTCGAACCAGAGCCGGGCCGCCTGGCCGACCAGCGGGCCGCCGAGCCGGTGCCCGAGCGCGGGCACGTGGTCGGCGAGCAGCGCGACGGCACCGGCGCCCCGGTCGGCGCCCGCGTCCTTGCGGCGGACCATGGCCGTGCGGACGGTGTCGAGGCGGCGCCGCGGGTCGGGCTCGTCGACCGGAAGCCGTATCAGGTAACCGGAGAGCCGGTTGCCCTGCGGGTGCCCGGCGCCGCGCGCGCGGCGCCGGGAGACGGGGATGAGGGCGCGGGGCGCCACGCCCTCACTGCCGTCGCCGCGTTCGTCGAGCCAGCGGCGCAGGGCGCCCGCGACGACGGCGATGAGGACGTCGTTGACGGTGCCGCCGACGGCCTTGCGGACCCGGTGCACGTCGTCGATGTCGAGGACGACGCCGGCGGTGCGGCGGGTGCCGCTGGGCTCGGAGGTCAGCGCGGTGGAGGAGCGCACGCCGAGCGTGGACAGCGCGACGGAGGCGCCGATGTCGAGGGCCCGGCCCACGTCCGACAGCGCGCCCATGACCAGCTCGGGGAGGCGGCGCACGGCCGGCAGGGCGGGCAGCGGGCCGCGGGGCGGCCGCTCGGCGCGGGGGGCGCGCTCGGGCAGGTCGACCGGGTCCAGGACGCCGGCGGCGAGCTTCAGCGCGCGCAGGCCGTCGGCGAGGGCGTGGTGGAACTTGAACAGCACGGCGAAGGAGACGCCGTCCTCGCCGGGCAGGACGTGCGCCTCCCACGGCGGCCGCTCGCGCACCAGCGGGCGTTCCATCAGCCGGCCCGCCGCCGCGTGGAAGTCGGCGGTGGGCGCGTGCAGCCGTACGTGGTTGAGCGGGTCGAACCCGGGGTCGGGCTCGCGGGCGGCGCCGCCGAAGGCCGGTGGCTGCCACACGTCCCGGATGCGCATGCGCAGTCCGGGCACCGCCGCGGCGCGGGCGGCGAGCAGGTCGGCCGCGTGCGCGCCGGCGGTGGGCGAGTGCGCGGTGAACACACCGAGCGCGCCCAGGTGCATCGGGTGCCGCTCCGACTCGATGTTCCAGAACGCGAGGTCGAGTGGGGCGAGCAGGTCAGAGGTCAATGGCGTGCCTCGCATCGACAGTGGGTGAATCAGCAGTCAAACCCCGACCGGCGATTACGGTCAAGTACGATCAGGCTACGCTCAGTTAACTCCAGATTGCGTCCCGCCATTCCGGGAAGGGCGGGACGCAAGGGACGACTGAGGTCACCTCAGGGCGGGCGGCGCCGCCTGGGGTGACGTACCCCACTCTGACGGGCGCGGGCCGACCGTGAACGTCAGCGCGCGTGTCGCGCGCAGCGCACCGGTCGTCAGATAGGTCCGGGCGTACGGTGTTCCGTCCGTGCGGACCGCCTGGACGTAGCGGTCGGTGCCCGAGGTGCCGGGCGCCCGGACCGTCAGGTGCCCGCCGGGCCAGTAGCGGCGGTCGAGGGCGAGGTCGACCCGGTCGAACACGGGCGTGGACAGGCCCCAGGTGTCGTAGCCGGGCTGGACCGGGAAGAGACCGATGGACGACAGCACGTGCCAGGCGGACATGGTGCCGAGGTCGTCGTTGCCGGTCATCCCGGTCGGCGTGTCGGTGAAGAGGGTCAGCGCGGCGTGCACCACGTCGGTGGTCTTCCAGGGCTGCCCGGTGGAGAGGTAGGTGTACGGGGCGATCAGGTCGGGCTCGTTCTGCGGGTTGTACTTGTCCGCGTTGTAGTAGTCGTACGGGTCGCCGTGCACCCACACCTCGCGGGCGGTGCGCTCCGGGTCGGCCAGCAGCCGGTCGTAGGCGAAGAACGCGTCGAGCCGGTCGTTGGCCGCCCGGGCGCCGCCGATCAGGCCGATCATGCCGGGCAGGTCCTGCGGTACGAGCCACTGGTACTGCCAGGCGGTGCCCTCGTGGAAGCCGACGCCGCGGGCCGGGTCGGCCGGTCCGGTGAAGGCGCCGGAGGCGTCCCGGGCGCGGAAGAAGCCGGTCGAGGCGTCGAAGACGTTGCGGTACGACTGCGCCCGGGCGGCGTAGCGGGCGGCGTCGTCCCGGTGGCCGAGGTCGCGGGCCATCTGGGCGAGCGCGGCGTCGGCGAGGGCGTACTCCAGGGTGACGGAGGCGCCGTGGTCGTAGTCGGAGTCGCCCATCTTGGTGTGCGGGCGGCCCTTGAGGTACGGCGCGAAACCGGCCGCCAGGTACTCCGCGTCGGCCTCCCGGCCGATGCCCGGGTACCCGGCGGGCGGCACGCCGTCGGCGTTCTTGCGCAGCGCCCGGTACGCCCGCTCCTCGTGCCCCGCGAGCAGGCCCATCCGGTGGGCGGTGGTCAGGAAGGGGGTGACCGGGTCGCCGCTCATGATGTTGGTCTCGACGGGTCCGTAACCCCACTTGGGCAGCCAGCCGCCGTCCTCGTCGATCTGGATCACCGACAGCGCCATGTCCCGCGCCTCCCGGGGCGCGAGCAGGGCGAGCAGCTGGGCCTGGGTGCGGTAGGTGTCCCACAGCGACCAGTTCTGGTAGTACGTGAAGCCCCGCGCGCGGTGCACCCGCCGGTCCCAGCCGGTGTACCGGCCGTCCGCGTCGGCGCCGACGTTCGGCGCGAGGAACGAGCGGTACAGCGACGAGTAGAACGTACGGCGCCGGGTGTCACCGCCGCCCTGGACGCGCACCCGCTCCAGCCGCCGCTCCCACGCCTGCCGCGCCCGGTCGCGCACCGCGTCGAAGGGCCGGCCGCCCTCGGCACGGAGATTGACCGCCGCGCCCCGCGCGTCCACGTACGACAGGGCGGTGGTCGCCTCGACGGTACGGTCCCCGGTGGTGTCGAAGCGGACGTAGGCGCCGCCGCGCCCGGTGCGCGAGCCGTCGGTGACCGCGGCGCCGTCCCAAGTGCCGTACGCCGTGAAGGGCCGGTCGAAGCGGGTGACCGTGTAGACGGTGTAGGGGCCGGTGTCGCGGCAGAAGCCGTGCCCGGTGATCTCGGTGCGCACGGTCCGGTCGTCGAGGATCTCCACCCTGCTGCTGGTGTTCTTGTGCAGCGACTGGGCGGCGTTCAGCAGGACGTTGGCCTGGTCGGTGGCGGGGAAGGTGTAGCGCTGCACGCCGGTGCGCTCGGTCGCCGTCAGCTCGGCCCGTACGCCGGAGTCCAGGCCGACCCGGTAGTAGCCGGGGCTCGCCTCCTCGTCGTCGTGCGAGAACCCGGCGGCGTACTGCGCGTAGTCCGTCCGCGTGACGTCCCCGACGGTCGGCAGCACGGGCAGGTCGCCGCCGATGCGGCAGCCGACGCCCGAGAGGTGGACCAGGGAGAAGCCCCGGACGCGGTGCTGGGTGTAGTCGTAGCCGGTGCTGTGACCCGTGTCCGGGGAGAGCTGGACCATGCCGAAGGGCACGGCCGCGCCGGGGAAGGTGTTGCCCTCGTTCTGGCTCCCGATGAAGGGGTTGACCAGGTCGGTGAGGTGGCCGTCGGTCCGCTCGGCGGCCCGTGCGGCGGGCGTGGCGAGCAGCGCCGACGCCGTCATCACCCCCGCCAGGCACAGCCGCGTGCGCCGGGTCCCTCTCATGTCGGATGACCTCCGCAGGTTCGACATCGTTGCCTGCATCGTGCGGGGCGGAGGTCGCGTATCCGGGCATCCCGGTCGAATCACCGAGGGCGCGTCGCACCCGGAGCGCGGAGGCGGCGCGCCGCCGGACGCGGCGTGGCCGAGGCGGCCGGCGGCCGTCAGGGGCGCGCCGCCCGCTCATGCGGAGGATGCCGCTCGCGGCGTCCGCGCGGGCGGCTGCCGGGCCGTCAGGAGACGCGCTGGCCCTTGCCGAGCGCGATCACCCCGCCCTGGGAGACGGTGTAGAGGTCGGCGTCCCGCTCCGGGTTGACGCCGATCGTCGCGCCGGGCGGCACCTCCACGTTCTTGTCCAGGACCGCGCCGCGCACGATCGCGCCCCGGCCGATGTGGACGTTGTCGTGCAGCACCGAGCCCTGCACCACCGCTCCCGGGTCGACCCGCACCCCGGGCGAGAGCACCGACCGGGTCACCTGGCCGCGGATCAGGCAGCCCGCGCTGATGATGGACTCGCTGGCCATCCCGCCCGCGTTGAACCGGGCCGGCGAGAGCTGGTACGAGTGGGTGTATATCGGCCACTGCCGGTTGTAGAGGTTGAACGCCGGCCGCTCGGCGATGAGGTCCATGTGGGCGTCGTAGTAGGCGTCCAGGGTCCCCACGTCCCGCCAGTAGCCCTGGTCGCGGGTGGTCTCACCGGGGACGTGGTTGTCGCTGAAGTCGTACAGCTGCGCCTCCCCGCGGGAGGTCAGCTGGGGCAGGATCGAGCCGCCCATGTCGTGCACGGACTCCGCGTCCTCGGCGTCCCGCTGGAGGGCCTCGATGAGCGCCTTGGTGGTGAAGATGTAGTTGCCCATCGAGGCGAAGACGCACTCCGGATCACCCGTCAGTCCGGGCGGGTCGGTGGGCTTCTCCAGGAACCGCTCGACGCTCTGGCCGTCGGAGCCCGGGGTGATCACCCCGAACGACGAGGACTCCGAGCGCGGCACCCGGATGCCGGCCACCGTCACGCCCGCGCCGGAGTCGATGTGCTGGGCCAGCATCTGCCGCGGGTCCATGCGGTAGACGTGGTCGGCGCCGAACACCGCGACGTACTCGGGCTGCTCGTCGTAGATGAGGTTCAGGGACTGCAGGATCGCGTCCGCGCTGCCCAGGTACCAGCGTGGGCCCAGCCGCTGCTGGGCCGGGACCGGGGTCACGTAGTTGCCCAGCAGACTCGACATCCGCCAGGTGGTCGTGATGTGCCGGTCCAGCGAGTGCGACTTGTACTGCGTCAGCACGCAGATGCGCAGCACGTCGGCGTTGACCAGGTTGGACAGCACGAAGTCCACGAGCCGGTACGTACCGCCGAACGTGACCGCCGGTTTCGCCCGGTCGGCCGTCAGCGGCATCAGCCGTTTGCCCTCCCCGCCCGCCAGTACGATCCCGAGGACCGAAGGCCCACCCCGACGCATCGCCGCTCCCCTCACCCTGGTTGAACCATGGATGCCCCGAGGGGGCCGGACTAAGCCTGCTTGAGGATCTCCTCGTACAGCCGGACCGTGCGCCGGGCCACCGCGTCCCAGCCGAACTCCTCGACCGCGCGGGCCCGCCCGGCCTCTCCCATCCGCCGCGCCGTCGCCGGATCACCGATCACCGCGTCCAGCGCCCGCGTCAGCCCCGCCTCGAAGCCGTCGTCCACGGGGACCAGCAGTCCGGTGTCGCCGTCCGCCACCACCTCGGGGATCCCGCCGACGGCGGAGGCCACGACCGGCGTCCCGCACGCCATCGCCTCCAGGTTGACGATGCCGAGCGGCTCGTACACCGACGGGCAGGCGAACACGGTGGCGTGGGTGAGCAGCTGGATGACGTCCGTGCGCGGCAGCATCTGCGGGATCCAGTGGACGCCCTCGCGCACCCGGCTCAGCTCCTCGAACAGCTCGCGGAACTCCCGGTCGATCTCCGGCGTGTCGGGAGCGCCCGCGCACAGCACGACCTGCGCGGCGGGGTCGATGTCCCGCACCGCGCGCAGCAGGTGCGGCACGCCCTTCTGCCGGGTGATGCGGCCCACGAACAGCACGTAGGGGCGGCCGGTGTCCAGGCCGATCCGGGTGAGGACGTCGGTGCCGTGGTCCGGCCGGTACAGGGCGGTGTCGATGCCGTTGTGCACGACGTGCACCTTCGCCGGGTCCAGCGCCGGGTAGCAGCCGAGGATGTCCTCCCGCATGGCGCCCGACACGGCGATCACCGCGTCGGCGGCCTCGAGCGCGGTGCGCTCGGCGAACCCGGACAGCTCGTAGCCGCCGCCCAGCTGCTCGGCCTTCCAGGGCCGCAGCGGCTCCAGCGAGTGCGCGGTCACCACGTGCGGGATGCCGTACAGCAGCTTGGCGAGGTGACCGGCCAGGTTCGCGTACCAGGTGTGGGAGTGGACGAGTTCGCGGCCCTCCAGCGCGGCCGCGATGGACAGGTCCACGGAGAAGGTGCGCAGCGCGTCGTTGGTCCCGTCCAGCGCGGACCAGGGCCGGTGGCGTACGACGCCGGGCCCGCGGCCCTCGCCCCAGCAGTGCACCTCCAGGTCCACCAGGTTGGTCAACTCGCGTGCGAGGAACTCCACATGGACGCCGGCGCCGCCGTAGACGTCCGGCGGAAACTCCCGGCTCAGCAGTCCCACGCGCACCCGATTACCCCCTGGTCTCAACGGCCGGTCCCTTCATGGTCACCCAGATGCGGCGCGCGCGGAAGAGCGCGCGGGGAAGATCGCGGTGGGGAAGCGTGCGGTGGGGAAGCCTGCGGCGGGGAAAGGTGCGGTGGCCGGGTGAAGCAGCAGTCGCCGCAGACACCGCCGCCGGGCACCCGGTAGTACAGGCAGCAGCTGCGCCGGCGGAAGGCGGTCCCGGCGCGGCTGCCGGTGGCGCGCAGCAGGGGGTGGGCGAAGAGGTCGGCGGTGAGGGCGCGGGCCCGGTCGGCCACCTCGGCGCGCCCGTGGGTGCGCGCCCAGCGCTCCAGTTCCCGGGCGGCGCCGGCGAGCGCGGAGCCCGCGTTGCCCCACAGCAGACCGGCCGCGACGCCATGACGGGCTCTCAGGGCTGCCCCTAGGGGGCGCAGATGGCCGTCGAGCACGGCGTCCGCGAGCGCGGCGGAGTCCCCGGCCCGTGGCCGCAGCTCGGTCAGCCACAGGTCGTCGGGGGCCATGGCGGAGGCGTCCCAGCGCAGCAGGCGCGGGTCGAGGTCGGGGAGGCGGCCGTATCGGGCGGCGCAGCCGAGGGCCACCGACCACAGGCGGGCGGCGAGCGCCTGGTGGGCGATGGACGCGGCGACCCGTGGCTCGGGCGTGCGCAGCCGGGCGGCGACCGTGGCGACGCGGCAGGTCAGCGCGGTCTCCGGGCCGCCCGGGAGGCCGCTGTCGTAGGCCTGCGCCAGCGTCGGCAGCGTGGCCGCCCGTGCCGCACCGGACGCCTCCGCGGCGCCGGACGCCTCCGCGGCGGCGGACGCCTTCGGCGCAGCGGCGGCCTCCGTGACGGTGGTGCGCAGGACGAAGAAGCCGCCGAGCGGGCGGAGCGCGGCGAGTTCGGGGTCCAGGTCCACGAACAGCAGTCATATCAGGGGCGCGAGGAGCCCGCGGGCCAGGGTCTCCACCCCCGGGCACCCACCCTGGGGATGAGCGGGCTCCCGGCGTACTCCATCGGCAGTAGGAGCCATTGGGTGCTCAGGGACGACGACGGGAAGAGCCCGGACCGGCAGAGTGTTGGTCATGGAAGCCGACCGTACGCCGCGCCGGGCCCAGGCCGCCCGCCTCACGCGAAGGAGCCAGTCATGAGCGCCCTCGCGTTGTCCGTGCTGCTGTCGTTCGTCTCCGCCGTGGCCTACGCGGGCGGGGCGATCGTGCAGGAGCAGGTGGCGGTGTCCTCCCCCGACGGACAGTACGCCCCGCTGCGCCGGCCCGGCTGGTGGACGGCGCTGGGGCTCAACGGCCTCGGCGGCGTGCTGCACGTCGTGGCGCTGGCCTGCGGTCCGCTCAGCCTGGTGCAGCCGCTGGGCGCGCTCACCATCGTGTTCGCGCTGCCCATGGCGGCCCTCTTCGTCGGCCGCCGGGCCGGGGCGACCGCCTGGCGCGGCGCGCTCATGGCGACCGCCGGCCTCGCGGGTCTGCTGTCCCTCGTCGGCTCGTCCGACACCCACTCCCTCGGCACCGCCCAGCGGGCGGCCGTGGCCCTGGTCACCGGCGCGGCGGTCGTCGCCCTGATGGCCGCGGGCCGGGCGGCCCACCGGCACCCGGCGGTGCGCAGCGTGCTGCTGGCCACGGGCTCGGGCATCGCCTTCGGCATGTCGTCCGTGTTCACCAAGACCGTCGCGGTCGACTGGGACAACGGCGTCACCCTCGGCGACCTGCCCTCCTTGGCGGTGATCGCCGTCTTCGCCACCGCCGGGGTCCTGCTCTCCCAGGCGTCCTACCGGGGCGGCGGCCTCGCCGCCCCGCTGGCCACGCTCACCGTGGTCAACCCGGTGCTGGCCGCCGCGGTCGGCATCACGATGTTCGGCGAGACCTTCCGCTACGGCGGCACGGGCACGGTGCTCGCGCTCGCCTGCGGTGTGGTGGCGGCGGGCGGCCTGATCCTGCTGACGACGGAGCGCCTGGAGGACACACCGGTCGCGGTGGAAGCACTCTCGGCCGAGCCGGCCGTGGCGGAGCCGGTGCCGGTGGTCGGTGCGGCGCCGCCGCTGGGAGCTGTCCCGGCACAACCCGTCCGGGGCGAACTCCCGTCGGCGGAAGCGTTGTTCGAGCCGGAGCCGGTGCCGGAGCCGACGGGCCTGGTGTCGCCGGAACCGGCGGTGTCACCGGGCCTGGTGTCGCCGGAACCGGCGCTGTTGCCGGAACCGGTATTCGGCGACCCGGTGCTGAACGAGTCGGTGCTGGAGGACATCCTCGTCGTCCCGGTCTCCTACGGCCCGCTGCCCGTGGGCGTCGTGCCGGTGCCCGCCCGGCGCGGGCGGCGCCGGGAGCGGGAGCGGGACCGGGTCAGATCCTGACGCCGCCGGCCCGGAGGTAGGCGACCGGATCGATGTCCGAGCCGAAACCGGGCCCCGTGCGCACCTCGAAGTGCAGATGCGGGCCGGTGACGTTCCCGGTGGCTCCCGAGCGGCCGATGCGCTGTCCCGTGGACACCGTCTGCCCGGCCCGCACCGAGATGGCGGACAGGTGGGCGTACTGGCTGTAGCGGCCGTCGGCGTGCCGGATCACCACCTGGTAGCCGTAGGCGCCGCCCCAGCCCGCGGAGACCACGTGCCCGGCGCCGACCGCCCTGACCGAGGTACCGGTGACGACGGGGAAGTCGACGCCGGTGTGGTAGCCCTTGGACCAGTGCGAGCCGGCCACGTGGTAGCCGGTGCCGGTGGCGGCGTCGACCGGGGCGACCAGCGAATGTCCGGCCGTCGAGGTTTTGTGGGAGCTGGAGGTCCGGTGACCGCTCGGCGTCTTGTGGGAGCTGGACGTCCGGTGGGTGCTCCCGCCGGTCCTCTCCTTCTCCGCGTGCTGGTGGCCGGAGGCGGCCGTGGTGTGCGTCGTGGGCGCCTTGCGGGCGGTCAGGCTGAGGTGCTCGCCGGGCATGATGAGATCGGGATCGTCGCCGATCGTCGTCCGGTTGCCCGCGTAGAGCTGCTGCCAGCCGCCCCGCACGCGTTGCTCGACGGCGATCCCGGAGAGGGTGTCGCCGTGCACCACGGTGTACATCTCGGCCTTGCCGGCCCGGGACTGGGGTGTGGTCTGCGGCTGGACGTCCCGCACGGAACTCTTGGCCGCCGTGTGGGCGGACGCCGTGTGGCCGGAGCCTGTGTGGGCAGACCCTGTGTGGCCGGAGCCCGGGTGGGTGGAGGTGTTCCTCGCCGGGTGGGTCGCCGCGCCGTCCGGGTGGATGTCGGGGCCGCCGCCGCCCCGGGTGAGACCGGCGCGCACCGAGCACACCGGCCAGGCGCCGGGCCCCTGTCCGCGGAGGACCTTCTCACCGATGGCGATCTGCTGGTCCCGGCCCGCCAGGTCGGCACGCGGCGCGTACCGGGTGCCGCCGTAGGCCTCCCAGGTGGACTGGGTGAACTGCAGCCCGCCGTAGTAGCCGTTGCCGGTGTTGATGCTCCAGTTGCCGCTGGACTCGCATGCCGCGACCTTGTTCCAGGTGGACGCGTCGGCCGCGTCCGCGGCACCGGCGGCGACGAGGGGGATCGCGAGACCCGCGCCGCCCGCGGTGACGGTGAGTGAGGCTCGGTTGATCCTGCTCGGCTGATACCGGCGGTGCCGGCCGCGTGCGGCCATGTCTGCAGCCCTCTCGACATGCGTCAGGAGCGGCAAAAGTAAGCGGGCCGAACGAGTCATGACAAGGCGGCAACCGGCCGTGTGCGGGACCGGACTGGCCGGGAATCGGCTTCCCTTGGCCGGATCGGCGGAGGACGGCCGGGGGCGGCTGAGGCGGACGGGGCTGTCCGTGCGTAATCAAGCCTGGCGGGTCGCGGTGCGGTCGCCGTACCGGCACGCCAGGATGGGCCGCGGGCAATACTGGCACGGCCGTACTCACGAGGCAGGTAGGGAGCAGGCGGTATGAGCACTTCAGCGCAGATCGGCGTCACGGGTCTCGCGGTCATGGGGCGCAACCTCGCCCGGAACTTCGCGCGCAACGGCTACACGGTCGCGGTGCACAACCGCACGGCCTCGCGGACGCGGGCGCTGGTGGAGGAGTTCGGGGACGAGGGCGACTTCGTCGCGGCCGAGACCGCCAAGGAGTTCGTGGCCGCGCTGGAGCGGCCCCGCCGGCTGGTCGTCATGGTCAAGGCCGGCGACCCGACGGACGCGGTGATCCAGGAGTTCGCGCCGCTGCTGGAGCCCGGTGACATGATCATCGACGGTGGCAACGCGCACTTCGCGGACACCCGGCGCCGGGAGCGGGAACTGCGCGAGCAGGGCATCCACTTCGTCGGCACGGGCATCTCCGGCGGCGAGGAGGGCGCGCTGCACGGGCCGAGCATCATGCCGGGCGGGTCCCAGGAGTCGTACGGGTCGCTGGGGCCGATGCTGGAGAAGATCTCCGCGAAGGCCGCCGACGGCGCCCCCTGCGTGACCCATGTCGGCCCGGACGGCGCCGGCCACTTCGTGAAGATGGTGCACAACGGCATCGAGTACGCCGACATGCAGCTCATCGGGGAGGCGTACCAGCTGCTGCGCGACGTCGCCGGGTACTCCCCCGCGCAGATCGCGGACATCTTCCGCACCTGGAACACGGGCCGGCTGGACTCCTACCTGATCGAGATCACGGCCGAGGTGCTGTCCCACGTGGACGCCGCGACGGACCGGCCGTTCGTGGACGTGGTGGTGGACCAGGCCGAGCAGAAGGGCACCGGCCGCTGGACCGTGCAGATCGCCCTCGACCTGGGGGTGCCGGTGTCCGGCATCGCGGAGGCGGTGTTCGCCCGGTCGCTGTCGGGCCACGCCGCGCTGCGGGAGGCCTCGCGGGGCCTGTCCGGGCCGCGGCCCTCCCCGCTCGGCGAGGCGGAGGCGGGCGCCTTCGCGGACCGGGTGGAGCAGGCGCTGTACGCGTCGAAGATCGTGTCGTACACGCAGGGCTTCCACGAGATCGCGGCCGGCAGCGAGGAGTACGGCTGGGACATCGACCTCGGCACGGTCGCCTCGATCTGGCGCGGCGGCTGCATCATCCGCGCGGCCTTCCTGGACCGTATCCGCGCGGCCTACGACACCCGCGCCGACCTGCCGAGCCTGCTGTCGGACGAGACGTTCGCGCAGGAGATCGCGGCGGCGCAGGACGACTGGCGCGAGGTGCTGGTCGCCGCCACCCGGCAGGGCGTACCGACCCCCGGTTTCGCCGCGGCCCTCGCCTACTACGACGCCCTGCGCGCCGAGCGCCTCCCGGCCGCGCTCACCCAGGGCCAGCGGGACTTCTTCGGCGCGCACACCTACCGGCGGGTCGACCGGGAGGGGTCGTTCCACACGCTGTGGGGCGGCGACCGGTCGGAGACCGAGGCGTAGCGCCCTGACCCGCCGCCGGACGAGGCAGCGGACACGGGAGAGGGGCGGACGGCACCGGTGCCGTCCGCCCCTCTTCTTTTCTTCTCCACGGCTCAGGACAGCGGAGGTCCCGGCTCGGGGCTGGGCGTCGGCTCCGGGCCCGGCGGGACCGGCGACGGGGAGGGTCCCGGCGGTCCCGGGTGCGGGGGCGCGGGCGGAACCGGCTCGGGCCCCGGCTGCGGGGGCGGGCTGGGCTCCGGCCCCGGCGGCGGCGTGGGCACGGGGCCGGGTCCCGGGGGCGCCGGTGTCGGATAGGGGTCCGGGTGCGTGGGGCCGGGGCCCGGGGTGGGGCCCGGCGGTACGGGGTCGGTCTGCAGGTGTGTCATGTGTCCTCCGGCCGGTCGCTGGACGTCGCCTCTGGACTACTCCCCCGCCTACCCGGCCCCCGCTCCCCCACTCACCCGACGGCACGAACGCGGCAGCCCGGGTGGGCGTGCCGCAGGGTGCCCCCGCTTGCCGTCCGGCGGCTCAGGCCCGTACGGCCTGCGGGCTGCGCTCCTGGTCCGAGCCCGGCACCGGCTCCGAGGGGTCGGCGCCGAGGGCCACGATCCGGTTGCCGGCGTCCACGTGCACGACCCGCGGCCGCAGCGCCCGCGCCTCGGCGTCGGTGACCTGCGCGTAGCTGATGATGATCACCAGGTCACCGGGGTGCACGAGGTGCGCGGCCGCCCCGTTGATCCCGACGACCCCGGACCCGCGCTCACCCTCGATGACGTAGGTCTCGAGCCGGGCGCCGTTGGTGATGTCGACGATGTGCACGAGCTCACCGGGCAGCAGGTCGGCGGCGTCGAGCAGGTCGGCGTCGATGGTGACCGATCCCACGTAGTGCAGGTCGGCCTGGGTGACGGTGGCCCGGTGGATCTTGGACTTGAACATGGTACGAAACATGAGGAAACTCCCGGTTCGTCTGCTCCCTGCCTGACTGTGCAGGTCAAGGGCCGTGCCCGGAGGCTACAACGTTTCTCCTGTCCGGTCAGCACGGGCGCCCGGAGGGCCGGTCGGCGGACCGTGGGTGCCGGTCCGCCGGTCCGCCGGTGTAGGGCTGCGGGGGGTCACTTCTCCCAGCCGACCGTCTCCGGGAGGGGGTTGTAGAAGATGGTGGCGCCGACGTTGGCGAGGCCCTTCTTCACGCCGTAGGTCGAGGGGCCGCTGAAGAGGGGGAGGAAGGCGTACTCCTGGAGCGCCTTCCGCTCGACCCGGTTGGCCGCCGCGGCCTGCTTGGCGAGGTCGGCGATCGTGGTGGTGGCGCGGATCTCCTTGTCCAGCGCGGGCGAACCCGCGCCGGTGATGTTGGAGTCGCGGTCGGAGCAGTAGAAGTCGCAGAGGTAGCGGGCGCCGAACGGGTCCATCGAGCGGTTCCCGGACAGGAACAGGTCGAACTTGCGGTCGCTGAGGATCTTGGAGAAGTCGGCCTCGTCGGCCTTCCTGATGTCGAGGCGGACGCCCACCGTCTTCAGCATCGCCGCGAAGGCGCCGGCGGTCGCCTTGTCCAGCGGGTCGTCGCCCAGGAGGGTGTAGCCGACTTCGAGCTTCTTGCCGTTCCTGACCCGTACGCCGTCGGCCCCGGGCTTCCAGCCGGCCGCGTCGAGTGCCTTGCGCGCCTCGTCCGGCGCGTATTTGAGCACGGCGGAGACGTTGTCCTCGTAGCCCTTCTGGAAGCTGTACAGGACCGCCGAACCCGGGAGCGGCTCGCGGTAGTCCAGGCCCTGGAACTGGACCTTCGCGATCTGCGTGCGGTCGATGCTCTCCTCGATGGCCTTGCGCACCGCCTTGTCGGCGAGGACGGAGGACTTGGTGTTGAAGTAGAGCGAGTACTCGAAGGGGCTGCCGCCGCTGCGGATCTCCGTGCCGTGGAGCCCCTTGATCTGCTTGAGGCTCTCGGCGTCGACCGCGGAGACGTAGTCGAGCTGGCCGTTCCGGAAGGCGTTGACCGCCGCCGTGGATTCCAGGTTGACGTAGACGCGCTTGTCGAGCTTGCCCTTCCGGCCCCACCACTTCGGGTTGCGGACGAACGTGATGTTGCCCGAGTGGGTGTCCCACTCACCGACGGTGTACGGCCCGGCGCCCCACTCCGGGTGCGCCTTCTTGACGTAGGCGTCGTTGAAGTTCCGCACCGTCGCGGCCTTGGGGTGCAGGAAGGTGGTGAACAGGCTCGACCAGGAAGGGTTCACTCCCTTGAAGGTGATCACGGCCTGCTTGGCGTCGCTGCCCTTCTCGACCGAGGTGATCTGGTCGTAGCCGTCCGTGGAGGAGGCGGCGTAGGCCTTGTCGGAGCCGTTGTTGGCCTTCCACGTGGCCCTGATCGCGGTCCAGTCGATGGGGGTGCCGTCGTTGAAGACGGCCTTGGGGTTGAGGGTGAGCGTGACCTTCTGCTTCCCGCCCGCCACGGAGACCTTCACGTCGCTGAGGTAGTCCGGGTTGTACTGCACCTCGCCGGTCGGCGAGTAGGTGATCGCGTCGGCGTTGTACCAGGCCCAGACGCGGGCCGCGGTCAGCGTCGCGTTGACGTTGAACGGGTTGCCCTGGTCGTCGAAGGTACCGACCGTGGTGTACGTGCCCCCGTCCTTGATCCGGTCGTACGGCGTGGGGTTGTAGTCGGCGGCGGACGACGCGGCCGAGGGAGCGTTCTTCGCGTCCGGCTTCGCCGAGTCCTTCCCCGACGTGGACTGGCACGCGGTGGCGGTGACGCAGGCGGCGGTGATCAGAGCGACGGGCAGGGCCAGTCTCGTGCGCATGGTGGAGGGTTCCTTAAAGGGGTGGGTGGGGACGACACGGTGGGGGGCGATGTGGTGGGGGGCGGCATCGCCGGGCCGGTGTTCAGACGCCGTGGCAGGCGTACTGATGGCCGGGGACTCCGGCTGCCGGGGTCAGCCCGGGGGCCTGGGAGCGACAGCGGTGGCGCAGTTCCTCGTCGGCGGCGCGGTACAGCGGGCAGCGGTCGGCGAAGACACATCCCGCGGGCAGGCGCGCGGCGTTCGGCTGCTCTCCCTCCAGCACGACGCGTTCACGGGTTCGTTCCCGCTCGGGGTCGGGTATCGGGATCGCCGACAGCAGCGCACGGGTGTAGGGGTGCCTGGGGTCGGAGAAGATCGCCTCGGTGTCCCCGGTCTCGACGATGTGCCCCAGGTACATCACCGCGATGCGGTCGGAGATGTACCGGACCACGGCCAGGTCGTGGGCGACCACGAGGTAGGCGAGGCCGAGTTCACGCTTGAGCCGCGCCAGCAGGTTGATCACCCCGGCCTGTACCGAGACGTCCAGGGCGGAGAGCGGCTCGTCGAGCGCGAGCAGCTTCGGCTCCGTCGCCAGGGCGCGGGCGATACCGACCCGTTGGCGCTGGCCTCCGGAGAGAGCGGCCGGGAAGCGGTCGCCCACCGAGTCGTCCAGGCCGACCAGGGTCAGCAGTTCGTGGACCCGTGCCCGTATCGCCTCGCGATCACGCCCGACCGCGCGCAGCGGTTCGGCCAGCGAGTGGAACACGGGCATCCGGGGGTCCAGGGCCCCCAGGGGGTCCTGCATGACGATCTGGACGTCCTGGCGCAGCTCCCGCGGGCGCGCGCCGGGCGGGAGGGTGCCGACGTCGATGCCGGCGACCTCGATCCGGCCGCCTTCGGGCCGCCTGAGCCGGAGGATCTCCATCAGGGTCGTGGTCTTTCCGCTGCCGGACTCGCCGACCAGGCCGAGGGTCTCGCCGGCGCGCAGCTCGAAGCTGACCCGGCTGACGGCGTGCAGCGTGCCGACCCGGCGCTTGAGGAGGGCGCCCTTGGTGACCGGGAAGGTCTTGACGAGGTCCTCGACACGGAGCACCACCTCGCCGGCCTCCGCGCGGGGCGAGGGCGCCGGTCGGGCGACGGGCGCGGCATCGCCCGCCGGGTCCAGGGAGCCGTCGGCGATCTCGGCGGCGCGCAGGCAGGCCACGTCTCCGTGCCCGGTGACGTGGCGCAGTTCCGGTTCGCCGGAGCGGCACGCGTCGAGGGCGACGGCGCAGCGGGGTGCGAAGGGGCAGCCGTCGGGGAGGTTCACCAGGGCGGGCGGCTCGCCGCCGATGGGGACCAGGGGACGGCGGGAGCCGCCGTCCACGGTCGGCACGGCGGCCAGCAGCCGCGCGGTGTACGGCATCGTCGGCCGGCGGAAGAGTTCCCCGACGCCCGCGCGTTCCACGAACCGGCCGGCGTACATGACGGCGACGTCGTCGGCGTGGCCCGCGACGACCCCGAGGTCGTGCGTGATCAGGACGAGTCCGGCGCCGGTCTCCCGCTGTGCCAGCCGCAGCACGTCGAGGATCTGGGCCTGCACGGTGACGTCGAGCGCGGTGGTGGGTTCGTCGGCGACGAGCACGGACGGCCTGTTGGCGATGGCCATGGCGATGACCACGCGCTGGCGCATGCCGCCGGAGAACTCGTGCGGGAAGGCGCCGGCCCGGCCGCGCGGGTCGGGGATGCCGACCAGGTCGAGCAGTTGCACGGCTTGGTCCCAGGCCGCCCGCTTCGTCAGGTCCTGGTGGACCCGCAGGGCGTCGGAGAGCAGCCTGCCCACCGAGAAGATCGGTGTGAGGGCGGACAGGGGGTCCTGGAAGATCATGCCGATGGAGTCGCCGCGGATCTTCGACAGCGCCCGGTCGTCGAGGCCGACGAGGTCCCGGCCGCCGAGCAGCACCTGACCGCGCAGGTCGGCGGTGGGCGGCAGCAGGCCCATGATGCCCATGGCGGTGGCCGACTTGCCGGAACCGGATTCGCCGACGACGCAGAGGGTCCGGCCGGGCAGCAGGTCGAAGCTGACACCGCGTACCGCCTCGACGGTGCCGGCCTCGGAGGGGAAGGAGATCCGCAGATCCCGCACGGACAGGACGGGTGCCGCGTCGGTGGGGGGTACGGGGGCGGGCAGCGGGCTCGCGAGGGTCATCGTCGGCCTCCTGCCGAACCGGTCACCGACGTGGGGTCGAGGGCGTCGCGCAGGCCGTCGCCGATGAAGGTCATCGACACGGTGAGCAGCACGACAAGGCCGGCGGGGAAGGCGAAGAGCCAGGGGGCGCTCGTGACGGTGCTCGCGCCGTCCGCGAGCATCGTGCCGAGGGAGACGTCCGGGGTCTGGACGCCGAATCCCAGGAACGACAGGGCGGTTTCGCTGAGCACGGTCGCCACGACTCCGAGCGTCAGGTTGACGATCAGCAGGGAGCCGAGGTTGGGGATGATGTGGCGGAGGATGATCCGCAGCGGACCGACTCCCATGAACTCGGCCGCCCGCACGTAGTCCCGTTCGCGCAGTGAGGTGGAGACGGACCAGATCACCCGCGCGGTGGACATCCAGCCGAACGCGGTCAGCACGACGATGAGGGCGCGCCAGTCGCCGGCCAGCCGGTGGGAGACCAGCGCGAGGATGAGGAACGAGGGCACGATCAGGAGGAAGTGGATGACGGCAAGGGTCACCCGCTCCACCCGGCCCCCGAAGTAGGCGGCGCCGGAGCCGATGACCGCGGCCAGGACGATCGTCAGGACGGACACGCTCACGGCGATCACCAGGGAGCGCTGGAGCCCGTGCACGGCGCAGGCGTAGATGTCGTTGCCGCCCTGGTTGGTGCCGAACCAGTGGAGGCCGCTCGGCGGCTGGGTGAGTGCGGTGAAGTCGGCGTCGGTGTGGGCGTAGGAGGTGAAGCGGCCGCCGACGGCGGCGAACAGCACCAGCAGCACGAAGATGACCACTCCGACGACGGCGAGGCGGTTGCGCAGGAAACGCCGCAGGTAGAGCCGGCCGAGGCCGAGGTTCGCGGGTGGGCGCGCGGTGGTGGCCGTCCGCGGAGGCCGCTCGGCGGCCGGACCCGAAGGCGTGTGGGTCGTCGCGTCGGTGGGCACGTCAGCTCACCCGCACTCTGGGGTCGAGGAGGACCGTGGCGATGTCCGCGAGAATTGCTCCGACCGCGGTCAGGGCCGCGGCGAAGGCGGCCGTCGCGACCACGCCGTGGACGTCGTTCTTGCTGATGGTCTGGATGAAGTAGCGGCCCATGCCGTTCCAGCCGAAGATCGTCTCCGTGATGACGGCACCGGTGAAGACGGCCGGGACGCTGAACGCCACGGAGGCGGCCGTCGGGATGAGCGCGGCCCTCAGGGCGTGCCGGCGGATGGCCTGGCTCCGGGTGAGCCCGGTGGCCTGGGCGGTGCGCACGAAGTCGGCGTTGAGCGTGTCGAGCAGCAGGGAACGCTGGGTGAGGTGGTAGCCGACGTAGCCCATCAGTGTGAGCGTCAGGGTGGGCAGGATCAGGTGCAGGAGGCGGTCACCGATGGTGGGGAGCAGTCCTTCGACGCCCGGTGAGTTCTCCCCGGCGACGTAGAGGAAGTGCAGCCCGGCGTGCTGGTTCAGCCAGATGGCGACGAAGACCACGGCGAGGGCGGCGACGGACGTGGGGACGTTGAACACCACGATGGACACGGCCTGCGACACCCGGTCCGCCCAGCCGTACTGCCGTGCGGCGGTGTAGACGCCGAGTGCGACGCCGAGCGCGACGGACAGCACGGTCGCGACGACGACCAACTCCGCGCTGACCAGGGCCCGGTAGCCCAATTCACCGTTGACGGAGACGCCGGTGGGGGACTTTCCCCAGTCGAAGTGCAGGGTCACCGACGTCAGCCAGTCCCACCAGCGGTGCACCAGGGGGACCCTGGGGTCCAGGTTGTACGGCGCGAGGGCCCGGTCGATCTGTGCCTCGGAGCGGACGGGCCGCAGCTCCTTGAAGTTCGACCGCGGGTCCAGGAACCAACTGGCCATGACGTAGGTCGCGTTCGTCGCGATCACGATCATCAGCAGCCAGCCGGCCGCCTTGCGCATCACATAGCGCGCCACGCGCCGCACCTCCTCGCCACACACGGGATGCGTGCCGCTGGAGCACCGGGGAGACAGGTCGCATGCATGCGCGGTGAAGCTTTCTGCGGGTACGGAAGGAAGACGTGGTGATGTACACGTCAGCCTGGTCCGTACCGTGCCGCGGCACCAGGTTTTGCCTGGTCGCGCCATGAGCTCGACACATTGCTGTTGCACACAGCCCGGCATACGGAGCGATTCCGGATGCATCTCCCCGGTCGCCGGCGGCGCGCGGGTCAGGTGTGGAACTGGTTCGCCGGTACCGGGAGCCCGTAGTGCTCGCGCAGGGTGGTGCCCTCGTACTCCTCGCGGAACAGACCCTTGCCGCGCAGGATGGGGAGCACCTGCTCGATGAAGGTCGCGAGGCCCGACGGCAGCGCGGGCGTCATGATGTTGAACCCGTCCGCGGCGCCGCCCTCGAACCAGGCGATGATCGTGTCCGCGACCTGCTCAGGCGTGCCGACGAACTCGAAGTGACCGCGTCCGCCGCCGAGCCGGGAGATGATCTGCCGCACGGTGAGCTGCTCGCGCACCGCGAGGTCCAGGATCAGGTCGGAACGGCTCTGCGATCCCTCCAGCTTCGGCCTCGCCAGGATGAAGTCCGGCAGGGCTGCGTCGAGTTCGAAGACGGACGGTTCGGTCTCGAAGACCGCGGCCAGCTGGCGCAGCCCGTACTCCGGGATGCGCAGGTCGTCGAACTGCTTGGCCAGCGCCCGGGCTTCGGCCTCGGTCGACCCGATGTACGGGACGATGCCGGGCAGGACGATCACCGCGTCCGGGTCGCGACCCGCGGCCCTGGTCCGTGCCTTGATGTCCGCGTAGAAGGCGGCCGCACGCTCGTACGTCGTGTGGGCGGTGAAGATCGCCTCGGCGTGCCGGGCCGCGAAGTCCTTGCCGTCCTCGGAGGAACCGGCCTGGACGAGCAGGGGGTGGCCCTGCGGCGGACGCTCGACGTTGAGCGGTCCGGCCACCTTGAAGTACCGGCCGCGGTGGTCCAGTGCGTGCAGCCGCGCCGGGTCGGCGTAGCGCCCCGTGCTCTTGTCGGCGGTGACGGCCCCGGACTCCCAGCTGTCCCACAGCGCCTTGGCGACCTTCAGGAACTCGTCGGCGCGGGCGTAGCGTTCGGCGTGGCCGGGACGGTCGTCGAGGCCGAAGTTGGCCGCCTCGTCGGCCCCTGCCGACGTGACGATGTTCCAGCCGGCCCGCCCCCCGCTGACGTGGTCGACGGACGCCAGCCGGCGGGCGAGGTTGTACGGCTCGTTGTACGTCGACGACACGGTCGCGATGAGGCCGATCCTGCTGGTCGCCTGGGACAGCGCGGTCAGCAGCGTCAGCGGTTCGAGCTGGCCCGGCGGCCGGAACTCGCCGGTTCCGGTGAGGGCGGGGCCGTCCGCGAGGAACAGCGAGTCGAACGCGGCGCCCTCGGCCAGCCGGGCCAGCTCGATCCAGTGCTTCAGGTCGAAGTCGGCCCGCGGGTTGCTGCCGGGGAGCCTCCATGCCGCTTCGTGGTGACCCGCCTCCATGAGGAAGGCGTTGAGGTGGAGCCGCCGCTGTCTCGCGCTCACGGGTGCTCTCCTTTCCTGGTGAGGAGTTCGTCGTCCGTCGTCCTGGAAGGGGGGCCGGCTCAGTCGAAGGTCAGCTTCGAGCTGTCGTAGCCGGCCGGGAGGAGGTTGTCGGTGATCGACGGGACGTCGACCCTCCTGGTGATCTGGCCCGCCTCCAGGAAGGCGTCGGCGAGTTTCTGCTCCGCGGCGATGTCCGGCTTCCCGATCGGGGTCACCCGGGTCTCGAACGTCTCCAGGGACGCTCTGGCGTCGGCCGGCGGGATGCCCTCCTCCTCGGAGACGGCCTGTGCGTAGGTGTCCTCGTGCTTGATCGCGTAGGCGAACTCGCGTGCCAGCCGCCGCAGTACGTCCGTCAGGGCCGCCCGCTTCGTGGCGTCACCGAGCGACTTGGCACTGGCGACGTAGTAACTGGCCGTCTGGTCGATCGGCGGGAGGCCCTTGGCCAGGATCCGTGCCCCGTTCTTGACCGCGATCGCCGACTGCGGGTTCCAGATCGACCAGGCGTCCACCTTGCCGGTGTTGAACGCCGTGGCGCCGGCCGCCGGGTCGAGGAAGACCAGGTGCACGTCCTTGGGGCCGAGGCCGGCGCTCTTGAGCGCGTTGAGCGCCAGACCGTGCGCCGAACTGCCCTGCGGTACGGCGATCTTCTTGCCCTTGAGGTCGGCGAGTGTCTTCAGCTCCGACCCCTTCGGCACGATGATGTTCTCGTTGGCCTGAGTGGGCTTCAGCGAGCGGTTGACGGCCACGATCTTGAAGCCGTACTCCTTCGCCGCCCCGGTGATCGGCGGTACGTCGCCGACGGAGCCGAGGTCGATGTCGCCCGAGGCGGCGGCCTGCACCAGCGGCGGGCCGTAGGTGAACCGGGCGAACCTCACCTTGTACGGTGCGTCGTCGAACGCACCGGTGATCTTCGCCAGGACCTGGCTGCCGTCACCACCGTTGTCTCCGATGGTGAAGGTGTACTTGCTCCACTCGGGGTGCGCGGACGCGTTGCCGCTCGACTTGCCCAGCGGCGCCGCCTGCGACGACGAGCCGCACGCGGCCAGGGTGCCCGTCAGGGCGAGCAGGCCGACGGCGCCGGCGAGGCGGGTGGTTCGTCTGTGCGTGATGTTCCGGCTGTACATGGTGTGTTCCGGCTTTCTGTGCGGTGGTGCGGGACGTCAGTGCTGACCGGCGATGCCGAGGTCGTGCAGGAGCGCGGAGCGCAGTTCCTCGCGGGCGACGCTCGCCTCGCGGTCCGCTGCCGGGAGCTGGACGGGATGCGCGGCGCCGATGCGCCCGTCGCGCATCACGAGGATGCGGTCCGCCAGGGCGATCGCCTCGTCCACGTCGTGGGTGACCAGCAGCATGGCCGCGTGGTGCTTGCTGCGCAGCGCCCGCACGAGGTCGTGCATGCGCAGCCGGGTGATCGCGTCGAGCGCCGCGAACGGCTCGTCCAGCAGGACGAGTACGGGCTCGGACACCAGGGCGCGCGCGAGCGACACCCGCTGGGCCTCGCCGCCGGAGAGCTCCTTGGGCCACGCCCTCTCCCGTCCCGCGAGTCCCACCTCGGCGAGCACCTCGCGGGCCCGCTGCTCCGCGTCGGGCCCGTACAGGCCGAGCGTGATGTTGCGCAGCACCCGCTGCCAGGGCAGCAGCCGGTCGGCCTGGAACACGATCGCCCGCCTCGCCGGGACCTCCACCCGCCCGCCGTCGGGCCGGTCCAGTCCGGCGAGCAGCCGCAGGAGGGTGCTCTTGCCGCAGCCGGACGGGCCGAGCAGGATCACCAGCTCCTCGTCGGCGATGGTGAGGTCGAGGTGGTCGAGCACCACCCGGTCGCCGAACCGCCGGACGACCTGCTCGACGACGACTCCGGTGCGCCGCCGGGTCCGTGTCCCGGTCGTGCCGCCGATGGTTCCGGTCGTGCCGCTCATGACGCCTCATATCCGGGGCGCCACCGCAGCAGCACCCGCTCGAGTATCCGGACGAGCTGGTCGGCGAGCAGGCCGAGGAGGGAGTAGATCACCAGGCCCACGAAGACCTGGTTGGTCTGGAGATAGGTCTGCCCTTGAGTGATGAGGAAGCCGAGTCCCTTGTCCGCGTTGACCGTCTCGGCGGCGACGAGGCCCAGCACGCTGTAGGCGAGGGAGAAGCGCAGGCCGACCAGGAACCCGGGCAGGGCTCCGGGCACCAGCACCCGCGCCACGACGCGCCACGTGCCCGCGCCCGTCGTGCGCGCCATCTCGATCAGGCGCTGGTCGACGCCCCGGATCGCGGCGAACAGGTTGAGATACATCGGGACGCCGGCCCCGAACGAGATCAGCAGCACCTTCGTGAGCTCGTCGATGCCGAACCACACGATCATCAGCGGCAGCACCGCCAGCAGCGGGATCGTGTTGAGGACCTGCACCAGGCCGTTGAACAGGTACTCACCGCTGCGCAGCAGTCCGCCGAGCACCCCGGTGACGATGCCCGCGCTCAGACCGATCAGGAGTCCGATGCCGGCCCGTTGCAGCGAGATGGCCACGTCCGGCCCGAGCACGCCCTGCTGCCACAGGTCGGCGGCGGCCTTCACGATGGCGGTCGGCGCCGGGGCGTAGGTCTTCGCCAGCACGCCGGCCCTGGCGAGGGCCTCCCAGGCGAGCAGGATGACGACCGGAGTGGTGTAGATGCCGAGCGGCCAGCGCAGGCGCTCGCGCAGTGTGCTGAGCGGTGTGCGGCGGCGGGCGTCGCGCGGCAGGAAGACCTCGCGTTCCCGCGCGCTCGCCGGCTCGGCGTCGGCGGTCTTGGCGACGGGCGGCACCTCGATGCGGATGCCGGTCATGCGGCCGTCTCCAGGACGCGGGTGTAGTGCGAGGCGTCGCCGACGAGTTGCTCGCTGCGGCGGCCGTCGACACCGACCGGCACGTCTCCGGCCACCGTCACCCGGTTGAGGAGGCGCGGATGGTCGTCGTAGTTGTCCACCCCGTAGTGCTGGGTGATCCGGTTGTCGAAGATCAGCAGCTGGCCGGGCGACCAGGTCCAGCGCAGGACGTTCTCCGGACGGGTCACGTACGACTGCAGCAGGCGCAGCAGCTCGGCCGAGTCGCCGCTGGGCAGGCCGACGATGCGCTTGGCGAACCCGCCGATGAACAGGCCGCGTTCGCCGGTCAGCGGATGCACCCGCACGAGCGGGTGCTCCGCCTCGTAGGGGGTCGAGACGAACACCCGGTCGTACTCCTGGCGCTGCGCCGTCGCGGCGGAAGGGCGGGCGTAGTCGTACTGGTTGCTGTGCACGACGCGCAAGGAGTCCGCGAGGACGCGCAGGGGCCGGGGCAGGTCGCGGTAGGCGGCGGCCGCGTTCGCGATGAGCGTCTCGCCTCCGTAGGGCGGAACCGTGAGGGACCGCAGGATGGTGAGCTGCGGCGGGTTGACCACGAAGGTGACGTCCGTGTGCCACTCGTTGGCCTTGGACGTCTCGCTGTCGACGGCGAGCACGTTCCTCGTCCCGTCGGCGGCCGGGACGTTGGGGTGCGCGGTGGTGAGGTCGCCGAACCACGCGGCCACGCGCTCCTGGCCGGCGTTGTCGAGGTCCACCTGGTCGAACACGATGGCCTTGTGCGCGTCGAGGGCTCGGCGGAGCGCCGCGACCGTCGAGGGATCGGCCGGTGCCGTGAGGTCGACACCGTCGACGACCGCGCCGATACGGCCGGTCAGTTTGCGGAGGGACGGAGGCATGCGGGGGTCCTTCTCGGCGAGGCGGGCGCACCACAGGGTGCGCAGGGGCGAAGAGCGGAGTGAGGGGGTGAGCGCGGGGGCGGTCCACCTGACATGCGGTGGTCGTCAGTGCGCGACGCGGCAGGAGGGGGCCGCAGGCAGGCACCGACGACGCCGGGGCGTCCGACGCGGGCCGGACGACCGGTGGGCCGGCACCGCCGCGACTGGTCCACCGGGACGGCGTCTCATGGCCGGCTCCGCGGCCCGGCCGACCGGTCGTCCGGTCGTCGGCGAGGGACTCGGGCAGCCCTCTCCGGCCTCTCCGGCAAGGGGAGACGCGGGGAGGATCCCGAGGCGGAGACCGTCAGAACGCAGAAGGTGAGGTCGAGAGTCTCGCGGAGCGCCGTAGGGCGACGTGCCGGCTCAGCGACAACAGAACGCGCTGGAGACGTGCGCCAGGTCGATGTGGCGCCGCCGGGTGAGGTCCACGCGCGGGTTCATGGGACGGGAGTTCAGCAGAGGTGCCTCGCGCCGGTCAAGGAGTTCTCGCGGGGGTCTTGCATGGCGGACACGGCCACGGGTCGGGGATCGCGCCCGTGCACGCCGGGCCCGCCGCCCCGGAGGCGACCGGATACAGTGCGCGCAACGGCAGCCCGGTCAGGGAGGGAAGCGTGACCGACACCAGCAACACCCGGCCCGCCGAGGGTGAGGCGGGGGCGCCGCGGCCGAGCCGGCTGCTCCGCCTGATGCGGTACATGCCCCTGATCGCCCCCGTCCTGCTGTGGGCCGTGCCCTGCTGGGTGCTCCTGCACACCGGCCAGCACTGGCCGCTGCCCGTCAGGCTGGCCGGCACCGCCCTGTTCGCCGCCGGCCTCGTAGGCATGCCGCTGGCGATGATGCGCGGTCACGGCCGGCGCCAGCAGGACCGGGCGTCGATCGTCGGTGACACCCTGCTGGGCGCGGGCTGGGTGCTGTTCACCTGGTCCGTGCTGCTCGGTGTCCTGCTGCGGCTCGCCCTGACCGTGGCCGGCGTCGGCGGGAGCCAGGACCGCGCCCGGATCGTCACCTGGGCCGTCCTCGGCGTGAGCGCCGCACTGCTCGCCTGGGGATACGCCGAGGCGCGCCGCGTGCCCCGCGTGCGGCGGCTCGACGTGGCACTTCCGCGGCTGGGTGCCGGGCTGGACGGCACCCGCGTCGTCCTCATCACCGACACCCACTACGGCCCGCTCGACCGCGCCCGCTGGTCGGCACGGGTGTGCGAGACGGTGAACACCCTGGAAGCCGACCTGGTCTGCCACACCGGCGACATCGCGGACGGCACGGCCGAACGCCGCCGCGCCCAGGCCCTCCCGCTCGGTACCGTGCGGGCCACCCGGGCCCGGGTGTACGTCACCGGCAACCACGAGTACTACAGCGAGGCCCAGGGCTGGGTCGACCTGATGGGCGAGCTGGGCTGGGAGCCGCTGCGCAACCGGCACGTGCTGCTCGAACGCGGAGGCGACACCCTCGTGGTGGCCGGCGTGGACGACGTCACCGCCGAGTCCTCCGGCCTGGCCGGTCACCGCGCGCACCTCGCCGGAGCCCTGGAGGGCGCCGACCCCGGGCTGCCCGTCCTGCTCCTGGCGCACCAGCCCAAGTTCGTCGACCGGGCGGCGGCCGCCGGCGTCGATCTCCAGCTCTCCGGCCACACCCACGGCGGGCAGATCTGGCCCTTCCACCACCTGGTGCGCCTCGACCAGCCCGCCCTCGCCGGCCTCAGCCGCCACGGCGCCCGCACGCTGCTCTACACGAGCCGCGGGACCGGCTTCTGGGGCCCGCCGTTCCGCGTCTTCGCCCCCAGCGAGATCACCCTGCTGGTGCTCCGCTCCCCGCACGCCCCCACCGCGCCGTAGCACCGGGCGGGCCGATGGCCGCGCGGGAACGCCTCGCCCGCGGCGCGCGCCCCGGCAGGCGCGCGTCGCGGGCGGCTCGCGGTACGGGCCGGCTCAGCCGCCGCTCTTGCGCCGGAACGACCGCTGGCTCGCGGCCGGGCCGTGCGCCGCACGCACCTTCGACGCGTCCGGGTTGGCGGCGACGTCGGCCGCGTCGGCCTGCGCACCGCGCTTGCGGGCCAGGGCCTCGCGGAACTTGCGCTTGAGGTCGTAGGTGCCGTCGCTGTCCGGGGCCAGCGGGGACGTCTCGGGCGTGGCCGACTCCGAACCTTCCGTAGGTACGGGCTCTGCGGTCATGGTGACCTCCTGGGTTCGGGGGTGGGCAGGCACAGCTTGTCATGCCGGACGCGGTGCGGGCGCCGGGCAGCCCTGCTGAGGGGACGCGCGGACAGGGCGACCGCTGTCAGCCGTTGCGGCGCACGAGGGCGGCCTTGCGGGCCTCGGCGAGCTTGCGGGCCTCGCCGGCCTTCCGGGACTTGCCGCCGGCGCCGCGGGAGGCGTCCTTGCTGGTGCCGAGGCCGCGGAAGGGCGCGTTGTGGTTCTTGGGCCGGGGAGCAGCGGGCCCGCCGTCGAGCGGGGTGCCGGAAGGTCGCACGGCGCCGGTGATGCGGCTCAGTTCCGCCTCGCCCGAGCGGACCTTGGTGACGGTCGGCTCGATGCCCGCCTCGGCCAGCACGCGGCTCGTCTCGCGGCGCTGGTTCGCCAGGACGAGCGTGACCACGCTGCCCGACTCACCGGCCCGGGCGGTGCGGCCCGCCCGGTGCACGTAGTCCTTGGGGTCGGTGGGCGGGTCGACGTTGACCACGAGATCCAGGTCGTCGACGTGCAGGCCGCGGGCCGCGACGTCGGTCGCCACCAGAGCGGTGATCTGGCCGCCCTTGAACTGCGCCAGGGTCCGGCTGCGCTGGGGCTGGGACTTGCCGCTGTGCAGGGCCCCGGCGTGCACCCCGCTCGCGCGCAGATGCCGGGTGAGCTGGTCGACGGCGTGCTTGGTGTCTAGGAACAGCAGGACGCGGCCGTCGCGGGCGGCGATCTCCGTGGTGACGGCGTAGCGGTCGGGGCCGTGGACGACCAGGACGTGGTGGCGCATGGTCGAGACCGCGCCCGCGGAGGGGTCGACCGAGTGGACCACGGGGTCCTGGAGGTAGCGGCCGATCAGCTGGTCGACGTCGCGGTCCAGGGTGGCCGAGAACAGCATCCGCTGGCCGTCGGGGCGCACCTGGTCGAGCAGCTCGACGACCTGCGGCAGGAAGCCCAGGTCACACATCTGGTCGGCCTCGTCCAGCACGGTGATCCGCACCCGTCCCAGGCGGCAGGCGTTGCGCTCGATCAGATCGTGCAGGCGACCGGGGGTGGCGACCACCACCTCGGCTCCCTGGCGCAGCTCCGCGATCTGCCGGCCGATCGACAGGCCGCCGACGACCGCGGCCATCCGCAGCCGCAGGGCCTCGGCGTACGGCGCCAGCGCCTGGGTGACCTGCTGGGCCAGCTCACGGGTGGGCACGAGGATCAGGGCGAGGGGCTGTTTCGGTTCGGCGCGCCGCCCGGCCGTACGGGTCAGCAGCGGCAGGCCGAAGGCGAGCGTCTTGCCCGATCCGGTGCGCCCGCGCCCCAGGACATCGCGCCCCCGCAGGGCGTCGGGCAGGGTGGCGGCCTGGATCGGGAAGGGTTCGCGCACCCCGAGTCCGTCCAGCGTCCGCAGGACCTCCGCAGGCATTCCCAGGTCGGCGAAGGACACGGCCGGGGCCGGCGCCGGGGACCCGGGGTCGGCGGGAGCGCCGTGAGCGATGCCGGAGTCATCGGGATGCTTCATGAAGAGCCTTCCGCAGAGGAACGTACCGAGGAAGGCCCGGCAGGATCGAGCGGCCCACGCACCGGCGGAACCGCACGGACAGGGTCGCCCGTCGCCCACCGCGACGACCACGCAAACCCGTAACGCTAACACACGTCACGAACACACGGCACGAACACACGGCACGGCAGCGCGCCGGGAGAGCGGAAAGGCTCCCGCGAGGATCCGCCTCGCGGGAGTCTTCCCTTGTGCTGCCTGCCCGTGAAGGGTGAGAAGACGATCACGAGCAGGACATCTGCGTGGCTACGGCATCAGGGCGTGAGCAGCAGGGTGTCGCCGCGCTCCTTGGCGGCGGCGTAACGCCGCGCCACGTCCTGCCAGTTGACGACGGCCCACATGGCCTCGATGAAGTCCACCTTCTGGTTCTTGTACTGGAGGTAGAAGGCGTGCTCCCAGGCGTCGAAGACCAGGATCGGGGTGGAGCCCTGGCCGACGTTGCCCTGGTGGTCGTAGACCTGCTCGACGATCAGGCGGCCGCTCAGCGGCTCGTAGGCGAGCACGCCCCAGCCGGAGCCCTGTGTGGTGGCGGCGGCCTTGGTCAGCTGGGCCTTGAAGCCGGCGAACGAGCCGAAGGACTCGGTGATCGCGTCGGCCAGGTCCCCGACGCCGTCCTGGGCGAGGGGCTCGCCGCCACCGTCCTTCGGGCCGGTCATGTTCTGCCAGTAGATGCTGTGCAGGATGTGGCCGGAGAGGTGGAAGGCCAGGCTCTTCTCCAGGCCGTTGACCGAGCCCCACGTCTCCTTCTCCCGCGCCTCGGCCAGCTGCTCCAGGGTGTCGTTCGCACCCTTCACGTACGCCGCGTGGTGCTTGTCGTGGTGCAGCTCGATGATCTCCGGGCTGATGACCGGGGCGAGCGCCGAGTAGTCGTACGGGAGTTCAGGGAGCGTGTACAGCGCCATGTCCGACGTCCTCCGACGTTATTGCGAGTCATGTGCAGCTGCACGCTACCAGCAATTATGGGGACGTGCGATCAAGGGCCGTGCGGTGGCGCGCGGGCCGGAGCCGTCGCCCTCGTCGACGAGCCGCACGAGGGTCGCCCGGGCGCGGGCCACGCGGGAGCGCACGGTGCCGACGGGGCAACCGCAGACCCGGGCGGTCTCCTCGTAGGACAGCCCCGCCACCTGGGTCAGGACGAACGCCTCGCGGCGTTCGCCGGGGAGCGCGCGCAGCAGGTCCAGCAGCGCGATGCCGTCGTCGAAGCCCGGCAGCCCCCGCGGCTGGGCCCGTTCCACGGCCGCCTGCCAGTCGTGGGTGTCCGCCGTCCGCGGCCGGACGGCGGCCCGGCGGTAGCTGTCGACGACCGCGCGGCGGGCGATGGACAGCACCCAGGTGCGTGCCGAGGCCCGTCCCTCGAAGCGGTGCAGGCTGCCGAGCGCCCGGACGAACGTGTCCTGGGCCAGGTCGTCGACGCTCTGGGGGTCGGCTCCCAGATGGGCGACGTAGCGCAGCACGTCGGTGTGCAGGGCGCGTACGAAGCGGTCGACCGCGTCCGGGTCGCCGGCGCGGGCGGCCAGCGCCCAGGCGGTCGCCGAGGCGTCGGCCGAGGCCCGCCGCGCGTGCGAGGCAGCCGGGGGATCCTGGACAGGCGGGCCAGGCGGGACGGTCGGGGCAGAGGTGATCACGAGGTGTCCTTCTCGGGTCGTCCGGGGCCCTCGGCCGCGTGCGGCCACGGCTCGTCCGGTGAGCGGGGTGCGGCCGTAGGGGTGGTACGGCGGTGCCCGGGGCTCGCGCAGGCTCGTGCTCGGGTGCGTGCGACGCGCGTGCCGGTCGCTCGGCGACCGCTCACGGCACGGCTGGTGACGTCTTCAGAGGAAGGCTCAGGAGACCTGCTGGAGGAGGAACGGGAGGGGAGCCCCGGTGGGTCCGGCTGTCTCAGGCGACAGCGGCACCCACGGGCGGCCCCCGGGAGGTGATGGCGTGACCGAGAAGGAGCCGGGCCGGCGTACGGCGGCCGCCGTCGAGGTGCCTTCGCACGGACGGCCGGCGCGGCACCACGGGCGAGGCGAGCAGCATCCGCAGCGGTGCCACCAGGCGGGCGGACGCGGCGCGCAGGATGCGGAAGACGGCGCGCTCACCGTATGCCAGCCACAGACCGCACAGGACGGCGGCCAGCAGGTGGGCTGCGAACATGCCGAACGCGGCGCCGTCCGCCAGGCTGTGGGCGCCGATCAGGCCGGGCGTGCGAGGCACGGCGGGCACCGCGTGCGGCATGGTGCCCGCTGCCATGTGCCCCACGCCCGCCATGTCCATCCCGTCCATGGGCATGGAGCCCATGTGGTTGGAACCCATGTGGTTAGAACCCACGCGGCTGGAGCCCATGTGTCCGAGACCCATGGCGGTGGAAGCCATGCCGACCGAGGTCGAGGTGGCGCCGGACGTGACGGACCCGGCCAGGGAGAAGGTCTCGTGGAGCAGTGCCTGGGCCGTGACCACGACAGCGACGATCGGCGCACGCCCGCGCTCGCGGCCGGCGAGACACCAACCGGCCGCGCCCGTGCCGGCGGCGCCCGCGGCCATGGCCCACCAGGGCACGGACGTGCCGGACATCAGCACGTGGCCGAGGGCGGCGAGCAGCACGCAGACGGCGGCGAACACGCCGGCCCGCAGCGTGCGACACCACCCTCCGACCGTCATGACGTGCCCATCTCCGAAGCCGAGGTCCGATCGTCGCCGGGGGGTACGTTCGGTCACCTGTCCCCGGACTCACCCCGCAAAGAGTGACACACGACACACCGACGGGGCGTCAACTCGGCGGGCAGGGCGGCCGCCTCACCGCCGACCCGCCTGCCGCCGGCCCCGTCCACCGCCGTCGCTCCCCCGGTGGGCCGGGCGACGGCTGCCAGGCGCGCAGGCGGAGGCTGTTGCCCACCACCAGTACGGAGCTGGCCGACATGGCGGCCGCCGCCACCATGGGGTTGAGCAGTCCGGCCATGGCGAGCGGCACGGTGACGACGTTGTAGCCGAAGGCCCACACCAGGTTCGCCCGGATCGTGCCGAGTGTGCGCCGGGCGAGCAGCACGGCGTCGCCCAGGGCTTCGATGTCCCCGCGCACGAGTGTGAGGTCGGCCGCGCCGATGGCCACGTCCGTTCCGGTGCCCATGGCGATGCCCAGATCGGCGCAGGCGAGCGCCGCGGCGTCGTTCACGCCGTCGCCGACGACCGCGACCCGGCCGCCCGCGTCCCGCAGGCGCCGTACCAGGGCCGCCTTGTCCTGGGGCATGCAGCGGGCGTGCACCTCGTCGATGCCGAGTGCGTCGGCCACGGCGCGGGCGGGTGCCTCGTGGTCGCCGGTGGCGAGCACGAGCCGGATGCCGAGCCCGCGCAGGCGGTGCACAGCCCGGTGGCTGCCGGGCCGGACGACGTCGCCGACCTCGATGAGCGCTTCGGCCACCCCGTCCACCCGCACGAGGACCGGCGTGTGCGCGGCGGTCTGCGCCGCGACGAGCGCGGCCGCGAGAGGGGGCGGCAGAGCGGTCGGCGGCTCGCCGTCCGGTGCCCCCGCTTCCACCGTGCGGCCGTCCACGCGGCCGCGCACTCCCCGCCCCGGCGTGGCCTCGAAGTCCCGTACCGGTGGCAGGGGTTGCCCGGCGGGGGCCGAGCGTCGCGCGTGCGCGGTGACGGCCCGCCCGAGGGGGTGTTCCGAGCCCTGTTCGACGGCGCCGGCCAGACGCAGGACGGCTTCCTTGCCGAGGCCGCCGAGGCCGCCGGGGACGGCGGTGATCCGGGCGACGGTCATGCGCCCGCTGGTCAGCGTGCCGGTCTTGTCCAGGACGACCGTGTCGACGTGCCGCAGGGTTTCCAGTGTGCGCGGACCGCTGACCAGTACGCCCAGTTGGGCTCCGCGGCCGGTGGCGGCCATCAGGGCGGTCGGCGTGGCCAGGCCCAGCGCGCAGGGGCAGGCGACGACGAGTACGGCCACGCACGCGGTGATCGCGGCCTGGGGACCGGCTCCGGCGCCGAGCCAGAACCCCAGCACCGTGACCGCGAGGCTCAGCACGACGGGGACGAAGACGCCGGCCACCGCGTCGGCCAGCCGCTGCGCCCCCGCCCTGCTCGCCTGCGCCTCCCGCACCAACTCGGTGATGCGGGCCAGCCGGGTGTCGGCTCCGACGGCGGTGGCCCGGACGAACAGCAGCCCGCCGGCGTTCACGGCGCCGCCGACCAGCGGCGAACCGGGCCCCACCTCGACCGGGTCGCTCTCGCCGGTGACCAGGGAGAGGTCCACGGCGGAACTGCCTTCCACCACCCGGCCGTCGGTGGCGACCCGCTCACCGGGCCGCACCGCGAAGACCTGCCCCGTACGCAGTTGCCCGATGGGGACGCGGCGCTCGCCGTGCTCGTCCCGTACGCACACGTCCTTGGCGGCGAGCCCCGCCAGCGACCGCAGGGCCGCTCCGGTCCCCCGCCTGGCCCGCGCCTCCAGGAACCTCCCGGTCAGCACGAACAGCGGGACGCCGACCGCCGCTTCCAGATAGACGTGCGCGGGACCGTGCGACGCCGACGGCAGCACGCTGAACGGCATCCGCATCCCGGGGCCTCCCGCGCCGCCGAGGAACAGCGCGTACGCCGACCAGGAGAAGGAGGCCACCACACCCAGCGAGACCAGGGTGTCCATGGTGGCAGCGGAGTGGCGCAGCCCCCGCACCGCACGCGCGTGGAACGGCCAGGCGCTCCACACCGCCACCGGAGCGGCGAGCACGAAGCACAGCCACTGCCAGTCGCGGAACTGCAGGGCAGGCACCATCGACAGGACCAGCACGGGGACGGCGAGCAGCGCGGTGACGACGAGCCGCTCACGCTCCTGCCGGGTGGCGGCCTCGGACCCGTCCCCGGCCCCCTCCCCGGCCGACCCGGGCGGCCTGGGGAGCGCGGCCTCGTATCCCGCCTGGGCGACGGCCGTGACGAGTTCCTCCGGGAGGATGTCCCCCGGATGGGTGACCCGGGCGCGGCCGGTGGCGAGGTTGACGGTCGCCGTGACGCCGTCCAGCCCGGCCAGCCGCTTCTCGACCCGCCGCACACAGGCGGCGCAGGTCATGCCGCCGACCGTGAGGTCGGTGACCACCAGCGGGGCCGGTGCTTCGGCCGCCATCACCCACCGTCCCCGTGCATGCCGGGCATGCCACCCGTATGAGCGCCGCTGGTACCGTCGCCACCGTCACCGCCACTGCTGCCGGCGCCGGTTCCGGTGCCGTGGATGCCGGGCTTCACGGGTCCGGTGGCCGATCCCACGGCGTACGACAGCGAGAAGAGCACCGCCAGCAGCAGCGCGAAGCCGCGGAGCGCGAGCGGAGGCGGGGGCGAGGGCCGGGGCGAGGGCGAGGGCGCCACCTTGCGGGCACCCGCGTCCGCTCCGCGGGCGGGGTGTCGGGACTCGGCCATTGTTCGACCTTCCTGGGCGCGTCGGACCGTCGTACGGCGCGGGGCAGTCACCGCCGTACCGCTCCAGGAGTCGGACGGACCCGGCGCCGGGTTCCGGCACCGGGTCAGGTGTGCGCCACTTGGCGGACAGCCGCGTCAGGCCCGCGTCAGGCCCTACGCGCTCCCGCCCCGGGTGGAGCGCGTGCGCGCCACGGCGAACGCGGCCGCGGCCAGCCCCAGTGCGCCCACGACCAGTCCGGCGACACCCAGCCCCCGTGCCGTCGCGTCGCTCGCGTCGCCGGACGCGCTCGACGCCGTGGCCCCGGCACTCCTCGCGGGTGCGGAGGACGCCGAAGGCGCGGTACCGGCTTCGGTCGCGTCCTTGGCGGTGAGCTTCAGGACCGGCGCCGGATTCTCCGGCTCCTCGCCGCCGGACGGCTCCTCGATCCATCGGACGGTCTTGCCGTCGGAGTAGCTCTGGAGGGTCTTGAAGGTCAACCGGTCGGTGTCGTCGGGCAGTTGACCGAAGGCCACGTCGAAGTCCTCGTAGTGGCCGGGTTCGATCTTCCCGCCGGTCCAGGTGATCTCCGAGACGGCGTCGGTGATGGTGCCGTCGTCCGTCTTGACCGGCGTCTTGAGCATGGTCTCGGTGACCTTGGCGGTCCAGCCGTCCCGCGGGGAGACGAGCACGCCGAGGACGGGGTGGTCGGTGGGGAGGAACACCTGCACCTTGGTGGTGCCGGCACCGTCCTCCTCGTTCGGCACGCGGAAGGTCAGGACACCGTCCGTGGCTCCCTTGGCGTAGCTGCCGGGATGGACGGTGACGTGCGCGGAGGCGACGCCGGCCGCGGCGAGGAGCCCGGCGGCGGTCAGAGCGGTGACGGTGCCGGCGCGGCGCAGGGTGACGCGATTCGGGGACATGAGTGGGTTGGTCTCCGTACTGAGGGGTGGGTGTGCGGGGGTCGGACGGGGTACGACCTCCCCGCGGGCGGCCCGCGCCGGTGCACGGCGTACCGCAGCCGCACCCGCGTCGGCGACCGGATGCCCTCCGCGCACCGCCGGCCGGGCGGCGCGCCCGGAACGCGCACCGCTCCCCGGGCCACCTGCCACCAGGCGGCGAGGCCGGGAACGAAGGCGGCCGTCCGCCGCAGCAGCGACCACAGCGCGGCCTCGGCCCGCCGCAGCCACCAGGTCAGCACGAGCGCGGCCCCGACATGCGCGGCGGTCGCGTGCGGCGTGATCGCGTGCGCCTGGTCATGGGCCATCCGCATGCCGTGGGTGGCCATGCCATGGGTGACCGTGCCGTGCGCGACCGTGCCGTGCGCGACCATCAGGGCGTGCCGCGGGCCCGTGGCGTGGAACAGCAGGTGCAGCCCGCCCTGGGCGGCCAGCGTCGCGCCGCCGATACCGGTCAGCGACCGCTCACGGCCCCCCAGGAGACACCCGGCCACGAACACCGGCACACACGCGGCGAGTTGGACCCGCAGCGCCGGGGCCGCGCCCGTGGCCAGCGCATGCCCCCCGGCGGCGAGCAGCACGCAGAGCGCGGCGAACACCGCCGCGCGCAGGCTCCGTACCGCCAGGGGTGCCCTCACGGCGAGCCATGCTGCCACGCCCGCCGCGGACCGCTCCCCCGCCCGGCCATGTACGCCTCCGCCCGCCCGTCACCGGTCGCCTCGCTCTCTTCACGAGCGGGGGAGGGCGGGCGTTCACCTCCTCGATGCAGGGGCGTGGAATCCGTGCGCGCACGGCTGTCGACGGGTTTCCGCCCGTCGACCGGTCGGCCGGGAACTCACGGGCCCGTTCATCCGACTGCTGTGCGGCGGCCGTGACCAGGCCGGTGGGCGAGGCCGCGGCGGTGCCGCCGTCCGGGCGTCCGCCGCCCGCGGCCGATGCGGGAGTCGTCCCGCGCAGCCGACGAGGAACGAGGTGGAGCCATGTCAGTCAGGTCCGAGGCCCCCGGCCTTCCCGAGCCGGACGAGTCCGTCACCGAAGGACGTGCGGACCCAGGCGGTGAAGCGCCCACGGCGGCGACGGCCCGCTCGACGCGGCAACCCCCCGGCCTGGGCGGCCTGCTGGCGAGACTGCACTTCTACGCCGGGGTCATGGTGGCGCCGTTCCTGCTCATAGCCGCGGTGACCGGTCTGCTCTACACGTTCACCCCGCAACTGGACTCGCTCGTCTACCACGACGAACTGACCGTCGCCCGTGTCACCGGCAGCCCCCGGCCGCTGGCCGACCAGGTGGCCGCCGCCCGCGCCGCGCACCCCGGCGGCACGCTGACCACCGTTCGCCCGGGAACCGGTGACTCGACGACGCAGGTGGACTTCGCGCTGCCCGAGCTGGGCGAGAAGGCGCACACGGTCTACGTGGACCCGTACACGGGCCGGGTCAAGGGGCGGCTGACCACCTGGTACGGGTCCACGCCGCTGAAGACGTGGCTGGACGACCTGCACCGCAACCTGCACCTGGGCACGGCCGGCCGGTACTACTCGGAGGTGGCGGCGAGCTGGCTCTGGGTCCTGGTCCTCGGCGGCCTTCTGCTGTGGTGGCGCCGGCAGCGCCGCGCCCGGACCGCGCGGCGCCTGCTGCTGCCCGACCTGGCGGCTCAGAAGGGGGTGCGCCGCACGCGCAGTCGGCACGCCGTGACGGGTGTGTGGCTCGCGGTCGGCCTGCTCGTCCTCTCGGCGACCGGACTGACCTGGTCGCGTTTCGCCGGTGAGCACTTCGCCCAGGCCCTGGACACCCTGCGCTCCCACACACCGGCCGTGTCCACCTCCCTGTCGAGCGCGTCCGGCGGCATGCCGGGTGGCCACCGCCACGGGGGGCCGGCGCACTCCCCCACCGCTGATGGCCTGATCGGCCGGTCCGGGACCTGCCCGGCACGGGCGACCGGCCGGCGACCTGCCCGGGGTTGACCCTCGACCTGGTCGAGGGCCCAGAGTCCCGGGTGTGGAGAACGAGATGCGCAGTATCGGGGAGCTGGCCCGGGACGGCGGACTGAGCGTGAGCGCGCTGCGGTTCTACGACCGTGCCGGGGTGCTGGTCCCCGCCTGGGTCGACCCGGTCAGCGGCTACCGCTGGTACGAGCCGGGGCAGTTGGCCGAGGCCCGGTTGCTGGCCCGGCTGCGCCGGGCCGGGATGCCCCTGGCGGACATCCGGCTCGTGCTGGCCGGCTGGGCCGGCGCGGACCAGGAGCTGGTGCGGGGGCTGCTCGACGCCCACCTGCGTCGGCTGGACCGCGAACTGTCCGGTGCCCGCGCCGAGTTCTCCGCCCTCCGAGCCGAACTCGACCACCAGGAGAACCCCATGACCTCGCCCGCCCCCGCCGCCGTCCGGCTGTCCGTCGCCGCCCGGGACCTGGCCGCCGCCCTGGACACGGTACGGTTCGCCGCCGGTACCGACCCGGAGCTGCCGATGCTCGGCGGGGTCCTGTTCGACATCGAGGGCGAGCGGCTGCACCTCGTGGCCACCGACCGGTACCGGATGGCCGTGGCGCAGGCACCCGCCACCGGGCACGACGGCCCCCGGGCCCAGGTCGTCGTCCCGCTTCCGCTCGCCGACGCGATGCGGGCGCTGCTGACCGGCGAGGCGCCCGTCCAGGTCCTGGTCGACGGCGACCGCGTGACGCTGGAGAGCGGGGACCGGCAGGCCGCGGGTCAGCACCTGGGCCACGAGTTCCCCGACCACCGCCGCCTCGTCCGGCTGCCGTCCGCGCGCCGGGGCCGCGTGGCGGCGGCGGCCTTCCGGCGGGCGCTGGAGAGAGGCCCGGTCCGTATGAGCGACACGCCCGGGCCGGACGGCGAACCCTGTGCCCTCAGTGTGCTCCGCGTGACGGAGGACGGAAGCGTGGCCCTGTGCGACGAGGGTGACGACGGCCCGGACGGCGTCGCCGTCAACCGCGAGTTCCTGCTGCACGCCCTCGCCGCCGGTGCCAGGGACGAGCTGCTCCTGGAGCTGGGCGCCCCCACGGCACCCCTCGCGATCCGCCGGCCCGGCGACGAGAGCGGCTTCTCGCTCCTGATGCCGGTCCGGCTGACGGACTGACGCGCTGGTCCTGCCGCACTGACGCGCTCGTCCCGCCGCTCGCCGGGCGGCGCTCACTCCAGCGGGTCGTGTCCCCAGTTCATCAAGGAGTAGCGCCACTTGGTGTCGCGTACGTCGCCGGACGGGCGCTGCGCCAGGTGGCGGCGGATGTAGCCGGTGACCTTGCGCATGTGCCGGTAGTCGTCGTCCGAGAGGTCGGCCTTGGCGGTGTGCAGGATGCGCACGATCCGGCGGCCGGACGCGTGGCCGGTGGACTCCCCGCCGTCCTGGTGCTGGCCGGCGCCGCGCGACTCGTCGGTCTCCAGCCACCTCTCCAGTCCGGCCGGCTTCATGTTCACCAGCTCGTGGAAGTCGTCCCAGGTCTGCTCGCGCTCGGTGTCGTCCATGCCTCCCGCCTGCCGCTCGTCACTTTTCGTAGGTGGACAGGGCGAGGCCGATGGCGAAGAAGGTGGGAGCCCACTCGCCCACGAAGATGCCCAGCCGGTCGGCGCGCTCCTCGCCCTTCTTCTCCACACGCAGGGAGGTGCACCAGGTGAGGACGGACAGGCCGACGGAGACGAAGCCCGCCGCGTAGGCGTGCTCGGCGCGGATTCCGGAGTCGTGCAGCTTCTTGATGATCACGACGGACTCGCTTTCATGGAGGAGGGGGGCCGGGCTTGTCCTCCCATTCCAGCCCGGGCGCCCCCGGCGGGCGAGCCGGGCACGGCCGAACGCCTCACCGCCGTCCGGTGGTCCGGTGTCGCCCGGTGCACGTCCGCCGGATGTGCGCGCCGCGTGCGCCGGACGTGCGCGCGTGCGCGGTTGCCGTGATCGTGGTGGCACGGGCTTCGGCTCACCGACCGCACCCGGGAAGGCAGGACGCAATGGACAAGTCACACCTGATCGAGGCGACCACGAGCAACGCGCGGCGGACCGCCGACGGCCCGGGGCCCGCTCCCGAGGAGGTCGAGCGGGTGCTGGACGCCGTGTTCGGGACCGTGGAGCACCCCGGTTCGATCGCGGAGGCGCTGCGGCGCGGCGAGACGGTCGTGCTGGGCAGTTTCGGCAGCTTTCACCCCGACGGCGGGACGACCGCGTTCCGTCCGGGCAAGGCCCTGGTGGAGTTCCTCGGCACGGCCTGAGCGCGCCCCCTGGCACGCGACCGAGCATGTACCCCGGCCCCCGCCCGCACGCTCACGCGGCCACCGCCGGCCGGCCGGCGGGCAGCAGCCGGTAGGACGGGGCGAGGTCCCTGACCTCGACCGAGAGCACCGCCGTGTGCGCGCCGTCCGCCGGCACGTGCTCGGCGAGCAGGGCCAGGATGCGTTCGGACAGGCGGGCCTTCAGTGCCTCGGCCCGCCCCGGCATGAGGCCCACCTCCACGTGGACGAACGCCTCCCCGCCGCCCGGGTCGTCGCCGACGTAGGTCTCGGCCGGGCGGAGGAACGTCTTGCACACGCCGGTCGAACCGGTCGCGTCGAGCACGAGCGGGTGCAGTTCCCGCAGCAGGGCCGCCCGGTCGAGGACGTCGGCCAGCCGCGCGGAGTAGTCGATGGCGAGGTGCGGCATACAGGACCTTCCAGTCACCTTGGTTCTCTCAGGCAACCATTTTCGCACCCGGCCGGCCCAGGTCGGTGCCGTCAGGCCGGTGCCGTCAGGTCAGCGCCGTGAGCACCCGGTCCGGCGTCAGCGGCAGCTCCCGGAAGCGGACGCCGGTGGCGTGGTGGACGGCGTTGCCGATGGCCGCCGCCGTGCCGACGATGCCGATCTCGCCGATGCCCTTGCTGCCCATGGGGTTGAGGTGCGGATCGTCCTCGTCGATCCAGTCGGCCTCGATGTCGGGGACGTCGGCGTGGGCGGGCACGTGGTACGAGGCGAGGTCGGACTCGGTGAAGTCGCCGAACGCGGAGTCCATGGTGCTGCCCTCGGTCAGGGCCATGCCCAGGCCCATGGTCATGCCGCCGACGAACTGGGAGCGGGCGGTGCGGGCGTTGAGGATGCGTCCGGCCGCGAAGACGCCGAGCAGCCGCCGTACCCGGGTCTCGCCGGTGACGGTGTCGACGGTGACCTCGGCGAAGTGCGCGCCGAAGGCGTGGCGGGCGTAGGGGCTGTCGGCGTCGGCGTGCCCGGTGGTGTCCGCGTGGACGGACAGGCCCGCGTCGGGCAGCGGGCCGGTGTGCTCGGCGACGCGGGCGGCCAGCCGGACGCAGGCCTCGTGCACGGCCCAGCCCCAGGACGCGGTGCCGGCGGAGCCGCCCGCCACCGGGGCCGGCGGCAGGTCGCTGTTGCCCACCTCGGTGCCCACCCGGTCCAGGGGGACGCGCAGCGCGTCGGCGGCGATCTGGGCGAGGACGGTACGGGCGCCGGTGCCGATGTCGGCCGCGTTCACCCGGACCACGTAGGTGCCGTCCGGCAGGGCGTGCGCGGTGGCGGCGCACGGCGAGACCATGACGGGGTAGGTGGCCGCGGCCACGCCGGTGCCGACCAGCAGCGGGCCCTCGGTGCGGGACCTGGGGCGCGGGTCGCGGTGCTCCCAGCCGAAGCGGCGGGCGCCCTCGCGCAGGCACTCCACGAGGTGCCGGCTGCTGAAGGGCAGCCCGCTGTCGGGTTCGCGGTCCGGTTCGTTGCGCACGCGCAGCTCGACCGGGTCCATGCCGAGCGCGTCGGCGAGTTCGTCGACCGCGGACTCCAGGGCGTACATGCCGGGCGCCTCGCCGGGCGCGCGCATCCAGGACGGGGTCGGGACGTCCAGGGCCACCACGCGATGGGCGGTGTACAGGTTGGGGGTGGCGTACATGACGCGGGAGGGGGTGGCGGCCTGCTCCACGAACTCCTTGACGTGGGAGGTGTGCGTGGTCACCTCGTGCAGCAGGGAGGTGAGGCGGCCGTCGGGGCCGGCGCCCAGCCGCAGCCGGTGCAGGGTGGGGGCGCGGTGGCCGACCGTGGTGGGCAGGTGGCGGCGGGACAGGGCGACGGTGACGGGCCGGCCGGTGTGCCGCGCGGCCAGCGCGGCGAGCACCACGTCGGGGCGCGGGGTGCCCTTGGAGCCGAAGCCGCCGCCGACGTGCTCGGCGACGACCGTGATCCGCTCCGCGGGCAGGCCGAAGAGGGCGGCCAGCACGGAGCGCACGGTCGTGGCGCCCTGGCTGGAGGTGTGGACGGTGAGCCGGTCGTCGTGCCAGTGCGCGGTGCTGGCGTGCGGCTCCATGGGGTGGTTGTGCAGGGGCGGGACGCGGTAGTCGACGTCCACGCGGACGGGGGCGGCCGCGAAGGCGCTCTCCGGGTCGCCCTGCCGGGTGCGGGCGGGCTGGCCGCCGTTGGCCTTCTCCGGCTCGTAGGCGCCCGGGTGGTCCGGGGTGAGGTCGACGTCGTGGTCCTCGGTGGCGTAGGTGACGCGCACCGCCCGGGCGGCTGCGCGGGCCGCCTCGGGGGTCTCGGCGACGACCAGGGCGACGGTCCAGCCGCGGTGCGGCACCCCCGGGTCCTGGAGCAGCGCCAGGGTGGGGTCCTCCGGCTCGCTGAGGCGCGGGGCGTTCTCGTGGGTGAGGACGGCGAGGACGCCGGGGAGGCGTTGCGCGGCGGTGGTGTCGACGGCGGTGACGCGGCCGCGCGCGACCGAGGCCGGCACCGGCCGGGCGTGCACCCGGCCCGGCACGGCGTACTCGGCGGCGTAGCGGGCGGTGCCGGTGACCTTCTCCCGTCCTTCCCGGCGCTCGGCGGGGGCGCCGAGGGCGGTGCCGGTGCGGGCCGTGGTGGTGGCCATGGGTCCTCCTGTGACGTGCGGTGCGGCCGGCGGGGGCGGGCGGCTGGCGGTTCGGCGGAATCAGCGGACGGGGGCGGGCGCCGGGGCGAGCCGGTTCAGGGCGTCCAGGGCCAGGTTGCGGGCCAGCGGCACCTTGAAGGCGTTGTCGCGCAGCGGCTGGGCCGCGTCGAGTTCCAGGTCGACGGCGCCTTCGAACGCCGGGGCCGTGGCGGCCGCGCCGAGCAGCGCCCGTTCCGCCGTACGGGCCCGCCAGGGCCGGTGGGCCAGCCCGCCGAAGGCGATGCCGACGTGGCCGACGCGACCGTCGGCGACCCGCAGCACTACGGCCACGGAGGCGAGGGCGAAGGCGTACGACGCCCGGTCGCGGGCCTTGCGGTACAGCGAGGGCAGGCCGGCCGAGGCGGCGGGCAGCACGACGCCGGTGATCAGTTCGCCGGGCCGGATCCCGGTGTCGTCCTCGGGGTGGTCGCCGGGCAGCCGCAGGAAGTCGGCGACCGGCACGGACCGGGTGCCCTCGGCGCCGTACAGCTCGACCGCCGCGTCCAGGGCGGACAGGGCCACCGCCATGTCGGAGGGGTGGGTGGCGATGCAGTGCGGGGAGTGGCCGAGCACGGCGTGGTCGCGGTGGACGCCGTCCCGGGCGCCGCAGCCGCTGCCGGGCTCCCGTTTGTTGCAGGGTTTGGTGACGTCCTGGAAGTAGGGGCAGCGGGTGCGCTGGAGCAGGTTGCCGCCGGTGGTGGCGGCGTTGCGCAGCTGCCCGGAGGCGCCGGCCAGGAGCGCCTGGGACAGCGCCGGGTAGCGGTCGCGGACCAGCGGGTGGGCCGCGAGGTCGCTGTTGCGGACGGTGGCGCCGACGCGCAGCGAGCCGTCGGGCAGGTCCTCCACCGCGTCCAGCGGGAGCCGGCCGACGTCGATGAGGAAGCCGGGCTGTTCGACGCCGAGTTTCATCAGGTCGACGAGGTTGGTGCCGCCCGCCAGGTAGCGGGCGCCGGGGTGGGCCCCGAAGGCCTCGACCGCCTCCGCGACGCTGCCCGCCCGCAGGTATCCGAAGGGTTTCACCGGTTCACGTCCTCCACTGCCTCGACGATGCGCGGGTAGGCCCCGCACCGGCACAGGTTCCCGCTGAGCCGCTCGCTGATCTCGGCCCGGTCCAGCGGCACCGGCCGGCCTGCGGGCGCGGCCGGGTCGGTGACGTGCGAGGGGTGACCGGCTCCGGCCTCGGCCAGGGCGCCGACGGCCGAGCAGAGCTGGCCGGGCGTGCAGTAGCCGCACTGGAAGGCGTCGCGGTCCAGGAAGGCCCGTTGCAGCGGGTGCAGATCCTCGCCGTCGCCCGCGAGACCCTCGGCGGTGGTGACGTCGGCGCCGTCCAGGGTCACCGCGAGGAGCAGGCAGGCGTTCACCCGGCGCCCGTCGGCCAGGACGGTGCAGGCGCCGCACTGGCCGTGGTCGCAGCCCTTCTTCGCGCCGGTCAGCTCCAGGTCCTCGCGCAGCAGGTCCAGCAGGGTGCGCCGGTGGTCGACGAGGAGTGCGTGCGGTGTGCCGTTGACCCGCAGGGTGACTTCGGAGCGGTGCGGGGCCGGCGGCGCGGGGCGCTCCTCGCCGGTCCCGGCGTCGTGGTTCTCGCTGCCCATGCGTGGATGCCTTTCCCGACGGACCGTGGTGCGTGCAGACCGCGTCTGGGTATCCAGGCTGCGCCGGCCGACACCATCCGGCGCGGCGGCGTGCGCGAACGGGTCTGCCGGCGGGCCGGACGGGGCGCGGCCCCGGGGGCCGGACCGGCGCCGTGGCGGGGCCGGTCCGGCGGTTCCGGGGCCGCGGGGCGGGAGCGGGCTGCCGCCGGCAGGGGTGGTGGTCACCGTCCCCGCTGGTCGCCGCCGTCCTCGGGAGCGACCTCGGCGCCCGCGATGGTGTCCTCATAGCCGGCTTCCTCGCTGCCGTCGTCGGCGCCCGGGTGGACGCCGGCGCGGGCGCCCGGCTGGCCGCCGCTGGTGGTCCCGTAGCCGCCCGGCACTCCGGGGACGGAGTCCGCGTCGGCCTGCTCGCGGCTGATGTGCCGGGTGGCGCGGACCCCGGCGCGCCGCTCGGGGTACGGGTAGCTGAAGGGCCGGGAGGCCGCTCGCTCGTCCTCCCGGCGCTGTGCGTCCTGGGCGGTGTCCGGCGTCCGGTGGGTGTCCTTGTGCTCGGTCATGCCGCCCGGGTACCCAGCCTTCAGGGAGTCAGGACCACTTTTTCGCAGTTGTCCTGCTTGTTCTTGAACAGGTCGTAGCCGCGCGGTGCCTCGGACAGCGGCAGGCGGTGGGTGATGATCCGGGTGGGGTCGATCGCGCCCCGCTCGATCAGGCCCAGCAGCGGCTTCATGTAGCGCTGCACATGGCACTGGCCGGTGCGCAGGGTCAGCGACCGGTTCATCCAGGCACCGGCCGGGAACTTGTCGACGAGTCCGCCGTAGACGCCGATGACGGACACGACGCCGCCGCTGCGGCAGGACATGATCGCCTGGCGCAGGGCGTGCGGCCGGTCGGTCTCGGAGCGCACCGCCTGCTTGGCGCGGTCGTAGAGCTGGACGTGGGCGGCGCCGTGGGTGGCTTCCAGGCCGACGGCGTCGATGCACTTGTCGGGGCCGCGGCCGCCGGTGAGGTCCAGCAGGGCGGAGCGCACGTCGACGTCGTCGTAGTTGACGGTGAGGTAACCCTGCGCGGCGGCCATCTCCAGCCGGTAGGCCTCCTTGTCGATGGCGATGACCGTCTCGGCGCCGAGCACCCGGGCGCTGTCCATCGCGAACTGGCCCACCGGGCCCGCGCCCCAGACGGCCACCACGTCGCCGTCCTGGATGTCGCACATCTCGGCGCCCATGTAGCCGGTGGGCAGGATGTCGGACAGGAAGAGCACCTGGTCGTCGGTGAGGTCCGACTCGATCTTGAAGGCGTTGAAGTCGGCCAGCGCCACGCGGGCGTACTCGGCCTGGCCGCCGGCGTACCCGCCGGTGAGGTGGCTGTAGCCGTAGATGCCGGCCGTGGGGTGGCCGAACAACTTCTCGGAGATGCCGGCGTTGGGGTTGGTGTTCTCGCAGCAGGAGTACAGCTCGGCGCGGCAGGCCGAGCAGGCTCCGCAGGCGATCGGGAACGGTACGACGACCCGGTCGCCGACGCGCAGCCGGCCCGCGTCGACACCGGAGCCGACCTCGACGACCTCGCCCATGAACTCGTGGCCCATGATGTCGCCGTCCTGCATCGTCGGCACGTAGCCGTCGAGCAGGTGCAGGTCGGAACCGCAGATCGCGGTGGAGGTGATCCGCACGACGGCGTCCCGGCTGTTGAGGAGGGACGGCTCGGGGACGTCCTGGATCTCGACGGAGTTGCGGCCCGTCCAGCAGTTCGCCTTCACGTGAGGTACTCCTTCAGCTCGGTCTCCGTCAGGGGGCGGGCGGGATGCTGCGGGAACTCGCGGCGGGCCCGCTTGCCGCCGGGTGCGCCCTCGCTGCGGACGACCTCGCCGACCTCGGCGATCTGCTTGAAGCGGCGCAGGTCGTCGTCGAGCTGCTGGGAGGGTTCCTCGCCGAAGTACCGGGCGAGGGCCTTGCCGAGCGCGCCGGCCGGCGGGTCGTAGCGCAGTTCCACCCGGACCTCGGTGCCGCGGCCGCCCGGGGCGTGGGTGAAGCGGACCCGGCCGGCGTTGGACACGTCCGCGTCCTCGGCGGAGCGCCAGGCGAGCGTGCGGCCCGGCTCGTCCTCGGTGATCTCGGCGTCCCACTCGACCGTACGGCCGAAGGGGGCGCTCGCCCGCCAGTGGCTGGTGCGCTCCCCGGTGACGCGGACCTCGTCGAGGTGCGCCATGAACGAGGGCAGTTCCTCCAGCTTGCGCCACATGCCGTAGACCTCGTCGGGTGGCCGGGCGATGGTCGTGCTGGCGGTGAGTTCCACGGTGGTCCTCCTGGTCCTGGTCACGGCCGCGTACAGGTCGGTGGCGGCGATGGCGGCGGTGGCGGCGGTGGCGCCGACGGTACGGCCGAGCCCGCGGCCGTCGTGGTTGCGCAGCGCCCTGCCGAGCAGGGCGAGGTCGACGAGGTCGCCGCCGACCCGGCTCCACAGCCACGCGGGGTGCGGGCGGGGGGAGAGCAGGCCGGCCGCCGCGGTCAGTTCGCGGACGCCGACGGCGACGGTGGCCGCCCGGTGCCGCGGTTCGTCCGCCACGCCGAGCGCGGCGGCGAACCCGCCCGGGCGGGCGAGCTGGCAGCCGCCGAGGACGGCGCTGGCCACGCCGAGGGTCCGGACGAGCGGGTCACGGCGTGGTGCGGGTGCGGGGGTGGCTGTTGTCATCGCGTTTCTCCGGCGAGAGGGCGGCCCGTCGGGCGCCTGCCGGGCCGGACGCGGGCCGTCCGGCCCGTTCCGGCCGCTCGCCGGTGGCCGGGGCGGCCACCCGCGGCAGGTCCCGCGGCGCCTTGCGGATGTCCCCGCCGGAGTTTCCGGACACGCCGGGTTCAAACGGTCCCCGGGCCGCCGGCCTTCCCCCGCGCGGCCCGCCGCGGCCCGCGCCGGCGCCCCGCGCCGGCCCCTCGTGCCGGCCCCTCGTGCAGGCCGCGGCTGCCCGGCCGGCCCCGGCTCCCGGGCCGCGCTCAGCCCGCCGCGACCTCGGTCTGCGCCGCCCGGTCCACGGGCTCCCCCCGGTCCGTCTCCTCCGCCCGGCCGGCCGTGTTCGCGGCGTCCCGGTTCTGGAACTGGGTGCGGTACAGCTGGGCGTACCGGCCGCCTGCGGCGAGGAGTTCGTCGTGCGTGCCGCGTTCCGCGATCCGGCCGGCCTCGACCACCAGGATCTGGTCGGCGGCCCGCACGGTGGACAGGCGGTGGGCGATGACCACGGCGGTGCGTCCCTGGAGTGCCTCGGTGAGCGCCTCCTGGACGGCCGCCTCGGAGGTGTTGTCCAGGTGGGCGGTGGCCTCGTCGAGGATGACGACGCGCTGGCGGGCCAGGAGCAGCCGGGCGATGGTCATGCGCTGGCGCTCCCCGCCGGAGAGCCGGTAGCCGCGTTCGCCGACCACCGTGTCCAGGCCGTCCGGCAGGGAGCGTACGACCTCGTCGAGGCGGGCGCGGGTCAGCGCGTCCCACAGTTCGTCCTCGTCGGCCGTGGGGCGGGCCAGCAGCAGGTTGGCGCGGACGCTGTCGTGGAAGAGGTGGCCGTCCTGGGTGACCATGCCGACGGTGGCCCGCAGGGAGGCGGCGCTCAGCTCGCGCACGTCGGTCCCGCCGATGCGGACGGCGCCCTCGTCGACGTCGTACAGGCGCGGCAGGAGCTGGGCGATGGTGGACTTGCCGGCGCCGGAAGAGCCGACCAGGGCGACGGTGCGGCCGGGTTCGGCACGGAAGGAGACGCCGTGCAGGACCTCGGCGCCGCCGCGGGTGTCGAGGGCGGCGACCTCCTCCAGGGAGGCGAGGGAGACCTTGTCGGCGGACGGGTAGCCGAAGCGGACGTCCTCGAACTCGACGGCCACCGGGCCCTCGGGAACCGCGCGGGCGTCGGGCTTCTCGTCGATCAGCGGTTCCAGGTCGAGCACCTCGAAGACCCGCTCGAAGCTGACCAGCGCGCTCATCACCTCCACGCGGGCCCCGGCCAGCGAGGTGAGCGGCGCGTAAAGCCGGGTCAGCAGCAGGGCCAGCGCGACGACCGCGCCCGGCTCCAGGCTGCCGCGCAGCGCGAACCAGCCGCCGAGGCCGTAGACGAGAGCCAGGGCGAGGGCGGAGACCAGGGTGAGGGAGGTGATGAACACCGACTGGGCGGTCGCGGTGCGCACGCCGATGTCCCGCACCCGCCGGGCCCGGTCGGCGAACTCCGCCGACTCCTCCTCCGGCCGGCCGAACAGCTTGACCAGGGTGGCGCCCGGCGCGGAGAAGCGCTCGGTCATCCGGGTGCCCATGGCGGCGTTGAGGGCGGCCGCCTCCCGCTGCATCCGGGCCATCCGGCTGCCCATGCGGCGGGCGGGCAGCACGAACACCGGCAGCAGGGCCAGCGCCAGCAGGGTGATCTGCCAGGACAGGGTGAGCATCACGACCAGCGTGAGCAGCAGCGTGACCAGGTTGCTGACCACGCCGGACAGGGTGTTGCTGAACGCCCGCTGGGCGCCGATGACGTCGTTGTTGAGGCGGCTGACCAGCGCTCCGGTGCGGGTGCGGGTGAAGAACGCCACCGGCATCCGCTGCACGTGGTCGAAGACGGCCGTCCGCAGGTCGAGGATGAGTCCCTCCCCGAGGGTCGACGACAGCCGCCTGCCGAGGATGCCCAGTCCCGCCTCCGCCAGCGCGACCCCCGCGATGAGCAGGGCGAGCCGTACGACGGTGCCCTCGTCGCCGCCCGACACGATGGCGTCGACGACGTGCCCGGCGAGCACCGGGGTGGCCACGGCGAGCAGTGCGGTCACCACTCCGAGCAGGACGAACTGGGCGATCCCGCGGCGGTGCGGGCGGGCGAAGGCGGCGATGCGGCGCAGTGTCGCGCGGGCGAAGGGACGCCGGTCCTGCTGTGCGTTCATCACGCTGTGCAGTTGCATCCAGGCTGTGGTCTCCATGCTCATGGGAGAGACCGTAAGACCTCAAGCTTCCTTGAGGTCAATGGCAGCCCCGGCGGGGGCGCCGGTGCGGCCGGCGGCCGGGTGCGGGACAGTGGCCCTCCGCGCCGACGCGGCGGCGCCCGCGGCGCGCCGCCCGGGCGCGGGAGGGCGCCGCGCGGTTCGCCGGGGGCGCGGGGCGGCACGGATCGTTCGGGGACCTGTAGCCGGGGCGGCCCCGTGCGGGGCTGCGCGACGCCGGGCGCGGTCCCCGCGTGGGTGAGGGCCTGCCCCGGCGGAGTCCCGGGCCGCTCAGTGCGCCGTCACCCGGACCGGACCGCCCGACGGGTCGACGCGGTCGCTCCAGCGGGCGGTGAGGGTCAGGGAGCGGTGGGGCGGGAGCGTGCCGGGGCCGGGGCGGGCGCGGTGCAGGAGGCGGCCGTCCTGGACGATCGACAGCACCGGGCGGGTCAGCTCGGTGGCGGTGCGCAGCAGGAACCGCCCGGGCCGGCCGTCCGGGGTGACGCGGTTGGGCACGATCCGGGACAGGGGCGGGTCCACGGTGACGGGGACGCCGGGGCCGGGCCAGCCGGCACCGGCCAGGAAGGCGGTCACGGCGCCGGCGGCCCGGGCGCCCTCGCGCACGGCCGTCGCGGCGCTCTCCCCGCCGTGCAGGAGGCCGCCGGCGGCGAAGACGCCGGGGCGCGAGGTGCGCAGCCGGCCGTCGACGGCGGGGCCGCGGGTGCCGGGGTCGAGGGCGAGGCCGCCCTGCCGGGCGAGTTCGTGCTCGGGCACGAAGTCGCCGGTGAACACGACGGTGTCGCAGCGCAGCAGCGCCGAGCGGCCGTCGCGGTGGCGCACCCGGACCGCCGACAGCGTGCCGTGGCCGAGGAGTTCGGCGACCGTGGTGTCCGTCAGGAGCGGGATGCCCCGATGCAGCCGGGCCCCCGAGGCGCGGGCCCGGGTGGTCTGGGCGTGCGGGTGCTCGGTGACGAGGGCGACGACGTCCGTCCCGGCCGCGCGGAGGGTACGGGCGGCCGTGTAGGAGACGTCCTCGGCGCCGACCACCACCGCCCGGGTGCCGACGGGCTGCCCGAACAGGTGGACGGCCTGCTGGAGTTCGCCGGTCGTCCAGACGCCGGCGGGCCGGGTGCCGGGCACCAGCCGTGCGGAGCGGGGGCGTTCGCGGGCGCCGGTGGCGAGGACGACGGCCCGGGCCCGGACGGTCTGCGGCCCGCCGGGCCCGGTCACCGTGCACACCGGCTCCGCCCCGGCGGCCAGGGGCCCGGTGCCGGTCCAGCCGAGGACGGTGACGCCGGTCCGGAGCACCGCCCCCGCCCGCTCGGCGGCCTCGCTGAGCAGGCGGGCGTACGCGGGGCCGGTCAGGGGGCGCGTCCAGGTGCCGAATCCGGCGTGCGCGCAGTACCGCGGCACTCCCCCGGCCCGCGGCTCCCGTTCCAGCACCTCGACGCGGCCGGCACCGGCCGCGGCGAGCCGCGCGGCGGCCGCGAGCCCGGCGGGCCCGGCCCCGACCACGAGCACGTCGACCCGGCGCTCGGCCGTCACGGCTGACCCTGCCCGGGCCGTCCGCGCTCGAACAGGTCCCGGACCGCCGCGCCGCAGTGGTAGCCCTGGCAGCGGCCCGCCCGGGCCCGGGTGCGGCGGCGCAGGCCCTCCAGGGTGCGCGGCGGCAGCGGGCCGGCGAGGGCGTCGCGGATCTCGCCGCGGGAGACGCGTTCGCAGTGGCAGACGAGGACGCCGTACTCCGGGTCGGCGGCGACGACGTCGGGCCGCTCGCAGGGGCGTGGGGCGGCCGCCCCCAGGTCGGGCATGCGGACCGGGTCCGGCTCGCGCACCGGGCCGAGGTCGAGTCCGGTGCCGGCGAGCAGGTCCGCGACGTGGGCGGCGATGGCCATGGACGCGGTGAGGCCGGTGGAGCGGATGCCGCCGACGGTGACGTACGCCTGTCCGGGATGGGCGGTGATGCGGTAGTCCTCGTGCCCGGTGGCCGCGCGCAGCCCGGCGTAGACGGCGGTGACCTCCTCGTCGTCGAGGCCGGGCAGGATGCGGCGGCCCTTCTCCCGCAGCAGGGCGAGGCCTTCGGCGGTGGAGCGGGTGTCGCGTTTGTCGTCCAGGTCCTCGGCGGTGGGTCCCAGCAGGACGTTGCCGTGGACGGTGGGGGCGACCAGGACGCCCTTGCCGAGGGCGGTGGGCACGGGCAGCAGGATGTGGCGCAGGAGGCGGCGGGCGAACCGGTCGTGGACGATGAGCTGGCCGCGGCGCGGGGTGACGGTGAAGTCGGTGCGGCCGAGCTGCCGGTCGAGGGTGTCGGCGTGCAGTCCGGCCGCGTTGACGAGCCGGCGGGCGCGCAGGGTGCCCCGGCCGGTGTCCAGCCGGTGGCCGGCGCCGTCCCGCTCCACCCGCCGCACGGGCGCGTTCAGGTGCAGGTCGGCGCCCGCGCGGACCGCCTGGGTGGCGTACGCCAGGGTCGTGGTCCAGGGGCAGATGACGCTCTCGCCGGGCACGTGCAGGGCGCCGAGCGCGCCGGGACCGAGGTGGGGCTCGCGGGCGTACAGCTCGTCCGGGTCGAGCAGCCGGGTGTCCGGGCAGTCGTTGCGGGCGGCCTTCTCCGCCAGCCGGGGCAGGGCGGCGAGCTGGTCGGCGTCCCAGGCGACGAGCAGGGCGCCGACGCGTTCCACGGGGATGCCGGACTCGGCGGCGTACGCGGCGAGCCGGCGCGCGCCCTCGCGGACCAGGCGGGCCTCCAGGGTGCCCGGGGTCGCGTCGAAACCGGTGTGCAGGATCGCCGTGTTGGCCTTGGAGGTGCCCTGGCCGACGTCGTCCTGGGCCTCGACGAGGGCGACGCGCAGGCGGGGCCGGCGGGTGAGTTCGCGGGCGACGGCGCAGCCGACGACGCCGGCGCCGACGACCGCGACGTCGTACGGCCGCGGCGGCAGCGGGCCCTCGGCGGTGACCGTCATGAGCCGGGCAGGGCGGCGACGGCGGCGCGGAAGGCGGCGAGGCGTCCGGCGGCCGCGTCGTCGGGGATGCGCGGCTCGTACACGGCGGCGGGCTTCCAGTCGGGCAGGGCGTCCTCCACGCGCAGGCCGGGAGTTGCGCCGAGCCGGGCCAGCGCGGCGGCGCCGAGCGCGGTGGCGTCGGGCAGAGCGGACACCTCGACGGGGCGTTGCAGCAGGTCGGCCTGGGTCTGCATGAGCAGCGCCGAGCGGGTCAGGCCGCCGTCGACGCGCAGCGTCTCCAGGGGGGCGCCGAGGTCGTCGGCGGCGGCCTCGGCGAGGCACACGACCTGGGCGGCGAGGCCCTCGCACAGGGCCCGCACCAGGTGCCCGGGGGTGGTGTCGAGGCCCAGCCCGGTGAGGGAGCCGCGCACGTCGCCGCGCCACCAGGGGGCGGCGAGCCCGGCGAGGGCGGGGACGAAGGTGACGCCGCCGCTGTCGGGCACGGTGCCGCCGACGGGGTCGAGGTCGGCGGCCGAGGACAGGACGCCGAGGTCGGTGAGCCAGCGCACGGCGGAGGCGGCCGTGTAGACCTGTCCGTCGAGGCAGTAGGCGGTGCGTCCGGCGAGCCGCCAGGCCACGCAGCTGACCAGGCCCGAGGTGCCGCGCCGGGGGGTGTCGCCGGTGTGCGCGAGCAGGAACGCGCCGGTGCCGTAGGTGCACTTGGCGGCGCCGGGCGCGGTGACGCGCTGGGCCAGCAGGGCGGCCTGCTGGTCGGTGACGAGTCCGGTGAGCGGAATCTCCGGTCCGAAGGCGCGGGTGCTGCCGACCGGTCCGGCGGCGTCCACGACGGCGGGCAGGCGTTCGTCCGACAGGCCGTACAGCTCGAGGGCGCGCGGTGACCACGCGGCGCGGTCGAGGTCGAGGAGCTGGGTGCGGCCCGCGGTCGCGGCGTCGGTGACGCAGGCACCGGTGAGGCGGTGCACCAGCCAGGCGTCGGAGGTGGTGACCATGCCCTCGCGGGTCAGGTGGCGCCGGATCCAGGCCATCTTGGGCGCGGCGAAGTAGGGGTCGAGGGGCAGCCCGGTCAGCTGCCGCAGCTCCTCGGCGTGGCCGGCCAGCTCGGCGCAGACGGAGCCGGCGCGCCGGTCCTGCCAGACGAGGGCGTCGGTCAGCGGGCGGCCGGTGCCCGGGTCCCAGGCCAGGACGGTCTCGCCCTGGTTGGCCAGGCCCATGGCCGTGACCGGCTCGCCCGCCTCGGCGAGGGCGCGGCGCCCGGCGTCGAGGACGGAGGCGTACAGCTCGCCGGGGTCGGCCTCGACCAGGCCGCCGGGCCGGTAGCGGGGCCGTACGGCGGCGAAACCGGTGCCGATGACGCCGCGTTCGGGGCAGACCACCAGGGCCTTGGTGCCGGACGTGCCCTGGTCGACGGCGAGCACCGGCCCGGTCATCGCACTCTCCCCCACCCTCGGCGCGCGCCCCGCAAGATCGCGGGCGGGCGACAGCCTGCCGCCGTGCGCCGCCCCGCGTCAAGAACACCTCACCGACAGTCACCGAAACGCGAACTGGGCATATGTGTGAGGGCAGTTCACTACCGGGGCGTACGGTCGGCGCGGCACGGGCCGGGCGTCTATAGTTTCCGCCGACCAAGTCGATCTCCTCAACCGCCGCCCCCGGGAGCGCTGTTGTTACTCCGCCCCACCGCCCTGCCGGTCCGTCCGCGGACCGGAACGGACGGCTGATGGCCAAAGAAGGAGCACGTCCCGCCTACGACCCCGCCGGTCACGACTCCGCCCTGCGCACCGCCCTGCAGGACCTGCGCACCGGGCGCTGGATGGCCATGCGGGAGCTGCTCCAGGACACCTCGGGCTGGCCGCTGTGGACCCGGCGCACCCAGGTCCTCGCGGCCGCGGCCGCCGGTACCGACGTCGTGCGCGCCTGGCTGGCGGAGGAGCCCCACAGCGTGCCGGGCGCGGTGATGAACGCCCGGGTCGCCGTGGAGCGGGCGCTGCGCGCGCACCGCGAGCGGCACCGCCGGGGGCACGAGTGGTGGATCGAGGCGTGGGACGTCGCCGACGCGGCCACCCGGACCGCACCGCGGGACCCGGTGCCCTGGGTGTGCCTGCTGGCGCTGGCCCAGCTCGACGCGGAGCAGTCCTGGGCGGAGCACCGGGCGCCGGCCCCGGAGCCGACGCTGCCGCCCGGACCCTGGGGGCTGCTGGCCGAGGCCGCCGCGCGTGACCCGCACAACCGTGAAGCGCATCACCGCATGCTGCAGTTCCTCTACGCGCGAAGCTCCTCGGGCCGGCTCGCGGAGGCGGCCCGGTACGCCCAGTGGGCCGCCGCGGCCGCGCCGCCCGGCTCCGCGCTGCACCTGCTGCCGCTGTACGTCCGGGTGGAGCGCTACCACCGGGCCGGCGGCCACGACGCGGCGCTCGACCTGCACTGGGTGGCGGAGGACGCGACCCGGGAGGCGGAGCGCGCGCTGGGCGCCTGGTTCGAGCCCTCGCGCCCGGCCGACCGCTCCACGCTCGACCTCAACCACCTGGCGCACGCCCTGTGGGGCGCCCTCCGCTTCCCGGACGCCGCCCGGGTGTTCGACGCGATCGGCCCCTACTGCACACCCCTGCCCTGGATGTACCGCACCCCGGACCGGACCCGCGCCGTGGAGGTCTTCCTGCGCGCGCGGGACCGCTGCCGGGCGGCGGCCGGGCCCCCGGCCCACCCCTGACCCGCCCGCACGCCATACGCACGTCCCGCACGTCCCGCACGTCATACGCGCGCCCCGCAGGCCGTAGTCACGCCCCGCACGCCCCACCCCCGTCCGGTCCGGCTCCGCCCAACTCCCCGGAGGCTCACGCATGTCCCCCACCCCCGACCCAGCGCTCTCCCCCGGTTCGCCCGTCGTGCCCCCGCACGACGAGGAACAGCGCCTGCGCGAACTCGGCTACCGCCCCGTGCTGGCCCGGCGCATGGGCGGCTTCGGCAACTTCGCGATCAGCTTCTCGGTCATCTCGATCCTGTCCGGCTGCATGACCCTGTACGGCTTCGGCCTCGGCACCGGCGGACCCGCCGTGATGCTGTGGGGCTGGGCCGGCGTGGGCCTGTTCGTGCTGTGCGTCGGTCTCGCGCTCGCCGAGGTCACCAGCGCCTACCCGACGTCCGGCGCCCTGTACTACATGGCCGACCGGCTCGGCGGCCGCCGCTGGGGCTGGTACACCGGCTGGCTCAACCTGCTCGGCCTGCTCGGTGCCATAGCCGGCATCGACTACGGCGCCGCCCTGTTCACCGGGGCGTTCGCCAATCTCCGGTGGGGCTTCACGCCCACGCCCGGCAGGACGATGCTGATCTTCATGGCGATCCTGCTGCTGCACGCCGTGCTGAACCTCTTCGGCGTCCGCCTGGTCAGCGTGCTCAACTCGGTCAGCGTGTGGTGGCACCTGGCCGGCGTCGCCCTCATCGTGGGCGCCCTGGCCGTCGTCCCGGACCACCACCAGTCGCCGTCGTTCGTGTTCACCACGTTCGTCAATGACACCGGCTGGCACAACCCGGTGTACGTGGCGGCGATCGGTCTGCTGCTCGCCCAGTACACCTTCTCCGGCTACGACGCCTCCGCCCACCTGTCCGAGGAGACCTCCAACGCCTCGGTGTCCGCGGCCCGCGGCATCGTGCGCTCCATCTGGGTGTCGTGGCTGGCCGGGTTCGTGCTGCTGGCCGGCCTGACCTTCGCCATCCAGGACTACGACGCCACCCGCACCAGCGCCACCGGAGTGCCGCCCGCGCAGATCCTGCTGGACGGACTGGGCACCGACGGGGCGAGCGCCCTGCTGCTCGTGGTGATCGTCGCCCAGCTGTTCTGCGGCAACGCCGAGGTCGCCGCGGCCAGCCGCATGGTGTTCGCGTTCAGCCGGGACGGGGCGCTGCCCGGCTCGCACCTGTGGCGCACGGTCAGCAGCCGCACGCAGACGCCGGTGGCCGCCGTGTGGCTGTCGGTCGTCGTCGCCTGCCTGCTGGCCCTGCCGTCCCTGTACTCGACGACCGCCTACGGCGCGGTCACCGCGATCAACGTCATCGGCATCACCCCCGCCTACGCCATCCCCGTGCTGCTGCGGCTGCGGGCCGGTGACCGGTTCCGGCCGGGCCCGTGGAGCCTGGGCCGGTGGAGCAGGCCGATCGGCTGGATCGCGGTGGTCTGGGTGGCCTGTGTGACGGTGCTGTTCTGCCTGCCGCAGTCCTCGCCGGTCACCGCGGACACGATGAACTACGCGGTCGTGGCCCTCGCCGTCGTCCTCGTCCTGGCCAGCGTGTGGTGGTACGTCGCCCGCCGTTCGTACGGCACCCCGACCACCGCCGCCTACGGCAGCGACCGGGACCAGGCCGAACTGGCGGAGGGCATCGTCTGAACCCCGCTCCCGCGCCGCCGCTCCGGATTGCGAACTCCCGTTCCGGATACGGCAGGATGAACGCTCGCGCCGGTCACGGTCCCGTACCGGGCCGGCGCGCGTGGCACATCCCGCAGACGAGCAGGTGACAACGTGACGAGTCCTCATACCGGTGCGACCGCGGCCCGGCCGGCCGCAGCACCCCGCCCCGGAGGTGACCGGTGAACCGGGCGCTCACCCTGGACGACCTCGTGCTGGCCGGAATCGCCCTGGGCGCGGGCCTGTTGCTGGCCTTCCTGTCCCGCACCCTGCTGCGCTGGCTGGCCAAGCACGCCAAGCGGACCCGCTGGGGCGGCGACGACGTCGTGGTGGACGCGCTGCGCGGCGTGGTGCCGTGGGCGGCGATCTCGGGCGGCGTGGCGGCGGGCGCCGCGGTGCTGCCGCTGACCGGGACGGTCCGGCACCACACCGACCAGAGCCTCCAGGTCCTGCTGATCTTCGTGGTGACGCTGTCCGCGGCCCGGGTGATCGCCGGTCTGGTGCAGTCGGTCACCCAGTCCCGCTCCGGCGTGGCGGGCTCGGCGACGATCTTCGTGAACATCACCCGGGTGCTGGTCCTGGCCATCGGCTTCCTGGTCGTCCTGCAGACGCTGGGCATCTCGATAGCGCCGCTGCTCACCGCCCTCGGCGTGGGCGGTCTGGCCGTGGCGCTGGCCCTCCAGGACACTCTCGCCAACCTCTTCGCGGGCATCCACATCCTCGCCTCCAAGACCGTCCAGCCGGGCGACTACATCCGGCTGAGCAGCGGCGAGGAGGGGTACGTGGTGGACATCAACTGGCGCCAGACGACCGTGCGGCAGCTGTCCAACAACCTGGTGGTCGTGCCCAACGGGCAGCTCGCCAAGTCGAACATGACCAACTACACCCGCCCCGAGCAGCAGCTGACCGTCCTGGTGCAGGCGGGGGTGGGCTACGACAGCGACCTGGACCACGTCGAGCGGGTGACGGCGGAGGTGGTGGCGGAGGTGATGACCGAGATCACCGGTGCCGTGCCGGACCACGAGCCGGCCGTCCGCTTCCACACCTTCGGCGACTCCCGCATCGGCTTCACGGTCATCCTGGGCGTCGGCGAGTTCAGCGACCAGTACCGGATCAAGCACGAGTTCATCAAGCGCCTGCACCGCCGCTACCGCGCGGAGGGCATCAGCATCCCGGCGCCCACCCGGACGGTGACCCTGCACGCGGAGCCAACGGAGTCCGGGGAGTCCGTGGAGTCCGTGGTGATCCCGCAGCAGCGCGGCGGGCGGCGGACGGCCGCGGGGCCGCAGGCGGAGTAGCGCGGGGCCGGGCCAGGCGGGGCGCGGGGCGCGGGGTCGTATGCTCGGAACGGCGATGACCCGTCACCCCGAATCACCCGAGATCCCCGGACCGCCGGGCCGGACGCTCGACGAGCGGCTCGACGCGCTGGCGCGCGTGCCGTTCCGGGCGCGGTTCCGGCTGCGGGGCCCGGAACGGGTCACCGCCGAGCTGCACGGCCCCGCGACGCTGCGGTGGCACGCCCGCGACCTGATCGCGGCGCGGCTGGCCCCGGCCGCGCCGCGCAACGACGGCAGGCAGACCCCGTACCGGGGCCACCCGGTGTTCGTCGCCCAGCACGCGACCGCCACCTGCTGCCGCCGCTGCCTGCGGCGCTGCCACGGCATCCCCGAGGGCCGGGAGCTGAGCCGCGGCGAGCGGGCCTACGTGGCCGACGTGATCTGCCGCTGGATCGAGCGCGAGGTGGCGGGCGGCGCCGGTCCGGGCCCCGCCCGCCACCGCTGACTCAGAGCGTGGCCGAGTTGTCGTGCCAGTGCCCGCCGCGCCGGCTGTGCGGCGCCGCGAAGGACGACGCGACCGGGGTGACCGTCCAGTCCGGGTGGCCCGGCATGCGCGGTGTCTTCGTGCCGTACAGCCAGTCGGTGAGGAATCCGGACAGGTCCTGGCCGGAGACCTCCGAGGCCACGGCGATGTAGTCGGCCGTGGACGCCGCCGCGTCACGGAAGCGCTCCAGGAACGTGCGCTCGACGGCGGTGAAGACCTGCTCGCCGACCAGTTCCCGCAGCGCGTACAGCACCAGGACGCCGCCCAGGTAGCGCTGGCTGTCGAAGAGGTTGGCGGCGTCGGGGGCGGCGACCGGGCCGGAGTCGTGGCGCCACTGGTCGCCGCGGGCGTAGGTGTCCTTCATCCGGGCCTCCATGGTGCTCAGGCCCAGGGAGTCGGTCCAGCCCCGCTCGTAGCGGTACAGCAGCCCGTAGAAGTCGGCGTGGCCCTCGTTCAGCCACAGGTCGGCCCAGGTGGCGGGGGAGACGAGGTTGCCGAACCAGGAGTGGACCAGCTCGTGCATCATGTGCGAGCCGATCTTCTTCTCCTCCTGGAGCAGGAAGTTCGGCTTGTACAGGGTGAGGGTCTGCGTCTCCAGGCCGGTGAAGTCGAAGGCCTTCGGGTCGTCCGAGTTGCACGGCAGCAGGCCGTACGTCTCGAAGGGGTAGGCGCCCAGGCGGTCCTCGAGCCAGGTCACCAGGCCGGGGGTGAGCGCGAGCGCCGGTTCCAGCGCGGCGGCCCGGGCGGTGGGCACGACGTCGCGCAGCGGCAGCCCGTGCGGGCCCTGCCGGTCCTTGACGACGTAGTCGCCGACGGTGATCTGGACCAGCTCGGTGGCCATCGGGGAGGCCGACCGGTACGAGTACGCCGTCCGGCCCCCGTCCAGCGCCTCGGTGCCGGTCGGCAGGCCGTTCGCCACCGCGCGCAGCCCGTCGGGCACCGTGATCCGGAAGCTGAAGTCCGCCTTGTCCGACGGGTGGTCGTTGCACGGGAAGACGGTGTGCGCGGAGTCGGGCTGCGGGCAGATCGCGAAGCCGTCCGGGGTGGGCACCCAGGCGGTGTGCGCGAGGGTGGCGCGCGGGTCGGCGGAGTACTCGACGCGGACGGAGAGGGTCGTGTCCGCCGCCGGTGCCTTGGCCGGGGTGATCCGCAGCTTCTCGCCCGCCTGCTCGAAGGCCGCGGCGCGGCCGCCGACGCGTATGGAGCGCACGTCCAGCCCGAGGGCGTCGAGCGAGAAGCGGCTCAGGGCGCGGGTGGTGCGGATCTTCAGGGTGGCGGTCGCGTCGACCCGCCGGGTCGTGGCGTCGTAGGCGAGGTCGAGGTGGTAGGCGCAGACCCGGTAGCCGTCGTTGCCCAGGCCGGGGAAGACGGGGTCGCCGAGGGTCTCCGGGCCGGGGGCCGCCGTGCGAGGGGCCGGGGTGCGCCGTGCCGCTCCGGACGCGGCCGCCCCCGCGCCGGCGGGCCGGGCCTGGGCGGGGGTGCCGGCCGCCAGCGCGGCGGCCGTGCCGATCAGCGCGGCCGCCGGGGCCGTCACTCTGCTGCGATATCTCATGGTCAGCTTTCGCTCGGACGGCCGGGTGGTCAGGTCCGGCCGCGGTTCGGTGAACGATCACTTGTCATGACCACTAGATTCGCCGTCCGGTTGCACAAGGACCGCGATCGGCGCCCGGAGGAAGAGGAGGCGGTCCTTCCGGGCCGGCGGACCCGCCCGTGACGCGGACCCCTGTCGAACCGGGGTCCGTCACGAGATATCTTGATGTCGAGCAATGTTGCAGACGTGGAGCGGAGCACCCGGTGACTGACTCGACCATCATCTACACCTACACAGACGAGGCCCCGGCCCTGGCGACGCATTCGTTCCTGCCGGTGGTGCAGGCGTACGCCTCGCAGGCCGGTGTCGCCGTGGACACCCGCGACATCTCGCTGGCAGGGCGCATCATCGCCGTCTTCCCGGAGTACCTGGACGAGGCGCAGCGCATCCCGGACGCCCTGTCCGAGCTGGGTGAGCTGGCCAAGACGCCCGAGGCCAACATCATCAAGCTGCCGAACATCTCGGCGTCGATCCCGCAGCTCAAGGCCGCCGTCGCGGAGCTGCAGGCCAAGGGCTACGCCCTGCCGGACTACCCCGACGACCCCAGGACCGACGAGGAGCGCGACATCCGCGCCCGCTACGACAAGGTCAAGGGCTCCGCCGTCAACCCGGTCCTGCGCGAGGGCAACTCCGACCGCCGCGCCCCGGCCTCGGTGAAGAACTACGCCAAGGCCCACCCGCACCGCATGGGCGCCTGGACCGGCGAGTCCCGCACGAACGTGGCCACCATGGGCGAGAACGACTTCCGCTCCACCGAGAAGTCCGTGGTGATCCCCGAGGCCGGCGCCCTGCGGATCGAGCTGGTCGCCGAGGACGGCGCCACCACCGTGCTGCGCGAGTCCGTACCGGTCACCGAGGGCGAGGTCGTCGACGCCTCCGTGCTGCACGTGGCCGCGCTGAACGAGTTCCTCGCCGCGCAGGTCGCCCGCGCCAAGGAGGAGGGCATCCTCTTCTCGGTGCACCTGAAGGCCACGATGATGAAGGTCTCCGACCCGATCATCTTCGGCCACGTCGTGCGCACGTTCTTCCCCCAGACCTTCGCCAAGTACGGCCGGACCCTCGCCTCGGCCGGCCTCACCCCGAACGACGGTCTCGGCGGCATCCTCAAGGGCCTGGACAAGCTCCCGGAGGGCGCCGAGATCAAGGCCTCCTTCGACGCCGAGCTGGCCGAGGGCCCGGCCCTCGCCATGGTCGACTCCGACAAGGGCATCACCAACCTGCACGTGCCGTCGGACGTCATCATCGACGCCTCCATGCCGGCCATGATCCGCACCTCCGGCCACATGTGGGGCCCGGACGGCCAGGAGCAGGACGCCCTCGCCGTCATCCCGGACTCCTCCTACGCCGGTGTCTACCAGGCCGTCATCGAGGACTGCCGGGCCAACGGCGCCTACGACCCCGCCACCATGGGCTCGGTGCCGAACGTCGGCCTGATGGCGCAGAAGGCCGAGGAGTACGGCTCCCACGACAAGACCTTCGAGATCCCGGCCGCCGGCACGGTCCGCCTGGTCGACGGATCCGGCAACGTCGTCATCGAGCAGCCGGTCGCCCAGGGCGACATCTTCCGCGCCTGCCAGACCAAGGACGCGCCGATCCGGGACTGGGTGAAGCTGGCCGTCACCCGCGCCCGCGCCACCGGCGACCCGGCGGTGTTCTGGCTGGACGAGGAGCGCGCCCACGACGCGCAGCTGATCGAGAAGGTCCGGCAGTACCTGCCCGAGCACGACACCGAGGGCCTGGACATCCGCATCCTCAACCCGGTCGAGGCCACCAAGCTGTCGGTGGAGCGCATCCGCCGCGGTGAGAACACCATCTCGGTCACCGGCAACGTGCTGCGCGACTACCTCACCGACCTCTTCCCCATCCTGGAGCTGGGCACCAGCGCCAAGATGCTGTCGGTCGTCCCGCTGATGGCCGGCGGCGGCCTGTTCGAGACGGGCGCCGGCGGCTCGGCCCCGAAGCACGTGCAGCAGCTGGTCAAGGAGAACTACCTGCGCTGGGACTCCCTGGGCGAGTTCTTCGCCCTGGTGCCGTCCTTCGAGCAGTACGCCGAGGCCACCGGCAACACCCGTGCCAAGGTCCTCGCCGACACCCTCGACCGCGCCACGGCGACCTTCCTCGAGGAGGACAAGTCGCCGACCCGTCGCGTGGGCGGCATCGACAACCGCGGCAGCCACTTCTACCTGTCCCTGTACTGGGCGCAGGAGCTGGCCCGGCAGACCGACGACGCCGACCTCGCCAAGGCGTTCGCGGCGTTCGCCGAGACCCTCGCGGCCGCCGAGGGCACGATCGTCGAGGAGCTGAACGCGGTGCAGGGCTCCCCGGTCGACATCGGCGGCTATTACCAGGTCGACAAGGCCAAGGCGGACGCGGTCATGCGCCCGTCGGCCACCTGGAACGAGGCGCTCGCCTCCATCGGCTGACGCGGGGGCCCGCAGGGCCGTTCCCGTTCCCGTGAGTGATCCGCCCCGGTCGGCACAGCCCGGCCGGGGCGGCGCCGTACCCGCCGTGACCCGCTCACCCGGTCCGTTCTCCCTCCCCCGCCGACGACGCCCCCCGGAGCCGCCCGTGTCCCGTCCCGCGCCCTCGTTCGAGTTGCTGCCCGGTGCCGGCGACTCGCCCGTGATCCTGCACGTGCCGCACGGGGCACGGGAGATACCGGCGGCCGTGCGGGCGGGCATCCTGCTGGACGACGCGGCGCTGGAGCGGGAGCTGGACCACATCACCGACGCGCACACGGCGGAGCTGGCCGGTGCGGCGGCCGGGCTGGCCGCGCTGACGCCCTGGCGGTTCGTGAACCGGCTGTCCCGGCTGGTCGTCGACCCGGAGCGGTTCCCGGACGAGCGGGAGGAGATGGTCCGCGCCGGGATGGGCGCGGTGTACACCCGCACCACGCACCGGGCGCCGCTGCGGCCCGCCGGCACCGACCCGGAGCCGCTGCTGGCGCGGTACTACCGGCCGTACGCCCGGGCGATGACCGAGGCGGTGGCCGGCCGGCTGGCCGCGACCGGGCGGGCCGTCGTGATCGACGTGCACTCCTACCCCAGCGCGCCGCTGCCCTACGAGCTGCACGGCACGGGCCCGCGGCCGCCGGTGTGCCTGGGCACCGACGCCTTCCACACCCCGCCGCAGCTGGTGGAGGCGGCCCGGACGGCCTTCGCGGAGTGCGGCGGGACCGGGCTGGACAGCCCGTTCAGCGGCGCCTACGTGCCGCTGGAGTTCTACGGGGGCGACCCGCGGGTCACCGCGTTGATGGTGGAGATCCGCCGGGACACCTACCTCACCGAGCCGGGCGGACCCGCCGGGCCGGCGCTGTCCCGGCTCGCGGCGGCGCTGGCCGCCCTGGTCGACGCCGTCCCCCGCTGACGGCCGCCCGGCGGCCGGGCCCGGCCGTCAGGCCCGCAGCCACTCCGTGACGATCACGTCCCCGCCGGTGCGCAGCCGGAGCGCGAAGGGACCGGCGGGCGGGGTGTCGCTGGTGAAGCGGCCCAGGGCGTCGACGGTGACCGGGTCGGCCGTCCGCGGGCCGCCGAGCAGCTCGATCCGGGCCGGCTGCGGCGGCAGCACCTGGCCCATCAGCCCCTCCCCGGTGACCTCGACGTCGACCGTCAGCCCGTCCGTGCGGAAGGTGAGCATCCGCGGCGCGTCCGTCACCCCGCGCACCGGCAGCGCGTCGACCAGCGAGTCGAAGGCCAGCTCGGCCACCTGGGCCTCCAGGTCGTGCAAGGCGTAGGCGGCCAGGGCGAGTTGGCGCAGCTCGGCGGGGACCGGGTCCAGGACGGCGGCCGCCTGCCGCAGTTCCTCCTCCAGCAGGGCGTCCCCGAACCCGTCCGCCGCGCCGTCGGGCATCGCGTGGCCGGGCATCGCGTCACCGGGCCTTTCGTCGTCGGGCATCCCGTCGCCGTGCGGGTTCTCGTGCATGCCGCTCACACCGCCCCCCGGGTGTCCATCCGGGCCCGCAGCCGGCGCAGACAGCGCTGGCGCAGGGGTCCGATGCTGCCCACCGCGATACCGAGCGCGGCGGAGATCTCCGCATAACTGGGCGGGGGCGACGCCATCAGGACGCGCAGCAGCTGCCGGCAGCGGTCGCCGAGTGCCTCGAACTCCTGCCACAGCCGGCGCACCCGCTCGGCCTGGGCCGCCGCCTCCTCCGAGTCGATCAGCGACTGCTCGGGCGTACGGTCGTCGCTGGCCCGGTCCAGGAGCTGCGGATCGTCCGTCGGCATCAGCCGCATCAGCCCCTTGATCACCTTCAGGCACTCGTGGCGGGCGGTGCTGGCCAGCCAGGACCCGGCCTTCTCGGGCTCGCGGATGCGGCCGAGGTGCTGGGCGAAGCGGAACCAGACGGTCTGGTACACCTCGTGCCCGTCGGCGTCGGAGAGCCGGTGCGCCCGTACGACGGACCACACCAGCGGACTCAGCCCTTCCACCAGCGCCTTCCAGGCCGCCGCGTCACCGTCGACGGCGGCCCGGACCAGCGCCCCGACCTCTGCTCGGTCCACGGTCCCACCCCTCGTGTACGGCACGTCATCGTACGCCGTGGAGGGGACGCAACCCGACGTCATGCCGACGCCGCCGGCCGATCGAGGGGCACCGGGCGCCATGTGGGCGGCCGCAGCGCCGGTACGTGCGCCCCGCGCACCTCCGCGTACTCCGGGGTGCCGTCGAGGAGCTGGGTGCGTGCCAGGCGGGGATCACGCTCCTTGTGCGCCGTCATGTGGGCCGCCACCAGCGCGGCGGCGACCGGGGTGGCGAACGAGGTGCCGCTCCACTGCGCGAACCCGTCGAACATCACCTGGTCCGGCTTGCCCGAGGTGCTCTGCCGGGCCTCGCTCAGCACGCCGGTGTGGCGCGGGTGGCGGCAGGTGCAGGCGTAGGTGAAGCCGTACCGGCAGGTGTCGTAGGTGGAGTGCTGGTAGATGTACGGCACCGGTGCGTCGAAGCCGGTCAGGGCGCTGGTGAGGCGCTCGCCGGGGGCGTAGACCCGCACCCAGGGGCCGTGGTTGCTGAAGCAGGCGCCGTACTCGCCGTCGCCGCGCAGCGCGCCGACCGACAGCACGGCGTCCTGGAACTCGGGCAGCGCCGCGTAGGCGGCCGGCCAGAACGGGGCGGCGCTGGCGTTGTTGCCGGCGGCGGCGACCAGGAGGGTGGGGTGGTCGAGCAGTTCGCGCAGGAACGCGTCCAGGCCGAGGAGGCCGTCGGTGCGGCCGTTGGCGGTGCCCGCGGAGAGGCTGATGATGTCGGGCCAGCCGTCGCGGTCGACGGCCTCGAACAGCTTGGCGCCGAACTCCGACTCCAGTACGGCGCCCGCGTCGTTGAGCGTGCCGCGCACGGTGACGTCGGTGTTGGGGGCGACGGCGGCGACCAGCCCGGCGATGAACGTGCCGTGGCCCACGTACTGCTGGAGGACGCCGGCCTCGTCCGTCTCCCGGGCCTGGCCGTCGCCCTCGGTGCGGGCCAGCGGCGGGTAGGAGCGGTAGTCGTGCATGAGCCCGGTGTCGACGACCAGGACGCCGACGGCGGTGTCCGGGTCGTACGGGACCTCGGCGGCCGCCGGGTTCGGCGGCCCGGTGCGCGGGGCGGGCACGGGTTCGTCGCCCGGGCAGGCGTTGACGGCGATGGACACCACGTGGTTGCGGCTGACCAGCCGGTGCCCGCGGCGTCCCTCGGCCTCCCGCAGGGCGCGCAGGGCGTGGGCGACCGCGCGGTCGCCGGTGTGGTCGCCGTGCGCGGGGTCGCCGACCTGGATGCGGGTGATGCCGCTGCGGCTGGTCTCCGGGCCGGCCCGGCGGACATGGTCGGGCACCAGGTCGGGGGCGGCGGTGAAGTGGGCCCGTACGGTGTCCTCGACGGCCCGGGCCTCCTCGCCGTCGCGGGCGAGGACGACGCCCTTCTCGTAGACGAACTCGGCGGAGTCGTCAGGTCCCATCGCCAGGGGGACGTGCGGCATCGATCGCTGGATCTGGCCGAACTGCTCATGGAATCGCTGAAGTGCCATGCGGTGTCCTCCCCTGCGGCGGTGGTCGTCAGTCAGAGCCGCGGCCACTGCCGGTGATACAGGCGCCCGGGCGGCGAACCCGTGTGGGGCGGGCCGGCCGGCCACTACCATCCGAGGAGTGACAGCACGCAGCGAGGCGGTGTACGACCTGCTGCCGATGGTGTTCGCCGACCCGGGCGAGGCGCGGGTGCGGGCGGAACAGGTGCTGCGCGACGGGCCGCCGCCGCTGCACGCCTGCGTCGCCCATCAGGTGCTCGGCATCTGGCAGCGGGACTTCGGCGACCTGCGCATCGCGCTGCGCCACCTGCGGCGGGCCCGGGACCTCGCGGCCCGCGCGGAGTCGGCCGAGCGCGAGGCGGACGTCCTCGCCACCCTCGGGGTCGCACTGGTGCACGCGGGGCGCACACGGCAGGGGCTCGCGTCGTTCGAGCGGGGCGTCGCGCGGGGCAGCGGACACACCCGCGCCCGGGTGCTGTACCGCCGGGCGTACGTCTGGTGGGTGCTCGGCCGGCACCGCGAGGCCCTGGAGGACGTCCGGCGGGCGATACCGGTGCTGCGGCAGGCGGACGACGTGATCTGGACGGCGCGGGCGCTGACCCTGCGGGCCACGGTGCACCTGGCGCTGGGCGCGGTGGACCGGGCCGACGCCGACTTCACGGCGGCGGAGGCGCTGTGGGACACCACGGGGCAGGAGCACGACAAGGCGGACGCGGTGGAGAGCCGCGGCCTCGCCGCCTTCCGCTCCGGAGACATCCCGGCGGCGCTGCGGCTGCTGGACGAGGCCGAGGAGCGGTACGCCAGGCTCGGCACCCCGACGTTCATGCTGTCGATCCGGCGCTGCGAGGTGCTGATGGCGGCCGGTCTCGCCCCGGAGGCGCTGGCCGGCGCGGACACGGCGATCGCGCTGCTGGACCGGATCGGCGGCCAGTCCACGCGCAAGGCCGAGCTGCTGCTCGCCGCCGCCCGGGCCGCCCGGTCGGCCGGGGACCCGCACACCGCCATCGCCCGCGCCGCCGTCGCCGTGCGGCTGTTCGCCGGGCAGCGGCGGACCTGGTGGGAGACGCACGCCCGGCTGGTGCTGGCCGAGGCGCGGCTGGCGGCGGGCCGCCGGTCGGGGCGGCTGGTCGCGGACGCGGCCGCCGTCGCCGAACGGCTGGCGTCCTTCGGCTCGCCCGCCGCGCCGGAGGCCTCGCTGCTGGCCGGCCGGATCGCGCTGGCGCTGGGCTGGACGGCGGACGCGGAACGGCACCTGGCGGTGGCCGCGCGCAGCAGGCACGCCGGTCCGCCGTCGGCCCGGATGACGGGGTGGGCGGCGCAGGCGCTGCGGGCCCGGGCGGCCGGTTCCACCCGCGGGGTGCTGGAGGCCTGCCGGCGCGGCCTGGCCGTGCTCGACGACCACCGGATGACGCTGGGCGCCTCCGAGCTGCGGGCCCGGGCCACCGCGCAGGGCGCCGAACTGGCCGCGCTGGCCCAGGAGGTGAGCCTCGGGCGCGGCGAGCCGCGCCGGCTGCTGGAGTGGAGCGAGCGGTGGCGGGCCACGGTGCTGTCCGCGCCGCCGGCCCGGCCGCCCGCCGACCCGGCGCTGCTGCGCGGCCTGACCGCGTTCCGGGAGATCGCCTCCCGTGCGGAGGCCGCCCGGATGGACGGCCGTCCGGTGCCCGCGCTGGAGCGTGAACAGCGGCGCCTGGAGCGGGAGATCCGCTCCCGTACGCACCACATGCGCGGCGCCGCCTCCGGCGACGGCGGCCGCTTCTCCGCCAAGCGGCTGCTGGAGCGGCTCGGGGACGGGTGGCTGCTCGAACTCGCCGTGGTGGACGGGCAGGTGCACGTGCTGCTGTGCGGGCAGGGCAGGGTGCGGCGGTTCCCGGGCGGGACGCTGGCGGAGGCGGTGGCCGAGGCCGAGTACGTGCAGGCGGGGCTGCGGCGCCTGGCGCACCCGGGCGCGGAGGGCCGGCTGGCGCTGGTGGAGGCGGCCGGCCGGCGTCTGCAGGAGCTGCTGCTGGACGGGGCCGTGCCGCATCTGGGCCCGGGGCCGGTGGTGGTGGTGCCGCCCGGCGCGCTGCACCGGGTGCCGTGGGCGCTGCTGCCGGCGCTGCGGGAGCGGGTGCTGAGCGTGTCGCCGTCGGCGAGCAGCTGGCTGCGGGCGCGGGAGACCGAGCCGCCGCCGGGCGGCCGGACCGTGCTGGTGCGCGGGCCGGGTCTGGCGACGGGCGGGGCGGAGGTGCCCGAACTTGCGGACCGGTACGGCACGGCGACGGTGCTGGAGGGCGGTGACGCCGAGGTGCCGCGGGTGCTGGAGGAGCTGGACGGGGCGGTCCTGGCGCACCTCGCGGCGCACGGCACCTTCCGCGCGGACAGCCCGCTGTTCTCCGCCCTGCGGATGGCCGACGGCCCGCTCATCGCGCACGACTTCGAGCGGCTGGCCCGCAGCCCCTACCGGATCATCCTCTCCAGCTGCGACACCGCCCGGCTCGCGTCGGTGGGCGCGGACGAACTGCTCGGCCTGGTCACGGCGCTGCTGCCGCTGGGCACGGCCGGGGTGGTGGCGAGCAGCGCGCCGGTGAACGACGCGGCGGTGGTGCCGCTGATGCTCACCCTGCACAAGGGGCTGGGCGCGGGCCTGTCGCTGGCCGAGGCCCTGCGGGACGCCCGCGCCGCCCTGCCGGGCGACGCGGTGCACCAGGCGACGGGGTGGGCGTTCGCGGCGTTCGGCGCGGCGTGAGCGGCGGCGCGCGGGAGCGGCGGACGGTCCCTCACGCCGACTCGGCCGCGGGCAGGTCCGCCGGCCAGGGCAGGGAGCCGCGGTCGCTGGCGCCGAGCCGGGTGTAGGCGCCGTAGAGGTGGTTGCCGACCGTGCGGACGGAGAGGGTGAGCCGTTCGGCGATCTGCCGGTTGCTCAGGCCGGCCGCGGCGAGGGTGACGATCTGCCGCTGCCGGGCGGTCAGTTCACCGAGGACGAGCCGGGTCAGGGCCGGGGTGCGGGCGCCCTGGCAGCGGGCGGCCAGCGCGGCCGCCCGGGTCCGGGAGAGCCGGGCGGCGCGCGGGTCGCGGTGCGCGTGCACGGCCTGGGCGTGCGCCTCGGCCGCGAACAGCAGGAAGCCGCGCTCCCCCAGCTGCTCGGCCACCCGGTCCAGGGCGGGTCCGTCGTCGCGGGCCAGCGCGTCGGCGTGCCGGGCGAGCACCGAGCCCGCGGGCAGCAGCCCGGCGACCCGTTCGGGCGCGCCGAGCCGCACGGCGTCGTACCGGGCGAACACCCCGGGCCCACCGGCCCGCGCGAGCGCCCCGTCGAGGTCGCCGCGTGCCGCGGCCTCCCACACCGGCGCCTCGGCGACTCCGGCCACCTCGCCCGACTGGGCGGCGGCGAGGGCGAGTTCGGTACGGCAGCCGCTGTCGTCCGGCGTGCCCCGCAGCCCCTCCCGCGCCCACGCCGCCGCCTCGCGCAGCTCCCCCCGCAGCCGCGCGTACCGGGCGCGTACGGCCGCGTACCCGGCCGGTACCGGCGCGCCCTCCGCCGCCAGCCACTCCCCCAGCGGCGCCGACGGCTCCCGGACGTCGAGGCGTTCGATCCGGCGGGCCAGCGCGGCCTGTTCGGTGGCCAGCGCGACCCCGGTTCCGGCCGGGGTGCGGGCCAGCCGCCGGGCCGGCAGCCGCCCGGCGGTGGCCCGCAGCACGGGGCCGTACAGCGGGTGGGCGAGGCGGACCCGGCCGTGGCCGTCGACCTGGACCAGGCCGTCCGCCTCCAGGCGTTCCAGGACATCCAGCGCCGGGCCGTCGGCGCCGAGGTCGTCCTCCGGGGCGTGGCCGGCCGCGGCCAGGTCGCCGAGGCCGAGCGGCAACGGCTCGGCGAACGCCAGGCGTTGCAGTGTCTCGCGCTCCTCGGCGCGGGGGCGGTCCAGGGCGGCGGTGCGGTCGCGGACGGTCGCGGTGACCGGCACCGGGCCGCGCCAGGCCCACTCGCCGGTGTCCGGCACGGGAATCAGCCGCCCGGAGCCGCGCAGCGCCCCGAGCAGGTCGCGCAGCAGCCGCAGGTCGCCCCGGCACAGCCGGTGCAGGCGGCGCACGGTGAGCGGCTCGAGCCCGCCCATGGCCGGCAGCCGGGCCGTCTCCTCGCCGGACAGCGGCTCCAGTTCGAGTCGCGGCAGCAGTTCCGCGGTCCACAGCCGGGACACCGCGCCGGGCACCCGGGCGCCGTCGGCGGCGCTCACCAGCAGCCGGGTGCGGCCGTGCACGGCGAGCTGGTGGACCAGGGCGGCCGAGGACTCGTCCAGCAGGTGGGCGTCGTCGACCACGAGCAGCCTGGCCCCGGACAGCAGGTGCAGGGCGCGGTGCAGGGAGACGGTGCCGGGCAGCAGGTGCGCGAACGCCGCGAAGGGCAGGCCGCGGGCCCCGGGCGTGCCGGTGACCCGGACGCACTCCGCGCCCCGGACGGCCTCCGTGATCAGGCGGGTCTTGCCGCAGCCCGGGGGGCCGGTCACGGCGATCCCGGGCCGGCCGGCGGCCAGCGAGCGCCGGATCAGGTCGAGTTCGTCGTCCCGGCCGGTGAACGGCCAGGGCAGTTCCAGGGTCTTCACGTCGGACACGTCGGTCACCGGGTAGGTCGTCACGGCAACAGGAGTCGGGCGACTCACTCCTGATACAGGGTGACTTGAGTACCCCCCGACTCAGGCGCCCGGGCGGCGGGCACGGCAGGCTGGCCGCACGACCCGCCGCCACCGCCCGCTCCCGCGGCAGTCGCCCCGGCCTTCGCTCCGGGGCCGACCGCAGCGGCTCGGCGCGCTGCCCGGCGGACGGCGGATGCGGGTCGGCGGCACGGTCCGGCACCGGGGGGGAAGCGGCCGGGGGAACGTCACCTTCGGGGGAGGGAGACGTTCTCCCGGCCGCGCTACCGTGCCGGTCGGCGGGTGGCGGCGGCCTGCCTCACGAAGCGGCCCGCTCGCCCGCCGGCTCGTCCGGGTGAGCCAGGCCCAGGTGGTCGCGCAGGGTGGTGCCCTCGTAGTCGGCGCGGAAGACGCCCTGTTCCTGCAGCAGCGGCACGACCCGGTCGGCGAACGGGTCGAGGCCGCCGGGGGTGATATGCGGGACCAGGATGAATCCGTCGGAGGCGTCGCTCTGCACGAACTCGTTGATGGTCCGGGCGACGGTGGCCGGGGAGCCGACGAAGGTCTGCCGGTTGCCGGTGTGGATGACCAGCTCCCGGATGGACCACCCGTTGGCCTCGGCCAGCTCCCGCCACTCGCGGGCGGTGGCCAGCGGGTCGCGGTACATCCGTACCTGGGCGCGGCCCCGGGAGATGTGCTCCGGGCCGACCAGCGGGTCGACGTCCGGGAGCGGGCCGTCCGGGTCGTAGCCCGACAGGTCCCGGTTCCAGACGAACTCCAGGTGCTTGAGGGCGGTGGCCCCGCTGACCTGCTGCCGGCGCACCTCGCGCGCCAGTTCCTCGGCCTCCGCGTCGGTGTCGCCGAGGACGAAGGTGGCGGCGGGCAGGATGAGCAGCTGGTCGTGGCGGCGGCCGTACTTGGCGAGGCGGTTCTTCACGTCCGTGTAGAAGGCCTGCCCCTCGCGCAGGGTGGCGTGCCGGCTGAAGATGGCGTCGGCGCCGGAGGCGGCGAACTCGCGGCCCTCCTCCGAGTCACCGGCCTGGAAGATCACCGGGCGGCCCTGCGGGGAGCGGGGCACGTTGAAGCGGCCGTGGATGTCGAAGTGCTGCCCCTGGTGCACGAACGCGCCGGCCTTCGCGTCGCTGAGGAAGGTGCCGGTCGCCTGGTCGGCGAGGATCTCGTCGCCGCGCCAGGAGTCGAACAGCTCGTGGGCCGTAGCCAGGAACTCCTCGGCGCGGGAGTAGCGCTCCTGCTGGGGCAGGAAGCCGCCGCGGCGGAAGTTCTCGCCGGTGAAGGCGTCCCAGGAGGTGACCACGTTCCAGGCGGAGCGGCCGCCGGAGAGGTGGTCGAGGCTGGCGAACTGCCGGGCCACCTCGTAGGGCTCGTTGAAGGTGGAGTTGATGGTGCCGGTCAGACCCAGGCGGTCGGTGACGGCGGCCAGCGCGGCCAGCACGGTGAAGGTGTCGGGGCGGCCGACGACGTCCAGGTCGTAGATCTGCCCGGCCTGTTCGCGCAGGCGCAGTCCCTCGGCGAGGAAGAGGAAGTCGAACTTGGCGCGTTCGGCGGTGCGCGCGAAGTGCGCGAAGGAGCTGAACTCGATGTGGCTGCCGGCGGCCGGGTCGCTCCATACGGTGGTGTTGTTGACGCCGGGGAAGTGGGCGGCCAGGTGGATCTGCTTCAGCGGCTTGCTCATGGCGTGCGGGTCCTCCGGCTCAGGCGGTTGCGGTGGGGGTCACCCCGGGCTCGAGCGGAGCCGAGAGCTTGGGGGCGTAGCGGTTGGCGGGGCGCGGCAGGCCGAGCAGGCCGCGCAGGGTGCGGGCCTCGTAGGCGCTGCGGAACAGGCCCCGGCGCTGGAGTTCGGGCACGAGTGTCCGGGTGATGGCGGGCAGGTCGTGGCCGAGCACGGCGGGCCGCAGCCGGAACCCGGAGATGCCCGCTGCCTGGAACTCCTCCAGCAGGTCGGCGAGTTGGGCGGGGCTGCCGGCGAAGATCCGGGCGTCGCTGGTGTACGGGGTGCCCGCGAGGCCGTCGAGGCGCTCGCGCCGGGCCACGGCCAGGGCGGGGTCGTCGTCCAGGAAGACCACCAGGTCGGCGAAGACGTGCACGGTCTGGTCCGCGCGTCCGGCCGCCTGCTGTCCGGCGCGGATCTCGGCGATGATCGCGCGGGCCTGATCGGCGTCGTGCGGGGTGACGTACCCGACGTCGGCCTGCCGGGCCACCAGCCGGAACGGCTCGCTCTGGTGGGCGAGCGCGGTGACCGGCGGCTGTCCCTGGGGCGGGCGGGGGGTGATGGAGGGGCCCTTGACGCTGAAGTGGCGGCCCTCGAAGTCGATGTAGTGCAGTTTGTCGCGGTCGATGAAGCGGCCGGTGGCCGCGTCCCGGATCTCCGCGTCGTCCTCCCAGCTGTCCCACAGGCGGCGCACGACCTCCACGTGGTCGGCGGCCTCGTCGAACAGCTCGGCGACGGTCTCGCGGGCGGCCGGGCTGTCGTAGGCGTCGATCCGGGGGATGGTGCGGCGGCCGAAGTGCGCGGCCTCGTCGGGCCGGGCGGTGATCTGCACGCGCAGGCCCGCGCGGCCGGCGCTGACGTAGTCGAGGGTGGCGATCGCCTTGGAGATGTGGAACGGCTCCGTGTGCGTGGCCACCACGGTCGGCACCAGGCCTATGTGGTGGGTCACCGGTGCGACGCGGGAGGCGATGAGGACGGCGTCCAGCCGGCCGCGTACCTGGTCGGTGCGGTCGTCGGGTGCGAGGAAACGCGAGGTCTGCGGGCCAAGGCCGTCCTCGATGGTGACGAAGTCGAGCAGGCCGTGCTCGGCCTCGGTGACCAGGTCGGTCCAGTAGCGGGCGGTGAACAGCTCACGCGGCCGGGCCACCGGCTCGCGCCAGGAGGCGGGGTGCCAGCCGGTGCCGTCCAGGGCGACGGCGAGGTGCAGGAGGGGGGCGGGGGTCGAGGACACGATGGGTGCCTTCCTGGAGGTCCGTACGGGGGCGCCGGCGCACCGGCGGCGGGGTGCGCCGGCGGGACGGGGACGGGCCGCCGGGCCCGTCCCCGTCCGGGGTCAGGAGTTGTCCAGCGGCAGCCCGGGCGGGTTGACCTCCGCCTTGGTGACGGCCTCGTCGGAGAGGTTCCAGGCGGCCAGCCACTTGGCGTACTGCCCGTCGGCCACGAGGTGGTTGATGGCGTCGGCGAAGGGCTTGGCCAGGCCGCTGCCCTTCTTCGTGGTCGCCCCGATCAGGCCCTGCAGGCTCGCGCCCGCGCCGGAGAAGGTGCCCGCGCTGCGGGTCGGGTTCGGCGACTTGGCGGTCTGCGTGACGTGGTAGGCGACGCCCGGGTTGGCGGAGAAGTAGGCGTCGATGCGGCCGCCGGTCAGCGCCAGGTAGGTGGCGTTCTTGCTGGCGTAGTGCTTGACGGTGACGTTCTTGCCCTCCTTCTTCAGCTTCGCCTGCCACTCCAGGAGGATCTTCTCCTGGTTGGTGCCGTTGTCCACGGCGACCGTCTTGCCCGCGAGGTTGCGGTAGTCGCCGTCGAAGTTCCACGTGCTCTTCTTCAGCACCTCGAAGCCGACGTTGTCCTTGCGGTAGGAGGCGAAGTCGTACTTCTTCTTGCGCTCCTCGGTGTCGGTGATGTTGGCGAAGGCGGCGTCGTACTTGCCGCTGTCGACGCCGACGAACATGTTCTCCCAGGTGGCGTTGGAGAACTCGGCGTTCAGCCCGAGGACCGCGGCGACCAGCCGGGCGAGGTCGGGTTCGGCGCCGGTGAGGGTCTTCTGGTCGCTGCCGACGTACGCCAGCGGCGGGAAGCCGTCGGGCAGGGCGCCGACGCCGACGCGCAGGACACCGCTCTTGCGGACGGAGGCGGGCAGTTCGGCCCGTATCGACGCGACCTGGGAGACCTTCAGCGCGGTCTGCCGGGCGGCGCCGTTGGACAGCTGGCCCACGGTCACCGTGCCGGTGGCGTCCTTCACCTGGGCGGAGGTGGCGGCGTCGCTGTCGCCGCCGCAGGCGGCGAGCCCGGTGGCGAGGGTGGCGACGGCGGTCGCCGCGGTCAGGCCGCGCAGCAGGTGGCGCCGGGTGAAGTGGCTGGGCATGGCTGTCCTGTTCGTTCGGTGAAGTGCGACGGTGTATCGGTGTGTCGGTATGACGGTGTGTCGGTAAGTCGGTTCATGGACATGTCGAGCGGTATGCGTGATGCCGGGGTGTCAGAGGACCTTGCTGAGGAAGTCCCGGGTGCGGGTGTGCCGGGGGTTGTCCAGCACCTCGGCGGGCGGCCCCTGTTCGACGATCCGGCCGCCGTCGATGAAGACGACCCGGTCGGCGACCTCGCGGGCGAAGCCGATCTCGTGGGTGACGATGACCAGGGTGGTGCCGCTGGTCGCGAGGTCCTTGATGACGGAGAGCACCTCCCCCACCAGTTCGGGGTCGAGGGCCGAGGTCGGCTCGTCGAAGAGGATGATGCCCGGCCGCAGCGCCAGGGCGCGGGCGATGGCGACGCGCTGCTGCTGGCCACCGGACAGCTGCCGCGGATAGGCCTCGGTCCGGTCGCCGAGGCCGACCCGGGTGAGCAGTTCGCGGGCCAGCTCCCGGGCCTCGGCCCTGGGCAGCCTGCCGGTGGCGGCCGGGGCGGCGGCGACGTTGTCGAGGACGGTCAGGTGCGGGAAGAGGTTGAAGTTCTGGAAGACGAAGCCGATCCGGCTGCGCTGCGCGAGGATGGCCCGCTCGCTCAGCTCCTTCAGCCGGTCTCCGCTGCGCCGGACGCCGATCAGTTCCCCGCCGACGCTGACGTACCCGATCTCGGGCTTCTCCAGGTGGTTGATGACCCGCAGCAGGGTGGACTTGCCCGAGCCGGAGGGACCGAGGATCACCGTCACCTCGCCGGGGCGCACGGTCAGGTCGATGCCGTCCAGGACGCGCTGGGCGCCGTACCACTTGTGGACGTCGTGGACCTCCAGCGCGGCGGGGGTGAGGGCGAGCGTCTCGGTCTCGGTGGCGGTCATACGGCGGCCTCCTGGCGCAGCCGGGCGCGCAGGGCGCTCAGCCCGGCCCGTGCCTTCTGAAGCGGCGTCGGCGGCAGGGCGCGGGTGGCGCCCCGGGCGAAGTACCGCTCGACGTAGAACTGGACGACGGACACGGCGCTGGTCAGCAGCAGGTACCAGACGGTGGCGACCAGCAGCAGCGGCACGATGTCGCCGGGGTAGGTGCTGCCCATGGTCTGCACGGAGCCGAACAGGTCGAGCAGCGACACGTAGAAGACCAGGGACGTGCCCTTGATCAGGCCGATGAGCTGGTTGACGTAGTTGGGGGTGATGGACCGCAGGGCCTGCGGGAAGACGATGCGGGTGAACTGGTAGCCCCTGGGCAGGCCGAGCGCGGCCGCCGCCTCGTGCTGGCCCTGGTCGACGGCGAGGATGCCGCCGCGGACGACCTCGGCCGCGTAGGCCGCCTCGTTGAGGCTGAGGCCGACCACGGCGACCGTCATGTCGGTGGCCAGCCTCGACTCGTCGAAGGTGACGAACGCCGGGCCGAAGGGGACGCCCAGGCTCAGCGTCTGGTAGAGGGCGCTGAAGTTGTACAGGAAGATCAGCACGACGATCAGCGGCACCGAGCGGAACAGCCAGGTGTACGTCCAGCTCACCGCGCGCAGCACCGGGCTCCCGGAGAGTCGGCCCAGGGCCAGCAGGACGCCGCCGAGGAGTCCCAGCAGGGCGCTGAGGGCGGCGACTTCGAGGGTGATGAGCAGGCCGTCGAGGATGGTGGGCCGCAGGAACCAGTAGCGGAAGCGGTCCCACTGGTAAAAGGGGTTGGTGGCCAGTCCGTGCAGGATCTGGGCCACCAGCACCAGGACGACGGCGGTGACGATCCACCGCCCGGGCCGGCGCAGCGGCTGAACGCGCTGTGCGGTCAGCGCCTTTGACGGCCTGTCGGCCGCGGGCGCACCGGCGGACGGCTGCCCGGCCGGCGGCAGGCCGACGGAGGGCTGCTCGGCCGCCGGCGGGCCGGCTGTCGGCCGGTCGGCGGGCGGGGAGGGTGCCTGCGTGTCGGTGAGGGACACGGTGGCGCCTGGGGGTTCACTCATGGCGGGCTCCGGCGGGAGTCGGACACCCCCGGCCACGGCGGATCACACGTGGGCTGCCGGACGGCACCGGGACACGGGGCGGCACACGGGAACGCGCGGGAAACGGGGGCGGGGCGGGCAACGGCGCACCGCGGCAGCGGTGTTCGTCGGGTACGCGGGCTGGGAAGTGGCGTCAGCCCTGACAGCGGGCACGGCCCGAGGCCGTACACAGCGCACTGTTCACGCGGAGCAGATCGACGGCTCGGTCGGAGACGAGCAGGCCCGCGAACGACCGTACGCAGCCCTGCGGCCGGCTCGGGGCCGTCCTGGGAGCTGCGTACATGGCGTCACCTGTCACTGTTCCGGCCCCGGAGGGCCTTCGCGCTTACCGAAACGTCATCCGTGAAACGTCATCCGGTCCGGTCGTCACCTGGGGCACCCCACCGCGGAGCGAGGGTTGCCGGTCAGCGAGCCAGGGCTTGTCGCTGACGCTCATGACCGTTCTGAGCCGTAAGTTAAGGCAGTCGGCCGTCGTGCTGTCAACGGCCGTCCAGGGATTGGACGCGGGCGAACCGCTCTCACCTGCGAGCGACGTCCGGGGCGTCCGCGGTGTAGGCCGCCCAGTCCAGGATCTGGACGGCGGCTCCGGCGGCCTCCAGGCCGGTGCAGCGGCCGTGGTGGCGGCGGGCGATGCCGTCCAGGTCGAGGTGGGCGCCGAAGGCCGGGTGGGCGGCCAGGCGCCGGGCGTAGGCCCACAGGGCCGCGTGTCCGGCGATGCGGTGCACGGCGGCCGCGTCCAGGTGGTTGCGGTGCACGGTGTCCAGCTGGACCAGCGCCACCCAGGCCTCGATGTCGGCAGCGGTGAGCCGGCCGCCGACGAGGTACTCCTCGCGGGCCAGCCGCCGCTCCAGCAGGTCCAGGGCGCGGAACAGGGTGTCCAGCGCGGCGGCGCGCTCCGCCGGGCCGGTTCCGGCCGCTCCGGCGCGCTGGGCGGCCTCTTCGATGCCGTACGCGCACAGCCGCTCGACGTCGGCCAGCTCGGTCGCCTCGGTGCCGGCGCCGCGGGGACGCAGCGAGGTGGGGCCGTCGTCGCGGAAGCGGCCCAGGTCGCGCAGGATGTCGGGGGTGTGGGTGCTGACGATCCGTCCGGACCAGTCGTCGCTGAGCACCGGCGCGAGGGCCGGCCCGGAGTAGCGGTGCGCGCTCGCCTCGTACAGCGGACGCAGGGCGGAGTGGCCGCCGCCGGGGCAGTCCGGGACGGCGGGCAGATGGTCGACCGGACAGCTCTCGGCGAGGTCGAGGACGCTGTGGGTCACGGCGAGGCGCAGGCCGTCGGGACAGGCCGTGGAGAGATGGAGCCGGTAGCGGTGCGGCACGGCGTAATGGCCGCTGCGGGCGTCCCGGCCGATGCGGCCCCGGAAGGCGGGAGCGGTGCCGCGGGCGGACGGAGCAGCGGCGAGCGGACGGACGGACATGCGTCTCCCTGGGTCAGGGTGTGTGGTCAGGGTCTACCGGTGGGCGGTCAGGGGTGTGGACCGGATGCGGACCGGATGCGGCGGGAGCGTCGGCGGCAGGATGCGCGGGGATGGGTGCACGAAGGCGCGGCTCAGCCGCGGCGGCTGAGGGAGCTGCACACCCGCAGCAGGTCGATGTGGCGGCGGGAGGTGAGGAGGGGAGCGCGCCACGGCGTACGACCGGCCCGGCCGGTGACCGTCTCGAGGCGCCCCATTGTTTCCCTACCCGTTCACTAGGATTCCCTCTGGAGTGTCGATCCGCCCCGGCACGGCGTCAAGGGGGCGTCCACGGTGAGGACACCCGGATGCGCGATCCCGGCGGGAGTTCCGGGTGCGGGCCCGCCCGGGTTGCCGTGCGGCGGGCGGCGCGGTGCGCTGGAGAGCGGACGGGGTGCGCGGGAGGCGGAGCCGGACGCACCGAGGGGAAGCGCGGGGCGCGCCGCAGGGCGGTGCGCGGGCGCGGGAGGAGCCGGATGCCATGGGACGGGACGACGACGACTCGCCCGGCGCGTCCGTTCCCGCCGCCGTGACGGAGACCTTCGCCTTCGCCTGTGACGCCTGCGGGCACGTCTGGCGGGCCGACTTCCGGCTCATGTTCTTCACCGACCCGGCCGAACCGACGGGCGCCGGTGCCCAGGAGTACGTCGACGAGGCGGGCCGGGCGGTGCGCTCGCCGCTGGCCGACGCGGTGTGCCCCCGCTGTGGAAGCCGGCGGGTCGACGTGTCGGCGCCGGGCGGGGCCGGGCGGCGCGGGCCTCCCGCGCACCGGGTCCGCCTGTGGCTGCACCGGCACCTGCCGCCGCGTCCGCTCCGGCGTCCGCGCCGCCGCGGGTCCGGGCCGCCGGACGGGAAGGGCGGCCCCGCCCGGTGAACCCGCGGCCGGACTCCACCGGTGCGAGCCCGGCATCACCCGGACGGCCCGCCGGAACCGGTCGGCGCGCGTCACCCGGACGGCCCGCGGGAACCGGTCGGCGCGCGTCACCCGGACGGCCCGGTGCGGCTGGCCGGTCACCGGGGCCGGTGGTGGCGTGGGAGCAGGTTCCGCGCTCCCGAGGAGGCAGTCGCCATGAAGCGTCCGTACCGTCCCGTGCGTCTGCTCGCCGGCACCCTGACGGCGGGGGCCCTGCTGGCCACGGCTGCCTGTGCGGACGGCGGCGGCTCCTCCGGCACCGCGGCCTCCGTCTCACCCGCCGCCGAGCGGTCCCCGTCGCCGTCCGCCACCCCGCTGCTGACCGGGCCCGGTGCGAAGGCGGCCCTGATCACCGAAGGAGACATCGAGGAGGACTGGACGCAGGTGGACGACGCGTCGACCTGGAGCGACAAACTGCTCGTCGGCAAGGTCGACGTCGCCGCGTTCGTCAACGGCAAGTCGACCGCGGCCGACTGCCAGAAGCTCATGGACAGCCTCTACTCGGACACCCTGCTGGGCCGCGCCACCGGGGCGTCGGCGCTCACCGGATTCACCCAGCAGGACTCCCGGCTGCTGTACCAGGTCGGCGACTACGGCCAGGCCTCGCTGAACAAGACCCTGGACTGGCTCAAGAGGCTGCCGCAGGAGTGCGACCAGTTCACGGTGGACAGTTCGGACAACTCGGACGACGCGAACGGCGGCAAGCGGACCGTGCAGGTGGTCGCGGCCTCGCTGCCCGAGGCGGGTGACGCCCGGCAGGGAGTGACGGTCACGGTGCAGGGCTCGACGAACGGCCAGCCGGTCACGCTCACCCTGGACGTCGCGGTGCTGCGGGTCGGCGCCTCAGGGGCCGCGGTCACCAACGGCGGTACCAGCGGCGCCGATCACAGCAGCACGAACCTGGCGGTGAGCAACGGCGCCCAGCGGCTGCAGGACGTACTCGCCGGAAAGACCCCGGGCGGCGAGCCGAGCAACGTCGACTGATCCCCGGCGCCGCGGACGCCCGACGTCCCGACGTCCCGGAGGCCGGGAAGTGGGCACTCGGAACGCAGCACTCGGAACGCGAAAGGGCCGTCACAGACTCGCGTCTGTGACGGCCCCTCGCACCGTCGGGACGACAGGATTTGAACCTGCGACCCCTTGACCCCCAGTCAAGTGCGCTACCAAGCTGCGCCACGTCCCGGTGCGGTGCCACGCGGTGTCTCCCGCGTGATCGCGCAGGTCAACCCTACCGTACGCGCACGGGTGCCGCGGCCGCCGAGACAGCGGCGGGACCGGCGGCGGGGCGGGGGCGGACCGACGGCGGGGTGGGGCGGGGGGCCGGCTGCCGCGCGCCTACTTGATGAGCGCGTTCGCCACCACCACGACCACCCCGAGCAGCGCGTCCACCGCGCCGATGAGCAGGGCGGCCGGCCAGGTGCGCGCCGCGGCCCGGGCGGTGACCAGGCCCAGGGTGAACAGAATGGCGATGTTCAGGCCGAACGCCGGGTACTCGACGCCGTTCGCCGGCCACCAGCCCCACCCGGCCCCGGCGAGCAGCAGCACGGTCGGCAGGACGGCCGCGACCAGCGGCCACTCCTGGACCAGGGCGCGCAGGACCTCCCAGCGGCCGTGCGGCGTCCGCTCGGCGATGTAGTGCGCGTAGCCGTGGGCGAGTGCGGAGGCGAGGGCGGTCACCACCAGCCAGAGGGCGTCGTAGCGGCGGCTCGCGGTGGAGCTGTGGCCGTACTGGGTGAGCGCGGCGACCAGCGAGCTGGCCAGGACGGCGCCGTAGACCCCGCCGAAGAGGAGCGCCTCGCGCGTGTCGTGCCGCGGGCGCGGCTCGCCGACGGCCGCCGCGGAGTCGCCCATGCGCTCGGCCGTGGAGTCACCCATGCCCTCCACGATCACCCGGCCCGGGCGGCCACGCCAGCCGGCCCGCCGCCGTGCGCCGCGACGAAGTGTCCGCCCGCCGGGCCCGATGCCCCACACACTGTCGGCGGCGGCGTGCGGCGGCGGCTCGCTAGGGTCGGCGCATGACCCACAGCTTCGCGCTCCACATCCCCGACGCCGACCTCGAGCCGGAACCCCTCGACCCGGAGCGGATCGTCTCCGGCACCCCCGAGGTGACCGGGAAGGTGGTCTGGGAGTCGGCGGACGGCCGGCAGCTGCGGGGCGTCTGGCAGATCACGCCCGGGGTCGTCACCGACACCGAGGCCGACGAGCTGTTCGTGGTGATCAGCGGGTCGGCGACCATCGAGGTCGAGGGCGGGCCGACGCTGACGGTCGGCCCGGGGGACATGGCCGTCCTGCGTGCGGGCGACCGGACGACGTGGACCGTGCACGAGACGCTGCGCAAGGCTTACGCGATCAATCTGTGAGCCGGTTGGGGGCGGCGGGCCGGCGGCGGCCGGACGCGCCCCCGGTGCCGCACGGACGCGTGAGCACCCCGCGTCCGTCCCGCGTCGGCGCCGCCCGCCCGGTCGCGCGCGGCGTCCCGGTCAGCGGCGGTCAGCCGCAGTAGCGCACCAGCCACTCGTCCGCGTGGTAGCGGTCGCGCGCCGGGTCCGGCCGGGTCGCCGGGCTCGTCTCCACGGTGTCCTGCGGGCGTATCCGCTCGGGAAGGGTGCCGAAACGGGCTCGCCGCAGGGCGGCCTCAGGGCTGTCCGGCGCGGTCTCGGCGTGCTGCGTGTGCGACATGCGTCCTCCCGTCCTCACGACGGGTCACTCCCCGTCACCCTCTCCAACGCCCGCCGGACTCCGGCGGTTCCCGTTCGTCGAAGGGGCAGGTGGCCGGGTCGATTACGTTTCGGACAAGAGACCGGCACCCGTTGCACGAGGTATTGACGCATGACCGGGACGTCGCTGTCATTACGCCCACGATGTTCGGTCGAGTTGGTTTCTGATCGGTTTCGAGACCTTTCGGAATACCGGCTCATCCCCTTGACCGAGCCCTGTTTTCCTCAGGAGCCGCCATGCGCCACTCCCCCTCCGGTCTCGCCCTCCCGGGCCCCAGCCGCCGTTCGCTGCTGCGCGGCGCCGGCGGCGCCGCCGTCCTGGCGGGTGCCGGGATACCCCTGCTGTCCGGCTGCGGCGGCAGCGGTTCGGCGTCCGACCCGAAGACCGTCACCCTGGGCTCCAACGCGTCCGACGCCGTACCCAAGAAGGCGTTCGCCGAGATCTACGCGTCCTTCAGGAAGACGTCCGGCATCACGGTCGACGTGAACACCAAGGACCACAACACCTTCCAGGAGCAGATCAACTCCTACCTCCAGGGCACGCCGGACGACGTGTTCAACTGGTTCGCGGGATACCGCATGCAGTTCTTCGCGGCGAAGAAGCTCGCCACGCCGATCGACGACGTCTGGCAGAAGATCGGCGGCAACTTCCCCGAGGCGATGCGGAAACTCAGCAAGGGCGAGGACGGCAAGTTCTACTTCCTGCCGCTGTACACCTACCCGTGGGCGGTGTTCTACCGCAAAAGCGTCTTCGAGCAGCACGGCTACGAGGTTCCCACCACCTGGGACCAACTGGTGGCGCTGTGCAAGCGGATGAAGAAGGACAACCTGGTCCCGATCGCCTTCGGCGACAAGGACGCCTGGCCGGCGATGGGCACCTTCGACCAGATCAACTTCCGGCTCAACGGCTACGACTTCCACGTCCAGCTCATGGCCGGCAAGGCCTCGTGGACCGACGCCAAGGTCAAGGCCGTCTTCGACCACTGGAGCGAGCTGCTGCCCTACCACCAGGACGGCGCCATGGGCCGCACCTGGCAGGACGCCGCGCAGACCCTGGTGGCCAAGAAGGCGGGCATGTACCTCCTGGGCAGCTTCGTGGGGCAGCAGTTCACCGACAAGGCCGACCTGGACGACCTCGACTTCTTCCCGTTCCCGGAGATCAACTCCGCCTACGGCCAGGACACCGTGGAGGCGCCGACCGACGGCTTCATGGTCAGCAAGGCCCCGAAGAACCACGCGGGCGTGGTGAAGCTGCTGGAGTACCTGGGCACGCCGGAGGCCGAGCAGATCTACCTCAAGGCCGACTCCAGCGTGGTGGCCGCCTCCGGGAAGGCCGACACCTCGTCGTACACGGCGCTGCAGAAGAAGGCGTACGCGATGATCAGCGGGGCCAAGAGCCTCACCCAGTTCATGGACCGCGACAGCCGGCCGGACTTCACCTCCACGGTGATGCAGCCCGCCCTGCAGAAGTTCGTCCAGAACCCCAAGGGCGTGGACGGCCTGCTGGCGTCGATCGAGCGCCAGAAGAAGACGATCTTCGCCTCCGCATGAGCACCGACACGACCACCACGCCCCCGGAGGCGGTCACCGTGCCGCCCCCGGGCGCCGCACCCGGGAAGAGGCGGGTCGTCCAGGGCCACCGGCGCCTGCTGACCCGCCGCGACCGGATCACGCTCGGCCTCATGGCGGGCGTGCCCACGGCCCTGCACGTCGTCCTGGTCTGGGTCACCGCCCTGGCCTCCGTCGCCCTCGCCTTCACGACCTGGGACGGCATCGGGTTCGACTCGATCCGCTGGGTGGGCCTGGACAACTTCCGCCAGCTGTTCAGCGACAACCCGCAGTTCTGGCCCGCCGTCCAGCACAACGTGATCTGGTTCGTCGTACTGATCCTGGTCCCGACGCCGTTCGGGCTGTTCCTCGCCCTCCAGCTGGACAAGCGCATCCGGTTCAGCCGGGTCTACCAGACCGCGTTCTTCCTGCCGGTCGTCATCTCGATGGCGTGCATCGGATTCGTCTGGCAGCTGGTGTACAACCCGGACACGGGCCTGATCAACAGCATCATCGGCGCCAACGAGCCCGGCCACTACATCGACTGGATCGGCGATCCCGACCTGAACCTGTGGGCGGTCCTGGTCGCCGCGTCCTGGCGGCACACCGGCTACATGATGATCCTGTACCTGGCCGGTCTGAAGAGCGTCGACCCGTCACTGCGCGAGGCGGCCGCGCTGGACGGCGCCGACGAGTGGCAGACCTTCCGCGGCGTGATCTTCCCGACGCTGCGGCCCACCAACACCGTCGTCCTGGTCGTCACCATCATCGAGGCCCTGCGCGCCTTCGACCTGGTCTTCGTCTTCAACAAGGGCGCCCAGGGCACGGAGTTGCTGTCGATCCTGGTGACCAACAACATCATCGGCGAGTCCAGCCGCATCGGCTACGGATCGGCGATCGCCGTCGTCCTGCTGGTGATCTCCCTCGTGGTGATCATCCCGTATCTGGTGGCCACCTTCCGGAAGGAGCGGCGATCGTGAGCGCCCCCACCGCCGCGGCCGGCGCGCTCAGGCGGCGCACCCCGGTCCGCCCCGCCCGCGTCCTGCTGCACGTCTTCCTCGCCGGTACGGCACTGGCCTGGCTCGCCCCGCTGCTGTGGGCCGTCTTCTCGGCCCTGCGCCCGTACAGCGAGACCAGCACCAAGGGGTACGTGTCCTGGCCGGACAGACTCAGTCCGGACAACTTCACCAACGCCTTCACGCAGTCGGACATGGCGCACTACTTCGGCAACACGCTGCTCATCGCCGTGCCGGCCGTGCTGCTGACGCTGTTGCTGTCGTCGATGGTCGCCTTCTACGTCAGCCGCTTCGACTTCCGCGTCAACCTGTTCCTGCTGCTGGTGTTCACGGCCGGCAACCTGCTCCCGCAGCAGGTCATCATCACCCCGCTGTACCGGATGTACCTGCTCACCGACCTGCCCGGCATCACGGTCAGCGGCAAGCTGTACGACTCCGCGCTCGGCCTGGTCCTCATCCACATCGCGTTCCAGTCCGGTTTCTGCGCGTTCGTACTGAGCAACTACATGCGGTCGCTGCCGCACGAACTGACCGAGGCCGCGCTCGTCGACGGCGCCTCGGTGTGGCGGCTGTACTGGCAGATCACGCTGCCGCTGTGCAAGCCGGCGATGGCGGCGCTGGCCACCCTGCTGTCCATCTGGATCTACAACGACTTCTTCTGGGCCCTGGTGCTCATCTCGACCGGCGAGAACATGCCGATCACCTCCGCCCTGAACAACCTCTCCGGCCAGTACTTCACCGACCCCAACCTGGTCGCCGCGGGCGCCCTGCTCACCGCCGTACCCACACTCGTCGTCTACTTCGTGCTCCAGCGCCAGTTCGTCAGCGGTCTGACCCTGGGCTCCGCCAAGGGCTGATCCGGCTCAGTCGAAAGAGAACCCCGTGCAGAATCCCTTCACCCCCGTGGCCTCGGTGCCCGTGGACCCGCGCACCGCCCGGGTCCACGAGGAGGGCTGGCAGTCGTGGAGCCCCAGCGGCGCCTACGCCCTCGACGCGGCCCCCCACCGCCCGGTGAACGACAACTGGGCCACCGTCTGCTACCGCCCCGGCCGCGCCGTGCCCGCCGGCACCTTCCAGGGCGAGGGCCTGCTGGCGCTCGACCCCGGGGACGGCTCCCCGGCCCGGCTGTGGGCCGCCGCCGACCCCCTCCACCACGTTCCGTCCGTCCGGCTGACCGTCACGGACGGCCACGCCGAGGTCAGCGCCGACGGCCCGGTGGAGGAGTGGACCGCCACCGGCATCGGCCCGGCGCTGGCGAGCTGGGCCGACGCCCGCGCACTGCCCGCCCCGCGCCCGGCGCCGACGGTCTGGTGCTCCTGGTACGAGTACTTCACGGCCGTCACCGAGGACGACATCCACGAGAACCTGCGCGCGATGCACGCCCTCGGCCTGCCCGTGGACGTCGTCCAGATCGACGACGGCCACCAGAGCGCCCTCGGCGACTGGCTCACCCTCTCCGGCCGGTTCCGCTCCCGCGCCGGCCTCGCCGACGCCGTCCGGTCCCGCGGCCGCCGCGCCGGCATCTGGACGGCGCCCTTCCTGGTCGCCCCGGACAGCGCGACCGCCGCCGCCCACCCCGACTGGCTGGTCCGCGACGCCGGCGGCGCCCCCGTGCACGCGGGCCACAACTGGAACACGGACCTGTACGTCCTGGACACCACCCACCCCGGGGCGGCGGAGTACCTGACGCGGGTCTTCACGACCCTGCGCGCCGAGGGCTACGACTACTTCAAGACCGACTTCCTCTACGCGGGCGCCCTGGACGGCGTACGCCACGAGGACACCGACGCCCTCACCGCCTACCGCGCCGGGATCACACTGATCCGCGAGGCGATCGGGGCCGACGCCTATCTGCTGGGCTGCGGCGCGCCCCTCCTGCCCTCCATCGGCCTGTTCGACGCGATGCGGGTCAGCCCCGACACCGCGCCGCACCGCCGCCCCGAGGCCGGCGACTACAGCCAGCCCGGCCAGGACGCGGCCGAGTTCACCGGCGCCGCCCGGCAGTGGCAGCACGGCCGGCTGTGGATCAACGACCCGGACTGCCTGATGGCCCGCCCGGCCGTCGAGACCCGGGAGCGCTGGGCCGCCCACGTGGAGGCCACCGGCGGCCTGGTCGCCTCCAGCGACCGCCTGCTCTCGCTCGACGCCTGGGGCGTGGACACGACCCGCCGGCTGCTGACGGGAGCCGCCCGGTGAAGCCCGCCCTGAGCCTGCCCGGCCTCGCCTACGGCGGCGACTACAACCCCGAGCAGTGGCCGGAGGAGGTGTGGGAGGAGGACATGCGCCTGATGCGCGAGGCCGGGGTGAACCTGGTCAGCGTCGGCATCTTCTCCTGGGCCCTGCTGGAACCCGCCGAGGGCCGCTACGACTTCACCCACCTGGACAAGGTCCTCGGGCTGCTGCACGACAACGGCATCGCCGCCGGCCTCGCCACCCCGACGGCCGCCCCGCCCGCCTGGTTCTTCCGCGCCCACCCCGAGGCCCTCCCCGCCGACCGCGACGGCCGCACCCTGTCCTTCGGCAGCCGCCAGACGTTCTGCCCGTCCAGCCCCGCCTACCGCGAGGCCGCGCTGCGGATCACGGGCGCGCTGGCCGAGCGGTACGCGAGCCACCCGGCGGTCGCCCTGTGGCACGTGCACAACGAGTACGGCTGCCACAACGCCGCCTGCTACTGCGACACCAGCGCGGCCGCGTTCCGCCGCTGGCTGCGCACCCGGTACGGCGACGACCTCGGCGCGCTCAACCACGCCTGGGGCACCGCCTTCTGGAGCCAGCGGTACGGCGACTGGGAGGAGATCCCGCCGCCCCGCGCCACCGGTGCCGTGCCCAACCCGACGCACCAGCTGGACTGGCGGCGCTTCTGCTCGGACGCGCTGCTGTCGCTGTGCACGGCGGAACGCGACGTGCTGCGCCGGGCGGCACCCCGGATCCCGGCCACCACCAACTTCATGGTGCTGCCCGTCTTCGACGCGCTGGACTACTGGCGCTGGGCGCCGGAGCTGGACGTCGTCTCCAACGACCACTACCTGATGTCGACCGACCCGGAGCCGGAGATCGACCTAGCGCTCAGCGGCGACCTGACCCGCTCGCTCGCGGGCGGGCCGTGGCTGCTGATGGAGCACTCCACCGGCGCGGTGAACTGGCAGCCCGTCAACCGGGCGAAGTCCCCCGGCCAGTTGCGCCGCAACGCGCTCGCCCACGTGGCGCGCGGCGCGGACGGCGTCGCCTTCTTCCAGTGGCGGGCGGCCAGGGCGGGCGCCGAGCAGTGGCACTCGGCGATGCTGCCGCACGCCGGGACCGACAGCCGGATCTGGCAGGACGTGGTGCGGCTGGGCGCCGACCTGAAGGCGCTGGCTCAGGTGCGGGGCAGCTTTGGCACGGCCGAGGTGGCCGTCGTCTGGGACTGGCCCGCCCGCTGGGCGCTGGAGCTGCCCTCCCAGCCGAACGGCGAGCTGCGCCACCAGGACCTCGTCCGCGCCTGGTACGAGCCGCTGTGGCGGGCCTCGGTGGCCGTGGACTTCGTCCGCCCCGGCGCGGACCTCACGGCGTACAAGGCCGTCCTGGTGCCCAGCCTGTACCTGGTGGACGACGCCGGCGCGGCGAACCTCGCCGCCTACGCGGAACACGGCGGCACCCTGGTGGTCGGCTTCCACAGCGGGGCGGTGGACGACCACTGCCATGTCCGGCTGGGCGGTTACCCGGGCGCGTTCCGCGAGGTGCTGGGCGTGCGCTCGGACGAGCCGTTCCCGCTGCTGCCCGGCGAACGGGTCGGCCTGACCGGCGAGGTGCCGCGGGGCGCCACCGGCACCCTGTGGTCGGAGCGGCTGCGCCTGGCGGGCGCCGAGGAGATCGCGTCGTACACGGACGGCCCCCTCGCCGGTGTCCCCGCGGTGACCCGCCGCGCGTACGGCACCGGCGCCGCCTGGTACCTGGCCACGCTGCCCGACCCGGCCACCCTGCGGGCGCTGCTGGACCGGGTCCGCGCCGAGGCGGGTGCGGAGCCGGTGCGCGACGCGCCGCCGGGTGTCGAGGTGGTCCGCCGGCGCGGCCCGGACGCCGACTACGTGTTCCTGATCGACCACGGCGGCCGGGGCGCCGAGCTGCCGGTGGCGCCCGGCGCCACGGAACTGCTCACCGGCCGGCCGGCGACCGCCACGGTCACCGTGGCGCCCGGTGACGTCGCCGTGGTGCGGGAGCCCCACCGGGGTGCCCGGGGCTGACGCCCGGCGCCGCGTGCTCCGCTCAGTGCGCGGCGTCCAGGCGGGCCCGCTGGTCCCCGGTCAGCTCCAGGTCGACGGCGGCCAGGTTCTCCTCCAGCTGGGCCACCGAGGAGGCGCCCGCCAGCGGGATCACGGGCAGCTCCCCGCCGATCTGCCAGGCCAGCACCACCTGGTTGACGCTCGCCCCCGTCTCCCGGGCCACCTCGCGCAGCACCGCGAGCCGGGCCCGGGTGCCGGGGTGGTCGTAGTCGGGCGGCAGGGGCTTGTCGTCGCGGGTGTAGGCGCCGGCGAGGAGCGGCGAGTAGGCCACCAGGGTCAGCCCGGGCTCCGCCCGCAGATAGCTGAGCAGCTGGGCGTCGGCGCCGCCGAGGCTGCCGTCCGGGAACAGCCCGCTCGGCAGGTCCGTGCGGGGGCGCAGATGGCTGTGCTGGTACTGCAGCACCTCGTAGCCGGGCAGCCCCGCCGCCGCGGCCAGGGCGCGGGCGCGCTCCACCCGCCAGACGGCGTGGTTGCTGACGCCCAGCAGCCCCACGGTGCCCTCGGCGACGAGGGCGGCGAACCCCTCCACCGTCTCGCCGAGCGGGACGGTGCGGTCCTCTATGTGGGCGTACAACAGGTCGAGCCGCTCCACCCCGAGCCGCTCCCGGCTGCGCTCGGCGGCCTCCCGGATCACCTTCGCCGACAGCCCCTCCGGACGGTCGACGAAGCCGGCGCCCGGGACGAGCGGCCGGGCACCGAGCTTGGTGGCGATCACCACCTCGTTCCCGATGCCCCGGCTGCGCCGCCAGCGCCCGAGCAGTTCCTCGCTCTGCCCGCCCTGGCCGCCGTCCTCCCAGAACGCGTAGTTGTCCGACGTGTCGATGAAGTTCCCGCCCGCCTCCACATAGCGGTCGAGCACGGCGAAAGAGGTGCGCTCATCGGTACGGGACCCCATCAGCATCGCCCCGAGCGCGAGCACGCTCACCTCGCGGCGGGTGGCGGGGTCGGAGCCGATCGTGCGGTACTTCATGGTCATCCTCCCGGTTCACGGCTGGTGTTCCGGGAGTCTTCAGCTTGAAGCGCACTTCAGGTCAAGGCCGGTGCGGGGGGTTGCCGCAGTCGTAGAGGGCGAAGCTGCCGTCGGCGTGGCGCAGGTAGGCGGTGGGCCGGACGTGGGCGCAGTGCGACGTCACCCAGGTGGTGGCGGGAGTGGTGGGGCGCTGGGTGGTGAGCAGCGCATAGCGCACCTGGTGGGTGGCGACGAGGCTGCCGAGCTGCTGGGCGGTGGGGAAGGGCGTGCCGCCCGTGAAGCCGCCCATGACGAGCATGGGCTCGGACGTCGCGCGCAGCAACGGCTCGGCCGTGTAGGCGGCCTGGGTCGCGAGCAGGTACTTCTCGCCGCGGCGGTGCGTGGTGAGGTAGTCGAGCAGGGCGGTGTCGCGGGCGCTGGGCCGGCCGAGCCCTCTCCTGCGCGGAGCGTGGCGGGGATGCTCGTAGTACGACTTGCCGACCGGACCGGCCATCGGCGAGGTGGCGGCGCCCGCGTAGAGCGGGTCGAGGCCGGAGACGGCCCAGCCGGCCGGTACGACCAGGGTGGCCGCGATTCCGGCGGCGAGGGCGGCGTGCGTCATCCGCGGGGAGGTGCGCGGACCGCGGCTCCACAGGCCCACCACGCCGAGCAGCGCGAGCATCACGGCGACCGGCAGCAGCCATGAGACGAATCGGGTGGGCCAGTCGAGCACCAGCGCCCACACCGCCGTCAGGACGATCCCCGCCGGGAGCGCCAGGTGCCGCCGGCCGCCCGCCTCGTGCGGCACGTCCGGCTCCGCTTCGCCATCGGCCGCCGGCTGCGGCTCGTGCTTCGCCTCGTACTCCGCTCGGAAGATCGCGAGCCCGCCGCCGGTCAGCGCGGCGAGCGCGGGGGCGATGACGGCCGTGTAGTAGGCGTGGTTGCCGTTGGAGGCGCCGAACACGAGGGCGTGCACGGCCAGCCAGCCACCCCACAGCACGAAGCCCTGGCGCAGCGGGTCGGTTCGCGGTTGCCCGGCGCGCCAGACGAGGCCCAGGACCGCGGCGAGCACGGCGAGCGGCAGGAACCAGCCGACCTGGGGGCCGACGGTGTGGTTGATCAGCATGTCCCAGCCCGTGTTGCCGGTGGTGCGGCTGGCGGCGGTGCCCGCGACGGCGCCGAAGGCGGTGGAGTCGCTGCTGAAACGGCTCAGGCCGTTGTAGCCGAAGACCAGGGCGAACGGATCGTTGTCGGACGTTCCGTCGAGGTACGGGCGGCTCGCGGCCGGTGTCGCCCAGGCGATCAGCACCCAGGAGCAGGAGACCGCGAGGGCGACCGCACCGGCCAGCAGGACGCGCAGGGCCCGGTTCGACCGGGTTCCGGGCCCGGCGAGTTGGTAGACCGCGGCGAAGACCGGCAGCACCAGCCACGCCTGCAGCATCTTCGTCTGGAAGGCGAGCCCGACCCAGATCCCGCAGGTGATCAGGGGCAGCAGCCGCTCGGTGCGCACCGCCTTCTGCAGCGCTCCGGCGGCCGCCACCAGCAGCAGGGTGAGCGCGGTGTCCGGGATGGTGGCACGGTTGAGCGCCACGGTGACTGGGGTGAGGGTGAGCGTCAGCGCGGCGATCAGCGCGGCGAACGGACCGGCCCAGGCCCGTACGATCCGGTGCAGCAGCCATACGGTGAGCACGCCTTCGACGACCTGCGGAAGCGCCGCTGCCCAGGTGTGCGGGCCGAAGAGCCAGACGGAGACGGCGTCGGGCCAGAAGGCGCCGGGCAGCTTGTCGATGCTGATCGAACCGCTCGCGTCGAGCCCGCCGAAGAAGAAGGCCCGCCAGCTGCCGGCCATCGACCGTATCGCCGCACCGTAGAAGGGGTGGAGTGCGGCGTGCCCGATCCCCCAGGAGTACAGCACCGTGGCGAGGACCAGCACCGCGGCGAGCGCCGGACGTTCCCAGCGCGGGGCGTCGTCCGGCAGGCCGGAGCGGCGGCCGGGCTGCCGGCGGCCTCGGTGTGCTCCGGTGGGCCGGGTGGCGGGGATGGCGGTCATGACAGTGGTCCTCGTATCGGCAGGTCAGGTGAGGCGGCGGGATCGGGGCCGCGGGATCACAGGCGGCGGGCCGCCCGGAAGCCGCGGGCGTAGAAGTCGGTGCCGTCCAGCAGGGCGTGCCCCGACATGTCGCCCATGGTCGGGCCGTTGGCGGCGGAGCGGCTGGAGTAGAAGCGGTGCCTGCCCTGGTCGTCGAGGCCCATGTACATGCCGCAGTGGTCGATGAAGTCCGGCCGGCCCTTGATGATGGCGAAGAAGACCAGGTCCCCGGGTTGCAGGACGCTCAGGTCGGTGGCCTGCCGCGTGCCCGTGTGCGGGATCACCGGACGGCCGGGACCGTCGGCGGCGATGGCGAACGCGCGGCGCGGCAGGCCGGCGCCCTTGGTGTTGGTGTTGTGCAGGGGAATGCCCATCCGGTAGCCCCACACCAGTCGCTGGAAACCGGAGCAGTCGACGTCGCCGTAGCGGGCCTTCTCCGGCTGCACGCGCGTGCCGTCCGGGAAGGTCCAGGGCAGGCCCAGGTAGTCGTAGAAGTCGGACTGTTCGTCGTGGTAGGCGAAGTCCAGCGGGTTGCCGACCGCGGTGTTGCGCGGGCCGAAATGGGCGGTGCCCGCGTAGCGCACGCCGGCGGCGTTGTGCTTGTCGGGCGCCCCGGCGCTGCTGTACTGGAACGCCACCGCGAAGACGTCCGGGCTGGTGTCACCCAGCGCCTTGTGGAACCAGCTCTTGAACGAGGCGGACTTCTCCATGCCCCGCCGCCACGCGTGCGGCAGCAGCCGCACCCAGGCGTCCGTGGTCACCTTGGCCTCGGTGGTCCGCGGCTCGCTGAAGCTGCGGGTGGGCCCGGTGAGTACGGCCGTACGTGTTCCGTCGGTGAACGTGGCGAGCGTGCCGCCGTCGGCGGCACGGACCACGGTGCGGGCGGGGGCGGACAGCCGCTCGAAGGTGAGGGCGCCGGTGGCCCGGGCGCTCGGGCCGGTGCCCGCCGCGCCGGCGGCCGCACCACCGTGGTCGTCGCCGCCCTGCCGGTGGTGGTCCCAGGCGTATCCGCCCGCCGCCCCGGCGGCCGCGACGCCCGCGATCGTTGCGAGCACGGCGCGGCGAGTGGGTCCGCCGCGTCTGCCGACGGGGTTGGAGTGCATGGCCGATCCTCCTGCGAGTGTGAGGTGAGAGAGGAGTGGGCAGGTCAGCCGGTGGGCAGCGCGCCCATCAACAGGCCGGAGACCAGCACCACGTACGTGGCCAGCGTCACCGCCGTGGTCGAGATGACCGTGGCCGCCATGGGCTGCCGGACCATCTGGTAGGAGACCAGTCCGGGGACGATGAAGCCAAGGGTCTGTGACGTGTACAGCAGCGGGAACTCGTGGCTGAGGGCGAGCATCACGGTGGTCTGTATCACCACCGCGCACAGCACCACGGCGGCGAACAGCCGCTTGCCGTAGAGAATCACCGTGCGCTGCAGCAGCTTCGTCATGAAATACGTGGCCGCCGCCACAGCGACCATCAGCCCGGCCATCCGCACGTCGGTGACGAGTGTGAGGGCGATCCAGCCCGGGGTGATCATTCCCCCGGGGGAGAGGTTGGTGGTCAGGTAACAGACGAGCGAGAAGACCAGCCCGAGGGCGATCCCGAGTGCGGCGGTCTGTGCGTTGAGCTCGGCGGGGATCACGGGTTCCTCGTGGACTGGGGCGGATCGTAGGAGTGGTGCCGGTTGGAGGAGCGGTGCGGGTCGTCGGGGTGATGCGGGTCGTGCGGGTGGTGCGGGTCGCGGGGGTGGTGCGAGTCCTCTTCGGTGCCCTGGTCGCCGGACCGGCCGTGGCGGGCGGCGAACCGGCGGGCCAGGTCGCGTTGTTCGGGGATGCGCAGGGCGTACGTCGGTGTCTCCAGCGGTGCCACCCAGCTGTACGGCTCCGGCTCGGGCGGCCGGGCCACCGAGACCCGCGGCCGGGGCAGGGCGATCTGCACGGTCTCCTGGTCCAGGCCGTCGCCGTCGGGAACGGCGTCGAACGGGTTCTCGGAGTCGTCCAGCGGCAGCTCGGCGAGGCATTCCAGGAACAGTTCGCCCTGACCGTGGATGTTGCCGATCGCCACCAGCGAGGAGGACGGGCCGAGTTCCGCGAGCATCGCCGCGGTCAGCTCCTCGGGATCCCGGCGGTCACCGCCGAGATCCACCACTCGCCCGGTGAAGCCTTCCGGAATCGCATCGCGGCTGCTCTTGGTCGGATGGCCGATCAGGAACACCGTCTCGGCGGCGAGGTCGGGAACGATGGCGCCCATCTGGCCGTTGCGCTCCACCCGGTCCGGGCGGCAGTTGATGACCACACTGATCGGTCGCCTGATCGCGCCCAGATCCTCCAGCTGCTTCACGTTCATCAGCGTCGACTCGGGATCGTTGGCCGCGAAGACATTGGCGAACCGCAGCTTCTTGCCCTCGGGGGTGACGTAGCGCTCCACCGACAGCACGCCCGGGTCGGGCGGCGCGTCCCACATGCCCTGCATCGCGGTCTGCCGCTCCACGCCGAGCAGTTCGGCGACGGCGAGTGCGATCGCCACGTTCTCCTTGAAGGTGAACCAGCTGAAACCGCGCAGTTCGGCGTCGGTCACCGACTCCGGATCGACCGAGATCAGACGGCAGTTCCGCTTGTCGGCCTCCTCCTGGAGGATGTGCAGCCGGTCCTTCTCCGCCGTCACGCACACCCCACCCACCGGCATCGAGCGGGAGAGCGAGCGGGCGACGTCGTCCAGCGTGGGCCCCATCTCCTCCAGATGGTCCTCACGGACATTGCAGAGCACACCGATCGTGGAACGGATCAGCTTCTCCTGATTGGTCTCCTGAAGCGCCGGCATCACCGCCATGCACTCGATGACCAGCGCGTCCGGCCGGTAGGTCGCCGCCCGCCGTACGATGCCGATCTGCTCGACGATGTTGGAGATGCCGAACTTGCGGTACACCGGTTCCTCGGTGGCATCCGGATGGATGAACCGGGCGGCGGTGCCGGTCGTCTTGGCCACCGTGACCAGACCGCCCCCGCGCAGCGCGCCCGCGCACAGCCGGGTGATCGAACTCTTGCCGCGGATGCCGTTGACCAGCACCCGCGTCGGTATCTGCTCCAGCGAGGCGAAGTGCCGCCGCTGCTCCAGGATTCCGGCGATCCACAGCCCGGCGCAGCACAGCAGGACGATGACATAGAGGAAGAGCAAGTCGATTCCGTCCTTCTACCGCTGGAGGGTGTTCTCGCGCAGGGGCCGGGACGACCCGGCGGCGGGGCCGGATCTGGCCGCCCGGTCGCGTTCCGCCAGCGCCTGGCGGATCAGCTCCAGGCTGCGGGTGACGGAGCCGATCTCGTCGTGGTTGACCGGATGCAACACGGTGCGGCGGTCTCCGCCGGCGAGCCGCTCGACGAGTACGGCGACCGCGCGCAGCGGCCGGATCACCACGACATGGAGCCAGCCCAGACAGGCCGCGCCCATGGCGAGGCCCAGGATGCCGCCGAGCATGGTGCGCTGCTCGGCCTGCATCGCGGGGAGCTGGAGCGCTGCCGCGGGCTCCGCGGTCACCACGTGCCAGCCGAGGCGGGCCGTGGGACCGCTCTGTGCCAGCGGCGCGGCGGCGTCGACCGAGGGGCCGGAGGAGGTGAGGTGCACCGCCGAGGTGGCGGTGCCCGCGGTCCCCGGGGCGCTCTGGGTGGCGCGGGCGAGACGGGTCAGGCCGGAGTCGGGCAGCGACTGGAAGGCGAGGTAGCCCACGCTTGACGCCAGCACCCTCTCCTCGCCGTCCGTCACCCAGACGCTGCCCAGCTTCGGCCTGGGCAGGACGGAGTTGAGCGCCTTCACGTCGATCTCGCCGAACAGGACCACCCCGGCGGCCCCGGCCTTGCCCTTGACGGCCCGGACCTGGGCGTAGGCGGCGATCGCCGGGATCCGGCCGGAGGTGTTGACGGTGGTGATCCCGCCGCCGACGGGCACGTGGACACGGGTGCGCAGCGGGGTACCGCCCACCCTCAGCGTGATGCCGCCGGAGCGGTCCAGGAGATACAGCGAGCGGTACTGCCTGTGGTCGGCGAGGGAGCGCCGCAGGGCCTCGGTCTGGGCGGCCCGGCTCTGGCCCGGCAGGCTTGCGGCCACGGCCCCCAGATCGGTGTACGACTGGTCGAGGGACTGCCGGAGCCGGTTCGCCGCGATCTCGGTGCGTGCCTGCTGGTCGGCGAGGACCGGAGCCGGAACCGCGGTCGCGGCGTCCGCCCGGTTCAGCAGAAAGATCATCGGCAGCGCCCAGCAGCTCACCACGACCATGCCGACCACGGCCAGCGCCCGGTAGCCCGGTCCGCGCCGGGCCGGGGACTCCTGCGGACCGGTCTCGCCGAGCAGTTGCCGGCGCAGTGTGTCCAGTGCCCGCCCGATCCGGGCCAGTTCCCCGAAGCCGTGCACCGGAACGGGCCGGGACAGCTCCGCCCACGCGGTCGGCCCGTCCCCGGTCGCGCCCCGGGCCAGGCGGCCGGCGGACAGATACAGCCGCAGCAGGGGCCGCTGCACGGAGAAGTACAGCGCCAGCCCGAGCAGCAGCGCGACTGCGGCCAGCGCTCCGGCGGCCTTGAGCGCGAAGCCCGAGTAGTCGACCGTGGTGGTCGTGGCGGGCACCGCGCGGGAGGTCAGTACCACCAGACCCAGGTCGCCGGTGTCGCCCGTACCGGTCGCCGAGGCGACCTGGGCCCAGCCGGCCACGGTGCGCCGACTGCCGGTGGTGTCGCCCAGCAGGCTTCCGGAGGCGTCGGTGCCGGCCCCGGACCCCTGCGCCGCGCGGACCGCCGCCGCGGACAGGCGGCGGTGGGCGGCTGCCGACGACGCCTTGCCATGGACCGCGGTGGCGAGTGCCGTGCCGCCGGCGTCCAGCACCTCGACGGTGCGTCCGTCGCCGTACGCGGCGAGGGACGGGAGCGCCTCGGAGACCACCAGCAGCCACTGCCGCTCGGGCCGGTCCGGGGCCTGGTACTGGTCCTGGTCGGGGTCCTCCTGCCGTGCGGGCAGCGTGATCCCGGCGAAGTACAGCAGGTGCCGGGCACCGCCCGACGTCACCAGCCGGGGCGGGACCGCCCGTGCCCCGGACGCCGTCCTGGCGGCGTCCACCCCGGCCAGTGGCACCGCCCCGCCGCCGGTCGCCAGCAGTCGGCCGGTGCGCCGGTCGAGCAGCGCGCCGCCGAGGAACGCCTTCCGCCCGGAGGTCAGCCCCTTGAGCGTGGTGGCAGGTGTCGAGGCGCCCGTCGCCGGGTACCCGCTCGCGGTACGGCGGACCGTGCTCGCCTCGCTGTCGATCGCGGTGCGCAGGGACTGCGCGCTGTCCGCGGCGATCTGCTGCTCCTCGTCCAGCACGGCCTGCGGGAGACCCGCGGTGTGGAGACCGCCGAGACCGATCACGGTCAGGGCGGCGACCACCAGGAGGAGTACGACGAGTGAGGCTGTCGGCGGGCGCACCCCGCCGAGCATCGGCATATCGGCGCGGCGGCGAATGCGGTGTCGGCGCGGCGCCCGGGGTGCGGAGGGCAGGGGGAGATCCTTCCTCAATTGGCGTCGAGCGCCCGAATGTTCGATAGAGCGAACATTCTAGCGCTCGCCTGCCGCGTGGCCGTCACCCTCCCGCTCCATGTGACGTACGTGTTAATTCGAATACGTCGGGAACACCGGGCGCCGGTGACACACGCCACCCCGGCACGCGGCCACCCCGTCAGGGGACGAAGGAGATCTCCGGATACCTGTCGGAGGGTCCGTCGAGCAGGGTGCTGTGCTTGTGCCGCACCGTCTGGTCGAAGAAGGCGGCAAGGTACACGCGCTGGACCTGGACCGCCCGGGCCGGGTCGATCGTGCCGTACCGCTCCTGCAACTGAGCCTGGGAGAGCCCGAGCAGGCCCGCCTCCTGCGGGACCATCCACTCCTGGTCGCTGAACGACAGGTGCGCCGCGCCATGGAGCTTGATGTCGACCCGGTACCCCTTCAGATGCGACCACAGCGTGCGCCACGACCCGTCGTTGTTGCGGTTGTGGGTGCCCGAGCTGAAGAGCATGAAGGGCCGGTCCAGATCCTTGCTCGGCGCCGTCCCGAAGAACTGGCCGTCCAGGTTGGCGCCGGCGTCGATCCGCTTGTCGAGTTGCATGGCGGTGTCCACCGCCGCGCCGCCCAGCGACCAGCCGAACATCCCGATACGGGACGTGTCCACCGACTGCGCCAGCCCGGAGGGCAGCGTCGCGTGGCCGGCGTCCGGGTTGCCGCCACTGCTGATCTTGCCGAGCTGGTTGATGACGAACTTGATGTCGGCCGCGCGCACTTTGAGCGTGTCGGAGGAGTGGGTGCCCGCCGGCATCCTGTTGACCTCGAGCCGCTTGCCGGGGAACTGCACCTCGTTGGCGTCGTGGGTGTGGTCGACGGTGACGACGAGGTAGCCGCGGCTGGCGAGATCCTGGGCGAGCGCGGTGCCCATCGCGCGGTCCGAGTGCAGCCCGGTCGAGTACAGCAGGACGGGCAGCTTGCCGAGCGAGGTCTTCACCGGGGCGAGGACATGGCCCGCGGTCCTCGGCAGGGTCACCTGCTGCGGCGACAGCCCGCGCGAGGCGAGGAAGTGGGCACCGGAGATCGACGGCATCCACGGCGCCTGATAGTGCCCGGAGGTGGCGGTGGCCGGATACCACAGCGTCACCATCACCTCGCGCTTGCCGCCCACGTACGGATCCGTACGGGACGAGTCGACGAGGTGCAGGCCCACCATGCCCACGCTGTTCGGCCCGGTCGGCGCGGGCATCTTCAGCTCCAGCGGCGACGCGGCCGCGCGGCCGGACATGAGCGCCTCAGGGCGTACGGACTTCGTGGGCAGCGGCGCCTCGTCGTTGTCCGGCGCCCAGTTCGTGTCCGGGTCGGGCTCGTCGGGCGAGAGGCCGGTGGCCGTAGGCGTGGCCGACGTCTTCCCGGCGGCCATCGCCGGCGTCATCCCGACCGACAGCGCCACGGCCAGCGCACCCGCCGAACCGACCGCTCTGGCGATGGCCCTGTGACGGGGCTGCGGGCGGCGGTGTTTCATGGAACCCCCTTGTTGGTCAGCGATCGGGGAACGCGCGATCGACTGCCGCATACCGTATCGCTGCGGCGACGGGCCGGCGCACGCTCCCGGGATGCTGCCGGGGTGACCTCACGTACGGCACGGGCGCATTGCGGTACCTCGGGCTGATCTGCCGCGATGGCGTGGGCCTCCTGCTGCCGGCGATACCGCGTACCGCCGGCCCCGGGCGAGGGCACTGGTCCCCGCCTCGGCCGGGAGGGACCGGTTCCCGGACATGACCAAGGGCCGGTTCCGGACACCTCCGAAACCGGCCCTGATCTGCGACCGTCTCCTGTCGGGACGACAGGATTTGAACCTGCGACCCCTTGACCCCCAGTCAAGTGCGCTACCAAGCTGCGCCACGTCCCGATGCGCTCACCCGCGGTGACCCGCGTGATCGCGACGCACAGCACTGTACCCCACGCGCCGGGTGGCGCCGAAGGGGGCCGGGGAGCGGGGGGCACAATCGGTCGTATGGGAGACGTGGGCTCAGGAGCAGGGCGGCCGGCCGGGGCGCGGGACCGGGACGCCGACGGTCGGGCGCGCAGCGCACGGCCGCGGGACGGGCTGGGGCGGCCGCTGCCCTACGGCGCGCCGGGCGTCGAGCGGCAGCCCGAGGGGGTCGTGCGCGATCCGGTGCGCAGCGTCGCCGAGGCTCAGGAACTGCTCGACTCGGGCAAGCCCTTCCACGCGCACGAGGTCTTCGAGGACGCCTGGAAGTCGGGCCCCGAGTCGGAGCGGGCGCTGTGGCGGGGCCTGGCCCAGCTGGCGGTGGGGCTCACCCACGCGGCCCGCGGGAACGTCACCGGCGGGGCCCGGCTGCTGCGGCGCGGGGCCGGCGCGGTCGAGGAGTGGGCCGCGGAGCGGGACGAGCCGCGGCCACACGGCATGGACCTGCCCGGACTGGCCGCGTGGGGACGGGAGCTGGCCGCGCGTGTGGAGCGGGGCGGCGATCCCGTCGACGCCCGCGCGGAGGCGCCCCGGCTGCGCGGCTGACCGGCGCCCCGGACCGCCCGCCGCGGCCGCCGCGCGGCGGGGGGCGCCGAGGCGGTGGAGGGGCCGTCGGTGGCATGGGGCAGACTCGGGGCGTGCGAACCATTCATGTCATCGGTATCGGCGCGGGCGACCCCGAGCAGCTGACCCTCCAGGCGGTCCGGGCGCTGCGGGACACGGACGTGTTCTTCCTGCTCGACAAGGGCGAGGTGAAGGGCGACCTCACGCGGCTGCGCCAGGACATGCTGGAGACGCACGTGCCGCACGGGTCGTACCGGGTGGTGCGGGCCCGTGACCCGGAGCGCGACCGGCGCGCCGGCGGCGCCGCCTACTCGCCGGCCGTCGAGGACTGGCGCAGCGCCCGCGCCGACATCTACGAGCGGCTGATCGCCGAGGAACTGGGCGAGCAGGAGCGTGGCGCGTTCCTGGTGTGGGGCGATCCGTCGCTCTACGACAGCACGCTGGGCATCCTTCAGGAGGTGCTGGCCCGGGGCGCGGTGGCGTTCGAGTACGACGTCGTGCCCGGCATCAGCAGTGTCTCCTCGCTCGTCGCCCGGCACCGCACGGGGCTGAACCGGGTGGCCCGGCCGGTGCAGATCACCACCGGGCGGCGGCTCGCCGAGGGGTTCCCGGACGGCGTGGACGACGTGGTGGTGATGCTCGACGCGCACCAGGCCTTCCGCCGGTACGCCGACGAGGACGTCGACATCTACTGGGGCGCCTATCTGGGCACTCCGGACGAGATACTCGTCTCCGGCCCGGTCGCCGAGGCCGGTCCGCGCATCGAGCGGCTGCGCGCCGAGGCCCGCGAGCGCAAGGGCTGGATCATGGACACGTATCTGCTGCGCCGGCACCCCGACCGGGGCTGACGGCGCCCGTCCGGGCCGGTCACGGGACGGCGAGCCCCAGCCGGTCGAGCACGCCGGCCGTGTCGGGCACCGCGCTGACCCCCTCGGGCAGCGCGGGCCGCCGTACGACCACCACGGGCAGGCCCAGCGCGCGGGCGGCGGTCAGCTTGGCCGCCGTGGCCTCTCCCCCGCTGTCCTTCGTCACCAGCACCTCGATGCGCCGGGACCGCAGCAGCCGCGTCTCGTCCTCGACGGTGAACGGGCCCCGGGCGAGCAGGACTTCGGTGTCGGGGGGCAGCGGCGGCCCGGGCGGCTCCACCGACCGCGCGACGAAGTGCAGGCCGGTGAGGTGGGCGAAGGACGCCAGGCCCAGGCGCCCGGTGGTGAGCAGCACCCGGCGGCCGAGTCCGGGCAGCGCCTCGGCGGCGGCGTCGAGCGAGGCGACCGGGTGCCAGCGGTCGCCGGGTCCGGGCCGCCAGCCCGGGCGGCGCAGGACCACCGCGGGCAGGCCGGTGGCCGCGGCCGCGCGGGCCGCGTTGGCGGTGATCGACGTGGCGAAGGGGTGGGTGGCGTCCACGACGGCGTCCACCGCGTGGGCGCGCAGCCAGTCGGCGAGTCCCTCGGCGCCGCCGAACCCGCCGGTGCGCACCTCGCCGGACAGTGCTCCCGGCCGGGTCACGCGGCCCGCCAGCGAGGTGGTCACCCGGAGGCCGGGACGCGCGGCGAGGTCGGCGGCGAGCCGGCGTGCCTCGGTGGTACCGCCGAGGATCAGGACGTGCGGGGACATGAGGTGCAGCCTAGAGCTGTCGCGGCGGGGCGGGGGTGGGACCCAGGTCGGTCGGGTCGGGTCGGGTCGGGGTTCCGCGTTACGGGCTACGGGTTACGGGTTCAGTGCACGAGCAGTTGCAGGCCGCCCAGGATCGTCGCCGCGATCACGAGTTGCTCGAACAGACGCTGGTTGATCCTGTTCACAGCCCATTTGCCGAACAGCGCGCCGGGCACGACGAACAGGGCGAGCGCGGCGTCAAGGAGCAGCGAGCGGCCGTCGATGAGGCCGAGGCCCGCGCTGAACGGCACCTTGCACACGTTCACGATCAGGAAGAAGAACGCGGACGTGCCCAGGAAGCCGAGCTTGCGGAAGCCCGCCGACAGCAGGTACAGCGACATCACCGGTCCGCCCGCGTTGGCGACCATCGTGGTGAACCCGCCGAGGACGCCGTAGGAGCGGGCCTTCGCCCGGCCGGTCCGGCCGGTTTCCGCGTCCGGGGCGCCACCGGCGTCCTCCGGCGTGGCGCCGCGCCGGCGCCACAGCGTGACCCCGGCCATCAGCAGCAGGATCGCGCCGATCGAGGTGCGTACGACACCGTCGTCGGCCCACACCAGGAAGAGCGTGCCGATCACCACGCCGGCCGCCACCGCGGGCAACAGCCGCCACAGGGTGGGCCAGTGGGCGTGCCGCCGGTAGGTGACGACCGCGAGCACGTCGCCGACGATCAGGATCGGCAGCAGGACGCCGGTGGAGGCGCGGGCGGGCAGGACGGCCGCGAAGACGGCGAGGCTGACCGTGTTGGCCCCGCTCACCGCGGTCTTGGAGAAGCCGACGAGCAGCGCCGCGCAGGCGAGCGCGGCGAACCCCCAGCCGGATATGTGCCACAGCGTCATCGTGTTCATGCGGAGATCGATGGTAGGCGCGGGCGTCCGATCCGTGCGCACCGTCTCGGTGGCTGGTCGGCACGGCCGGAACGCGGCGCCGCCTCCCCGGAGTTCCCGCGTCCCCGGTTACTCCGTGTACCGCGTCCGCAGTTCCCGCTTGAGCACCTTCATGCTCGGCCCCAGCGGCAGCGCGTCCGTGACCTCCACGCGCCGCGGGTACTTGTGCCGTCCGAGGTGCTGCTTGGACCACTCGGTGATCTCCGCGCCGTCGGGCGCGGCGCCCGGGGCCGGGACGACCACGGCGCAGACCTCCTCGCCGTGCAGTTCGTCGGGGATGCCGATGACGGCGACCTGGGCGACGCCGGGGTGGCGCATCAGCACCTCCTCGACCTCCCTCGGGTAGACGTTGTAGCCGCCGCGGATGATGACGTCCTTCTTGCGGTCGACGATCCGCAGGAAGCCGTCGTCGTCCTTGGTGCCGAGGTCACCGGTGCGGAACCAGCCGTCGACCATGGCCTCGGCGGTGGCCTCCGGGCGGCCGAGGTAGCCGGAGAAGACGTTGTGGCCGCGGATGACGACCTCGCCCAGCTCGCCCGGGGGCAGCAGTTCGATGCGCCCCTCGACCTCGGCGCGGGCGATCTCCACGTCGATGCCCCACAGGGGGTGACCGATGCTGCCGGCCCGGGTGCCGAAGACCGGCTGGTTGACGGTCGCCGTCGGGGAGGTCTCCGACAGCCCGTAGCCCTCGTAGATCGTCGCGCCGAACGCCTCCTCGAAGCGCTCCAGCACGGCCACCGGCAGCGAGGCGCCGCCCGAGACGCACACGCGCAGGTCGGGCAGCGCGTCGGCGCCGGCGGCGGCCGCCGCCAGGGACACGAACATCGTCGGCACCCCGTGGAAGGTGTTCACGCCCTCCCGCACCATCAGCTCGATCGCGCGGGCGGCGTCGAAGCGGGGCAGCAGGACCAGGGTCGCGCCCGCCCGCCAGGTCGAGTTCAGCGACACCGTCTGGCCGAAGGCGTGGAACAGCGGCAGCGCGCCGAGCGCGACGTCGTCGGCCCGGATGTCGTTGGCGTCGAAGGCGTTGACGGTCGCGTTCATCACCAGGTTGAAGTGGCTGAGCACGGCGCCCTTGGGCACGCCGGTCGTCCCGCTGGTGTAGAAGATCACCGCCGGGTCGTCGGCGGCGCGGCTGAGGTACGACGGCAGCGGCTCGGCGTCGGCCGCGAGCTTGTCGAACTCGGCGCCCAGGGTGAGGCACCGGACGCCGGTGGCCTGCGCGGCGGCCGCCCCGGTGTGCGCCTGCGCCGGGTGGACCAGCAGCAGCGTCGCCCCGCTGTCGGTCAGGACGTGCTCGACCTCCGGCGCCGACAGCAGCAGGTGGACGGGGACGACGACGCCGCCCGCTGCGGCGACGGCGTAGTACGCCACCGGGAACTCGGCCGTGTTCGGCGCCATCAGGGCGACCCGGTCGCCCGGCCGTACGCCCAGGCCGACGAGTGCGCCCGCCTGCGCCAGCGCCCGGCGCCAGACCTCGGTGAAGGTCAGCCGCAGGTCGCCCTCGACGAGGGCGGTCCGGTCCGGGCGGCGCCGGGCGTTCTCGGCGAGGATCGCGGCCAGGGAGAGGGTTGCCATGCCAGTGTCGCTCCGTTTTCTCGCGGCTCGTGTTGCGGGCGCGGGCGGGCCGCGGCTGCCGGGCCCGGCATCCGCCGGGGACCGTCCCGCGACCCGGTGCCCCGCGGTCCGGTGCCCCGCGGTCCGGTGGCTCGGGGTCCGGTGGCTCGGGGTGTGCCGGCCGGCGGCTCAGGGCCGGTCGACCAGCACCGCGCTGCCCTGTCCCACCCCCACGCACATCGTCGCCAGTCCGCGCCGTGCCCCCGTGCGCCGCATGCGGTGCAGCAGGGTGGTGAGGATGCGGGCCCCCGAGCAGCCGAGGGGGTGACCGAGGGCGATGGCGCCGCCGCTGGGGTTCACCAGGTCCGGGTCGATGCCGAGCTGGTCGACGCAGGCCAGCGCCTGTGCGGCGAACGCCTCGTTGAACTCGGCCTCCTCCAGGTCGGCGACCTGCCAGCCGGCCCGGGCGAGCGCCTTGCGGGTGGCGGGCACGGGTCCGATGCCCATCACGTCGGGGTGGACGCCCGCGGAGGCGCCCGCGACGTACCGGCCCAGGGACTGGAGCCCCAGCTCGTGCAGCGCCTCCTCGCTGACCAGCAGCAGACCGGCCGCGCCGTCGTTCATCGGCGAGGCGTTGCCGGCGGTGACCGTGCCGTCCGCGCGGAAGACCGGCTTGAGCCGGGCGAGCTTCTCCGGCGAGGTGTCCTCGCGGACGCACTCGTCGGCGTCCACGACCACGCCGTCCGGGCGCTCGTAGGGCAGGAGTTCGGCGTCGAAGTGGCCGTCCTTGCGGGCGGCGGCGGCCAGTCGGTGGCTGCGCAGGGCGAACTCGTCCTGCCGGGCGCGGGAGATGCCGTACCGGTCGGCGACCTCCTCGGCCGTCTCCCCCATGGCGAGCAGGCCGTGCAGGTCCTTCATCGCCGGGTTGACCAGGCGCCAGCCGAGGCGGGTGTCGACCGTCTCGATGCGGTGCGGCAGGGCCTCGTCGGGGCGGGGCAGCACGAAGGGGGCGCGGCTCATCGACTCCGAGCCGCCGGCCAGCACGACGTCCGCCTCGCCCGCCGCGATCGTGCGGGCGGCGGTGGTGACCGCCTCGAGGCCGGAGGCGCACAGCCGGTTGACGGTGGCGCCGGGCACGGTCTCGGGCAGTCCGGCCAGCAGCGCGGCCATCCGGGCGACGTTGCGGTTGTCCTCGCCGGCCTGGTTGGCGGCGCCCCAGTAGACGTCGTCGATCCGGGCGGGGTCGAGCGTGGGCACGTCGGCCACCAGCCGGCGGATCACGGCGGCCGCCAGGTCGTCGGGCCGTACCTGGGAGAGGGCTCCGCGCAGCTTGCCGATCGGGGTGCGGCGGGCGGCCGCGAAGTGGACGGGACGCACGACTGGTGACTCCTGACCGACGACGGTGTGGATCAGCTGGGGTTCAGCTCCGCAGTCTTAATTAGCACTGCTAGTTTTAGACTATAGACCTCCGACCGGCCCCCTGGGAAGATCTGCCGGAACCTTCACCGAGGCAGCCGGAGGAGCCATGGCCGACGTCCGCGTGCACACCCTCACCGGGACCCGGGGCGCCCTGGCCGTCCATGAGTGGCCGCACGCCCGGCCACGGTACGTCGCGCTCCTCGCGCACGGCTATGGCGAGCACGCCGGGCGGTACGGGGAGGTCGCCGGTGTCCTCGCCGGGCACGGGGCGGCCGTGTTCGCGCCGGACCACGCCGGGCACGGGCGGTCGGCCGGCGAACGCGCGCTCGTCGAGGACTTCGAGGACCTGACCGCCGACCTCCAGGCGGCGGCCGCGCTGGCCCGCGCCACGTGTCCCGGCCTGCCGCTGGTGGTGATCGGCCACTCCATGGGCGGGCTCGTCGCCGCCCGCCACACCCAGCGGTACGGCGCCGGGACGGCCGCCCTCGTCCTGTCCGGCCCGGTGATCGGCGCCTGGGAACTGCCCGGGCGGCTGCTCGCCCTCGACGAGATCCCCGCCACCCCGCTCAACCCGGCCGCGCTCTCCCGCGACCCGGCCGTCGGCGCCGCGTACGCCGCCGACCCGCTGGTGTGGCACGGCCCGATGAAACGGCCGACGCTCCAGGCGTTCGTACGGGGCCTGGAGACCGTGGCCCGGGGCGGCGCCGCCGGCCCGCCGCTGCTGTGGCTGCACGGCGACGACGACCGGCTCGTCCCGCTGCCGGGCAGCCGGACCGGGGTGGCGCGGCTGAGCGGCGGCACGGCGACCGCGCGGATCTACGCCGGGGCCCGGCACGAGGTGTTCCACGAGACGAACCGGACGGCGGTCCTCGCCGACCTCATCGCCTTCCTGGACGGCGTCCCGGCCCTGGCCGCGGACGGGTGACGCGCGGGCGGCCGGCCGGCCGGTCCGCTCCCCGCCACCGCGCTGATCAGCCGCGTTTGCACCGATTCACCCGGGGCACCCGCGTCGCAGGACAACGGAAGAGTCCGCAGACGACGAACACGTCGTGGACGGCGCACGCGACGCACGCGGGACACGCGACCCGGACTACGCGGCGACGCCGATGACGTGGACGAACACGAAGGGGAAGAAGCGCACCATGACCGTGGTGAAGAGCACTCTGCCCGACGAGGCGCTCCGTACGACCGGGAACGCCCTCCAGGAGACGCTGGTCGACCTGCTCGGACTGTCGCTGATCGGCAAGCAGGTGCACTGGAACGTCGTGGGGCCCCGGTTCCGCTCGATCCACCTCCAGCTCGACGAGGTGGTCGCGACGGCCCGCACCTACTCCGACACGGTCGCCGAGCGCGCCGCCGCGCTGGGGATCTCCCCCGACGGCCGCCCGGAGACCGTCGCCGCGTCCCTCGGGCTGCCCGGCACCAAGGAGGGCTGGCAGCGCGACAACGAGGTCGTCAGCCTCATGGTGGAGACCCTGGAGGCGGCGATCAAGCGGCTGCGCGAGCGGATCGAGGCGACCGAGAAGGCCGATCCGGTCACCCAGGACCTGCTGATCGGGCTGACCGCCGAGCTGGAGAAGGAGCGGTGGATGTTCGAGGCCGAGAACTGGCGCGACGAGAAGTGACCGCGTCCGCTGCGGCGGACCACGGGAGAACCGTACGCACCTCCACGGCCCGGAAGGGGACCACCCGATGGCCGACGCCCTCGAACTCGACGCGCTGTGGGAGGAGTTCCACCGCGTGGTGAACATGACGTCGCAGGAACTCGCGGCCTGGCTGCAGGTCCGCGACGCCGACGAGAACGCCGAGCCCCTGCCGGAGGACGCCGAGGGCACCCCCACCGGGGAAGACCTCCTCGCCCTCATGCAGAAGCGGCGCACCGACCTCACCGACGCCGACATCGAGGTGATGTACCACGTCGTCGACACGGTCGGGGACCTGGTGGACGAGGAGAACGGCACCGGCCCCGAGGACACCCGCCGCCGCCACCGCCTGCTGACCCTGGGCCACGACCCGGGCAGACCGTAGCCGGAGCCGTAGCCGTAGGACCGGGACGAACGAGCCCGGGCACACCGCAGTCGCCGCGCCCGCGCCCTGCCACGCCGCCACGTGCCGTGCGTGTCCGGGCGCGGTGGTGTGTGGCGGTCCGTTCGCCGCCTCTGGTTCTCCGCCGCTCAGTGCCCGGGTATGCGCAGTACCCGGGCGATCGTGCGCAGGACGCCGTTGTCGTTGTTGGACGGGGCCGTGTGGCGGGCCCGGCGGTGGACCTCGGGGTGGGCGTTGGCCATGGCGAAGGACCAGTCGGCGGCGTCGAGCATCTCCAGGTCGTTGAGGTAGTCGCCGAAGACCATCGTCTGGGCCGGGGTGATGCCCAGCTCGGCCTGGAGGGCGCGCAGGGCGGTGCCCTTGTCGGCGGTGCTGTTCATGACGTCGACCCAGTGCTCGCCCGAGACGACGACCTTGTGCGTGGCGGCGAACGCCTCCAGTGCCGGGGCCGTGGTCCGCTCGGCGGAGCCGAAGTCGAACAGCGCCACCTTGATCACCTCGTCGTCGACGGCGGTGACGTCCGGCACGATCCGGTGCTCCACGTAGTACTTGCGCACCTCGGCCAGGAACGGCTCGTCGGTCCGCTCGACGTACGCGGAGCGCTTGCCGCACACGACGGCGCCCACGTCGGCGCCGTCCGTGACCAGGTGCCGCGCCGTGCGCGCCACGTCGGCGGCGACGGCGGGGTCCATCGGGTCCGAGGCGAGTTCCACGCCGTCGCGCACCACGTAGGTGCCGTTCTCCGCGATGAACACCATGCCCTCGGCGACCTCCGCGAACTGCCGGGCCAGCGTGGCGTACTGGCGGCCGCTCGCCGGGCTGAACAGCACCCCGCGCCGGCGCAGTTCGGCGAGCATCGGCCACAGCCCCGCCGGGATCCGCTTGGCGTCGTCCAGGAGGGTGCCGTCCATGTCCGTGACGACGAGACGGATGTCGGCGGCGCAGGTGCCGGGGTCGTGGGTGAGGAGGGGCGCGGGCGAGGCGGGCATGTCCTGCTTCCGGTCGGGGCGACGGCGTACGCGCACCAGTGTCACCCATGGGGCGGGCCGGGCCCGAAATGGGGTGGACGATGACGGAACCGCCCGCTGCGGCGGATTCCCGGGACAGCGCGAGCGGGCCGCTGCACAATGGCGGCGGACGACCCGCCGAGCAGGCGGCAGCACACGACTGAGCGCCCGCCCCATCCGGAAAGTATGATCAACCAATGTCTGACATGACCGATACCACGCCCGGCTGGCTGACCACGGACGAGCTGGAGATGGCCAGGGCCCGCATGCCGATCCTGTACGTCGAGGCCGTGCCCGTGCGCGTCGACGACAGCGGCGACGTCACCAGCATCGGCGTCCTGCTGCGCATCGGCCCGGAAGGTACGGTCAGCCGGACCCTGGTCTCCGGCCGGGTGCTGCACCACGAACGGGTCCGCGACGCCTTGCTGCGGCACCTGGAGAAGGACCTCGGCCCCGTCGCGCTGCCGCGCGTGCCGCCGTCCCTCCAGCCCTTCACCGTCGCCGAGTACTTCCCGACCGCGGGCATCACGCCGTACCACGACCCGCGCCAGCACGCGGTGTCCCTCGCCTACATCGTCCCGGTGACCGGCGACTGCCGTCCCCGGCAGGACGCGCTGGACCTGGTCTGGTTCTCGCCGCAGGAGGCCGCGTCGGCGGCGGTGCAGGGCGAGATGCCCGGTGGCCACGGGGTGCTGCTGAAGCAGGCGCTGGCGCACATCGGTCACGTGTCCTGACGTCGGCCCGCGCACCCGGCGGGCGGTGGGCGTACGCGCCGTGGGCGCACGTGAGCGCAGGCGCCGTGAACGGACGCGGAGGGCCTCCGCGGGCAACTGCCCGCGGAGGCCCTCCGGGTGTCCGGTCCGGGTGTCCGGTGCCCTGTCAGGCGGCCGGGGTCAGACCAGGTCGAACCGGTCGAGGTTCATGACCTTGTCCCACGCGGCGACGAAGTCCGTGACGAACTTCTGCTTCGCGTCGTCGCTCGCGTAGACCTCGGCGAGCGCGCGCAGCTCGGAGTTCGAGCCGAAGACCAGGTCGGCGCGGGTACCGGTCCACTTGACCTCGCCGGTGGCCGCGTCGCGGCCCTCGAAGGTCTGCTGGTCCTCGGACGTCGACGTCCACGTGGTGCCCAGGTCGAGCAGGTTGACGAAGAAGTCGTTGGTCAGCGTGCCCGGGGTCGTGGTGAGGACACCGTGCGCGGAGCCCTGGTGGTTGGCGCCCAGCACGCGCAGGCCGCCGACCAGGACCGTCAGCTCGGGCGCGCTCAGGTTCAGCAGGTTGGCCCGGTCGAGCAGCAGGTACTCGGCCGGCAGGCGGTTGCCCTTGCCGAGGTAGTTGCGGAACCCGTCGGCGGCCGGCTCGAGCGCGGCGAACGACTCGACGTCCGTCTCCTCCTGCGAGGCGTCCACCCGGCCCGGCGTGAAGGGCACCTCGACGTCGAACCCGGCGTCCTTGGCGGCCTTCTCCACACCGGCGGCGCCGGCGAGGACGATCAGGTCGGCCAGGGAGACCTGCTTGCCGCCGGTCTGCGCGGCGTTGAAGGACTGCTGGACGCCCTCCAGCGTGCGCAGCACGGAGGCCAGCTCGTCGGGGTCGTTGACCTGCCAGCCGCGCTGGGGCTCCAGGCGGATGCGGGCGCCGTTGGCACCGCCGCGCTTGTCGCTGCCGCGGAAGGAGGAGGCGGAGGCCCAGGCGGTCGACACCAGCTGGGACACCGACAGGCCGGAGCCGAGGACCTGCTCCTTGAGGGCGGCGACGTCGCCGGCGTCGATCAGCTCGTACGTCCGCGCGGGCAGCGGGTCCTGCCACAGCAGCGTCTCACTGGGCACCTCGGGGCCGAGGTAGCGCACGACGGGGCCCATGTCGCGGTGGGTCAGCTTGTACCAGGCGCGGGCGAAGGCGTCGGCGAAGGCGTCGGGGTTCTCCAGGAAGCGCCGCGAGATCTGCTCGTAGACCGGGTCGAAGCGGAGCGCCAGGTCCGTCGTCAGCATCTGCGGGGCGTGGCTCTTCGCCGGGTCGTGGGCGTCGGGCACGGTGCCCGCGCCGGCGCCGCCCTTCGGCCGCCACTGGTTGGCGCCCGCGGGGCTCTTGGTCAGCTCCCACTCGTAGCCGAAGAGGATCTCGAAGAAGCTGTTGTCCCACGTGGTGGGCGTGTTGGTCCAGGTGACCTCGAGACCGCTGGTGATCGTGTCGCCACCCTTGCCGGTACCGAAGGAGCTGCGCCAGCCCAGGCCCTGCTCCGCCAGCGAGGCGGCCTCGGGGTCGTCGCCGACGTGGTCGGCGGGACCGGCGCCGTGGGTCTTGCCGAAGGTGTGGCCGCCGGCGATCAGCGCGACCGTCTCCTCGTCGTTCATCGCCATCCGGCCGAACGTCTCGCGGATGTCGCGGGCGGAGGCGATCGGGTCCGGGTTGCCGTTGGGACCCTCGGGGTTGACGTAGATCAGGCCCATCTGCACCGCGCCGAGCGGGTTCTCCAGCTCACGGTCGCCGGTGTAGCGCTCGTCGTCGAGCCAGGTGGTCTCGGGGCCCCAGTAGACGTCCTCCTCCGGCTCCCAGACGTCCTCGCGGCCGCCGCCGAAGCCGAAGGTCTCGAAGCCCATCGACTCCAGGGCCACGTTGCCGGCGAGGATCATCAGGTCGGCCCAGGAGATGCTCTGGCCGTACTTCTTCTTGACCGGCCACAGCAGGCGCCGGGCCTTGTCCAGGTTGGCGTTGTCCGGCCAGCTGTTGAGCGGCGCGAAGCGCTGCTGGCCGGCACCGGCGCCGCCGCGGCCGTCGCTGATCCGGTAGGTGCCGGCGCTGTGCCAGGCCATGCGGACGATCAGGGGGCCGTAGTGGCCGAAGTCGGCGGGCCACCAGTCCTGCGAGGTGGTCAACACCTCCGCGATGTCACGCTTCACGGCCGGCAGGTCGAGGCTCTTGAACGCCTCGGCGTAGTTGAACTCCGCGCCGAGCGGGTTGGCCACGGCGGGGTTCTTGGCGAGGATCTTGAGGTTGAGCCGCTCCGGCCACCACTGGCGGTTGCCGCCGCCCTGGGTCGGGTGCGGGGCGCGGCCGTGCGCGACCGGGCAGCCGCCCCCCGTCTCCTCCGGCTTCGGGTCTGTGACGATCGCGTCGTGGTTCTCGGTCATGGCAATCCTTCCGAACGGGGCGGAACACGTGCTCAGGAACTACGGGCGGAACTCGGACGGAACTACGGGCGGAACTGGAGGAGGAAGCTCGGTGGCCAGGGCCCGGGGAGCCGGGCCGGACCTCTCGGACCGGCTCCCGGCCCGGGGACCGGGACCCGCGCTACGGCCGACGGGCACAGTCGGGGCACAGGCCCCAGTAGGTGACCTCGGCCTCGTCGATGGAGAAGCCGTGGTCGTCGGACGCGGTCAGGCAGGGCGCCTCGCCGGCCGCGCAGTCGACGTCCGCGAGGGCACCGCACGACCGGCACACGACGTGGTGGTGGTTGTCGCCGACCCGGCCCTCGAACCGGGCCGGGTGACCGGCCGGCTCGATGCGGCGTATGAGACCCGCCGCGGTGAGCGCGTGCAGCGCCTCGTACACCGCCTGCACGGAGATGTGGCCCACGCGGCCGCGCACCCCGGTGGCGATCGCCTCGGCGCCGAGGTGGTCACCGTCCCGGACGGTCTCGAGCAGGGCCACCCGGGCGGCCGTCACACGCAGGCCCGCGCCGCGCAGCTCCTCGGCGGCGGTGGGCGGCGGGGAGGCGGTCATGACGACCAACCTACCGCCCTAAACACGAATCATTCAAGAGAACGAGTGACCCAACTTAGTGAACAGCGGGTGACGGGCCCGCCGGGGGAACCCGTGGGCGCATACGAAAAAGGCCGCCTTCTCATCTCTGAGAAGACGGCCTCCGACCTGCTACAAGCTGGTCGGGACGACAGGATTTGAACCTGCGACCCCTTGACCCCCAGTCAAGTGCGCTACCAAGCTGCGCCACGTCCCGGTGCCGTTTGACCTGGGATTTCCCCGGCCGAAACGCGCAGGGAAACAATACCGCACTCGCGTCGGTGGTCGCGCACGACTTACCCGTTGACCTCAAGTCCGGTTGAGGTTGCACGCTCGTCGGTATGACGATCACCGAGGAACACGGACGCCCCGCCGGAGGCGGCTTCGCCTACGCCGACCTGCCCGGCCTGATGGCGCTCATGACGGGCGACGAGAAGCACGGTCCGGCGGCGACCTCCACGCTGGACGCGCTGTGGGTGCTCTACGACCGGGTGCTGCGGGTCGCCCCCGAACGCGCGGACGACCCGCTCCGGGACCGGTTCCTGCTCAGCAAGGGGCACGGCCCGATGGCGTACTACGCCGTCCTGGCCGCCAAGGGCTTCGTCCCGGTCGACTGGCTGCCCGGCTTCGGCACCTACGACTCCCCCCTCGGCCACCATCCCGACCGGGTGCTGGTGCCCGGCGCGGAGATCGGCAGCGGGTCGCTCGGGCACGGCCTGCCGATCGCCGTCGGCATGGCGCTGGGGCTGCGCGCCCAGGGGCTGGACGACCCCCGGGTGTGGGTGCTGACCGGCGACGCCGAGCTGGACGAGGGCAGCAACCACGAGGCCGTCGCCTTCGCCGGACCGGCCGGTCTCGAACGGCTGCACACCGTGGTCATCGACAACGCCTCCGCCAGCCACGCCCGGCCGGGCGGGATCGCGGCGCGTTTCGAGGCGGCGGGGTGGTCGGCGCTGACCGTCGACGGGCGGGACCACGACGCGCTGTACGCCGCCTTCACCGCTCCGCATCCCGGGCGGCCGCACGTCGTCGTGGCCCGGGTGGAACCGAAGCAGCCCTGACCCGGCTCCGGTGACCTCCTCCCCGCTGCTCCGCCCTCTTGCCGACTTACCGGAAAGGCTCCCCATGGACACGATGCGTGACCGGCTCGCCCCTGTCGTCTCCCGTCTGCTGGACGAGGACCCGCGCGTCGCGGTCGTCCTCGCCGAGATCGGCCGCGACGGCTTCACCGAGGCCTGGCGACGGCACCCCGACCGCGTGATCAACGTCGGCATCCGCGAGCAGCTGCTGATCGGCGCGGCGGCCGGGCTGGCGCTGACCGGGCTGCGGCCGGTCGTCCACACCTTCGCCAGCTTCCTCGTCGAGCGGCCGTTCGAGCAGGTCAAGCTGGACCTGGGACACCAGGACGCCGGTGCGGTGCTGGTGAGCGCGGCCGCCTCCTTCGACTGGCCGGCCGGCGGCTACACCCACATGGCCCCCGGCGACGTGGCCCTGCTCGACACGCTGGACGGCTGGACCGTACATGTGCCGGGCCACCCGGAGGAGGCGGGGACGCTGCTGCGGCACGCGGTCGCCGCCGGGGACGACAAGGTCTACGTCCGGCTGTCGGAGCGGGCCAACCGGCAGGAGCTCGCGGTGGACGGGGAGCACCTGGTGAGCGTCCGTACGGGGCGGGCGGGTGTGGTGGTCGCCGTCGGTCCGCTGCTGGACGCGGTGCTCGCCGCCACGGAGGGGCTGGACGTCACCGTCCTGTACGCGACGACGGTACGGCCCTTCGACGCGGCCGCGCTGCGCCGGGCGACGCGGGCCGCGGGCACGGACGTCGTGCTGGTGGAGCCGTATCTCGCGGGCACCTCCACGGCAGCGGTGACCGAGGCGCTGGCCGATGTGCCGCACCGGGTGCTCGGCCTGGGCGTGGGCCGGCGGGAACTGCGGCGCTACGGCACCGTCGAGGAGCACACGGTGGCCCACGGCCTCGACCCGGCATCCCTGCGGCAGCGCATCACCGGGTTCCTCGGGGGCGGCGCCCCGCTCGGGAGCCGGTGAAAGCACTGCTCAGCCGGCCGTCGGCGGCCGGTCGGCGGGCAGCGGGCCGGCGGGAGGCGGCTCGGCGGAACGCGGTTCGGCGGGAGACAGGCCGACCGGCAGCGGGCCCGCGGACAGCGGCCCGGTGCGGCGCGGGCCGGCGATGGGCGGCGCGGCGCGGGGCAGGTCACGGATCGCGGGGACCGCGAGGAGGGCGGCGGGGACCAGGAGGCTCGTCACACCGGCGGCCAGCAGGACGTGCCCGGTGCCCAGCACCCCGGCCGCCGGGCCGGCGAGGGCCTGGCCGACCGGCAGCATCGCCAGGGAGCCGGCCACGTCGTAGGCGTGGATGCGGTTGAGGACGTCGGACGGGACCTGCGTCTGCACGCTGGTCTCCCACATCACGCCCCAGAACGACATCCCGGCCCCGGCTGCGGCCGCGCCCGCCGCCATCGCGGGCACGCCGAGACCGGCGCCGACCGCGGCCGGGAACCCGGCGAAGGCGAACAGCGCGAGCGCCCCGGCGCGCAGCATGCGGCGGGGCCGCAGCCGCAGGGCGAGCAGACCGCCGGCGACGGTGCCCGCGCCGAGCGCCGAGTTGACCAGGCCGTAGGCGCGCGGGCCGTGATGGTGCACGATGTGCGTCGCCACCAGCGGAACGGTCGGCCCCCACACGGCGATCATGTAGACGCACCACACGGCGATCACCGCCCACAGCCAGGTGCGCGACCTGAACTCCCGCCAGCCGTCCGCCAGGTCGGTGCCGAAGGCGCGGATGCCCGGCCGGGCGGCGCGGCCGTCGCCGGACGGCGGCGGCAGCCGGAGCAGCAGCAGGCACAGGGCGCTGACCGCGTAGGTACCGGCGTGCGCGGCGAACACCGCGCCGGACGAGGCGAAGCCGACCAGGACGCCCGCGACGGCCGGTCCGGCCAGCTGGGCCGCGGACTCCGCGACGCGTATCGCGCCGTTCGCGCGCTGGACGTCGGTGGCCAGCCGGGGCACGGTGCTGGCCACACCGGGCTGGAAGACCGCGCCCGCCACCCCGTTCACGACGCCGATCGCGCACACCTGCCACAGGACCACCTGGCCGGTGAAGAAGAGGAAGGCCGCGAGGGCCTGGGCGACCAGCCGGACGAGGTCGGCGCCGATCATCAGCCGGCGGGTGCTGAACCGGTCGGCGACGACCCCGCCGAAGACGACGAGCCCGGCGAAGGCGGCGGCCGTGGAGGCCATGGCCAGGCCGACCGCGCCGGCACCGTACCCGTGGCGCAGCAGACCCGCGGCGAGGGCCACGGGCAGCATGGCGTCGCCGAGCCGGGCGACGGCTCGCGCTCCGAAGAACAGGGCGAAGTCCCGCGACCAGAGGCCGGGAGCCGTCAGGTCCGTGCCCCTCCCCCCGCCGCCGCCTTTGACCCCGACCCCGACCCCGACGGCAGTCCTCCGCCGTGACCGCGTCCCCGTCATCCCCGCGCCCTCCCCCGCATCCGCGTGCCTCTCCGTGCGCTGACGCCGCTCACCTCACCGGCGGCGCCGGGCAGGTGTCCAGCAGCCGGGGTGGTGCCGCCTGTCCCCAGGAGTCGGCGAGGATGTCCCGCAGCTCGTCCTCGTCGTCCAGCGCGGCCAGCCGCACCCGCACCCAGGCGAACTGCGCCTCGTGACCGGCGATCCAGAACTTCTCCGGCTCGGCCAGCACGAGTTCGTCCCGCTCCTCCTTCGGGCAGCGCACGGCGATGGACGTCTCGTCCTCGGGCAGCGTGGCGAACATCTTCCCCGCCACCCGGAAGGTGGGCATGTTCCAGGCCGTCTTCTCGGTGGTCTCCGGCAGGGACAGGGCGACACGGCGTACGTCTTCAGCATCCGGCATGTCCGGCACGCTAACCCGTCCCACTGACAGCGCCCCGGACCGTCCCCCGCGATGACACGACCGGTGCGACCATGTGCTTGTAGTAGAGGGTCGTAGGACGCAGCCGGCCCTCGGGGTCGGCCGCGTAGTCGGGGATGACACCGGCGCGCGTCCAGCCGGCCGAGCGGTACAGGTGCTCGGCCGGGCTGCCGGTCTCGGTGTCCAGGTGCAGCAGGGTGATCCCGGCGGCGGCCGCGGCCTGCTCGACGGTGGTCAGCAGCCGGCGCCCGAGCCCTTGGCCGCGGGCTTCCCGGTGGACCATCAGCTTGACGAGTTCGGCGCGGTGGCGGCTGTTGGGCTTGTCGGGGAAGGCCAGGCTCACAGTGCCGGCCACCCGGTCCGCGCCGTCCAGCGCCGCCCACACGGCGAGCTGTCCGGCGGCCGCGGCGTCCGCCCGCCCCCGCCACCAGCGCAGCGCCTGCGCGCGGTCGAGCGGCGCGAGGAAGCCGACGGACGCGCCGCCCGCGACGGTGTCGGCGAGCAGTGCGGCCAGGTCACCGGCGCGCTCCCGGACCCCGGAGGCGTCCCAGCGGACCACCCTCACGGCCGCACCACCGCCAGTAGGTAGCGGGCCTCGGCGGCCCCGGCGCAGCGGAACCTGGTCGGCCCCCACACCCGCATCCGCAGGCAGTCACCGGCGCCGAGGCGGTGGACGGCGTCGCCGGCCGTCACCTCCAGGTCCCCGTCGCGCAGCCACAGGTGCTGCTCCAGGCCGGGCACGGGCGGGCGGTCGTAGGCGATGTCGGCGCCCGGGGCGAGGCGCCCCTCCACCAGCTCGCCGCGCAGGCCCGGGTGCGGCGGCGACACGGAGCGCCGTACGAAGCCGGAGGCCGCGTCCTGCCACACGCTCTGGTCGGCGGCGCGCACCAGCAGGGCGGGCTCGTCCTCGACCTCGCTCAGCAGCTGGGACATCGTGCGGCCGTAGACGCCGCACAACCGGTTCAGCATCGCGGCCGTGGGGCTGATCTCCGCGCGTTCGGCCCGGGACAGGGTGGACCTGCTCACCCCGCTGCGCTCCGCCAGCTCGCCCAGCGACCACCCGCGCCCGGCTCGCAGCTCGGCCAGCCGGGCACCGAGCCGGGCGTCGACGGGGTCGGGTTCCTCGCCCATCTGTTTCATATTCGGGAGAGTATCCCGAATGCGGGACAGAGGTGAAGGCCCGTTCTCGCGGAGCGCGCCCGGGACGCTAGGTCCGGCCGGCTTCCTCCAGGGCGTCCAGCACCGGGCGGATCAGCGGATGGTCCTCCGCCCCGCGGCGTACGGCGGCGAAGACCCGGCGGGTGGGTGGCGAGCCGTCGACCGGGCGGACGACGACGCCGCTCAGGTCCATGCCGCGCAGCGCCGACCGCGGAACGAGGGCCACCCCCGCGGCCGCGGAGGCCAGCGCGACGACCGCCCGGAAGTCGTCGGAGGAGTGCTCCAGCCGCGGCTGGAAGCCGGCCGCCTCGCAGGCGAGGACGACCACGTCGTGGCAGGGGTTGCCGGGGTACGGGCCGATCCACGGGTCCTTGGCCAGCTCGGCCAGCGGCACCTCGGCGGCGTCCGCGAGGCGGTGGTGGACCGGTACGACCGCGTCGAAGGGCTCGGCGTACAGCGGGACGTGGGTGAGCCGGGGATCGCCCGCGGACGGCGCGCCGCGGTACTCGACGGCGACCGCGACGTCGACCTGCCGGTCCAGCACCATCGGCAGGCTGGCGTCGCCCTCCGCGTCCTGGACGCGCATCCGGATCCCGGGCGCCGTGCCGGCGAGGCGGGCCACCGCGGGCGCGACGACCAGGGCGATGCCGGTGGCGAACGCGGCGACGGTGACCGTGCCCGCCGCGCCGGAACCGTACGCCGCCAGCTCCGCCTCGGCCCGCTCCAGCTGCGCCAGGACGGCGTTGGTGTGGGCGAGCAGGATCTCCCCGGCGGGTGTCAGGCGTACGCCCCGGGCGTTGCGCTCGACCAGGCGGTGGCCGGTCTCCTGCTCCAGGGCGGTCAGCTGCTGGGAGACGGCGGACGGGGTCAGATAGAGCGCGGCGGCAGCCGCCGTCACCGTGCGGTGGTCGGCCACCGCACGGAGGATGTGGAGCCGCCGCGCCTCGATCATGCGGACGATTATCGCAATCCGTCCGGGCTGTATCTGTCCGGGCTCGATCCGCCCGGACCGCTCAGGCCTCCAGCTCCGCGCGGGCCGCGACGAAGGCGTCGACCGCGCGGTTCACGTCGTCCGTCGAGTGCGCGGCGGACAGCTGGACGCGGATGCGGGCCTGGCCCTGGGGCACGACCGGGTAGGAGAAGCCGATCACGTACACGCCCCGCTCCAGCAGCAGTTCCGCCAGCCGGGCCGCGGTCGCCGCGTCGCCGATCATCACCGGGGCGATGGCGTGGTCGCCGGGCAGGACGTCGAAGCCCTCCGCCGTCATCCGGCGGCGGAAGAGCGCGGTGTTCTCCGCCAGCCGGACCCGCAGGTCGTCCGCCGCCTCCAGCAGGTCGAGGACCTTGAGGGAGGCCGCCGCGATCACCGGGGCGAGCGTGTTGGAGAACAGGTACGGGCGGGAGCGCTGGCGCAGCAGGGCGACGATCTCGGCGCGGGCGGCGACGTAACCGCCGGACGCGCCGCCGAGGGCCTTGCCGAGGGTGCCGGTGACGATGTCGACGCGGTCCATGACGCCGTGCAGCTCGGGCGTGCCGCGGCCGCTCGGGCCGACGAAGCCCACGGCGTGCGAGTCGTCGACCATCACCATGGCGTCGTAGCGGTCGGCGAGGTCGCAGATCTCGCGGAGCGGGGCGACGTAGCCGTCCATGGAGAAGACGCCGTCGGTGACGACCAGCCGGCGCCGCGCGGACTGCGCCTCCTTCAACTGCCGCTCCAGGTCGGCCAGGTCACGGTTGGCGTAGCGGAACCTGCGGGCCTTGGACAGACGGATGCCGTCGATGATGGAGGCGTGGTTGAGGGCGTCGGAGATCACCGCGTCCTGCTCGCCGAGCAGCGTCTCGAAGACACCGCCGTTGGCGTCGAAGCAGGAGGAGTACAGGATCGTGTCCTCCTGCCCGAGGAAGGCGGACAGCCGGGCCTCCAGCTCCTTGTGCACCTCCTGGGTGCCGCAGATGAAGCGCACGGAGGCCATGCCGTAGCCCCAGCGGTCCAGGGCCTGGTGCGCGGCGGCGACCACCTCGGGGTGGTCGGCGAGGCCGAGGTAGTTGTTGGCGCAGAAGTTCAGCACCTCGCCGGGGCGGCCGCCCGCGGTGACGTGCACGGACGCGGACTGCGGGGTGCCGATGACCCGCTCGGGCTTGTGCAGGCCCGCGGCGCGGATCTCGTCGAGGGTGGCGCGCAGGTCGTCGCGCACGGAGTCGAACATGGCGGAAACTCCTGGGTGGTACGGGCGGAGGGAGGGGGGTCGGGCGGGCCCGGCGGGCGTCAGGCGGTCCAGTCCAGGATGACCTTGCCGCCCTGGCCGCCGGCGGCGTCCGCGAAGGCCGCCTCGAAGTCGCGGTAGTCGTACCGGCCGGTGATCACCGGGGCGAGGTCCAGGCCGCCTTCCAGCAGCACCGACATCGCGTACCAGGTCTCGAACATCTCCCGGCCGTAGATGCCCTTGATGGTGATCATGGAGGTGACGATGCGGGCCCAGTCGACCGGGAACTCCTGGGAGGGCAGGCCCAGCATGGCGATCCGGCCGCCGTGCGTCATGTTGCCGATCATGTCCCGCACGGCCTCGGGCCGGCCGGACATCTCCAGGCCGATGTCGAAGCCCTCGCGCAGGCCGAGCGTGCGCTGACCGTCGGCGATGCTCGCCTCCGCGACGTTGAGGGCGAGGGTGACGCCGATCTTGCGGGCCAGCGCCAGGCGCTCCTCGCTGACGTCGGTGATCATGACGTTGCGGGCGCCGGCGTGCCGGGCCACGGCCGCCGCCATCAGGCCGATCGGGCCCGCCCCGGTGATCAGGACGTCCTCGCCGACCAGCGGGAAGGACAGCGCGGTGTGCACGGCGTTGCCGAACGGGTCGAAGATCGCGGCGACGTCGAGGTCGACGGGCACGCGGTGCACCCAGACATTGGCGGCGGGCAGCGCGACGTACTCGGCGAACGCGCCGTCCCGGCCCACGCCGAGGCCGACGGTGGCCCGGCACAGGTGACGCCGTCCGGCCAGGCAGTTGCGGCACTTGCCGCACACCAGGTGCCCCTCGCCGCTGACCCGGTCGCCGACGGCGATGTCGGGCACGTCGCGGCCGGTGGCGACGACCTCGCCGACGAACTCGTGGCCGAGCACCAGCGGTGTGCGGATGGCCTGCTGGGCCCAGCCGTCCCAGGCCCGGATGTGCAGGTCGGTGCCGCAGATGCCGGTGCGCAGCACCTTGATCAGAACGTCTGAGGGCCCCACCGCGGGCTCCGGGACGTCCGCGAGCCGGAGTCCGGGCTCCGCCTTCTCCTTGACCAGCGCCTTCACGCTACGGCTCCTGTGGGTGAGAGCCCGGCCGCGGGCACGCCGAAGCAGCCCGCACCGGGGACGAGGGGTGGAAACTTTCTGCAATCTGCCGCATCCGCGGGGCGGGGTCCATCGAGCTTTTCTTAACCGCCGCCTCAGCTTTCCTTCACGCCCCCGACCTGCCGGCCGCCCCGCGACGAGCGTCCCTCACAGGGGTAGTCCGTCACCCGCGTACCGCTCGAGCCGTGCGGCGAGTTCGGCCGCCCGCGCCTTGATGGTCTCCAGGCCCGCCCTGCCCCAGGGCCGCGGACCCACGTCGGCGACGCACACGGTGCCCAGCGCCATGCCGGAGCTGTCGATGAGCGGGGCGCCGAGGTAGGAGCGGATGCCGTACTCGTCGACGACCGGGTTGCCCGCGAAGCGCGGGTAGTCGCTCACGTCCTCCAGGGCCAGCGCCTTGTGTCGCACCACCACATAGGGGCAGAACCCATGGTCCCGTGGGAGGGACCGGCCGACCCGGGGCCTGCTGCCGTCGGCCCTGACCACCGGACCGGTCTCGGGGACGCGCAGCCCGGCGAAGAACTGGTGGTCCTCGCCGACGAAGTTGACCATGGCGAACGGCGTCCCGGCGAGGTGGGCGAGCTGGTCCGCGAAGGTGTCCAGGGCCGGTTCGGGCCGCTCCCCCAGACCGAGCCGCCGCAGCCGCCGGACCCGGGCCGGGGCCTCCTTGTCCTCGGGCGTGAGCAGCAGCCCCCTGGCCGGCCGGGGCGGCTCGTACCTCATGGCCGGGCTCCGTCGCTGTGGGCGTACCTCATATGCGGGCTCCGTGGGCGGTATGGCGGCGTCACATGTGGGCGCCGTGGCTGGGCGCGGGTGCCGGGGTGTGGGCGATGAGGTGCCGGACCAGGGCGAGCAGGGTCTGCACGCCCGAACTGGAGATCCGGGCGTCGCAGCGGACGACCGGTACCCCCGGATCGAGGTCGAGAGCGCTGCGCACCTCCTCCGGGTCGTACCGGTAGCCGCCGTCGAACTCGTTGACGGCGATGATGAAGCCGAGCCCGCGTTCCTCGAAGAAGTCGACGGCGGCGAAGCACTCGGCCAGCCGCCGGGTGTCGGCCAGGATGACCGCGCCGAGGGCGCCCTCGGACAGCTCGTCCCACATGAACCAGAACCGCTCCTGACCGGGCGTGCCGAACAGGTACAGCACGTGTTCCGGGTCCAGTGTGATGCGGCCGAAGTCCATGGCGACGGTCGTCTCGACCTTGTTCTCGATCCCGTCGAGGTTGTCGGTCGCGGCGCTGACCGTGGTGAGCAGTTCCTCCGTGCTCAGCGGCGCGATCTCGCTCACCGCGCCGACGAAGGTGGTCTTGCCGACCCCGAACCCGCCCGCCACCAGGATCTTCAGCGCGGTGGGGAACGAGTCAGAGCTGTCGTCGTAATCCATCAAGCACTGCCTCCAGCAGAGACCGGTCAGTGGGGTTGTGGTGGAACGCGGGGGGCTTGGCGGTCAGCACCCCGCAGTCGACGAGGTCCGAGAGCAGGACCTTGGTGACCACCGCCGGCAGCTTCAGGTGCGCGGCGACCTCGGCGACCGGGACGGGCGAGCGGCACAGCTCGAGCGCCTGGGCGTGCTCGGGGCCGAGGTAGCCGAGCGGGGTGGTTCCGGTGGCCATCACCTGCGACATCAGGTCGAGGGCGATGCTGGGTCTGGTGCGGCCGTTGCTGACGGTGAACGGGCGCACCAGCCGTCCTGCCGCGTCGTCGAGCCAGGGTCCGTCGCCGGCCGCCACCACCGTCAAGGCCTCATCGCCGTGGGTTCGACGCCGTGCTGCCGGGGTGCGGTCACCAGGTAGGGGCGCACGCTCTTGACCAGCATGGCCATCTCGTAGCCGAGGACGGCGGCGTCGGCCTCGCGGCCGGCCAGCACCGCGAGGCAGGTGCCGGAGCCGGCGGTGGTGACGAACAGCAGGGTCGCGTCGAGTTCCACGACGACCTGCCGTACGTCGCCGCCGTCGCCGAACCGGACGCCCGCGCTGCGGCCGAGGGAGTACAGCCCGGAGGCCAGCGCCGCCATGTGGTCGGCGCTGTCCGGGTCGAGGCCGTGGACGGACTTCACCAGTCCGTCGCAGGACAGCAGCACCGCGCTGGTGGTGTGCGGCACCCGCTGCACGAGGCCGCTCATCAGCCAGTCGAGGTCGGATACCTGGGCGGTCGGCGCATCGCTCGCCATGGTGGATCGACTCCTTGGGGTACGAACGTCTGCGAAAGCGCGGGACGTGGGGGTGGAGGTGGGGGTGAGTGCGCGGGTGGAGGTGCGGAGGGTCATGGGCGCGGCGGTGCGGGCGGTCATCCGGCCGGGGCGCTCCCGTCGGGCCGCGCGCCGGCCTCCGGCACCGGAGCCCCGGGGGACAGGGGCGTCGCGGCGGCATCGCTGCCCGGCAGCTCCGCGAAGTGCGGGGTGCGCAGCGGGGTGAGCCGCGGCGCGGGCGGCGGCTCGGCGTGCGAGGGGCCGGTGGGGTCCGGTTCGGCGGGGGCGGACTCCAGGTGCTGCTGGGCTTCGGCGAGGCCGATGCCGCGCTGGAAGGCCGCCATGAGGCCGGGGTCGTGGCCCGCCGGGTTCTCGCTGTCCTGGCGGGGGGCCGGGCCGCCGCGCAGCTGGGGCGCGATGTGCTCCTGGGCCCGGCGCCGGGGCAGCTGGGGCTTGCCCATGGTGCCGCGGACCGCTCCGGCGCGCGGGGTGGGCGGTGCGCCGGCGTTCTCCTCGACCGTCCGCCGGTCCTCGGGCCGGATGCCGGGCGCGGCCTCGGCGGGGGTGGACCGCGACCGGTGTGCGTCGCGTACCGGCAGCGGCGCGGGCGGGCCCTCGGACCCGGGCGGGCGCTGTGCGTGCCGGCGCCGCCCGGTCGGTGCCGGCCCGGCCGCCCCGGGCTGCTCGCCGGAGGGACCACCGTGGACGACGGGGTGACCGCCGGTGTCCCCGGGACCGGTGCCGTCGAGGTCGGTCACGCCCGGCGGGGGCTGCAGCGGGGGCGCGGGGAGGCTGCCGGTGCCCGGTGCGGCGTGCGGCTGCGGTACGGATACGGGGACGGGTACGGCTCCGGGGGCGGCCGGCGGGGTGCCCAGGAGGGCCTGCGGGACGACGAGGACGGCCTGCACGCCGCCGTAGATGTTGCTCTGCAGGCGGACGGTGATGCCGTGCCGGCGGGCGAGCTGGGAGACCACGAACAGGCCGATGCGGCCGTCGGCCAGCAGGCTGGCGACGTTGACCTGGTCGGGGTCGGCGAGCAGGGCGTTCATCCGCTGCTGTTCGCCGACCGGCATGCCGAGTCCGCGGTCCTCCACCTCCACGGCCAGCCCGGAGGTGACGAGGCTGGCGCGCAGCAGCACCTGGGTGTGCGGCGCGGAGAAGACGGTGGCGTTCTCGACGAGTTCGGCGAGCAGGTGGATGACGTCGGCCACGGCGTGGCCGCACAGGTCGCCGTCGACGGGCGGCACGAGTCTGACCCGCGAGTACTGCTCGACCTCGGCGATGGCGGAGCGCAGGACCTCCGTCATGGAGACGGGGTGGCTCCACTGCCGCCGCGAGACGGCGCCGCCGAGGACGGCGAGGTTCTCGGCGTGCCGCCGGATGCGGGTGGCCAGGTGGTCCACGTGGAAGAGGCCCTTGAGCAGGTCCGGGTCCTCGATCTCGTTCTCGAGTTCGTCGAGGATCGAGATCTCCCGGTGCACCAGGGACTGCAGCCGCCGCGCGAGGTTGACGAAGACTTCGAGCTTCTGCTCGCTGCCCGCCTGGCTGGAGAGCTGGGCGGCCTGCACGACGGCGGTGACGGCGCCGTCGTGCGCCCGGCCCAGGTCGGCGGCGAGCAGGTCGAAGTCGTCGGCGTCCCCGGGCGGCCCCCCGCGCGGCTTGCGCCGCGGCGGGCTCTCCCCGCGGCGCAGCGCCTCGACCAGGGCACGCAGGTCCGCCTCACCGCGCGCGGTGCCGCGGCGCAGGGCGCCGACGCGCTCGCCGACCGAGCGGGCGGCGCGGTCGGCGGCCACCGCGGCGATCAGGATGCCCGCGACGGTCACCGAGACGGCACCGGCGAGCACGGCCCACAGGACCGGACCCGGCCGTGCCCCGGTGGAGCGGACGGTGAACAGCACGGCCGCGCAGCCGCTGAGGGCGACCGCGACGGGCGGCAGCACGGCGAGCCGCATCAGCTGGGGCCGTATGTGCGTCTCGGGCAGCGCGGGGGCGGGTCGGGTGACCGGCCGTCCGTGCCGGCCGCCCTCTCGGCGGTCGGCGCGGGGGGCCGGTGCACGGAGGTGAGACATCGGTGTCCTCGTACTGGTCCGTCGGGCCTGGCTCCTCGCGCGGGGCGCGCGGGCAGGCGTGCGCCATCGCGGTGCCGGACGGGAGGACCGGGGCAATGCGGCCCTGTGTCGCCCGACGGACACTCACGGTAGTCGCCTGCGCACCATGTCCGGCGGGCAGTCGGCAAACTCCCCCGGGCAGCGTCCCGCTCTGGTATGAGGCGTCGTACGACAGACCGATAACCTGCGCGGCCGTGCGGCGTCGGGACCGCCAGGAGGGCGTACGGGGACCCTCGGTCAGCGCTCCCCGGCCAGGTCGAGATCCCCCTTTCGGGGGCTCTCCGCACGGCTTTCCACCGGGTCGCCGGCGCGGTCGGCGCCGCCGGAGAGGCGCCACGGGGTGTCGACGGGCGCGGACACCACCCGCCACCACGGCTGCGTGGGGAGCGTGCCCGCGGGCTCGAAGGGTTCGCCGGGCCGGGGCAGGGCGACCGCCTGGCCGGCGTCCTCGGCGGCGTCCTTCGTCCACTCGCCGGGCTCCGCCCAGGCGTGCGGGGCGAGGTTGAAGGTGCCCCAGTGGATGGGCAGCAGCACGCCGTGCGGCCGGCCGCCCTGGAGGTCGAGGTGGGCGCGCAGACCCTCGTCGGGGCGCATGTGGATGTCCGGCCAGAACTCGCTGTAGGCGCCGATCTGGACCATCGTGGCGTCGAAGGGGCCGTGCTCGGCGCCGATGTCCCGGAATCCCTCGAAGTAGCCGGTGTCCCCGCTGTGGTAGATCCGGTGCTCCTCGCCGGCCACGGCCCAGGAGGCCCACAGGGTGTGCTGGGTGTTGCGCAGGCCGCGGCCGCAGAAGTGGCGGGCCGGGGTGGCGGTCAGGGTCAGGCCGCCGATCCGGGTGGACTCGTGCCAGTCCAGCTCGCGCAGCCGGTCGGCGGACACGCCCCAGTGTTCGAGGTGGGCGCCGACGCCGAGCGGGACGGCGAACACGGTGTCCGTGCGGGCCAGCGCCTTGATCGTGGGCAGGTCCAGGTGGTCGTAGTGGTCGTGCGAGATGACCACGACATCGACCGGGCCGAGCGCGGCCAGGGGCAGCGGCACCGGGTGCAGCCGCTTGGGGCCGGCGAACGGGAAGGGGGAGCAGCGCTCGCCCCAGACGGGGTCGAACAGCACCCGGTGCCCGTCGATCTCGGCCAGTACGCTGGAGTGCCCCATCCAGGTCAGCCGCAGTCCCGTGGCGGGCGGTGCGGCCAGGTCGGCGACGGTGGTGGCGTGCAGCGGGACGGTGCCGCGGGGGGTGCGGCGAGGCCGCTGGTCCTTGTCGAAGAAGACCTTCGCGAAGTCGAGGGTGGAGCCGGTGGGCCGGGTGCGGGCGGTGCCCCCGGGGTTCTGGAACACGCCGTCCGCGAAATGCGGTGACCTGCGGATCCTGGCCATGCGCTCACCACCCGGGTCCGCACCGAAGGCCGCGGGCCGCAGCACGCGGACCCCGTGGCTCAGGGTTCGCAATCCGGTCACGGTACCTCCAGGAGAATCGCCGAGGTCCTCCATTATGGTCGGCCCCTCCGACAGCGCGGTCCCCGGCGGCACCACGGCCCGCCTCGGCCACACGGTGGAGCCGGGGCGGGCACGGTCCGCGCCGGTGATCCGGCGGACCGTGCCCGCTCCGGCGCCCCGGGCCGGCGGTGTCAGGCGACGGGGGCGATGCGCATCTTGATGTCGTCCGGCGACAGGGTGCCCTTGGCCGTCACATGGTCCCCGGAGGACTCGCCGCGCAGCCTGCGGCCGATCCACGGCACCAGGTACTCGCGGGCCCACTGGACGTTGTCGCGGCGGATCTCCAGCGTGCCGCGGGGCGGCAGCACCGGCCACGGCTGCTCCGGGTCGGCCGGCACCGGCAGGCCGAGGGCCAGCCCGGCCCGCAGCGCCACCCGGGTGTGCCCCTCGGGCGAGAGGTGCAGCCGGTCGTGGTCCCAGGCGCGCCGGTCCTGGATCGCCCGCAGGGACCACAGGTCGAGGACGGGGCAGCCGTACCGGTCGGCGACGGCCCGGACGTGCCCGTTGTAGGTGGCGATCTTGCCGCGCAGGTGCTTGAGCAGGGGCACGCCCCGGGTGTCGAACCCGGTGGTCACCATGACCGTGCCGACGGCGGAGGTCAGCCGGGCCACGGCGGCCTCGAAGCGCTCGGCCACCTCGTCCGGGTCGGTGCCGGGGCGGATGATGTCGTTGCCGCCGGCGCAGAAGGACACCAGGTCCGGCGCGAGTTCGAGGGCCCGGGGCACCTGGTCGGCCACGATCTGGTCGAGCAGTTTCCCGCGCACGGCGAGGTTGGTGTACTCGAAGTCTCCCTCGGGCCGCCGGTCGGCGAGGAGGACCGCGAAGCGGTCGGCCCAGCCGACGAACGCCCCGTCGGGGCCGGGGTCGCCGACGCCCTCGGTGAAGCTGTCCCCCACCGCCACGTACGACCCGATCACTGATCTGCTGTCACTCTTCGAATCGTCTGCCACGTCGGTCCATGATTCACCTTCGGGTGTGACCTACGCGACCGTAAGCGGGGGTTGACGATCGGTGAGATAAGCCACTCTCAAATGTTCGGTCAAGTACGGAATACGCAGGTCGCGAGGCGTGTCGGGGATGCGGACGGGCCGGAGGCCGGACCCGGGGATCGGGTCCGGCCTCCGGCGGGTGCCTGGCGGGGTGCCTGACGAGGCGTCAGCCGACGGCGAGGCCGTGTCCGCGGAGGTAGGCAACGGGGTCCACGTCCGAGCCGTAGTCGGGCGTGGTGCGGATCTCGAAGTGCAGGTGCGGGCCGGTCACGTTGCCGGTCGCGCCCGAGAGGCCGACCTGCTGGCCCGCGGTCACGCTCTGGCCGGCCGAGACGGAGAGCTGGGACAGGTGGCCGTACTGGGCGTAGTGGCCGTCGGCGAGCTTGATGACGACCTGGTTGCCGTAGGCGCCGCCCCAGCCCGCGGAGACGACCGTGCCCGCGCCGACGGCCTTGAGGGAGGTGCCGGTCGGGACGACGAAGTCCACGCCGGTGTGGTAGCCGCTGGACCACATGCCGCCGGCCACGTGGTAGCCGGTGCCGACGGTGGCGCCGGTCACCGGCAGGACGAAGCCGGTGGAGGTGCCCGCGGACACCGGTTCGGTGTCCGCCTGCCGCGGGGCCGCGGCCTCGGCCCGCGGGGTGGCGGAGTGCGCCGGGGCGGGCGGGGCGGGCTTCGGGGCGGCGGACTCGGTGTGCGCCGGTGTGGCCCTGCCGCCCAGCGTCAGCTTCAGGCCGGGGTGGATCAGCGAGGGATCGGCGCCCACGGCCTCGCGGTTGTCGGCGTAGAGGCGGTGCCAGCCACCGGCGACGTGCTGCTGCTCGGCGATCCTGGAGAGGTAGTCACCGGTGCGGACGGTGTAGGTGCGCGCCGTCCCCGCGTCCGACCGGGCCGCGGAGGCCGACGTGGCGGCCACCGGCGCGGACCGCACCGCGCTGCCGGCGGCGGACTCCTTGACCGTGGCGGCGTGCGCCCCGGTGGCCCCGAGGAGCGGCAGGGCCAGTGCGGCGCCACCGGTTCCGGCGACGGCGATGGAGCGGGTGAGACGCGGGGCCTTGGGGCGGCGGTGCTTACCCTTGGCGGGCATGACGCATTCCTCTCCGGCGCCTGCGAGGTGAGCTGTCGGGTTCGGACTGGAGCTGCCCGGCCGCGCAGCACGCGGCTTCACCCCTAGCCGTCCCGGGCACCGGAACAGGCAGTCGTACCTGGTGGGTCCCCCGCTCCTGCCGTGCACGGGTGAGTGTGTGCGGGGCTCCGGGCGGCGGCAGGATTCGGCGTTCCGTCCGGATTGGTGGCGAACGTAAGCGAGCGGGACGCGGGGGAACAAGCAGAAGTTCTCCGCCGTCCGCCTTTCCCATGATCCACAGGGGGAATTCCCGGTCACTTTCCGTGGACAGACGCCGCCCGGAATGGCGAACAGCCCAAGGAAGCACGCCGATTACGTGGACATGACGTGCGACGGACGGTCACGGATATGACGCTCCTCACGCGCCGCCGTACAGATAGTGCCATTCCGGAGTGAGTTGCAGCGAAGCCAGCGAATAGCAATAGAACGGACAGAAGGATCGGATACCGCACGGTCGGACCGATGTCGTAAGGTCGACGGCGTGCCCGCCGACGAGCCGCGCCGCCGGGACCGACCGGGAGGAGCCCCCGTGACGCAGCAGGTCCCGTCGACCGAGCCGCAGCTGGCCGGAGTGCGCAACTTCCGCGACGTGGGCGGCCTGCCCACCACCGACGGCCACCGGGTGCGGTACGGGGTGCTGTTCCGCAGCGGGCATCTGGCGCACGCGACCGCCTCGGACGCCGAGTACCTCGCCTCGCTGGGCCTGCACACGGTCTTCGACTTCCGCAACGCCGCCGACCACAAGCTGGAGGGCCCCGACGTGGAGCTGCCCGGCGTGCGGAACGTGAACCTGCCGCTGAGCGACCCGGCGGACGGCGCCGAGTTCTGGAAGATGGTCCGGGACGGCGACATCGAGCAGCTGCGCGGCATCCTGGCGGACGGCAAGGGGGCGGCCCGGATGACCGCCTCCTACCGCAGGATCATCACGGAGCGCACCGCCGAGCACTCCCGGGTGCTGCACGCGCTGGCCGAGGACAGCGTGCCCGCGCTGATGCACTGCGCCGCGGGCAAGGACCGCGCCGGGCTGTCGATAGCCGTGACCCTGCTCGCGCTGGGCGTGGAGCGCGAGGCGATCGTCGCCGACTACCTGGCGTCCAACGCCAGGCACCGCCGCTACAAGGTGCACCGCAGCGGCGACGCGGCCACCGCGTACACGCCCGAGGTGATGGAGCTGCTCAGCCCCCTGTTCGACGCCCGCGCCGAGTATCTGACGGCGGCCTTCGAGACCGTCGAGGAGACCTGGGGCGGGGTCGAGGCGTATCTGGCGCAGGGTCTGGGCCTGACCCCGAACACCCGCGAGCGGCTGCGCGAGCGGCTGCTGGACTGAAGCGGCGGGCTACTTGGCGCCCAGCGTGAACAGCAGGTAGAGGAAGGCCGCCAGGAGGTGGCCCGCGGCGATGTAGATGATCAGCCGGACCCACAGGGCCCGGGGGAACTTGTCCTCGACGTTGCTCATGACGGCTCTCCGGTCAGGGGCCCGAGGCACAGCGTGGCCGTGGGGCTCTGCAGCAGGGTGTGGACGAACAGCAGCTCGACGCCGTCGTGGTCCTCGGCGGCGATGCGGTGCGGGGTGAGCGAGTCGAAGTGCGCGCTGTCACCGGGCGCCAGCAGATGCGCGGCGTCCCCGAGACGCAGCCGCAGCCGGCCGCGCAGGACGTACAGCCACTCCTCGCCGGGGTGCACGCGCACGATGTCGCCCTGGGAGCCGTGCGGCACCCGGACCCGCAGCGCCTGCATCCCGCGGCCCGGCGCGCCGGCCTGGAAGTAGGTCCAGCCGCCCGCCGGGGTCGGTTCCATGGCCGCGCCGCGGACGATCGCGTCCCGGTCGGGCACCGACTCGCCGAGCAGCTCCGAGACGGTCGTACCGTAGATACGGGCGAGCGCGAGCAGCATCGGCAGCGACGGCTGCCGCAGGCCGGTCTCCAGCCGGGAGAGGTGCGCGGGCGACAGCCCGGCCGCGCGGGCCGCGGCCTCCAGGGTGAGGCCGGTACGGCGGCGCAGCGCGCGCAGCTGCGGCGCGACGGCGGGCAGGTGGCCGCCGGGGCCCGCCGCCGGAGGGGCTTCTTCGGGGCTCATGCCTCCATTCAGCCCCCGTTTTGCCTCTGCGGCAAATCTCTTGCCTCAGAGGCAAAACCGGTATTGCCTCCGAGGCCCGGACGGGGAGCGGGCCGGTGAGCCGGTGTCAGCGGTTGGCGACCGCCTGCTTGACCAGTGTCTTGCCGAAGTCCCACATGAGACCACCGCCGCTGTGCGCGTCGTCCATCACGTCGGTGAAGGCGTCGACGAACCGGTCCACGTCGGCCTCGTCGATGATCAGCGGCGGGATGAGCTTGATCACTTCCAGGTGGTCGCCGGAGACCTGGGTGAGGATGCGGTGGCGCTGGAGCAGCGGGACGACCACCATCTGCGCGAACAGGCCCTTGCGGGCGGCCTGGAGCACGGCCCAGCGGCTGCGCAGCTTCAGCGAGCCGGGCCTGCCGAACTCTATGCCGATCATCAGGCCCCGCCCGCGCACGTCGGCGAGCAGCTCGTAGGTGCCGACCAGGGCGGCGAGGCGGGACTTCAGCCGCTCCCCCATGGCCCGGGCGTTGGCGACGATCTGCTCGTTCTCCATGACCGCGAGCACGGCGAGGCCGGCCGCCATCGCCTGGGCGTTGGACCCGAAGCTCGCCGAGTGCACCAGGACGCGGTCCATGGACGAGTAGACCTTCTTGAAGATCCAGTCCTTGCCGAGGGTGGCGCCGACGGGGACGTACCCGCCGGACAGCGCCTTCGCCACGCAGACCAGGTCGGGTTCGACGCCGTCCTCGTGCTGGTAGGCGTAGAAGTCGCCGGTGCGGCCGAGACCGGTCTGCACCTCGTCGGCGATGAGCAGCGCCTTGTGCCGGTGCAGCAGCTCCTGCGCGGCGCGCAGATAGCCGGGGGGCGCCTCGTGCACCCCCTTCCCCTGGATCGGCTCCACGATCAGGGCGGCGACGTCCCCCTTCCGCAGCTCCCGGGCCAGGGCGTCGAGGTCGCCGAGCGGTACGGCGGTGTCGGGCAGCAGCGGGGCGAAGCCGTCACGGAAGCCGCCCTCGCCGTTGACCGAGAGGGAGCCGGTGGTCAGGCCGTGGAAGGCGTGGTCGCAGTACAGCACGCGCGGCCTGCCGGTGGCGTACCGGGCGAACTTCAGGGCGGTCTCGACGGCTTCCGTCCCGCTGTTGCCGAAGAACACCCGGTCCAGATGGGGGCTGTGGGTGAGGAGGCGCTCGGCGAGCAGGCCCGGCAGCGGCTGGCAGTCGAAGCGGGTGAGGTCGGCGAGGGAGGCGTCGAGGACGTCGTGCAGCGCCTTGCGGACGACCGGGTGGTGGCGGCCCAGTCCCATCACGCCGAACCCGGCGAGCATGTCCAGGTAGTCCGCGCCGTCCGCGTCCCAGAAGTGGGCGCCCTCGGCCCGCTCGTAGACCTTGTCGAAGCCGATGGTGTGCAGCATGCGCGGGAGCTGGTGGTTGAGGTGCCTGGCGTGCAGCTCGTAGCGTTCGGCGCCGCGCTCGGCGAGCAGGGCGCCGAGGTCGAACTCGGTGGTCATTCACTCTCCTTGGCTGTGCCGCCGGTGTCCCGGCGGCCGGGCGCGCGCCGGCCCGCCCGGCGATGCCGCCCCGCCTCCGGCCGGGCCGGGGCCCGGACGGAGGCGGGCGGCGGCGCTCACGACGTCAGTCCCGATTGCCGGAGACGGTCTCGCGCATGGCCCGCAGGGACTCCTTGAGCGAGCCCATGGTGGCGAGGACCGCGGTCGGCTCGTAGCCGCAGTGCGCCATGCAGTTGGCGCAGCGCGGGTCCTTGCCGCGGCCGTACTTGTCCCAGTCGGTGTCCTCCACCAGCTCGCGGTAGGTGGGCACGTACCCGTCGCTCATCAGGTAGCAGGGGCGCTGCCAGCCGAACAGCGAGTAGTTCGGGATCGCCCAGGCGGTGCAGGGGAAATCGACCTTGCCCTCGAGGAAGTCCAGGAAGAGCGGGGAGTGGTTGAGCCGCCAGCGGGAGCGGTTGCCGCCGGAGAAGGCCTTGCGGAACAGCTCGCGGGTCTGCTCCACGCCCAGGAAGTGCTCCTGGTCGGGTGCCTTCTCGTAGGCGTAGGCGGGCGAGATCATCATCTCGTCGACCTTGAGGTCGTCGTTGAGGAAGTCGAGCACCTCGATGACGGTCTGCGGGGTGTCGGTGTTGAAGAAGGTCGAGTTGGTGGTCACCCGGAAGCCGCGCCGCTTGGCCTCCTTGATGGCCTCCACCGCCTCGTCGAACACGCCCTCCTTGGCCACGGACTCGTCGTGCCGCTCCCGCAGCCCGTCGATGTGCACGGCGAAGGCGAAGTAGGGCGAGGGCGTGAACTTCTCCATCTTCTTGCGCATCAGCAGGGCGTTGGTGCAGAGGAAGACGTACTTCTTCCGCGCCACCAGCTGCCGCACGATCTCGTCGATCTGCGGATGCATCAGCGGCTCACCGCCGGCGATGGACACCATCGGCGCCCCGGACTCCAGCACGGCGCCGACGGCCTGCGCCACCGGCATGCGCTGCTTGAGCACCCCGGCAGGATGCTGGATCTTGCCGCAGCCCTCGCACTTGAGGTTGCACGCGAAGAGCGGCTCCAGCTCCACGATCAGCGGGAACTTGTCCCGTCTGCGGATCTTCTGTTCAGCCAGGTATGTAGCGACCTTGATGGACTGGCGCAGCGGCATGACCATCTGGCTCACCTCCGGGGGAGCAGCACATTGCGGTGCCATTCGATAAAAGCGGGAAGTACGGAACGAAGAACACGGAAAGCCGATATTCCACCGCGTACCGTGCCGATCCGGACGAGTTCATATTCTGGAGCGTCCACGACCACCCGGACGGCCGCAACCGGGCGCGCGCCCGTGCGGACGGCGCTCAGCAGCGTGGCGGCCGACTCCATGTCGACCGCGACCGCGCCGGTGGCCCGCAGGGCGGGCCGCTCGGATGCGCGCACGACGTGGTCGGAGCCGGCCAGCGGGCCGGTGTGGACGGCCCGCCCGGGAACCGTGCGGGCCAGTTCCCGCACCAGCAGGTCGGTGCCGACGCACGGCACGCTGCCGTCGGGGTCCCGGGTCTCCTCGGCGACGACGAGGTCCCCGGGGTGCATGCCGGGGGCGAGGCCCGCGCAGAAACCGGTGGCCAGCACGGCGGCCCCGGCCAGCCCGGGCCCGGCCAGCGCCCGGGTGACGGAGCGCTGGGCCGACCGGGGGCCCATGCCGGTGCGGACGAAGGTGACCGGCCCGCCCGGAGCCCCGCCGCCCGGCCCGGCCGGGGGGCGGCCGCCCGTGCGCAGGGCGAGGTGCTCGATGCCGAGCGCGCAGGCGATCAGCAGCGGGGCCGGGGCGGGCGGCGGGCTCATCAGCTCGCCCCGGCCCCGGAGCGCGCCTGCCGGGCCTTGGCGAGGGGCCGTCGCTCGAAGGGGTCGCCGTGCAGGTAGCGGCCGAGCGCGGTGAGCGGGAAGACCTGCCGGTACAGGTGGTAGTTGATGGAGAAGTCCCAGGGGAACCCGGTGCCGGTGAAGTAGGGCTCGTCCCAGGAGCCGTCCTCCCGCTGGGTGGCGGCCAGCCACGCGACGCCCCGCTCGACGGCCCCGCTGTCCTTCTCCCCCGCCGCGAGCAGCGCCATCAGCGCCCAGGCGGTCTGGGAGGCGGTGGAGGCGCCGCGGCCGCTCCACTCCCTGACGTACCGGTAGGAGCGCAGGTCCTCGCCCCAGCCGCCGTCGTCGTTCTGGACGCTCTCCAGCCAGCGCACGGCCCGCCGGATCGCCGGGTGCGAGCCGGGCAGGCCGGCCGCGGTCAGCGCGGGCACCACCGAGCCGGTGCCGTAGATGTAGTTGACGCCCCAGCGCCCGAACCACGAGCCGTCCGGCTCCTGTTCGTCCAGCAGCCAGGCGATGCCGCGCCGGGTGCGCGGGTCGTGGGCGAGGCCCTCGGCGGCGAGCATCTCCACCACGTGCGCGGTGACGTCGGCGGACGGCGGGTCGATGACCTCGCCGAAGTCGCAGAACGGCAGCCGGTTGGGGAACGGGCTGGTGTTGTCGGCGTCGAAGGCGCCCCACGCCCCGTTGCGCGACTGCATGCCGAGGTTCCAGCGCACGCCGCGTGCGACGGCCCTGTCCACCCGCTCGGGGTCGTGGTGGCGGACCCGGCGCAGCGCGAGGGCGACCTCGGCGGTGTCGTCGATGTCCGGGTAGTTGTCGTTGTGGAACTCGAAGGCCCAGCCGCCCGGCGGCAGTTGGGGCCGCTTCACGGACCAGTCGCCGGGCCGGACGATCTCCTCGCCGAGCATCCAGTCGGCGGCCTTGACCAGTTGGGGGTGATCGGCGGGCAGCCCGGCGTCGGCCAGCGCGATGGTGGCGAGACAGGTGTCCCACACCGGCGACTGGCAGGCCTCGATCATCCGGGCCCCGTCCTCGCGCCACACGGCGAACCGGTCCAGCGACTCCAGCCCCGCGCGCATCACGGGGTGCCGGAGGTCGAAGCCGAGCAGGTGCAGGGCGATGATCGAGTACACGGCCGGCGGCTGGATGCCGCCCCAGCAGCCGTCGTTCTCCTGCCGCTCGATGATCCAGCGGGCGGCGGAGTTCATCGCGGCCCGCCGCAGCCGGCGCGGGGCGACCTTGCGCAGCCCGTGCAGCGCCTTGTCGAGCCGCTGGAAGGCGCCGTCCCAACTGGCCGCCGGGGCGAGCGGGGTGGCCGGGTTGGGGTCGGCCGGGTCGGTGTGCAGCTCGTCCAGCGCGAAGGGCGCGGGGCGGACCGGGCGCTTGGCGGAGACGATGGTCAGCGGGACGATGGTCTGCCGGGCCCAGCAGCCGAAGTCGTAGATGTTGAGCGGCATCCAGGTGGGCAGCCAGATCAGCTCCGGCGGCAGTTCGGGCAGGTCCTCCCACTTCCACCAGCCGAACAGGGCGAGCCAGATCCGGGTGAAGACCCGGCAGGCCGCGATGCCGCCGCGCTCGCGGACCCAGGCGGCGGCCCGGGCCATGTGCGGCGCCTGCGGGTCGTCACCGGCCAGGCGCAGGGCGACGTACGCCTCGACGGTGGCGGACAGGTCGCCGGGGCCGCCGTAGAAGGTGGCCCAGGTGCCGTCGGCCCGCTGCTCGCCCCGGATGAACAGGGCGGCGGCGTGCGCGGTGGCCTCGTCGAGGATGCCCAGGAACTGCCGGAGCAGCAGGTCCTCGGCATCCATGGTGACGTTCGTCTCCAGGTCGCCCTTCCACCACCCCTCGGCGTCCTGCCGGGACAGCAGGAAGTCGGTGGCGCGACGGGCCGCGCGCGCTGCGGCTTCTTGTACCCCGGCCGCCTCGGGGATGGTGATGTCGGTGTCGGTGTCGCTGGCCGCGGCAGCGCGGGGTGGCACAGTGGCCCCGGTGCTTCCGTCGGTCGTCGCTGTCATGGCTTCCCCTTCGTGCAGTCGTGCGACATCGTGCTGCTGTGGGTCCGCCGTCGGCCGGTACGCGTTGCTGCTCGCCGCACCGGCCGGCGACTACGCGAGGACTGTTCGACCGCTAATGATCATCTCTTCCGTACGACGACGAAGTCGGCGAGGGCCGTGAAGGCGGCCCGCACCCGGTCGGGCATGTCCACGGTGTTCAGGGCGTCGATGGCGATGACGTGCTGGCGGCGGGCCTCCTCGGCCGTCCACTCGCGGCCGCCCGCCTCCTCGATGAGGGCGGCCCGCGCCGCGAACTCCTCCTCGGAGAAGTTCTCGAAGTCGCTGCTCTTGGCGTCGGCGGTGAGGATCTCGCCGAGCCGCTCGGAGGCGGGGCCGCCCGCCGCGAGGGCGGCCACGACCGGCAGGGATTTCTTGCGCTGGCGCAGGTCGCTCCAGGTCTGCTTGCCGGTGGACTGCGGGTCGCCCCAGATGCCGAGGAGGTCGTCGACGGCCTGGAAGGCGAGGCCGAGGTGGTAGCCGTAGGTCTCCAGGGTGTCGGCGGTGCGGTCGTCCGCGCCGCCGAGCACCGCGCCGATGGAGCTGGAGGCGGCGAGCAGGGCGCCGGTCTTGTTGCCCTCCATCTCCAGGCACTCCTCGACGCTGACCCGGTCGCGGTGCTCGTAGGAGATGTCCTGCGCCTGACCGTCGATCAGCGCGCGGGTGGCGGTGGTCAGGCGCCGGGTGGCCCGGCCGGCCTCGGCCGAACCCAGCTCCAGCAGCACCTCGTTGGCCAGCGCGAACAGCGCGTCCCCGACCAGGATGGCCTGGGCGGGGCCGTGCACCTTCCACACGGTGTCGCGGTGGCGGCGCTGCTCGTCGCCGTCCATCAGGTCGTCGTGCAGCAGGGAGAAGTTGTGGACCAGTTCGACGGCGACCGCGCCGGGCACCCCGGTCTCGGGAGCGGCGCCGGTGACCTCCGCGGAGAGCACGGCCAGCGCGGGCCGCACGGCCTTGCCGCCGTCGCCGTCCGCGGGGTTGCCCTGGGCGTCGATCCAGCCGAAGTGGTAGGCGGCGACGGTGTCCATCGGCGGGGCCAGGCGGTCGACGGCCGCCCGCAGCACCGGTGTGGCCAGGGTCCGGCCGCGCTCCAGCAGCGCGGTCACGTCCACCGCGTCGGCAGCCGTCGGGGCCGGGGGCACAGTGGGCACAGTCTCTCCTCTTGTCGCGGTACGGGGGGTGCGGGGAGCCGCCGCGTTCCGGCCGGGCATCAGGCCGCCTCCTCGAACGAGAAGAGGTGACCGGGGCGGGGCCGGCCCAGGGCGCTCAGCGCGGCGTCGGCCGCACTCACTCCGCTGCGAACCGCACTCTCCATGGTCGCGGGCCACCCGGTGGCGGTCCACGCTCCGGCCAGCCAGAGGCCGGGGGCCTTGGTACGGGCGCCGGGCCGCAGCCGCCCGGTGCCCGGAGCGGGCGCGAACGTCGCCGTGCGCTCCCTGGTCACGAAGAAGTCCCGCACCTCGGCGCCGCGCGCGCCGGGCAGCAGCCGCTCCAGCTCCGGCAGGTACCGCTCCCGCAGCACGGACACCGGCAGGTCGATCTCGTCCTGCGCGGCCGACTGGGACAGGGCGAGGTACTGCCCCTCGCGCAGCCCGGAGGCGTCGGTGCGGTCGAACACCCACTGCACCGGGGTGCCGAGGGCGGCGAAGAAGGGGGCGGTGAGCACCGTGCGGTCGTAGACGACGTGCACGTTGAGGATGGGCGCGGTGCCGAGCCGAAGCAGCCGGCCGGGGGCGTCGAGGGCGCCGGCGGGCAGCAGGTCGTGCGTCTCGCGCGGCGGTACGGCCAGCACGACCGCGTCCGCGGTGAGCGTCTCGCCGGGGACCTGAACGCTCCAGCTCCCGTTTCCGTTCTGGGAGAGGGAGGTGACGCGTGTACGGACCTCGGTGCGCACGCCCGCGGAGTCGAGCGCCGTGCGGGCCAGCCGGTCGTGCAGGTCGCCCAGCGGGACGCGGGCCCAGCCGATGTCGGCCGCGCCCGGCTCGGACAGCAGACCGGTCTTGAACACCCTCGCGGCCAGCGCCAGCGAGGCGTCGCCCGCGACCGCGTTGAGGGTGGCGACGCCGACCAGGTCCCACAGGGCCTCCACTGCGCGCGCCGACTGGCCGTGCGCGGCCAGCCAGCTGCCGAAGTCCTGTGCGTCCAGGGCCGGGTCGGCGAGGTCGAGGCCCTTGAGGGCGAGGGCGGCCCGGCCGACGGCGGCACGCTCGGCGAGCGAGAGGTGCGGGTAGGTGGCCAGGCTGCGCCCGAGGTGGAGCGGGACCGGCAGCGGGTCGCGCCGCAGCCGGCCGAGCCGGCGTCCGGCGGGCTTGGCCACGTCGAGGACGGGCACGTCGAGACGTTCCTGCAGCGGTGCCAGCGCCGCGCCGCCGATCCGGTCGAGGAACCAGCGGTAGGCGGTGCAGCAGCGCAGGTACACGTGCTGGCCGTTGTCGACGCTCAGGTCGCCGCGCCGGAAGGAGAAGGCCAGGCCGCCCAGCCGGGGCCGGCCCTCCAGCAGGGTGACGCGGACGCCGGCGTCGGCGAGCGCGAGCGCGGCGGTGATCCCGGCGAGGCCGCCGCCGACCACCACGGCGCTGCGGCCGGTGGCCGCGGGGGTGCCCGCGGATGACCCTGGGGGCCGCGTGCCGTCGGTCATCGTGCGTCCTTCCGTGCGGGCCCACCGTGCTGGTCGAACGGTGCACCGCAGGCCGTCGCACTCAGGGACGCCACGCCGTGCCGGAAGGTTGCCCCGGCCGGCCGCGCCGCGCCCCCGTCGGCCCCTTCCGCCTGATCCGCCGGGTCCATCAGACGCGCCTCCTGACGGTGCGCCGGGAGACGTGCCTGCGGGTGTCGAGGCCGGACAGTCCGCGCACGGCGACGTACGCCTTCTCCCGCCCGGGCAGCGAGACCCGGCCGCGCAGCACCGCCTCCGGTTCGCGCTCGATGCGATCCAGCAGGCGGCGGTAGATGCCGGCCATGGCGGCGACACAGGCGCCGCTGCGGCGGTCGAGCATGGGCAGCAGCCGGTAGCCCTCGGCGAAGAGGGCGCGGGCGCGTCGCACCTCGAAGTGGACCAGGCCCGCGAAGTCGGAGCCCTCCGGCGGGGTCGGCCCGTGGAACCCGGCCGAGCAGCCGAACTTCGCGAGGTCGTCGGCGGGCAGATAGGTACGGCCGCCCTCGGCGTCCTCGCGGACGTCCCGCAGGATGTTGGTCAGCTGCAGTGCGAGCCCGAGGGTGTCGGCGTACTCGGCGGCGCGTTCGGCGCCGCGCGCGCCGGATTCCGTGCCGAACACGCCGAGCGAGAGCCGGCCGATGGCACCGGCCACACAGCGGCAGTAGACCTTCAGGTCGTCCCAGGTCTCGTAGGTCGCGCCGCGCACGTCCATCTGGACGCCGTCGATCAGCTCGTCGAGGCCGCCGAGCGGGATCGGGAAGGCCCGGGCGGCATGGGTGAGGGCGACGGCGACCGGGTCGGTGTCGTCCTCGGCCACCTCGCCCTCGCGGACGCGGCGCAGCAGCTCGCGGGTCTCCTCCAGACGCGCCACCTTGACCGGGCCGGCCAGCTCGCCGTCACCGATGTCGTCGACACGCCGGGAGAAGGCGTACAGCGCCGACATGGCGCGGCGCTTGGGCGTCGGCAGCAACCGGATGCCGTAGGCGAAGTTGCGGGCCTGCTGCCCGGTGACGGCCTCGCAGTAGCTGTAGGCGGCGAGTACCGGCGCGGACGCGTGCGGCGCGGGATCCACGCTCCGGATCACCCCTCTCCTCGCAGAGTCACGCCCACCTCACGCAGCAACTGGACCTTGCCGGGTCTGGGCGGGCCGGGCAGTACGTCGTAATCGGCGGCGGCGATCGCCCGGACCGCCGCCCTCCCTCCCGCCACGAACCCCGCGAGCAGCAGCTTCAACCTGCCGTGGACGCTACCCACCAGGGGGCGTCCTTCATTCAGCAGATCGAGGGCGCGTTGTGCCTCGTATGCAACCAGGGCGCGCACCGATGCGCCCGCGGTTTTCGCGGCGAGGTCCGCTTCCTGGACGTGGAAGCGTTTCATGTCCTCGGCCGGGAGGTAGATACGGTCGCGGCCGAGGTCCTCGGCGACGTCCTGGAGGTGTTCGACGATCTGCAGGGCGGTGCAGATGGCGTCGGAGAGCCGGACCCGCTCGGGGGTCGAGGTGCCGGTGACGGCGAGGACGAGGCGGCCGACCGGGTTGGCGGACAGCTCGCAGTACCCGACCAGGTCGTCGTAGGTCTCGTAGCGGGTGACGAGCTGGTCCTGGCGGTTGGCGGCGATCAGGCCGAGGAACGGCTCGGGGGTGAGCGAGCGGCGGCAGACGGTGTGCTGGAGGCGGCGCAGCAGCGGGTGGCGCGGGTCGCCGTCGAAGACGCGGCGCAGGTCCGCCTCGAAGGCGTCGAGGAGGACCAGGCGGTCCTCCGCCCGGGCGGCCGACACGCCGAGGGCGCGGGCGTCGGCGCCGCCGGGGGCCAGGTCGCCGTCGCCGATGTCGTCGACGAGGCGTGCGAAGCCGTAGACGGCCATCAGGTCGTCGCGCCAGGGGCGGGGCAGGAAGAACGGAGCCACGGGGAAGTTCTCACCCGCGGCCTTGTCGAGTGTGGCGCGCTCCGTGTCGCGCTCCGCCTCGGTCGCCGTCACCGCGCGCTGCCCGGGGCGGGGACGGCACATGCTGCGGTGAGCTGGGGAGTTTCCGTAGCCATTGCCGTCACATCTCCCGTTCTACACTGCCGATCCGATACACACTATTTCGGACACGCCGCCCCGGGGCCCGTGCGGGCCCTGGCGGAGGGTGTCGCGCATTATCGCCCCACTTGCCGCTTTCGGGGACCGGTACAGCTTACGTTGTACAGCGCAGCACGGTTCCCCTGGGTGTCCTGCGCATCACAAGAACACACCGATCGGGGGCAAGATTCCTCAGCGGGCCCGGAGTTGACGCTTCCTTTGCAGACGCGGGGCCCCACCGGAAGGCTGCGGCGGGGCCCTGGCCGGAAGCGGCTACTTGCCCGTGAACTTCTCGTACTCCTTGAGGACCTCGGCGGTCGGGCCGTCCATGCGCAGCTCGCCGCGCTCCAGCCACAGCACGCGGTCGCAGGTGTCGCGGATCGACTTGTTGTTGTGACTGACCAGGAAGACCGTGCCCGCCTCCTTGCGCAGTTCCCGGATGCGCTCCTCGGAACGCTTCTGGAACTTGCGGTCACCGGTGGCCAGCGCCTCGTCGATCATGAGGACGTCGTGGTCCTTGGCGGCGGCGATGGAGAACCGCAGCCGGGCCGCCATGCCGGAGGAGTACGTCCGCATCGGCAGCGTGATGAAGTCGCCCTTCTCGTTGATGCCGGAGAAGTCGACGATGTCCTGGTAGCGCTCCTTGATCTCCTCACGGGACATGCCCATGGCGAGGCCGCCCAGGATGACGTTGCGCTCGCCGGTGAGGTCGTTCATCAGGGCCGCGTTCACGCCGAGCAGCGAGGGCTGGCCGTCGGTGTAGACCTTGCCCTTCTCGGCGGGCAGCAGGCCGGCGATGGCCCGCAGCAGGGTGGACTTGCCGGAGCCGTTGGAGCCGATCAGGCCGATCGCCTCGCCCCGGTAGGCGACGAAGGACACGCCCCGCACGGCGTGCACCTTGCGCACCCCCCGCTCCTCGCCGCGCCGCAGGATGCGGCTGAGGGCCGCGGTGGCGCTGCCCTTGCCGGACTTGGCGCCGTTGACGCGGTAGACGATGTGCAGGTCGTCCGCGATGACGGTCGGACGACGGTCGCGCTCGGTGCGCTCGGTGCCCTCGGGGTTCTGCTCAGCCACGGCCGTACCGCTCCTCCGCCTTCCAGAAGTACACGAAACCGCCGGCGAACACGGCCACCGCCCAGACCACGGCGAGGGCCCACACGTGCGGCGGGAGGTAGGACGAGCCGTAGCCGTCGATGAGCGCGTAGCGCATGAGGTCCATGTAGACGGCCGCCGGGTTCGCCTGGAGCACCCGGGCGATCCACTCCGGGTGGCCCTCGAGCATCTTGTCGATCGAGAACATGACGCCGGAGCTGTACATCCAGGTGCGCAGGATGAACGGCATCAGCTGGGCCAGGTCGGGCGTTTTGGCGCCGAGGCGGGCCACGACCAGCGCGAGCCCGGTGTTGAACAGGAACTGCAGCACCAGCACCGGCCCGATCAGCAGCCAGGACAGGCTCGGGTAGCTGCCGAAGGCGATCACCACGACGAACAGCACGATCATGGAGAACATCAGCTGCTGAAGCTGCTGGAGGGCGAAGGAGACCGGCAGCGAGGCGCGCGGGAAGTGCAGGGCGCGCACCAGGCCGAGGTTGCCGGAGATGGACCGGACGCCGGACATGATCGAACTCTGGGTGAAGGTGAACACGAAGACGCCCGTGACCAGGAACGGGATGTACACGTCGTGCGACAGGCCGCGGCGGGCGTCGAGGATCAGGCCGAAGATGAAGTAGTACACGGCCGCGTTCAGCAGCGGCGTGGCGACCTGCCAGACCTGGCCGAGCTTGGCCTGGGCGTACTGCGCGGTCAGCTTGGCCTGGGAGAAGGCGAGGATGAAGTGGCGCCGGCTCCACAGCTGACGGACGTAGTCGGCGAGTGAGGGCCGGGCGCCGCTCACGGCGAGGCCGTACCGGTCGGCGAGCTGCTGCGCCGTCAGCCCCTCGTCGGGCGACGGGGCCGCGCTCACCGCGACTGTGCCGTCATGCGTTGTCTCACTCACGGATGGAAACTTTCGTCCTCTGGGTCGGCCGCCTGGTTCCGGCTGGTCCGGGGCGGCCGGGGGTGGTTCCTGCGAGTGGTCCGGCCGGCCGGCCGGTCCCGCGTCGTCCCGGGGCGCGTGCGCCCCGCTGTGTCGAGCTTGTCAGATCACCGGGGGGCGGCCCAGCCGGGTCAATCGCCACACGGTACGCCACTTCATCGGGCGCCGGGGCCCGCACGGGGTGCTCCAGCCCTCCCGGAACCCGCCGAACCAGGCCCGCAGGGCCGGGCGCGAGGGGCGGCGCAGCAAGGTCAGCAGCAGCCACACCCCGAGGTAGACGGGGACCAGCGCGGCGGGCAGGTTGCGGCGGGCCAGCCAGACCCGGTTGCGCGCGACCATGCGGTGGTAGACCGCGTGCCGGGAGGGCGCGGTCGTGGGGTGGTACAGCACCATGTCGGACCGGTAGTCGATCATCCAGCCCGCGTCGAGGGCCCGCCATGCCAGGTCGGTTTCCTCGTGTGCGTAGAAGAATGCGTCCGGCAGCCCGCCGGCTTCCGCGAACACCTGGGTCCGTACGGCGTTGGCGCCGCCGAGGAAGGTGGTGACCCGGGAGGAGCGCATCGGGTCGGCCGCGCGCAGCCGGGGGACGTGGCGGCGCTGGGTGACGCCGGTGTCCGGGTCGGCGATGCGGAAGCTGATGATGCCGAGTTCCGGGTCGGCGGTGAAGGCCTGGCGGCACAGCTCGGCGGTGTCGGTGCGGGCGAGCAGGCCGTCGTCGTCGAGGAAGAGCAGGATGTCGACGTCTCGGCCGCTGGGCCCGAAGGCTTCCGTTCCGACGTTGCGGCCGCCGGGGATGCCCAGGTTCTCGGGCAGCTCGATGGTGCGCACGCCCGCGGGGACGTCCGGGACGGGCGAGCCGTTGCCGACCACGACCACCTCGACGGGGTCGCCGTCCTGCTTGGCGATCGAGTCGAGCAGCGCGCGCAGCTCCTCGGGGCGGTTGCCCATGGTGATGATGACGGCGCCGACCTTCAGGGCGGAGGAGGTCTCCACGGCACTCACCTCAGCCTGCTGGACGCGAGGACGGACACCAGGTGCAGCAGCGTCTGGAGCAGGGCGATGCCGGCCAGGACGGCGGTGCCGAGCCGGGTGAAGAACAGATCGCCGTGGATCTGGTCCGCCACGGCCAGGAGCAGGATCAGGAAGGACGCCTCTATGCCGAGGATGAGCCGGTGGAAGCGCAGCGCCGAGGCGGCCCGGCGGGCCAGCGCCATCCCCGCGGAACGCGGTTCGGCGACGCCGGCCGCGTCCTTCGCCGGGGGCATCCCGGCCTGGTGGCGGGCGACACCGACCAGGTCGGTCTCCGCCTTGATCAGGATGGCGCCCAGCGCGGCCAGCGTGCCGAGGAACGCCCACAGCCAGTCGATGCGCCCGCTGCCCCACAGGTCGGCGGCGCGCAGCCCGAGGCCGACCAGGACGGCCGCGTCGGTCAGGTAGGCGCCGACCCGGTCGAGGTAGACCCCGGCGAGGGAGTACTGCTTCTTCCAGCGGGCGACCTCCCCGTCGACGCAGTCCAGCAGCAGGTACAGCTGGGTGGCGACGATGCCGAGGACGGCGCCCGCGATCCCCGGCACCAGCAGGGCCGGGGCCGCGAGCACACCGCAGACGGTCATCAGGTACGTGAGCTGGTTGGGCGTGACCCTGGTGTTCACCAGGTAGCGGTCGATGCGCAGGGACACCTCGCGCATGTAGAGGCGTCCCGCCCAGTGCTCGCCGCTGCGCCGGTCCTTCACCCCCGCGGGGTGGACGACCGGACGGAGTTCAGCTACCGATGGCCTTGACATAGTCGGCGTAGAGGTCCTTGATCTGCTCGGTCTTGAGGTCGAGGTGTTCCAGGATGGTGTAGCGGCCGGGGCGGGTCTCCGGGGCGAACTGCACGACCCGGACGAACTCGTCCACGGTGAAGCCGATCTCCTCGGGCAGCACCGGCAGCCCGTGCCGGCGCAGCACCTCGGCCATGTACGCCGACTCCTCGTGCGCCCCGCGCAGGAACATCGCGAAGGCCGCGCCCAGTCCGCACTGCTCGCCGTGGCTGGCCGCGCGCTTGGGGTGGAGCAGGTCGAAGGCGTGGTTGATCTCGTGGCAGGCGCCGGAGGAGGGGCGGGAGTCGCCCGACACCGACATGGCGATACCGGTGAGGACCAGGGCCTCGGCCAGTACCTGGAGGAAGCCGTTGTCGCCGACCCCGCCGGGGTGGCGCAGCACGGCCTCGCCGGCCTGCCGGGCCATGGCGGCGGCGAGGCCGTCCACCTTCTCGCCGTTGACGCGCTGGGACAGCTCCCAGTCGGCCACGGCGGAGATGTTGGACAGCGCGTCGCCGATGCCCGAGCGCACGAAGCGCACCGGCGCCTCGCGGATCACGTCGAGGTCGATGACGACCGCGATCGGGTTGGGCACGCCGTAGGAGCCGCGGCCGGCGTCGTTGTCGAGGGTGGCGACGGGCGAGCACAGGCCGTCGTGCGCGAGGTTGGTGGCCACCGCGACGAGGGGCAGGCCCACGCGCGCGGAGGCGAACTTCGCACAGTCGATGATCTTGCCGCCGCCGAGGCCGACGACGGCGTCGTAGTGGCCGGACTTTATGGCGTCGGCCAGCCGGACCGCGTCGTCGATGGTGCCGCCGCCGACCTCGTACCAGTCGGCGCCGGGCAGGGACGGGGCGAGCCGGTCGCGCAGCCGGGCGCCGGAGCCGGCGCTGATGGCCACCGCGAGCCGCCCGGACTGCGAGATCCGCTGGTCGGCGAGGACGCCCGCGAGGTCGTCGAGGGCACCCGGGCGGATGTCCACGACGACCGGCGAGGGAATCAGCCGGGTCAGTACTGGCATGCGATCTCCCGTCCCCGGGCGAGGTCGTCGTGGTTGTCGATCTCCACCCACGGGACGTCGCCGATGGGCGCCACGTCGATCCGGAAGCCGCGGTTCACCAGCTCCTGGTACCCGTGCTCGTAGAACTGCTGCGGGTCGGTCTCCCAGACCGCCTTCAGCGCGTCGGCCAGCTCGGCGGCGGCGTCGCCCTCGATGAGGGTGACGCCGATGTACTCGCCGGTCGCCTCGGCCGGGTCCATCAGCTTGGTGATGCGCGTCATGCCCTTGCCGGGGTCGGCGACGACCTTCATCTCCTCGTCCGCGAGGGACTTCACGGTGTCGAGGGCGAGGATGATCCTCTTGCCGTCGCCGCGGGCGGCGAGCAGCGTCTTCTCGACGGAGACCGGGTGGACGGTGTCGCCGTTGGCGAGGATCACGCCGTCCTTCAGGGCGTCACGGCCGCACCACAGGGAGTAGGCGTTGTTCCACTCCTCGGCCTTGTCGTTGTCGATGAGGGTGAGCTTCAGGCCGTACTTCCGCTCCAGGGCGGCCTTGCGCTCGTAGACGGCCTCCTTGCGGTAGCCGACGATGACCGCGACCTCGGTCAGACCGATCTCGGCGAAGTTGCCGAGGGTCAGGTCCAGGACCGTCGGTTCGCCCTCTATGCCCGCGGGACCGACCGGCACCAGAGCCTTGGGGAGGCTGTCGGTGTAGGGGCGCAGACGCCGTCCGGCGCCGGCCGCCAGCACGAGGCCGATCATGCGGGTTCTCCTTCATCGTGTACGGCGGGCGCCCCACCCTGGTGGGCGGACACCCAGAAGCGGATGCTCTCGACGAGCACCACGAGGGCGACGGCCACGGCGAGCACCGTGAGCGCGGCCTTGAACTGCGGACCGGTGAGCAGCGCGGCCGCCACCGCGACCAGCAGCGTGCGCCCTTCCTGTCCCCCGATGGCGCGCACCAGCCAGGCCGGGGGCGCTCCGGCGTCGCCGCGGATGCGGTACACCGTGTCGTAGTGATGGTAGGCGACCGCGCCCACCAGCCCGAAGGCCGCGGGAAGGGCTCCGGGCACGTCCGCCTGGGCGGCGAGGACGAGCACGGTGGTGTACTCGGCGGCCCGGAACAGGGGCGGGACCAGCCAGTCGAGGGCGCCGGTGAGGGGCCGCGAGAGGGCGGTGCCGCAGGCGACGGCGTAGACGGCGGCGCCCGCGACGGGGGCCCAGGCCGGGCCGGAGAGGGCCGCGGCGGCGAGCGTCGCGGCGAGGACGGCCGCACCGGCGAGGGCCACCACCAGCGGGCCGCCCGGGCGCGGCCGGGGGGTGCGGCCGACGAGCGAGGCGAGCGGGCCGTTGTCGGCGAGGTCCGCGAGGGCGCGCGCCGCCCGCTCGGTACGCCGCGCCTTGCGGGTCACCGAGCGCAGCACGCGGCCGGCCGTGGTGTAGGTCGCGGCGAGGGCGCAGCCGGCGAGCAGCACGAGGAAGGTGGTGCGCGGGGTGGTGGCGGCGGTGAGGACGGCGATCATGGCCCAGCGTTCGCCGATGGGCAGCACGATCATCCGGCGGGCCCAGACCGTCCAGCCGACGCTGTCGAGCTTGTCGGAGAGGGCCGCGGTGGGGCTGGTGTTGGCGGTGGCGCCGGCGTTGGCCTCGGTGAAGGAGAAGTCCACGACGTGCCGGCAGGTCTGCAGGACCATCGCGGCCAGGGCCAGGACCCACACGTCGTCGCCGTCGCGTGCGGCGCCCAGCGCGAGGCCGGCGTAGTAGGCGTACTCCTTGGCCCGGTCGAAGGTGGCGTCGAGCCAGGCGCCGAGCGTGGAGTACTGCAGGGAGTAGCGGGCGAGCTGGCCGTCGGTGCAGTCCAGCACGAAGGAGGCGATCAGCAGCACGCCGGCCGCGACGAACCCGCCGCGGGTGCCGGTGGCCGCGCAGCCCGCGGCTATCAGGGCGGTGAGCAGCGACGCGGTGGTGACCTGGTTGGGGGTCAGGCCGCGGCGCGCGCACCAGCGGGCGAGGTAGCGCGAGTAGGGGCTGATGAAGAACGTGGTGAAGAAGCCGTCGCGGGCCTTGACGGCCGACTTCAGGCGTACGGCCTCGTCGTCGACGGCGGCGACGGCCTGCCGGGCCTCGTTGCGGGCCTGCGGGTCGGCCGGGACGGCGGCGACCAGGCTGCCGAGTTCGGGGCGGTGCACGGCGCTGCCGTCGGCGTCGAGGGCGGTGACGATCCGGTCGGCGAGGCTGTCGACGGCGAGCGCGGTGCCGCCGCCCGCGGCGCTCTCGCGGGCCAGCGCCCGGGTCAGGGCCTCGCGGCCGGCGGGCTGCGCGGTGACGGCGCCGGGCACGGCGGCGAGCGGGAAGCGGGGGTCGGTGAGACCGAGGCGCAGGGCGTGCGGGTGGCCGACGAAGCGGGCGTCGACGACGGCGATGCGGTGGCCGGCGGGCACGGCCGCGAGGAGGGTCCCGGTCGCGGGGGCGTCGGGGGCCGCCAGCACGTCGAAGCCGAGGGAGCGCAGCTCGCTCTCGAGTGACGATCCGGGGACCGGCTGACCGGTGACGATGGCGGTCGGCAACCGAACTCACTCCCTGGGTGCCGGCGCGGCTGCGCCGGTCGTCTGCGTGGTGGGGCGCCCGGTCCGCGGCACCCGGGCGGCATGTCGGCGAAGGCTATCGGATGGCGCGCGGCCCGCGTTCACCACCCGTTCACGGGCCCGTCGACGGGTTCTGCCCCGGCCTTCGCCGCGATCATCATGAGCGATCCGGGGCCCGCCCCACAAACCCGGTGCCCACAACCGGGCATCGGGGACACGCGGCGCCGCGGTGCCGGCCCCGGCATAGGGTGGGCGACCATGACGTGGCTGATCACCGGCGGTGCCGGATACATCGGGGCGCATGTGGCACGAGCCATGGCCGGCGCCGGAGAGCGTGTGGTGGCGCTGGACGACCTGTCGGCGGGCATCCCCGCCCGGCTGCCGGCCGGCATCCCGCTGGTGGCGGGGTCCGCGCTGGACCCGGCGCTGCTGAAGCGGGTCCTCGCCGAGCACGGCGTCACGGGCGTCGTCCATCTCGCGGCGCGCAAGCAGGTCGCCGAGTCCGTGGCGCGGCCCACCCACTACTACCGGGAGAACGTGGGCGGCCTGGCCACCCTGCTGGACGCGGTCGCGGACGCCGGTGTCGAACGCTTCCTCTTCTCCTCCTCGGCCGCCGTCTACGGCGCCCCGGACGTGGAGCTGATCACCGAGGACACGGCGTGCGCGCCGGTCAACCCCTACGGCGAGACGAAGCTGGCCGGGGAGTGGCTGGTGCGGGCGGCGGGGCGGGCGCACGGCATCGCGACGGTGTGCCTGCGCTACTTCAACGTGGCGGGCGCCGCCGCTCCGGAGCTGGCCGACACGGGGGTGTTCAACATCGTGCCCATGGTGTTCGACCGGCTCACCCGCGACGAGGCGCCGCGCATCTTCGGCGCCGACTACCCGACTCCGGACGGCACCTGCGTCCGGGACTACGTGCACGTCGCCGATCTGGCCGAGGCGCATCTCGCGGCGGCGCGGCGGCTGGCCGGGGGGGACCTGTCCGGCGACCTGACGCTGAACATCGGCCGGGGCACCGGGGTGTCGGTGCGCGAGCTGGTCACCGTCATCGGCGAGGTCACCGGGGACCGCCGGGAGCCGGTCGTCGAGGCGCGCAGGCCCGGGGACGCGCCGCGGGCGGTGGCGTCGGCCGAGCGGGCCGCCGAGGTGCTGGGCTGGCGGGCGCGGCGCGGGGTACGCGAGATGGTGGAGTCGGCCTGGCGGGGCTGGCGGCTGCAGCACGGCGAGTGAGCCGCGCCCGCCCTGACCTGCGATTCGTTTCCGCAGGTCAGAGCATATGACAACGGTGTTCACTGCCGCGTTGCCCGATACCCCCCACCCGTAGTTGACTGTGAGCCCGGGCGGATCACGGAAGGGCGGTCGTCATGGGGGCTGGGCATGATCACGGACACGGGCACGCCCACGCGCCGCCCACCGGCACCGCGGCGGCGGCGTACCGCGGGCGGCTGCGCGCCGCGCTGTGCATCACGCTCACGGTCATGGTCGTGGAGATCGTCGGCGGCCTGGTCGCGGACTCCCTGGCGCTGATCGCGGACGCGGCCCACATGGCGACGGACGCGGTGGGCCTCGGCATGTCGCTGCTCGCCATCCACTTCGCCGCCCGCCCGCCGAGCGAGCACCGCACGTTCGGCCTCGCCCGGGCGGAGATCCTGGCCGCCCTGGCCAACTGCCTGCTGCTGCTCGGGGTCGGCGGCTATGTGCTGTACGAGGCGATCGAGCGGTTCCTGACCCCGGCGGACACCCGGGGCGGTCTGATGATCGTGTTCGGTCTGATCGGTCTGGTCGCGAACATGATCTCGCTCACCCTGCTGATGCGCGGGCAGAAGGAGAGCCTGAACGTGCGCGGCGCCTTCCTGGAGGTGGCCGCGGACGCGCTGGGCTCGGTGGCGGTGCTGATCTCCGCGACGGTGATCCTGACCACCGGGTGGCAGGCCGCCGACCCGGTCGCCTCGCTGGTCATCGGGTTGATGATCGTGCCGAGGACGCTGAAGCTGCTGCGCGAGACGCTGGAGGTGCTGCTGGAGTCGGCGCCCCGGGACGTCGACATGGCCGAGGTGCGGGCGCACGTCCTGGCGCTGGACGGCGTGGAGGACGTGCACGACCTGCACGCCTGGACGATCACCTCGGGCCTGCCGGTGCTGTCCGCGCACGTGGTGGTCCGCTCGGACGTGCTGAACGCCATCGGGCACGAGAAGATGCTGCACGAGTTGCAGGGCTGTCTGGGTGACCACTTCGACGTGGAGCACTGCACCTTCCAGCTGGAGCCGGTGGGGCACGCGGCGCACGAGGCGCGTCTGTGCCACTGACCCCGGCGCCCGCGGCACCACCGCACATCTGAGCGCCCGGCCGGGCGGTTCCGCCGTCACCGGTCCGGGCACGATCACCTCCCGGGTCGGCTTCCGGACACGCCGGGAAGTGCCGGGAGTGCCGGATTCGTACGGCAGACTTGGGGGGCGAAGACCGAGGCGAAGGATGGGTATGCCGATCACACCTGCCACCGCGACGCACAGCTCGTCGAACGGCACCGCAGAGCCGATTTTGCTGGAACTGGTCGACGAGAAGGGTGTCACGACCGGCACGGCGGAGAAGCTCGCCGCCCACCAGCCCCCGGGACTGCTGCACCGGGCGTTCTCGGTGTTCCTCTTCGACGAGCAGGGGCGGCTGCTGATCCAGCAGCGCGCGCTGGGCAAGTACCACTCCCCCGGTGTGTGGTCCAACACCTGCTGCGGCCACCCCTACCCCGGCGAGGCGCCGTTCGCGGCGGCGGCCCGGCGCACGTACGAGGAGCTGGGTGTCTCCCCGTCGCTGCTCGCGGAGGCGGGCACGGTCCGCTACAACCACCCGGACCCGGCCTCGGGCCTGGTGGAGCAGGAGTTCAACCACCTGTTCGTGGGACTGGTGCAGGCACCCGCGGGACCGGACCCGGAGGAGGTCGGCGCGATCGCCTTCGTGACCCCGCAGGAGCTGGCCGAGCGGCACGCCGCGGCCCCCTTCTCGGCCTGGTTCATGACCGTGCTGGACGCGGCGCGCCCGGCGGTGCGGGAGCTGACGGGTCCGTCCGCGGGCTGGTAGCCGCTGCGCGGCGCCGCGGGCCCGCGGCGGTCAGGTGAGCGGAGCGGGCTTGAGCGGCAGGGCGGCCCAGATCACCTTGCCGCCGCTCGCGGTGTGCTCCACGTCGACCACCCCGCCCGCTTCCCGGGCCACCTCGCGGACCAGGAGCAGGCCGCGGCCGCCGGTCCGGGCGTGGTCGGCCTCCAGGGCCGTGGGACGGTAGGGGTGGTTGTCCTCCACCGACACCCGCACCCACTCGGCACCGACGGCGACCTCCACGGCGAGCATCGGCGACAGCAGCGCCGCGTGCCTGACCGCGTTGGTCACCAGTTCGGAGACGATCAGCAGCAGACCGTGGACCAGGTCGTCCTCGACCGGGACGCCCTGGCGCAGCAGCAGGTCGCGCACCGCGTGCCGGGCCTGCGGGACCGAGGCGTCCACCGCGGCGGCGGTGAACCGCCAGACCCCCTCGTACGGCAGCGGACCGGACGGCCGCTCGGCTTCTTCCGCTGGGCGCCGACCGTCCACGCGCCCATGGTTGTCCATCGTCCGGTCGCCGCCCTCGCGCTCGATTGTCACCACACGTCGAGTGTTGTCAGCGCTCCGCACCGGCCCGCCGGACTGAACACAAGTCAGCTGGTATCGAACGGTTCTGACCGTTCTCGCACGACCGGGTCGGCTGAGGGACCGTTCCTGACGCCGGAGGGCTGCCTTCGCGAACTTTTCGGGTTGTATAGCATCCGGCGCATGGAGCCGCAGCTGCTGCACCGGGTCGCCGACTCGGTCGCCACCGTCGTCGTCCACCATCCGGCCAAGCGCAACGCCATGACGGCCGCGATGTGGCGGTCGCTGCCCCCGCTGCTCGACAAGCTGGCCGCCGACCCCGGGGTACGGGCGCTGGTCCTCACCGGAGCGGAGGGCACCTTCTGCGCCGGGGCCGACATCTCCACGCTCGTCGGCTCGCCCGAGGAGGCGCAGCGGCTCGCGGTGGAGGCGGAGGAGGCGCTCGCGGCGTTCCCCAAGCCGACGCTGGCGGCGGTGCGCGGGCACTGCGTGGGCGGCGGCGCACAGCTCGCGGCGGCCTGCGATCTGCGGTTCGCCGAGCAGGGGGCGCTGTTCGGGGTGACGCCGGCGAAGCTCGGGGTCGTCTATCCGGCGTCCGCCACCCGGCGGCTGGTGTCGCTGGTGGGTCCGGCCGCCGCCAAGTACCTGCTGTTCTCCGGCGAGCTGATCGACACCGGCCGGGCGCTGCGCACCGGTCTGGTCGACGAGGTGCTGCCGCCGGGCCTGCTGGAGCGGCGGGTGGCGGAGTTCACCGCGGTCCTGGTCGCCCGCTCCCAGCTGACCCAGGCGGCGGCGAAGGAGTTCGCCGACGGCCGCGCCGACCGGGACGCCCACTGGAGCGGGCAGGCACGCGGCAGCGGCGACACCGCGGAGGGCGTCGCCGCCTTCCTGGAGCGCAGGCCGCCGCGCTTCACCTGGAGCGTTCCCGCACCGGAGTGAAGCGGCCGCCGGCGCGCAGCTCCTCGACCAGGTGGGCGGGTGCCGTGCCGGGCGAGCCGGCGTCGTAGGGCGGTCGGGGGTCGTACTCGGTGAGCAGCTGGACGGCCTGGGCGTGCTCGTCACCGGCGATCCGGCCGACCAGGCTCAGGCCCATGTCGAGGCCGGCGGAGACACCGGCCGCGGTGACGTACTTGCCGTCGGTCACCACCCGTTCCCGCGCGGGCTCGGCCCCGTGGCGCCGCAGCAGGTCGAGGGCGGCCCAGTGGCAGGTGGCCCGCCGGCCCCGCAGCAGTCCGGCGGCGGCCAGCAGCAGCGAACCCGAGCAGACCGAGGTCGTCCAGGTGCTGGTGGCGTCGGCGAGCCGCAGCCAGTCGAGCAGGGCCGGGTTCTTCGCCTGTTCGAGCGTGCCGGGGCCGCCGGCCACCACGATCAGGTCCGGGCGGGTCACCTCCGCCAGCGCCCGGTCGGCGGTCAGCGCCAGGAAGCCCGTCTCGGTGCGCACCGGTCCCGGCCGCTCGGCGACGAAGTCGACCCGGACGTCCGGGAGGCGGCAGAGCATCTCGTAGGGCCCCACGGCGTCGAGGGCGGTGAAGCGGTCGTAGAGGACGATGGCGATCTGCATGGGTGTCCCTTCTCGTTCCCGTCCGGCTCAGCCGGCGGGTGCGGCGCAGAAGCGCCGCCGGTATGCGGCCGGGGAGGCGCCGAGGACCTTGCGGAAGGCCCGGCGCATGGCCTCGGGGGTGCCGTAGCCGCTGGCCCGGGAGATCTCCTCGATGCCGTCGGCGGTCTCCTCCAGCAGGCGCCGGGCGTGCTCCAGGCGGACCCGGTCCACGAAGCGGCCCGGGGTGGTGCCGGTCTCGGCCTGGAAGGCGCGGGCGAAGTGGCGCGGCGAGAGGGCGGCGCGGGCGGCCAGCGCCTCGACGCTCAGGTCGCCGGCCGGGTGCTCGCTGATCCAGCGCTGGACCTCGCGCAGCGGCTCGCGGCGCGCCGTCTGGGCGGCGAGCTGGGCGCTGAACTGGGCCTGGTTGCCGGGTCTGCGCAGGAAGACGACGAGGTGGCGGGCGACGGCGAGCGCGGTCTCCCGGCCGAGGTCCTCCTCGACGAGGGCGAGGGCGAGGTCGATGCCGGAGGTGACGCCGGCCGAGGTGCGGACCCGGCCGTCCCGGATGTAGATGGGCTCCGGGTCGACCGCGACGGCCGGGTGGGCGCGGGCCAGGGTGGCGCAGTACGCCCAGTGCGTGGTGGCCCGGCGGCCGTCCAGCAGCCCGGCGGCGGCCAGCAGGAACGCCCCGGTGCACACCGAGACCAGCCGCTCGGCACGGGGCCCGTGGACGCGCAGCCAGTCGGTCAGGCGCGGGTCAGGCTCGCGGGTGCCCCGGCCGCCGGGGACGAGCAGGGTGTGCGCGCCGGGCGGGCCGGCCGTCAGGGACCGGTCCGGGACCAGGGTGAGGCCGCTGGAGGTGTGCACCGGCGCGCCGTCCAGGGAGGCGGTGCGGATGCGGTACGTCCCCGGGACGCGCTGCTCGCCGCCCGCGAAGACCTCCACGGGGCCGGTGACGTCGAGGCTCTGGACGCCGTCGAAGAGGACGACGAGGACGGTTCGCTCGGGCATGCCCCGATTCTCCGGCGGGCCGCGCGATGGCCGCAATGACGGGCTTCCCACCTTTCCTGCCACCCGGCCGCCCGCCGACCCGGCCCCGCCCTGATCCCCGGTTGTCGGTGTCACCTGCCACAATTGCCGCGCAACCTCAGCGGAGAAGGCGGTACGGGATCGTGACGACACCCGGGTCCGAATCAGGGTCCATCGAAGGCAGGATCGCCGGGGAACTCGGCGTACGGGAGCGGCAGGTGAAGGCCGCGGTCGAACTGCTCGACGGCGGTTCGACGGTGCCCTTCATCGCCCGCTACCGCAAGGAGGCGACCGGGACGCTCGACGACGCGCAGCTGCGCACGATCGAGGAACGGCTGCGCTACCTGCGGGAGCTGGAGGAGCGGCGGACCGCGGTCCTGGAGTCGGTGCGCGAGCAGGGCAAGCTCACCGAGGAGCTGGAGGCCCGTATCCGGGGCGCCGAGACCAAGGCGCGCCTGGAGGACATCTACCTGCCGTTCAAGCCGAAGCGGCGGACGAAGGCGCAGATCGCGCGGGAGGCCGGGCTGGAGCCGCTGGCCGACGGCCTGCTCGGCGACCCGGCCGTCGAACCGCTCGCCGCGGCCGCCGCGTTCGTCGACGCGGCCAGGGGCGTCGCCGATCCGCAGGCCGCCCTGGACGGCGCGCGGGCCATCCTCACGGAGCGGTTCTCGGAGGACGCCGACCTCATCGGCGAGCTGCGCGAACGCATGTGGCAGCGCGGGCGGCTGGTGGCCCGGGTGCGGGAGGGCAAGGAGGAGGCCGGCGCCAAGTTCGCCGACTACTTCGACTTCGCCGAGCCGTTCACCGCCCTGCCCTCGCACCGCGTCCTGGCGATGCTGCGCGGTGAGAAGGAGGAGGTCCTGGACCTCGTCCTGGAGCCGGAGGAACCGGTCGAGGGGCCGTCGTCGTACGAGGGGATCATCGCGCACCGCTTCGGCATCGCGCAGCGGGGCCGCCCGGGCGACAAGTGGCTGGCGGACACGGTCCGCTGGGCCTGGCGCACCCGGGTCCTGGTCCACCTCGGCATCGACCTGCGGCTGCGGCTGCGCACCGCCGCCGAGGACGAGGCGGTCGACGTGTTCGCCGCCAACCTCCGCGACCTGCTGCTGGCCGCGCCGGCCGGCACCCGCGCCACGCTGGGCCTCGACCCCGGTTTCCGTACGGGTGTGAAGGTGGCCGTGGTCGACGGCACCGGCAAGGCGGTGGCGACCGACGTCGTCTACCCGCACGTCCCGGCCAACAAGTGGGACGAGGCCGTCGCCAAGCTCGCCCGGCTCGCCGAGGAGCACGCCGTGGAGCTGGTCGCGATCGGCAACGGCACGGCGTCCCGGGAGACGGACCGGCTCGCCGCCGACCTGATCGCCCGCCATCCGGAGCTGAAGCTGACGAAGGTGATGGTGTCGGAGGCGGGCGCGTCGGTGTACTCGGCGTCGGCCTACGCCTCGCAGGAGCTGCCCGGCATGGACGTGTCGCTGCGCGGCGCCGTCTCCATCGCCCGGCGGCTGCAGGATCCGCTGGCCGAGCTGGTGAAGATCGATCCCAAGTCGATCGGTGTCGGCCAGTACCAGCACGACCTGTCCGAGGTGAAGCTGTCGCGCTCGCTGGACGCGGTGGTCGAGGACTGTGTCAACGGTGTCGGCGTGGACGTCAACACGGCGTCCGTGCCGCTGCTCGCCCGGGTCTCGGGCATCTCCTCGGGGCTGGCCGAGAACATCGTGGCGCACCGCGACGCCAACGGCCCCTTCCGGTCCCGTTCGCAGCTGAAGAAGGTGGCCCGGCTGGGCCCGAAGGCGTTCGAGCAGTGCGCGGGCTTCCTGCGCATCCGCGGCGGCGACGACCCGCTGGACGCCTCCAGCGTGCACCCGGAGGCGTACCCGGTGGTGCGGCGCATGGTGAAGACCACGGGCGAGGAGGTCGCCTCCCTGGTCGGTAACACCGGTGTGCTGCGCTCGCTGCGCCCGGCGGACTTCGTGGACGACACCTTCGGTCTGCCGACCGTCACCGACATCCTCAGGGAGCTGGAGAAGCCCGGGCGCGACCCGCGGCCCGCCTTCCGCACGGCCACCTTCAAGGAGGGCGTGGAGAAGCTCTCCGACCTGCGGCCGGGGATGGTCCTGGAGGGCGTCGTGACGAACGTCGCCGCGTTCGGGGCGTTCGTGGACGTCGGCGTCCACCAGGACGGGCTGGTGCACGTCTCGGCGATGTCGAAGACGTTCGTCAAGGATCCGCGCGACGTCGTCAAGCCGGGTGACATCGTCAAGGTGAAGGTCCTCGACGTGGACATCCCGCGCAAGCGCGTCGCGCTGACGCTGCGGCTGGACGACGAGGCCGCCGCGCAGGACGCGCCCCGTCAGCAGCGCGGCGGCGGCCGGCCGCCCCAGCAGCGCCAGGCGCGCACGGGGCAGGGGCAGGGTCAGGGCCAGAAGCGGGACCGGAACCAGGGCCAGGGCCAGGGGCAGGGCCAGGGCGGGCAGTCCCGCGGTGGCGACCGCGGCGGCCGGCAGGCTCCCGCGCCGGGCAACAGCGCGATGGCGGACGCCCTGCGCCGCGCGGGTCTGCTCGACACGGACAAGGGCCGGCGCTGACCCGCCGGGGCCGGGGGCGCACGCCGCGCCGCCGGCCCCGCTTCCCGGCCGGCCGGCCGCCACCTACCGGCGTTCGGTCACCTTGCCGTCGGCGACCTCCAGGCGGCGGGTGACCCGGACCGCGTCCAGCATCCGCCGGTCGTGGGTGACCAGCAGCAGCGTGCCGTCGTAGAGGTCGAGCGCCGACTCCAGCTGTTCGATGGCCGGAAGGTCGAGGTGGTTGGTGGGCTCGTCCAGGACGAGCAGGTTGACGCCGCGGCCCTGGAGCAGGGCGAGGGCGGCGCGGGTGCGTTCGCCCGGGGAGAGGGTCGCCGCGGGGCGCAGCACGTGGTGCGACTTCAGGCCGAACTTGGCCAGCAGGGTGCGCACCTCGGCGGGCTCGGTGTCGGGGACGGCCGCGCAGAACGCGTCGAGCAGGCTCTCGGTGCCGTGGAACAGCTCGCGGGCCTGGTCGACCTCGCCGACCAGGACGCCCGGGCCCAGCGCGGCGTGCCCGGCGTCCAGCGGGACCCGGCCGAGCAGGGCCCCCAGCAGGGTGGACTTGCCCGCGCCGTTCGCGCCGGTCACCGCGACCCGGTCCGCCCAGTCGACCTGGAGGGAGACCGGGCCGAGGGTGAAGCCGTCGCGGCGCACCTCGGCGTCCCGCAGGGTGGCGACGACCGCGCCCGAGCGGGGGGCGGCCGCGATCTCCATGCGCAGCTCCCACTCCTTGCGCGGCTCCTCGACGGTCTCCAGGCGTTCGATCATGCGCTGGGTCTGCCGGGCCTTGGCGGCCTGCTTCTCGCTGGCCTCGCTGCGGAACTTGCGGCCGATCTTGTCGTTGTCGTTGTTCGCCTTGCGCCGGGCGTTCTTGACGCCCTTGTCCATCCAGGACCGCTGCATCTGCGCCCGGTCGTGCAGGGCGGCCTTCTTGTCGGCGAACTCCTCGTAGTCGTCCCGGGCGTGCCGGCGGGCCACCTCGCGCTCCTCCAGATAGGCCGCGTAGCCGCCGCCGTAGAGGTTGACCTGCTGCTGGGCGAGGTCGAGTTCGAGGACCTTGGTGACCGTGCGGGTGAGGAACTCGCGGTCGTGGCTGACGACGACCGTGCCCGCGCGCAGTCCGGTGACGAAGCGCTCCAGGCGCTCGAGTCCGTCCAGGTCGAGGTCGTTGGTGGGCTCGTCCAGCAGGAAGACGTCGTAGCGGGACAGCAGCAGGGAGGCGAGGCCGGCCCGGGCCGCCTGACCGCCGGACAGGGAGGTCATCGGCCGGTCCAGGTCCACGGCCAGGGCGAGGGAGTCGGCCACTTCTTCGGCCCGCTCCTCCAGGTCGGCGCCGCCCAGGTCCAGCCAGCGCTCCAGCGCGGTGGCGTAGGCGTCGTCGGCGCCGGGCAGCCCGTCGACGAGTGCCTGGGTCGCCTCGTCCATCACCCGCTGGGCCTCGGCGACGCCGGTGCGGCGGGCGAGGAAGGCGCCCACGGTCTCGCCCGGCCGGCGCTCCGGTTCCTGCGGCAGGTGGCCGACGGTCGCGGCCGGCGGGGAGAGCCGCAGCTCGCCCTGTTCGGGCGCGGTCAGCCCGGCGAGCATCCGCAGCAGGGTGGACTTGCCCGCGCCGTTGGCGCCGACCAGCCCGATCACGTCCCCGGGGGCGACGACGAGGTCGAGGCCGGAGAAGATCGAGCGGTCGCCGTGTCCGGCGGCGAGGTTCTTGGCGACGAGGGTGGCAGTCATCAGACGGCCGATCCTAACGGCCCCGCGGCGCCCGCCGCGGCGGCGTTCACCGGACCGCGGCCGCTCCCGGCGCCCGCGGGGCTGAGCGTGCCATGACAGAGTCCGCTAACGTCGCGGCGTGGAGCGGGAGTCGAACGACGAAGTGATCGTGGTGGGCGGCGGGGTCGTCGGCCTGACGACGGCCGTCGTGCTCGCCGAGGCCGGGCGCCGGGTGCGGATGTGGACGCGGGAGCCGGCCGAGCGCACGACCTCGGCGGTGGCCGGCGCGCTGTGGTGGCCGTACCGCATCGAGCCGGAGCGCCTCGTCGGGGCGTGGGCGCTGGAGACGCTGTCCGTGTACGAGGGGCTGGCGGCGCGGCCGGAGGAGACGGGCGTGCGGCTGGTCGAGGGGGTGCACGCGGGGCTGCGGCTGGACGGGCTGGGCGACTGGGCGGGCCGGGTCGCGGACCTGCGGCCGGTGCCGGACGCCGGGGACGGCGCGGGCGGGCTGCGGGCCCGGCTGCCGCTGCTGGACATGCCGGTGCACCTGGCGTGGCTGCGGGAGCGGCTGGTGCGGGCCGGCGGGACGGTGGAGGAGCGGACGGTGAGCGATCTGGCCGCGGTGCCCGCCCGGGTGGTGGTCAACTGCACGGGGCTGGGGGCGCGGGCGCTGGTGCCCGATCCCGGGGTGCGGCCGGTGCGCGGACAGCTGGTCGTGGTGGAGAACCCGGGGATCACCACGTGGTTCACGGCCGTCGAGCACGACGCGGCGGCGTCCACCTACTTCTTCCCGCAGCCCGGCGGGCTGATCCTGGGCGGTACGGCCGAGGAGGACGCCTGGTCCCTGGAGCCGGACCCCGCGGCCGCGTCGGCCATCGTCGAGCGGTGCGCCGCCGTCCGGCCGGAGATCGCCGGCGCGCGGGTCCTGGCGCACCGGGTGGGCCTGCGGCCGGCCCGGGAGGCGGTACGGCTGGAGCGGGTGCCGCTGCCGGACGGGCGGGTGGTGGTGCACCACTACGGGCACGGCGGCGCCGGTGTCACCGTGGCGTGGGGCTGCGCCCGTGCGGCGGCCGGGCTGGCGTACCCGGCCGCCTGAGGCGGGTCAGCCCACGGGGACGCGCTGCGCGGCGCGCGGCGCGTGGAGGCCGGTCAGCGGGGCCGGTGCCGGAGCGGCGGGGGCCGCGGCGGCGGGCGAGGTGGCGCGGGCGAAGGCGGCGGGGCCGCCGGCCAGCGGGAGACGGGCGGCGGTGCGGGCCAGGTCGAGCGTGAGGGTGGGCCGGTCGGCCGGCGGGTCGATGAGGTCCTTGTCGGTGCCCGCGACGATCAGCGCGAGCCGGTGTCCCCGGGGCACGACATGGTCGGTGGCCGCGAGGTCGATGGTGATGGTGTAGGCGCGGCCCGGGGTGAGCGGGACGCCCCGGTGCGGGGAGGCGTAGGTGCCGAGGTCCGCCCAGCCGCGGCTGAGCACCGTGTAGTCGACGTCGGCCGTCTTCGCCGCGGTCGCCAGGAAGCAGGCGCTGTCGCCGGGTGTGCTCCTGCCCCAGCAGGTGCGGTCGGTGAGGGTGGTGATGCCCTCGCCGGCGTCGGCGTAGTCCCGGACGGTGTCCCGGCCGAGGTCCACCAGGACGGCGGTCAGGTGGGCCGTCGGGGTGGTCGGGGTGGCGGTGACGGTGACCTCGGAGGAGCCGGCCAGCCGCAGGGCCCGGGTGAGCGGGCGGGTGACGAAGCCGGCCTTCTCGGGGGTGGTGGCGCCGATGTGGGCGGCCCAGTCGGTCTCGCCGCGCGCCGGGTCGTCGGTGAAGGTCTCGGTGCCGGCGGCGGAGCGCGCGCCGAGGGTGCCGGCGCCCGGCCGGGCGCCGGTGGCCGGGTGCAGGGTGGCGGTGCGCACGGTGCGCGGCGGCCACACCGCGGAGGTGGCCCACCGGTCGGGGTGGCGTTCGACGTCGGCCATGGGTTCGCGGTCGATGCCGTTGTCGTAGCCGAGCAGTTCGTGGTCGAACCAGCGGTGCAGGGTGTCGACCCAGGCCGCGCGGCGGTAGTCGAAGGGGTCGACGTGCCCGGTCTGGGAGAGCCAGATCTTGCGGGTCACGCCGCGTTGCGCCAGCGCGTCCCACCACTGGCCGAAGTGCTTGGTGCGCACGTTGAGGTCCTGCATGCCGTGCACCAGGAACACGCTGGCCCGCACCTTGGCGGCGTCCTTGACATAGTCGCGCTCGCTCCACAGCGCGGTCCAGTCGCCGGAGCGCGGGCTGCCGTCGGCGAGCCGGCGCTGCACGGCCGCGCAGTGGGCCAGGGCGTCGTCGCTCTCGACGTAGCCGGCCAGGTCGTCGGGGCCGCCGTCGTAGAGCGGGGCGCCCTGGGCGAAGTAGTAGTCGTACCAGGAGGAGATCGCGCTGATCGGGACGATGGTCTTCAGCCCCTTGACGCCGGTGGCGGCGACGCCGTTGGCGATGGTGCCGTCCCAGCTCTTGCCGATCATGCCGGTCCTGCCGTTGCTCCAGGACGCCGTGGCCCTGGTGGTACCGGTGCGGGTGGTGTAGGCCTTCGCGCGTCCGCCCAGCCAGTCGACGACGGCTTTGGCGGACTGGATGTCGGAGCGGCCGCCGACGTCGACGCAGCCGTCGGAGCGGTCGGTGCCGGCCAGGTCGACGCCGACGAAGGCGTAGCCGCGGGGCACGAAGTAGTTGTCGTAGAACAGCGGCATCTGCACGACCCGGCCGTCGGCGTCGTAGGTCTTGCGCTGGCTCTCGTTGCCGCGTCCGCAGCAGGAGTAGTAGGGGCTGGCGTCCATGATGACCGGGACCCTGCGGCCCTGCCGGGCCGGTTCGGCGGGGCGGACGATGTCGGCGGCGACCCGGTCGGCGCGTCCGTCGCCGTCCGCGTCGAGGCCGGTGTCCACCCAGACGGACTCCCGGACGGCGTGCGCGTAGGAGTAGACGGGCCGGCTCTCGCGGGGCGCGGGGCGTGCGGCGGCGGGATGCGCGGCGGCGGGGGTGAGGAGGACGGCCGTCAGGGTGGCGACGGCGACGGTCGCGAACGTTCTCCAGATCGTGAAGCGCGTGCGTTTCGGCATGCGCGGACGGTACTCCGGTCAACTCCCGTGCAGAAGACGGCATCTGAGGCGGCGTCCGAGCGCGTGACGGCCGAATGGCGATCGTGTGACAGCCGGGGTCGTGGACATGCCAGGGCTCGGCGGGACTCAATAGGCTCCGAACAGACTTCCTGTCCGAACGACTTGGAGCTGACGTGCACCGCAGAATCATCGCACCGGGCGCACTCGCGGCCGCCTCCCTGCTGCTGGCGATCCCGGCATCGGCCGCGAGCCACTCCCCCGGCGCGCCGGGCATCGGCGACCCCTACTACCCGTACTACGGCAACGGCGGCTACGACGTCTCCCACTACGACCTGAGGCTGCGCTACCAGCCGCGCACGGACGAGCTGGAGGGCACCGCGACCATCCTGGCGCGCACCACCCAGGACCTGTCCAGCTTCGACCTGGACTTCCTGCTGGACGTGAGCGAGGTACGGGTCAACGGCGCCGCGGCGTCCTTCACCACCTCCGGGCAGCACGAGCTGGTGGTCACCCCCAGGACACCCCTGGCCAAGGGCGCGGCGGTCACCGTCGTCGTCCGCTACAGCGGCGTGCCGTCCGCCAAGAGCGCGTACGGCTTCAGCACCTGGCACCGCACCCCGGACGGCGCGGTCGCCGCCGACGAGCCCGAGGCCGCCTGGTGGTGGTACCCGAGCAACGACCACCCGCTCGACAAGGCCACCTACGACGTGTCCGTCGCCGTCCCGGACGGCACACAGGCGATCTCCAACGGAACCCTCCAGTCGGCCGTCTCGAAGCTGGGCTGGACCCGCTACTCCTGGCGGCAGGACAAGCCGCAGGCGACCTATCTGACCACGCTCGCCGTCGGCCGGTTCGACATCGTCACCGGCACCTCCGACGGCGGGGTGCCGGTGATCAACGCCTACAGCACCGACCTCGGAGTCAACGACGGGGCGGCGCGGGCGAGCGTCGAGCGCACCGGGGAGATCGTGGACTGGCTCAGCGGGTACTTCGGGCCGTATCCGTTCGCCACCGCCGGCGGTTACGTCCCCAACACCACCACCGGGTACGCGGTGGAGACCCAGACCCGCGTGTACTACAGCCCCCGGCAGTTCGCGAACGGCTCCAACACCTCGGTGGTCGCGCACGAACTGACCCACCAGTGGTTCGGCGACTCGGTGTCACTCAAGGGCTGGAAGGACATCTGGATCAACGAGGGCTTCGCGCGGTACGCGCAGTGGCTGTGGTCGGAGCACGAGGGCGAGGGCACCACGCGGGAGCTGGCCGACTACGTCTACGCCTCGCACCCGGCGGACGACGCCTTCTGGACGGTGAAGCCGGGCGACCCCGGCCCGGACGACCAGTTCGACACCGCCGTGTACGACCGGGGCGCGCTGGCCGTCCAGGCGCTGCGCGAGGAGATCGGGGACGACGCGTTCTTCGCCGTCCTGCGGGGCTGGCCGAAGGAGCACGCGTACGGCAACGCCTCGGTCGACGACTTCCGCACGTACGCGGAGCGGGTGTCCGGCCGGCCGCTGTCCGCACTGTTCGACACCTGGCTGTTCCAGCCGTCGAAGCCCGCCGCGTCCGCCGCGCGCTCCGCGTCCCTCACCACCGCCGCGGCGCCCGCCCGGCCGCGGTCGTGGCGGACGATCGAGGCCACGAACGACGTGCACGGGCACTGAGCCCCGGGCCGTGCGGCGTCCCCGCGGGGCGCCGCACGGCCGCCGTCACCGGCCGGGGAACCGGGGCGTCACCGCCCCGCGTCCGGCGACTCGGCGCCGGCGAAGACCCGGCGGCGCACGCCGAACCAGCCGCCGACCAGCAGGACGGCGATGGCCGGGACGAGCAGCAGGGTCTTGCGGCCGACCTCGGGGTCGTTCCACATCATGCCCAGGCAGGCGAGCAGGAAGGTCATCGTGACGATCTCGGTGACCGGGCTGAACGGCAGCCGGAAGTGCGGCCGGGTGAGCCGGCCCTCCCGGGCGCGGCGGACGAAGACCAGGTGGCAGATCATGATGATCATCCAGGTGCTGATGACACCGAGGGAGGCGACGTTCAGCACGATCTCGAAGGCCTGGCTCGGCACCAGGTAGTTCAGGCCCACGCCGAGCACGCACACCGCGCAGGTCAGCAGGATGCCGCCGTAGGGCACCTGGTGGCGGTTCATGCGGGCGGTGAATCTCGGCGCGGAGCCCGCGGTCGCCATGGAGCGCAGGATGCGGCCGGTGGAGTACAGGCCGGAGTTCAGCGAGGACATGGCGGCGGTCAGCACGACCAGGTTCATCACGTCCCCGGCCGCCGGGACACCGATCTTCGACAGCACGGTGACGAACGGGCTCTCGTCGGCCGAGTAGACCGAGCCGGGCAGCAGCAGGGCCAGCAGCACGACCGAGCCGACGTAGAACACGGCCACCCGCCACATGATCGAGTTCACCGCGCGCGGGACGACCTTCTCCGGCTCGGCGGTCTCGCCGGCCGCGACGCCGACCAGCTCCAGGGCCGCGTACGCGAAGATCACGCCCTGCATGACCAGGATCACCGGCATCAAGCCGTGCGGGAGGAGCCCGCCGTGGTCGCCGATGACCGCCGGGCCGGGCCGGTGGCCGCCCACGTCGTGCTGGGTGGCGAGCAGGAAGACGCCGATCAGCATGAAGCCGACGAGGGTGGCGACCTTGACGATCGCGAACCAGAACTCCATCTCACCGAAGATCTTCACCGAGATCAGGTTCACCGCCAGCACCACAGCGAGGGCGACCAGCGCCAGCACCCACTGCGGGATGCTGGTGAACGCGCTCCAGTAGTGCGTGTACAGCGCGATCGCGGTGATGTCGGCGATGCCGGTGGTCGACCAGTTGAGGAAGTACATCCAGCCGGCGACGTAGGCACCCTTCTCGCCCAGGAACTCGCGCGCGTACGACACGAAGGAACCCGACGACGGCCGGTAGAGCACCAGCTCGCCCAGGGCCCGGACGACGAAGAAGGCGAAGACGCCGCAGACCAGGTAGGCCACGGCGAGCGCCGGGCCGGCGGTGTGCAGCCGGCCGCCGGCGCCGAGGAAGAGCCCGGTGCCGATGGCGCCGCCGATGGCGATCATGTTGACGTGGCGGGCCTTGAGGTCCTTGCTGTATCCGGCGTCTCCCGCGTCGGCGGGTGCGCGGTCCGCGCGGGGACGGGCAGCGGCCGGTGCCGGTTCCACGACTTCCTTGCTCACGGGTGGTCCACTCCCTGGTGCGCCCGGGCCTCGCGGGGCCGGGGTCCGTGCAGGTCCAGGCCCGCACCACCCCGATGTGTCGCGGTACAGACCGAACCAGCAGCTTCCCCCGGGACGGCCGGGTATGCGATGACCCGGTTCACAGGGCGGAACTTCTCACACACTTCCGGCCCCGCTCACGCGCCACCGGCGCGGCGGCGATACTGCTGCGCATGACGACCGACGCCGGGCAGACGCCCCTCACCATCGACGAGCTGGCCGCCCGGGCGGGCCTGACCGTGCGCACGGTCCGCTTCTACGGCAGCAAGGGGCTGCTGCCCCCGCCGGAGATCGGCCCCCGCCGGGTGGGTCACTACGGCCCCGCGCACGTGGCGCGGCTGGCCCTCATCGAGGAGCTGCGGCAGCAGGGCATGACCCTCGCGGCGGTCGAGCGCTACCTGAGCCGGCTGCCGGGGGACCTCAGCCCGCACGACCTGGCCGTGCACCGGGCGGTGGTCGCGTCCTGGGCGCCGGACGCGGTGGAGACGGTGCCGCGCCGGGAGCTGGAGCGGCGGGCGGGACGGCCGCTGGCCGAGGACGACCTGGAGCGGCTGGCGGCGATGGACGTCGCCGTGCCGGAGCCCGGCGGCGCCGACACGTACCGGGTGGACGCCGGGCTGCTCCGGCTGGGCCTGCGGCTGCTCGACGTGCCGCTGTCGCAGGAGGCGATCCTCGCGGCGCGCGAGGTGCTCGTCGAGCACTCGCGCGCCGCGGCCCGGGAGCTGTCCCGGCTGTTCCGCGAGGAGGTGGCCGAGCGCGCCGACCGGGACGTGCGGTCCCTGTCGGCGCACATGCACCCGCTGCTGGTGCAGGCGCTGCTCACCACCTTCCAGCGGTCCCTGCGTCAGGAGCTGGGCGAGTGGCTCACGGACGGGCCTGGTCGCCGAACCGCTCCCCCTTCTCCGCCTTCTCCACCAGCAGGGCCGGCGGGGTGAAGCGCTCGCCGTAGCGCTCGGCGAGTTCCCGGGCGCGGGCCGTGAAGCCGGGCAGGCCGCCCTCGTAGCCGTTGATGTACTGCAGCACGCCGCCGGTCCAGCCGGGGAAGCCGATGCCGAGGATCGAGCCGATGTTGGCGTCGGCGACGGAGGTCAGGACGCCCTCCTCCAGGAGCCGCACGGTGTCCAGGGCCTCGGCGAAGAGCATGCGCTCCTGCATGTCCCGGAACGGGATCCCGGCGCCCTCCCGGGTGAAGTGCTCGCGCAGGCCCGGCCAGAGCCCGGCGCGCCGGCCGTCCTGGTCGTACTCGTAGAAGCCCGCGCCGCCGCTGCGGCCGGTGCGGCCGAACTCGTCGACCATGCGGTCGATGACCGCGTCGGCCGGGTGGGCCGTCCAGGTGCCGCCGGCCTCCTCGACGGCCCGCCTGGTCTCGGTGCGGATCTTGCGCGGCAGGGTGAGGGTCAGCTCGTCCATCAGCGAGAGGACCTTGGCCGGGTAGCCGGCCTGCGCGGCCGCCTGCTCCACGGAGGCGGGCTCGACGCCCTCGCCGACCATGGCGACGCCCTCGTTGATGAAGTGGCCGATCACCCGGGAGGTGAAGAAGCCGCGTGAGTCGTTGACGACGATGGGCGTCTTGTTGATCTGCCGGACCAGGTCGAAGGCGCGGGCCAGCGCCTCGTCGCCGGTGCGCTCGCCCTTGATGATCTCCACGAGCGGCATCTTGTCGACGGGCGAGAAGAAGTGCAGCCCGATGAAGTCCACCTGGCGTTCGACGCCCTCGGCGAGGGCCGTGATGGGCAGGGTTGAGGTGTTGGAGCACAGCAGCGCGTCCGGGGCGACGACGTGCTCGATCTCCTGGAACACCTTGTGCTTGAGCGAGGTGTCCTCGAAGACCGCCTCGATGACCGCGTCGCAGCCCGCGAGGTCGGCCGCCTCGGCGGTGGGCGTGATCCGGGCGAGCAGCGCGTCGGCCTTCTCCTTGCTGGTGCGGCCCTTGGCGACGGCCTTGGCGCACAGCTTCTCGGAGTAGCCCTTGCCCTTGACGGCCGCCTCCAGGGAGACGTCCTTGAGGACGACGTCGATGCCCGCGCGGGCACACGCGTAGGCGATGCCGGCACCCATCATCCCGGCGCCGAGGACGGCGACCCTGCGGACCTGGCGCGGCTCGACGCCCTGGGGGCGGCTGGCGCCGGAGTTGACGGCCTGGAGGTCGAAGAAGAAGGCCTGGATCATGTTCTTCGAGGTCTGCCCGGCGGCCAGCTCCACGAAGTAGCGGGCCTCGATGACCTGCGCGGTCTCGAAGTCGACCTGGGAGGACTCGACGGCGGCCGCGAGGATGTTGCGCGGGGCCGGGTAGGGGGCGCCGTTGGTCTGCTTGCGCAGGGTGGCCGGGAAGGCGGGCAGGTTCGCGGCGAACTTCGGGCTGGCGGGCGTCCCGCCGGGGATACGGTAGCCCGGCTCGTCCCAGGGCTGCCGGGAGTCGGGGTGGGCGTCGATGTAGGCGCGGGCCTTGTCGAGCAGTTCCTGCGGGGTGGCGGCCACCTCGTGCACGAGCCCGTTCTCCTGGGCGCGCCGGGCGGTGTACTGGGTGCCCTGCAGGAGCACCTTCAGCAGCGCGTCGGCGATGCCCAGCAGGCGGACGGTGCGGACCACGCCGCCGCCTCCGGGCAGCAGGCCCAGGGTGACCTCGGGGCAGCCGATGCGGGTGCCGGGGGTGTCGAGGGCGACCCGGTGGTGGCAGGCGAGGGCGAGTTCGTAGCCGCCGCCCAGGGCGGCGCCGTTGATGGCGGCGACGACCGGCTTGCCCAGGGTCTCGATGCGGCGCAGGTTCCGCTTGATGGCGAGGCCGCCGTCGAACAGCTCCTGCGCGGTGTCGGGGGTGACCCGGATCAGGTCGCGCAGGTCGCCGCCGGCGAAGAAGGTCTTCTTGGCGGAGGTGAGGATGACGCCGCGGATCGCGTCCCGCTCGGCCTCGAGCCGGTCGGCGATCACGGCGAGGGAGTCGCGGAACGCCTGGTTCATGGTGTTCGCGGACTGGTTGGGGTCGTCGAGGACGAGGGTGACGACACCGGTGTCGTCCTGCTCCCAGCGGATGGTGGTGCTCTCGGTCATGAGGGTCGTCTCCGTTGCAGTCTGTGGGTTCCGCGGGAGGTCAGATGCGCTCGACGACGGTGGCGATGCCCATGCCGCCGCCGACGCAGAGCGTGGCCAGGCCGTAGCGCTTGTCCTGGCGCTCCAGCTCGTCGACGAGCGTGCCGAGGATCATCGCGCCGGTGGCGCCCAGGGGGTGGCCGAGCGCGATGGCGCCGCCGTTGACGTTGACCTTGTCCAGGGACAGGCCCATGTCCTTCACGAACCGCAGGACGACGGCCGCGAACGCCTCGTTGATCTCGACCAGGTCGATGTCGTCGATGGTCAGCCCGGCCTTGGCGAGGGCCTTGCGGGTGGCGGGGGCGGGCCCGGTGAGCATGATGGTGGGCTCGGAGCCGGAGACGGCGGCGGAGACGATCCGCGCGCGCGGGGTGAGCCCGTAGCGCTCGCCGATCTCCCGGGAGCCGATGGCGACCAGGGAGGCGCCGTCGACGATGCCGGAGGAGTTGCCCGCGTGGTGGACGTGGTCGATCTTCTCCACCCAGTGGTACTTCTGCAGGGCGACGGCGTCGAAGCCGCCCAGCTCGCCGATGTCGGCGAAGGACGGCTTGAGCGACGCCAGCGAGTCGGCGGTGGTGCCGGGCCGGGGGTGCTCGTCGTGGTCGAGGACGACGAGCCCGCTGCGGTCGCGCACCGGGACGACGGAGCGGTCGAAGCGGCCTTCCTTCCAGGCGGTGGCCGCCCGCTCCTGCGACAGCGCCGCGTACTCGTCGACGTCCCGCCGGGAGAAGCCCTCGATGGTGGCGATCAGGTCGGCGCCGATGCCCTGCGGCACGAAGTTGACGGCGAGGTTGGTCATCGGGTCGTTGAACCAGGCGCCGCCGTCCGAGGCCATCGGCACCCGGGACATCGACTCCACGCCGCCGGCCAGCACCAGGTCCTCGAAGCCCGAGCGGACCTTGGCGGCGGCCATGTTGACGGCCTCCAGACCGGACGCGCAGAAGCGGTTCTCCTGGACGCCCGCCACCGTGTCCGGCAGTCCGGCGGCGATGGCCGCGATCCGGGCGATGTCCGAGCCCTGGTCGCCGACGGGCCCCACGACGCCGAGCACGATGTCGTCGATGGCGGCCGGGTCCAGGCCCGGGAAGCGGTCGCGGACCTCGTGGATGAGGCCGACGACCAGGTCGATGGGCTTGGTGCCGTGCAGGGCGCCGGACGCCTTGCCGCGGCCGCGCGGGGTGCGGATCGCGTCGTACACGTACGCTTCGGTGCTCACTGGGCTGCCTTTCGGGAGGGTGGGGCGAGCGGGGCGGTGGTCAGCCGCCTTCGGGGGCGGATCGGCCGTGCGGTGCCGTGGGGATGCCCCAGTCCCGTGCCACCGTCTCGGCGCCGGTGCCCGGCAGGGCGGGGGCGGAGCGGACGGCGGTCGGGGTGGCGGAGAAGCGGGGGGCCGGCGCGGGCTGGGTGATGCCGGCGAACTCGGTGAAGGTGCCGCGGGCGGCGAGGTGGGGGTGGTGCGGGGCCTCGCGCAGGGACAGGACCGGGGCCACGCAGGCGTCGGAGCCCTCGAAGACGGCCGTCCACTCCTGCCGGGTACGGGACCTGAAGCGGGCGGCGATCCGCTCGCGCAGCTCGCCCCAGCGGGTCCAGTCGGCATGGGCCGGGGCCAGCTCGTCCAGGCCGAGCAGGTGCAGGAACTCCTCGTAGAACCGCTGTTCCAGGGCCCCGACGGCCATGTGGGCGCCGTCGGCGGTCTCGTAGGTGCCGTAGTACGGGCAGCCGCCGTCCAGCAGGTTGGCGGCGCGGCGGTCCTGCCAGCCGCCGGCGGCCAGCATGCCGTGGATCATGGCGGAGAGGTGGGCCGTGCCGTCCACGATGGCGGCGTCGACGACCTGCCCCGCGCCGCTCGCGCGGGCGTGGTGGAGCGCGGCCAGCACACCGACGACCAGGTAGAGGGCGCCGCCCGCGTAGTCGCCGACCAGGTTGGCGGGGACGGCCGGGGGTTCGTCCGGGCGGCCGATCATGCCGAGGGTGCCGGTCAGGGCGATGTAGGCGATGTCGTGGCCGGCGCGGTCGGCGAGGGGCCCGTCCTGGCCCCAGCCGGTCATCCGGCCGTAGACCAGCCGGGGGTTGCGGGCGTGGCAGGCGGCGGGGCCGACGCCGAGGCGCTCGGCGACCGAGGGGCGGTAGCCCTCGATCAGGATGTCGGCCCGCTCGGCCAGGTCCAGCACGCGCGCGGCGCCGCCGGGGGCCTTGAGGTCGACGATCACCGACCGCTTGTTGCGGTTGGTGACGTCGCGGGCGGGGTCGATCGCGAGGCCCGGTCCGCCGGGGCGGTCCACCCGCACCACGTCGGCGCCGAGGTCGGCCAGGAGCATCGCGGCGAACGGGCCGGGCCCGATCCCGGCCAGCTCGACCACGCGCACGCCGGAGAGCGGGCCGTGCCCCGGCGGGCCCGCCGTGGCGCCTTTCAGGTCCGCCTCGGGCCCGGTCGCCGCCGACGCCCCTGCGGTCGTCTCTGCCGTCGTCATCGCGCCCCCGGTCGACGTGACACATCTGCTGTGACACCGGTGATGGTAAGAACGTGTTCCACCGGGCACAAGGCCCGGCGAGCAAGCGCTTGGCCAGCGTACTGCGGTCGTCGCCCGCGCGCCCCTCACGCTAGCCTCAGCCACCGGCAGCGGCACGGGGTGAACGACCGAGAGGTGTCATGAGCAGGATGAAAAAGACCGAGCGTCCGTATGACCTCGTGCTCTTCGGGGCCACCGGCTTCGTCGGCACGCTCACCGCGGAGTACCTCGCCGCACACGCGCCCGAGGGCCTGCGCTGGGCGCTGGCGGGCCGGGACGAGGTGAAGCTGCGGCGGCTGCGCGACCAGCTGCCGGGCGGCGCCCGGGCCGGCGTGCTGCGGGCGGACGTCACCGAGCCCGCGACGGTGCGCGCCCTCGCCGGGCAGGCGCGCGTGGTGGCCACGACCGTGGGGCCGTACGTCACCTACGGCGAGGAGCTCGTCGCCGCCTGCGCGGACAGCGGGACCGACTACCTCGACCTCACCGGCGAGCCGGAGTTCGTGGACCTGGCGTACGTCCGGCACGACGCACGCGCGCGGGAGACGGGTGCCCGCCTGGTGCACGCGTGCGGCTTCGACTCGGTCCCGCACGACCTGGGGGCGTACTTCACGGTGCGGCAGCTGCCCGAGGGCGTGCCGCTGACGGTGGACGGCTTCGTCACGGTCGACGCCGCCTTCTCCGGAGGCACCCTCGCCTCGGCCCTGAACCAGTTCGCGCGCGGGCCGCAGCTGCTGGCCGCCGCGCGGGAACGCGCCCGCCACGAGCCGCGGCTGATGGGCCGCCGGGTGTCGGCGCCGGTCGGCGCGCCGCGGTTCGCCGGGGAGGTGGGCGCCTGGGTCCTGCCGCTGCCCACCCTGGACGGACAGGTCGTGCGCCGCTCGGCGAAGGCCCTGGAACGCTACGGGCCCGACTTCCGCTACCGGCACTACGCGGCCGTCAGGCGCCTGCCGGTCGCCCTCGGCGGGGTCGCGGCCGTCGGCGCGCTGGCCGCGGCGGCCCAGCTGCCGCCGGCACGGCGCCGGCTGTCGGACCGGCTCAGGCCCGGGGACGGGCCGAGCGCGCAGAAGCGGGCGAGGAGCTGGTTCTCGGTGCGCTTCGTCGGCGAGGGCGGCGGGCGGCGGGTGTTCACGGAGGTCGCGGGCGGCGACCCGGGCTACGACGAGACCGCGAAGATGTTCGCCGAGGCCGCCCTCTGCCTGGCCTTCGACGACCTGCCGCCGACGGCCGGGCAGGTCACCACGGCGGCGGCGATGGGCGACGCGCTGACCGGGCGGCTGCGCGCGGCGGGGCTCACCTTCCGGGTGGCGCACCGCTCCGGCTGACCGCCTCCCGCAGCGCCTGGCGGCACAGCGCGTCCGCCCGGCGGGTGGTCTCCGGCAGCCGGTAGCGGGGTGTCAGGGCCAGGGTGTGCGCGCAGGCGTCGTCCAGGCCGACCCGGTGGCCCACGGAGACGAAGACCGGTTTGACGCCGTCCCGGGTCCGCAGCGCCCGGCCGACCTCCGTACCGCCGGCGAGGAGCGGCGCGGCGGCGCCCCGCCGCGCGGCCGGTTCGTCGTAGGTGAAGGCGAACGGGTTCTTGGCGACCCCGATGACGGGCAGGCCGGTCAGCACGCCGAGGTGGCTCGCGAGTCCGAAGCGGCGCGGATGCGCCAGTCCGTAGCCGTCGCAGACGACCAGGCCGGGCGGGCACGGCAGGGCGTCCAGCGCGGCGCGGACGGTCGGGATCTCCCGGAAGGCGAGCAGGCCGGGGACGTACGGGAAGGACACCCGGCCGACGGCCGTGGCCCGCGCGACCACCTCCAGGGTCGCCGCGTCCAGCACGACGGCCGCGGCCGCGACGAGGTCACGGGCGTCGTCGTAGGCGACGTCCACCCCGGTGACCAGACCCGTCCCCGGCGGGGGACCGCTCTCGTCGAGCACCACCCGCGCGCGCAGTTCGTCCTGCACGGCGCGGGCCTCGTCCTCGGTCGCGGGCCAGCCCGCCGGTATGCCTACGGTCGTCATCGTGCCCCGACTGTACGGCCCGGGAGCGGCCCGCGGCCCGGCGGCCCGGCGCTTCCGCCGCGCCGCCGGGACTCAGTTCTTCCTGGAGTCCAGCGCGCGCTGGAGCTGCGCCTTGTTCATGTCCGAGCGGCCCTGGATGCCGCGCTGCTTGGCCTCGTTGTACAGCTGGTCGTAGGTGGGGCCCCCGGAGCCCTTGCCGGAGCGCTGCCCGCCGCGCTTGCCCGAGGACATGTCCTGCGTCGAGCTGCGGCTTGAGGTCTTTGCCTCGCCGGAGCGGGCGCGTTCCTTGTTCACGGTCCGCGCGGCGATCTCCTCGGCGCGCCCGGCGCTCTCGCCCCGGTCCTGCGCGCTCTCCTTGATGTGCTCGTACTGACGTTCCCGCTTGGGGCTGGAACCGCGTGGCATGACCGTTCCCTTCCTCCGGGTGCGTGTGCAGGAGCGGACGAGTACCCCGCGTCACGGACTCCTACCTCAGCGCTCCAGCCGTGCCACCCGGCACCCCGTCACCTGCGCCCCTGCTGTCCCTGCGCGCCGTCCTGTCCCTTCCGGAGCAGGCGTCACCCGTGTGCATGAACGCGGTGACAGAGGTCACCCGCAATCCGGGTGCACGGATCGGGCCACCGCGTCGTCTCTCGTACTGCCAGGTCTCACCCGCCCGGAGGTCCGCCCGGACGTCCAGCCAGCCGTCACGAGGGAGCAAGGTGTTGTCCACCGTCATCGAGCAGCCCGTAGAGGCCCGCCTCGTCGCCGCCGCACCGCGCATGCCGAGCATCCCGGCCACGCTGCGCTACGACCGCAGCGACCCGTTCGCCGTCCGCATGACCTTCCCGGCCCCGGCCACCCTGGAAGGCGTCGAGGTGTGCTGGACGTTCGCCCGGGAGCTGCTGGCGGCGGGCCTGGAGAGCCCCGAGGGGCACGGTGACGTCCGGGTGCGCCCGTACGGCTACGACCGCACGGTCCTGGAGTTCCACGCGCCCGAGGGCACCGCGGTCGTCCACGTGCGCAGCGGGGAGATCCGCCGGTTCCTGTCGGCCACCAGCGCCCTCGTGCCCGACGGCGCCGAGCACCTCCAGCTCGACCTCGACCACGATCTCGACCGGCTGATGCGGGACGCCGCCTGACCCGGGCGCGCGCCACGGCCCGCGGCCCGTTAATCCTTTGACAGCGCTCACGGCTCGTTCGTACGGTGTTCAGCGGTTCTGTTGCCGTTGATCGGAGAAGGACGTTGCTCGTCTGAGGTCCTGAGACACCGCGTCACCCCCGGTGGGGTGTGCGTGGCGTGCGACCTCGGCGTCCGAGCCGTCCCGCGGGCACAGGGCTTTCCCCGTGCCCGGGGTCTTCCGGTCCCCGCCTTACGGTCCCCGCCCCGCGGTGTCTCGACACGCGTTCGTCATGACACTTCCGGCGTTCGGCAACCGCGAGGCACCCATGCATCCAGCCGCTTCCCTCACCTGTACCTCCCTGTCCTTCACCTGGCCCGACGGCACCGCCGTCCTCCACGGCCTCGACGTCGCCTTCGGCCCCGGCCGGACCGGACTCGTCGGCGCCAACGGCTCGGGCAAGTCCACCCTGCTCCGGCTGGCCGCCGGTGACCTCGCTCCCTCCGGCGGGACCGTGCGGGTCACCGGTGAGGTCGGCCACCTCCCGCAGCACATCACCCTCGACACCGCGCTGCGCGTCGACGAGGTGCTCGGCATCGCCGCCCGGCGGGCCGCCCTGCACGCCATCGAGACCGGCGACGCGGCCGAGGAGCACTTCGAGACGGTCGGCGACGACTGGGACGTCGAGGAGCGCGCCCTCGCCACCCTCGGCGAACTCGGCCTCGGCCACATCGGCCTCGACCGCACCGTCGGCGAGGTGTCCGGCGGCGAGTCGGTGCTGCTGCGCCTGGCCGCGCTGCTGCTGCGCCGCCCGGACGTGCTGCTGCTCGACGAACCCACCAACAACCTCGACCGGTACGCCCGCGAGCGGCTGTACGCGGCCGTCGCCTCCTGGCCCGGCGTGCTGGTCGTGGTCAGCCACGACCGGGAACTCCTCGACCTGGTCGACCAGATCGCCGAGCTGCGGGCGGGCGAGGTGACCTGGTACGGCGGCACCTTCTCGGCGTACCAGGACGCCCTGGCCGTCGAGCAGGAGGCGGCCGAACGGATGCTGCGGGTCGCCGAGGCCGACGTGCGCAAGCAGCGCCGCGAGCTGACCGAGGCCCAGGTCAAACTGGCCCGCCGCAAGCGGTACGGGCAGAAGATGGCGGACAGCAAGCGCGAACCGAAGATCGTCATGGGTGCGCGCAAGCGCGCCGCCCAGGAGTCCGCGGGCAAGCACCGCATCCTGCACGAGGAGCGGCTGGCCGAGGCCCGGGAGCGGCTCGACGAGGCGGCGGACGCGGTGCGGGACGACGACGAGATCCGCGTCGACCTGCCCGGCACGGCCGTGCCGCCCGGCCGGCGCGTGCTGACGCTGGACGGTCTGGAGATGGCGTACGGGGCACGCGTGCGGGGCGTGGTGGAGGTGCGCGGCCCCGAGCGGATCGCGCTGACCGGGCGCAACGGCGCGGGCAAGACGACGCTGCTGCGCACCGTCGCGGGGCAGCTCGCGCCGGTGGCGGGCGAGGCGACGGCGCACGTGCCGACGCGCTTCCTGCCGCAGCGCCTCGACGTCCTCGACGGCGACCTGAGCGTCGCCGAGAACGTCGCCCGGTTCGCGCCCGGCGCCGGCAACAACCGGGTCCGGGCCCGTCTCGCCCGGTTCCTGTTCCGGGGCGCCCGCGCCGACCAGAAGGCGGCCACGCTGTCCGGCGGCGAACGCTTCCGGGCCACCCTGGCCGCGCTGATGCTGGCCGAGCCCGCACCGCAGCTGCTGCTGCTCGACGAGCCGACGAACAACCTCGACATGGCGAGCGTCCGCCAGCTGACCACGGCCCTGGAGTCGTACGAGGGTGCCCTGATCGTGGCCAGTCACGATCTGCCGTTCCTGCGGTCGGTGGGGATCACCCGCCGGCTGGTGATGGAGGAGGGGGAACTGCGGGAGGACGCGCCCGGGGAGGACTGGTAGCCGCCGGGTAGCCGTCGCCTCGGCGGCGGACCGGCCCGGGGCCGGTGACGGGCCGCGTGCCGGTGCCGCGTGACGGGGCCGCGTGCCGGGGTTCCGCCAGCCCGGCCCCGCCCTGCATGATGGCCGACCGGCGCCGCGTCCGCCGGCGCCGGTTCCGCCCCGCCGATAGGGAGACCCCCTCGTGCCCAGCAAGAAGGCCCTCGTCCGCCGTCCCAGCCCGCGCCTGGCCGAGGCCCTGGTGACGCACGTCGAGCGGGAAACGGTCGACGTCGGGCTCGCCGTCGAGCAGTGGGAGGCCTACGTGGAGGCGCTGCGCGCCCACGGCTGGGAGACGGTCGAGGTGGAACCGGCCGACGACTGCCCGGACTCGGTGTTCGTCGAGGACGCGGTCGTGATGTTCCGCAACGTGGCGCTGATCACCCGGCCCGGCGCCGAGTCCCGGCGCGCGGAGACCGCCGGGGTGGAGGAGGCCGTCGCCCGCCTGGGCTGCTCGGTGAACTGGATCTGGGAGCCGGCCACCCTGGACGGCGGTGACGTCCTGAAGGTCGGCGACACCGTCTACGTCGGCCGGGGCGGACGTACCGACGCGGCCGGGGTGCGGCAGCTGCGGGCCGCCTTCGAGCCGCTGGGCGCCCGGGTGGTCGCGGTGCCGGTGAGCAAGGTGCTGCACCTGAAGTCGGCGGTGACCGCGCTGCCGGACGGCACGGTGATCGGCCACATCCCCAAGGTGGACCGGCCCTCGCTGTTCCCGCGTTTCCTGTCGGTGCCCGAGGAGGCCGGCGCCCATGTGGTGCTGCTCGGCGGCGGCTCGCTGCTCATGTCCGCCAGTGCCCCGAGGACTGCGGAACTGCTCACGGACCTCGGTCACGACGTCGTCACGGTGGACATCGGCGAGTTCGAGAAGCTCGAGGGCTGTGTGACATGCCTCTCCGTGCGGCTGCGCGAGCTGTACGCGTGACGGCGTGGTCCCCGGCCGCCACCGGCCCCCGGACCTGCGGTCCCCACCCGGTGAGGCATGAGGCGCGCGACACGGGCAACACCGAACACGAGGGGTCTGATCAGCGATCTTTACGGCGTGCTTAACCTACGGCTTCGTAACCTACGGAAACGTAGCCTACGATCTCGTAGATCCGGCACCGCTCGCCGGTACCTCCCCTTTCGTTCCCCCTTGTTCGGCGTCCCCCTGGAGTTCCTGTGACGATCACCTCTCCGCACCTCGGCAGCCCCTCCGTCTGGACCGACGCCCGGCTGCTGTACGCCTTGGAGGAAGTGGTCGAGAACGAACTGAACCGCCATCTGAAGGTCGCCAAGGACTGGATGCCCCACGAGTACGTCCCGTGGAGCGACGCCCGCAACTTCCCCGGCCTCTTCGAGGACGGCGAGGCCTGGCAGAAGGAGCAGTCCAAGGTCACGGAGATCGGCCGCATCGCGCTGGTCGTCAACCTGCTCACCGAGGACAACCTCCCCAGCTACCACCACGAGATCGCCAGCCTGTTCGGCCGGGACGGCGCCTGGGGCACCTGGGTGCACCGCTGGACCGCGGAGGAGGGCCGGCACGGCATCGTCATGCGCGACTACCTGCTCGCCTCGCGCGCGGTCGACCCGGACAAGCTCGAGCAGTTCCGCATGTCCCACATGAGCGAGGGCTTCGAGTCGGACAACCGGCACTCGATGCTGCACTCGATCGCCTACGTCGCCTTCCAGGAGCTGGCGACGCGGATCTCGCACCGCAACACCGGTCACCAGTCGGGCGACCCGGTCTGCGACCGCATGCTGGCCCGCATCGCGACCGACGAGAACCTGCACATGGTCTTCTACCGCAACCTGCTGAAGGCCTCCTTCGACCTCGCCCCCGACCTGACCATGCAGGCGGTCCGCGACGTCGTCGTCAACTTCCGCATGCCCGGTCACGGCATCCCCGGCTTCGAGCGGGCCGCCGCCCAGATGGCCATCGGCGAGGTCTACAACCTGCGCATCCACCACGACGACGTGATCCAGCCCGTCCTGCGCTTCCTGAAGGTCCTGGAGATCGACGGCCTCGGCCCCGAGGGCCGTCAGGCGCAGGAGGAACTGGGCCTGTTCATGGGCGGCCTCGACTCGGAGGCGGCCAAGTTCGACGAGAAGCTGGCCGCGCGCAAGGCCCGGATGGCGGCGCGGGCGGGAGCCTGACCGGCCGCCGGACCTCACCGGCCGCCTCCGCCGCATCCGGTCAGCCGCGGCGCAGTTCCAGGCGTTCCTTCTCCGACAGGCCGCCCCAGACGCCGAACCGTTCGTCGTGGGTGAGCGCGTAGTCGAGACACGCGGAGCGCATCTCGCACATGCCGCAGATGCGCTTCGCGTCGCGTACCGAGCTGCCCGGCTCGGGAAAGAAGAAGTCCGCCCCGGTCTGCGCGCACAGGGCCTGCTTCTGCCAGGCGGTGCCGGCCGGGGTGATCGTGTCGGTGTGCATGGCCAGGATCGTGCCGGGCGGGGAAAAACGTTCGATCAACGCCGGATCAACGCCATGTCCGAGGCTGCCGGCCGCCCCGATGATCCTCCCCCGGGACGGCCCCGCGCACGGCGGCGCGCGGAGGTCCGGGGAAGAACGGTGGACACAGCGGACCGGCCGGGTCACCGAGGGTGACGCCGGCCGGGGCCGCGCCGGGCGCGTGGCCGGGGCGGCGATTGTCGGTGGGCGGTGCCAGACTCGGCAGTGCACAGGACGGGATCCCTTCCGAGGAGGGCGCAGATGCTCACCACCCGTTTCGTCGACGGCGCTCCGAACTGGCTCGACGTCGCCACCCCCGACATCGAGGGCGCCACCTCCTTCTACGGCGGTCTCTTCGGCTGGGAGTTCCGCTCGGCGGGGCCGGACACCGGTGGTTACGGCTTCTTCCAGCTGGACGGCCGGACCGTGGCCGGCGGTATGCAGACCGGCTCCGACCAGGGCCCGCCGTCCTGGACGGTGTACTTCCAGACCCCGGACGCGCACGCCACCGTGAAGGCGGCCGAGCAGGCGCACGGCAGGACGCTGGTCCAGCCCCTGGACGTGATGGGACAGGGGCACCTGGCGATCCTCACCGACCAGGCAGGCGTCGTGTTCGGTGTCTGGCAGCCCGGGCGCACCAGAGGCGTGGACCTGGCGGACGCGCCCGGCGCGCTGTGCTGGGTCGAGCTGTACACGCCGGACATCGCGGCGGCCGCCGCCTTCTACGACCGGGTGTTCGGCCTGGAGACCTCGGCCGTGCCCTTCCCCGGCGGCACCTACACCTGCGTCAACCCCGCGCGGGGCGGCGAGGACGCCATGTTCGGCGGGATGGTGCCGCTGGCCGACGACCCGGTGGAGGCGCAGGCCGGTCCGTACTGGCTGCCGTACTTCGAGGTCGAGGACACCGACGCGGCGCTGGAGCGGGCCGAGCGGCTGGGCGGCACGGTGCGCATGCCGGCCACGACCGTGCCGGGCGTCGGCCGCATGGCGAAGCTCGCCGATCCCCACGGGGCGCGCTTCGCGGTGATCAGGAGCGAGTCGCGGCAGGGCTGAGCCGCTCGCCGGGACGCTTCGCGAGGCCCCGGGGCAGGTCAGGCGGACGCGCGCCGTATCAGCGTCGTGGGCAGCACGACGCTGGACGGCGCGCCCGCCGGCTCCCCGCCGGGCCGGGGCTCCGCGACGCGCAGCAGGAGGCGGGCCATCAGCCGGCCCATCTCCTCTATGTCCTGGCGCACCGTCGTCAGCGGCGGGTCGGCCTGTTCGGCGACGCCCAGCATGTCGTCGAAGCCGATCACGGCCACGTCCTCGGGCACCCGGCGCCCGCTCTCGCGCAGCACGCGCAGCGCGCCGAGCGCGGTCAGGTCGTTGGCGGCGAACACGGCGTCCACGTCCGGGCAGCGGGCGAGGAGTTCACGCATGGCGCGTTCGCCGCCGGCCGGGGTGAAGTCGCTCTCCACCACCAGCAGGGGGTCGGCGTCGCCCATGACGTCCCGGTAGCCGTCGAGCCGGTCCGCCGCCGAGGTCTGGTCGAGCAGCCCCGTGATGTGCGCGATCCGAGTCCGCCCGAGGCCGACGAGGTGGCGTACGGCCTCCCGGGCCCCGCCCCGGTTGTCGCTGTCCACGTAGACGGCGCTGCGGGTGCCGTCGCTCCAGCCGGGCCGCCCGCCGAACACGGTGGGCACGCCCGCGTCCTGGATGAGGCGGGGCAGCGGGTCGTCGAGGTGCAGCGAGAAGACGAGGGCGCCGTCGACGTGGCCGCCGGCGAGGTAGCGGGCCACCCGGGCGTGGTCGTCGCGTCCCTCGGTCAGCAGCAGCACCAGCTGGTTGTCGTGCTGGGTCAGCTCTTTGCTGATGCCGCGCATCTGCAGGGCGAAGAAGGGGTCGGCGAAGACCCGGGCCTCGGGTTCGGCGATGACGACCGCGACGGCGTCGTGGCGCCGGGTGACCAGGCTGCGCGCCGCCTGGTTGGGGACGTAACCGAGTTCCTCCACGGCCCGCCTGACCCGCTCGACGAGAGGTTCCCGCACGCCGTCCCCGCCGTTGACGACGCGGGACACGGTGGCCCGGGACACCCCGGCCCGCGCGGCCACGGCCTCCAGCGTGGGACGCGAGACTGCGTCGGTCACTTCGGAACTCCTCCTGGGCGGCTGCCGGTCAGCATATCTTCGCCGCCGCCGGCCGAGGGACGCGGCCGCCGGTGCGGCCCGGGTGGCCGGTGCGCAGGCCGGGGCGCGGGCGCGGAGGTCACGGCGCCGGCAGGTCAGGGCGCGGGCGGCGGCGGGGCCTTCTCGTGGCGGGCCCGGCTCGGCTGGACCCGTTTGGGCTCGCCGGGCATCTTCGGGTACTCCGGCGGATACGGCAGGTCGCCCAGACCGTGCTCGTGCTCGTCGCGGCGGGCCAGCTCCAGCAGCGGTTCGAGGGAGAAGGCGTGCTCGTCCATGTCGGCGTGCACGTCGCCCAGCTCGGCGAACCGGGCGGGCATGGTGGCGAGGTCGAAGTCCCGGGGTTCGGCGGTGCCGACCTCCTCCCAGCGCAGCGGCGCGGAGACCGGGGCGTGCGGGCGGGGCCGTACGGAGTAGGCGGAGGCGATGGTGCGGTCGCGTGCCGTCTGGTTGTAGTCGACGAAGATGCGGCGGCCCCGCTCCTCCTTCCACCACCTGATCGTCACCTGGTCCGGCATCCGCCGTTCCAGCTCGCGGCCCACGGCGATGGCGGCGCGCCGCACCTGGGTGAAGGTCCAGCGGGGCTCGATGGGCACGAAGACGTGCAGGCCCCGGCCGCCGGACGTCTTCGGCCAGCCGCGCAGGCCGCCGAACTCGTCGAGGACGGCGCGCAGCTCGTGGGCGGCGCGGACGGCGTCGGCGTAGTCGGTGCCGGGCTGCGGGTCGAGGTCGATGCGCAGTTCGTCGGGGTGGTCGACGTCCGTGCGGCGCACCGGCCAGGGGTGGAAGGTGAGGGTGCCGTACTGGGCGGCCCACACCACGGCGGCCTCCTCGGTGGGGCACATCTCGTCGGCGGTGCGGCCGCTGGGGAAGGTGATGTGGGCGGTGGGGATCCAGCCGGGCATGCCCTTGGGGGCGCGCTTCTGGTAGAACCACTCGCCGCCCACCCCGTCCGGATACCGCTCCAGGGTGGTGGGGCGGTCGCGCAGGGCGCGCAGGATGCCGGGGCCGACGGCGGCGTAGTAGCGGGCGAGGTCGAGCTTGGTGAAGCCGCGCTCGGCGAAGAAGACCTTGTCCGGGCTGGACAGCCGCACGGTACGGCCGCCCACGTCCAGTTCCACCGCATCAGCCATGCGGCCACGGTAGGCGTCCCCCGCACACCTCGCACACCGGGCGTCGCCGGCCCGGTACGCGCAGAATGCGAGGTATGGACCTGCCCGTGATGCCGCCCGTGAAGCCGATGCTCGCCAAGCCGGTGGCGAGGATCCCGCCGGGCATGCACTACGAGGCGAAGTGGGACGGCTTCCGCGCGATCGTGTTCCGCGACGGGGCGGACATCGAGTTGGGCAGTCGCACCGGCAAGCCGCTGACCAGGTATTTCCCGGAGCTGGTGGCGGCGCTGCGGGAGCGGGTGCCGCGGCGGTGCGTGCTGGACGGGGAGATCGTGATCGCGCGGGAGGGGCGGCTGGACTTCGACGCGCTGAGCGAGCGCATCCACCCCGCGGACTCCCGGGTGCGGACGCTGGCGGAGCGGACACCCGCCTCCTTCGTCGTCTTCGACCTGCTGGCCCTCGGCGAGGAGGCGCTGCTGGACGTGGAGCTGACCGGGCGCCGCGCGCTGCTGGGCGAGGCGCTCGCGGGGGTGACCGCGCCCGTCCACCTGGCGCCGGCGACGACCGACATCGAGGTGGCCCGGCAGTGGTTCGAGCGGTTCGAGGGCGCGGGTCTGGACGGGGTCGTCGCCAAGCCGCTCGACCTGCGCTACCGGCAGGACGAGCGCGTGATGTTCAAGATCAAGCACGAGCGGACGGCGGACGTCGTCGTGGCGGGCTACCGCCTGCACAAGAGCGGCCCCGTGGTGGGCTCGCTGCTGCTGGGCCTGTACGACGACCGGGGCACCCTCCAGCACGTCGGCGTGTCCGCGGCCTTTCCGATGAAGCGGCGGGCCGAACTCGTCGAGGAGCTGGAGCCGCTGCGCATGGACGACGTGCGCGGGCATCCCTGGGCGGCCTGGTCCGAGGAAGCCGCCCACGAGACGGCCCGGCTGCCGGGGGCGCCGAGCCGCTGGTCGGGCAAGAAGGACCTGTCGTGGGTGCCGGTGCGGCCGGAGCGGGTGGCCGAGGTGGCCTACGACCACATGGAGAACGGCGCCCGGTTCCGGCACACCGCCCGCTTCCGCCGCTGGCGGCCCGACCGCACCGCGGACAGCTGCACCTACGCCCAGCTGGAGGAGCCGGTCCGCTACGACCTGGCGGAGATCCTGGGCACGAAGGACTCCGCCGGCTGAGGGCCGGGCGGCGCGGTCACGGCCGCATGAGGACCTTGACGGCCCCGTCCTGCTTGCGCTGGAACATCTCGTACGCGTGCGGCGCCTCGGACAGCGGGAGCCGGTGGGTGGCGAAGTCGTCCACGCCGAGCGGGTCGTCGTTGGTCAGGTAGGGCATGATCTCACCGCTCCAGCGGCGGACGTTGGCCTGGCCCATCCGGATCTGCACCTGCTTGTCGAACAGGGTGAGCAGCGGCAGCGGGTCGGCCATGCCGCCGTAGACGCCGATGAGGGAGAGCGTGCCGCCCCGCCGCACCAGGTCGATGGAGGCGTAGAGGGCGGCCAGCCGGTCGACGCTGAAGCGCTCGGCGAGGGGTGCGCTCAGCTTGCGCGGCAGCATCGAGGACGCCTGCTGGGCGAGCCGGGCGGCGGCGCTGCCGTGGGCCTCGGTGCCGACGGCGTCGATCACGGCGTCGGGTCCCCGGCCGCCGGTCTCGTCGCGGACGGCGGCGACCAGCTCCTTCTCGCTGTCGTAGGCCCGCAGGTCGTAGGTCTGCACGCCCCGCCGCCGGGCCCGGGCCAGCCGCTCGGGCACCAGGTCGATGCCGATGACCTGCTCCGCGCCCCGCACCCGGGCGATCCGGCAGGCCATGTCGCCGATGGGGCCGAGCCCGAGGACGGCGACGGAGCCGCCGGCCGGGACCTCGGCGTAGGCGACCGACTGCCATGCGGTGGGCAGGACGTCGGAGAGGTAGACGAAGCGGTCGTCCGGCGGCCCCTCCGGCACCTTGATGGGCCCGTACTGCGCCTGCGGGACGCGCAGGTACTCGGCCTGGGCGCCGGGCACCGCGCCGTACAGGCGGGTGTAGCCGAACAGGGCGGCGCCCATGCCCTCGCCGGTGACCTGGGTGGTCTCGCACTGGGTCTGGAGCCCGGACGAGCACATGAAGCAGTGCCCGCAGGAGATCTGGAACGGCACCACGACCCGGTCGCCGGGCCGCAGGTCGTGCACCTCGGGCCCGACCTCCTCCACGATGCCCATGGGCTCGTGGCCGATGATGTCGCCCGGTGTCATGAACGGGGTGAGCACCTCGTACAGATGCAGGTCCGAGCCGCACAGGCCGGTGCTCGTGATCCGGATGACGGCGTCCGTGGGCTCCTCGATCCGTGGATCGGGCACCTCCTCCACGCGCACGTCCCGCTTGCCCTGCCAGGTGACTGCCTTCATGAGGTCGCGCTCCCTTGATCGCGTGCGCGCCGGCCGCCCTTCGCGCCGTCGGAATGCGCGACGCGCCCGGACACCGGCGCCTTCGGATTCGCGGTGGCCCCCGGGTACCCGTACGCCCCGGACCGAACCGGCCACCAGGCCCGGCGGGGATGGCCGGCGGTGGCCGCCGGGCGCACAATCGAAGGCACGGGCCGGACGGGCCGGACGCGGCAGGCGGGCCGGACGGCCGGGGGCGACGGGCGGACCGGGTGGCGGCAGTGGGCATACGGCACGGAGCGCGGACGCGGCACACGGCACCCGCCCGGCAGGGCACGTCCGACCGGTCCGGCACACCCACCCGGCGCGGTCGCCCGCGCCGCGGGGCGCGGGCGTCGGCGCCGCTGGCCGCCGCGATGGCGGCCGCCCTCATCGTCACCGCGGGCTGCACCGGCCACCGGTCCGCCGGCCACGCCCCCGCGCCGCACCGCAGCCCCACGGCGACGCGGGCCACCGGTCCGGTCCTGGCCGTGAAGATCGACAACGTGCCCGCGGCGCGTCCGCACACCGGTCTGGAGGCGGCGGACGTGGTGTACGCCGAGCAGGTCGAGGGCGGTCTGAGCCGGCTGATGGCGGTGTACGCCACGGCGCTGCCGAAGACCGTCGGCCCGGTGCGCAGCGCCCGCGAGTCGGACCTGGAGCTGCTGCGCCAGTTCCACCGGCCCACGCTGGCCTTCTCCGGCGCCCAGCACAAGCTGCTGCCACTGATCGGCGCCGCGCCGCTGCGCGCGGTACCGCCGGAGCGGGCACCCGGCGCCTACTACCGCGACACCTCCCGCGCCGCGCCGCACAACCTGTACCTGCGCCCGGCCGCGCTGATCCCCTCGGCCCCGGGCCGGGCCGCGCTGACCACCGGCTTCCGCCAGGGCCCCGCGCCCGCCGGCGGCACGCCCACCGCCGCGCGCACCGTGCGCTTCCCGGCGGCCCGCTTCACCTTCACCTGGTCCGCCCGCCCGCACCGCTGGCTCGTCGCGATGGACGGCACCCCCGCCACGACGGCCGGCGGTGCGCGGCTGTCGGCCGGGACGGTCGTCGTGCAGTACGTACGGATCCGCTCCTCGCGGTACCACGACGTGCTGGGCAACCACACCCCCTACACCGAGACGGTCGGCTCGGGCCGGGCGGACGTGCTGCGGGACGGACGGTCCTACCGGGCCACCTGGTCCCGCCCGGACGCCGGCGGCGGGACGGCGTTCACGGCGCCCGACGGCGGCCGGGTGACGTTCGCCGGCGGACCGGTCTGGGTGGTGCTGGCACCGGCCGGGTGAGCAGGGCGGTGAGCGCGCGGGCGCGGGATCAGCCCTGGGGGGCCGGCGGCTCGCCGGGGTGGCGCAGTTCCTCGGCCGCGTCGCAGACCCGGCGGATCAGGTCGAAGAACACCGCCTGCTCGGCGGTGGAGAGCGGGGCGAGGAACACCTGGTTCATCCGGGCGGTGCGCACGGCCAGCCTGCGGTGGGTGCGCAGGCCCTCGTCGGTCAGGCGCAGCAGGAAACGGCGGCCGTCCTGCGGGTCGCGCACCTTGTCCAGCAGGCCCCGGCGGCCGAGCCGGCTGATGACCTCGGCGATGGTGGAGCGGTCCAGCCCCACCCGCTCCCCCACGGTGCGCTGGTCGAGCCCCGGCTCGGCGACCAGGGCGTTGAGGACGGCGAACTGGGGCGAGGTGGTCTCCTCGGACACCATCGCGTTCCACAGCAGGTAGTGGGCCTGCTGCAGCCGCCGGGCCAGGTGCCCGGGATGGGTGGCGAGGTCCACTGCGGCCATGTCCGCTCTCCCTGATCGGTTCTGTACGCGTGCGCGATATTCGTTGGTGCACGGAAGGATAGCCGTCCGTCGGCCCGACCGTCCGCCGACACACACCGCAAAGCAGCACGGTATTGACGGTTGCGGCGACCGGTGGCAGCGTGTGGGCCACCTCGCTGAGATACTCAGTGCGCTGATTAATCTGGAAGAGATGGGGCTTCACGGATGGACAAGGTGGTCGCCACGCCCGGGGAGGCGGTGGCCGATGTCCCGGACGGCGCGTCCCTAGCGGTCGGCGGTTTCGGGCTGAGCGGTGTGCCGAACGTGCTGATCCAGGCGCTGTACGAGCGCGGGACGGCCGGCCTGTCGGTGGTGTCGAACAACTGCGGGGCGATGGAGTCCGGCCTCGCCGTGCTGCTGGCCGCGGGACGCATCGCCCGGGTCACCGGCTCCTACATCGGTGCCAACAAGGAGTTCGCCCGGCAGTACCTGGCCGGTGAGCTGGAGGTCGAGCTGATCCCCCAGGGCACCCTGGCCGAGCGGCTGCGCGCGGGCGGCGCCGGCATCCCCGCCTTCTACACCCCCGCCGGCGTGGGCACCCAGGTCGCCGACGGCGGACTGCCCTGGCGCTACGACGGCTCCGGCGGCATCGCGCTGGCCTCCCCGGCGAAGGAGGTCCGGGAGTTCGACGGCGTGGAGCACGTGCTGGAGCGCGGCATCCGCACCGACTTCGCCCTGATCCGCGCCGCCCGGGGCGACCGGCACGGCAACCTGGTGTTCAACAGATCGGCCCGCAACTTCAACCCGCTCGCGGCGATGGCGGGCCGGGTGACCGTCGCCGAGGTCGAGGAACTGGTCGAGCCCGGCGAGATCGACCCGGACGCGGTGCACGTACCCGGCGTCTTCGTCCAGCGGGTGGTGGCGCTGACCCCGGAGCAGGCGGCGGACAAGCGGATCGAGCAGCGGACGGTGCGCGGCTGATGGCCTGGACACGTGAGCAGATGGCCGCCCGCGCCGCCCGTGAACTGCGCGACGGCCAGTACGTCAACCTCGGCATCGGCCTGCCGACGCTGATCCCCAACCATCTGCCGCCGGGCGTGGAAGTGGTGCTGGAGTCGGAGAACGGCATCCTGGGCACCGGCCCCTACCCGGCCGAGGACGCCGTCGACCCCGATCTGATCAACGCCGGCAAGGAGACCGTCACCGTCCTGCCGGGCGCCTCCTTCTTCGACTCGGCGCTGTCCTTCGCGATGATCCGCGGCGGGCACATCGACGTCGCCGTGCTGGGCGCGATGCAGGTGTCGGCCCGCGGCGACCTGGCCAACTGGGCCGTCCCCGGCAAGCTGGTCACCGGGATCGGCGGCGCGATGGACCTGGTGCACGGCGCCCGCACGGTCATCGCCGTGACGACCCACACGGCGAAGGACGGCTCCGCCAAGATCCTCCCCGAGTGCACCCTGCCGCTGACCGGCAAGGCCTGTGTGAACCGGATCATCACCGACCTCGGCGTGCTCGACGTCACCGGCGACGGACTCCTCCTCGTCGAGACCGCGCCGGGCGTGAGCGTCGACGAGATCACCGCCAGGACCGACGCCGAACTGACTCCCGCAAAGCACCTGCTGTGAACCCGGTCAACGCCCTGAACGCCGTGTACGTCGTCGACGCGGTCCGCACGCCGATCAGCCGGAACAACGGCGCGCTGGCCGGCCAAGGCCTCGCCCTCGTCCTCGAACGCCAAGGAAGCACCAGGAACACCATGCCTCTCACCCAGCACGACATCGACCAGGAGATGGCGGCCGCGCGCGCCGCGTACCGGGAGCGGGTCGCCGGCGGCGCGCCGGTCGAGCACCACCCGCGCCGCGACTACGCCCCCTACCGCTCCTCGGTGCTGCGCCACCCGAAGCGGCCCCCGGTCACCATCGACACCGGCAAGGACCCTGAGCTGGTGGAGCTGCACTCCCCCGCCTTCGGCGAACGCGACGTCACCGAGATGGACAACGACCTCACCCGGCAGCACACCGGCGAGCCGATCGGCGAGCGCATCACCGTCTCCGGCCGCCTGCTGGACCGCGCCGGGCGCCCGGTCCGCGGGCAGCTCATCGAGATCTGGCAGGCGAACTCGGCCGGCCGCTACGCCCACCGGCGCGAACAGCACGACGCGCCGCTGGACCCGAACTTCACCGGCGTCGGCCGCACCCTGACCGACGCGGACGGCCGCTACCGGTTCACCACCATCCAGCCCGGCCCCTACCCCTGGCGCAACCACGTCAACGCCTGGCGGCCGGCGCACATCCACTTCTCGCTGTTCGGCTCGGCGTTCACCCAGCGCCTGGTGACGCAGATGTACTTCCCGAACGACCCGCTGTTCGCCTACGACCCGATCCTGCAGTCGGTGACGGACGACGCCGCCCGGCAGCGACTGGTGGCGACATACGACCACAGCCTGTCGGTGCCGGAGTTCTCGCTCGGCTATCACTGGGACATCGTGCTCGACGGGCCGACCGGCACCTGGATGGAAGAAGGACGCTGACCCGACATGACGAAGACAGACACCAGCGGCCCCGCCACCGTGCTGCCCACCCCGTCGCACACCGTCGGTCCCTTCTACGGCTACGCGCTGCCCTTCCCCGGCGGCGCCGACATCGCCCCCCTCGGCCACCCGGACACCGTCACCGTCCAGGGACACGTCCGCGACGGCGATGGCCGGCCGCTGCCGGACGCGTTCGTCGAGGTGTGGGGCGCGGACCCGCGGGGCCGGGTGGCCCGGACGGACGGCTCGATGCGCCGCGACCCGGCGAGCGGCGGCTTCCTCGGCCGCAACGGGGTGGAGTTCACCGGCTGGGGCCGCGTCCAGACCGACGCCGACGGCCACTGGTACGTACGGACGCTGCGGCCGGGCGCCCGCGGCACCTGCGCGCCGTACCTGAGCGTGTGCGTCTTCGCGCGCGGCCTGCTCACGCACCTGTTCACCCGGATCTACCTGCCGGGCGACGACAGCGCGCTCGCCGCCGACCCGCTGCTGGCCCGGCTGGCGCCGGACCGGCGCTCCACGCTGGTCGCGGCCGACGAGGGCGGCGGCACCTACCGCTTCGACATCCGCCTCCAGGGCGAGGACGAGACGGTCTTCCTGGAGTACCGGTGACCGGCGCACCCGCCGGGCGGGAGGCATGCCCGGCCGGTGACGGCGGCCTGCTCGCCCCCGGCCGGGCCGCCTCCCCGGCCGCGGCCGCCACCGGGGACGGCGCCTACCTGCGGGCGCTGCTGGAGGCCGAGGCCGCCCTCACCCGCGCCCAGGCCGCGCTGGGTCTCGCCCCGGCCGGCGCGGCCGCGGCGGTGACCCGGGCCACCGCCGACCCCGCCCGTTTCGACATCCGCTCCCTCGCCGAACGGGCCGCCGGCGGCGGGAACCCGGTGATCCCGCTGGTCGCCGACCTGGCCGAGGCGGTCGGCGCGGAGTACGGCCCCTACGTGCACCGGGGCGCCACCAGCCAGGACATCCTGGACACCGCCACGATGCTGGTCGCCGCCCGCACCCTGGACCTGGTCCTGCCCGCTCTCGCCCGCACCGCGCGTGCGCTGGCCCGGCTGGCCGCCGAGCACCGGGACACGCCGATGCCCGGGCGCACCCTGACCCAGCACGCGGTGCCGACGACGTTCGGGCTGAAGGCCGCCGGGTGGCGGTCGCTGGTGCTGGACGCACGGGACCGCGTCACCCGGGTCCGGGACTCGCTGCCCGCCCAACTGGGCGGCGCCGCCGGGACGCTGGCCGCGTTTCGCGCGTACGGCGCCGCCGACACCCTCGCGCTGCCCGCCGCGTACGCCCGCGAACTGGGCCTGGCCACGCCCCTGCTGCCCTGGCACGCGCTGCGGACGCCGGTCGCCGACCTGGCCGGGTGTCTGGCGTTCACCGCCGGTGCCCTGGGCAAGATCGCGGCCGATGTGCTGACGCTGTCCCGCACCGAGATCGGCGAGGTCGCCGAGGGCGGCGGCGGCGGGTCGTCGGCCATGCCGCACAAGGCGAACCCGGTGCGCGCCACGCTGCTGGCGGCCGCGGCCCGCCGGGCACCGCAGCTCGCGGCCACCCTGTACGGCTGCCTCGCGGCGGAGGACGAGCGGCCGGCCGGGGCCTGGCACGCCGAGTGGGAGCCGCTGCGCGATCTGCTGCGGCTGACCGGCGGCGCCGCCGAGGACGCCGCCGAACTGGCCGAGGGCCTCCAGGTGCGGCCCGAGGCGATGCGCCGCGATCTCGGCGTCACCCGCGGGCTGATCGTCTCCGAGCGGCTGTCCGCCGACCTGGCCCCGCTGCTCGGCCGCGCCCGCGCCCGGGAACTGCTCACCCGCCTCGCCCGCCGCGCCCACGCCGAGGACCGCACCCTGCGCGACCTGCTGGCCGAGCAGCCGGAGGTGCGGGACCTCGACCTGGACGAGGCGACCGACCCCGCCCGCTACACCGGCTGCGCCGGTGACCTCACCGACCGTGCGCTGGAGCGACCGTGACCCCTGCTCTCCTCAACCACCTCGCCGAAGGCCCCGCCTGCGCTCCCCCGCTGCTGCTCGGGCCGTCGCTGGGCACGTCGTACGCCCTGTGGGACGCGGTCGCGCCCGACCTGTCGGCCACCCACCGGGTGGTCCGCTGGGACCTGCCCGGACACGGCGGTTCGGCGGCGGACCTGATCGCGGCGGGCGCGAGCGTCGCCGACCTCGCGGCGCTCGTGCTCACCCTCGCCGACGCGCTCGGCATCGACCGGTTCGCCTACGCGGGAGTGTCCCTCGGCGGCGCGGTGGGCCTGCATCTCGCCGTGCACCACCCCGAGCGGCTCACCTCCCTGGCCCTGCTGTGCTCCTCGGCCCACTTCAACGGCGAGAAGCCGTGGCGGGAGCGGGCCGCACAGGTGCGCGCGGAGGGGCTGGAGCGGCTGGCGGACGGCGCCGCCGCCCGCTGGTTCGCGGACGGCTTCACCGTCGCTCGGCTGATCCGGGACCACCGGGAGGCCGACCCGGCCGCCTACGCCGCCTGCTGCGACGCGCTGGCCGCCTTCGACCTGACGGACCGGCTCGCCGCCGTCGCCGTACCGACGCTGCTGGTCGCGGGGAAGCAGGATCCGGCGACCCCGCCCGCCCATTCCCGGCAGATCGCCGACGCGGTGCCCGGCGCCACCCTCGTGGAGCTGCCGGGGGCCTCGCACCTGGCGCCCGCGCAGCGCCCCCGGGAGGTGCTGGCCGCGCTGCGCGCCCACCTCGACGGGACGCCGGGGCCGGGCATGGCGGTGCGCCGGGAGGTGCTCGGGGACGCGCACGTGGACCGGGCGCAGACCCGGCAGACGCCGTTCACCGCCCGCTTCCAGGACTTCGTCGCGCGCTACGCCTGGGGTGAGATCTGGACCGATCCGACGCTGTCGCGGCGCGAGCGCAGCATGATCACGCTGACGGCGCTGGTCGCGCACGGCCACTCCGAGGAACTGGCGATGCACGTCCGCGCGGCCCGGCGCAACGGGCTGACCCCGGAGGAGATCGGCGCGGTGCTGGTGCAGACGGCAGTGTACTGCGGGGTCCCGGCGGCCAACTCGGCGTTCGCCACGGCCCAGCGGGTGCTCGCCGAGGACGACGCGTAGGGCTCCTCGCGCGGCGGAACCGGGGACGCCCGGCCCCGGCCGGGACCCACCGGGGTGTCAGCGCAGGCCGCGCCCTGTCTCCAGTACCTCCCGCGCCTGCGCCACCAGCCCGTCGGCGCCGCAGGAGCGGGCCAGCGCCATACCGCGGTTGATCTCGGCGACCGAGCGGGCGGCGACGCCGTACTCGACCCGGGCCGCCGCGTGTTCGTACTGGCAGGGCGAGGCCTCCAGGTAGGCCACCGCCTGGGCGGCCAGCCGGACCGCGCGCTGGCCGGTCTCCAGCGCGGCGGCGCAGCGCAGGGCCTCGCCGATGGCGGTGTCCGTGCCGAAGCGCTCGGCCTGGCGGCGGGCGTCGCCGGCGAGCCGGGCGGCGCGCGAGGGGTCCTCGACGGCGAGGGCCCTGGCCAGGTCGACGGCCCAGGGGGCGAGGACCGGGTTGTGGCCGCCGCGGGCGGCGGCCGTCTTCTCCGCGGCCTCCAGCTCGGCCAGGCCCTCCGCCGTGCGGCCGGCGGCGAGCAGCAGCCGGCCGCGTACGGAGCGGATGTCGGGCAGCACGATCGTGGAGGGGTAGGGCGGCGCGAAGCCGTACTGCCCGGCGATCGACCAGGCCTCGTCGACGTGACCGCGGGCCAGCAGGGTGTCGACCAGGCCGCACGTCGCCGACCAGTACAGCGGCAGGCCGCGGCCGACCCGTTCGGCCAGCCGCAGCGACTCACGCAGACTGGTCTCGGCGTCCCGGAGGCGGCCCTGCCTGCGGTAGGCGAGGCCGAGGAAGGCGTAGGCCAGGGCGAGGTGGCCGCCGCTCCAGCCGGCGCTGGTGTAGGAGCGCAGCGCCTCGGCGAAGAGGCTCTCGGCGCGGTCCAGCCGGTCGGCGTAGGCGTACGCGCTGCCCAGCATCATCAGCAGCTCTATGCCCCACTCGGTGTCGGTCCAGCCCAGACCGGGTGCCAGGCGGCCGTTGACGAGGGCGCGGTCGCACAGTTCGAGGACCTCCTCCGCGTTCTCGCCGTGGGTCATGGCGTCGAAGCCGCGCAGGATCAGCAGGGCCCGCTCGGAGTTGTCGCGGCCGGTGCAGGTGCGGGCGAGGTCGGCGAGGCGGGCGGAGCGGCCCGGGAAGGCGGTCTCGCCGTGGATGCCCTCCCACATGAACTGCACGGCCTGCAACCGCATCCGGGCCGGGCCCGGTTCGTGCCGGCCGGCCTCGGCCTCGACGGCGCGGACGGCCTCCTCCAGCTGGTCGTTGTGCAGGAGGGCCTGGGAGAGGCGGACCACGGCGTCGACGCGTTCGCCGCCGTCCAGGCCGGGCACGGCGAGGGCGCACTGGAGGTGGTCTATGGTCACGGCCGGCGCGGTCAGCAGGGTGGCGCAGCCCAGTTCGTACAGGACGCGGGCGTGGACGTCGGGCCGGGGCGGCTCCCGCAGGGCCCGTTCCAGGCAGCGGCGGGCGGCGTCGGGCGCGCCGACGGCGAGGTGTTCGCGGGCCGCCTCGCGCAGCTGCTCCACGAGTTCGTCGTCCTCGTCCGGGTGCACCTTCAGCAGGTGCCGGGCGGCCTCGGCGGCGCCGCGTCCGGACTCGGTGACGATCTGGGCGGCGATGCCGTGCATCGCGGTGCACATGGCGGGCGGGATGGAGTTGTAGACGGCGGTGGCGATGAGCGGGTGGACGAACTCCAGCTCGTCCCCGTCCGGGCCGCCCCGGCCGGGTTCGGGCACCGTCAGGATGCGGGCGCCGACCAGGCGTTCGGCGCAGCGCTCGGCGTCGTCCATGCTCATCGTGGCGAGCTGGGCGACCAGGTCGACCGAGATGCCGGTGCCGAGGATGGCGGCCGCCCAGGCGAAGCGGGTGGCGTCGATGCCGAGGCCCTTGAGGCGGGTGACGAGTCCGCCGCCGCGCGCGGAGCGGTTCAGGGCGCGCAGTTCGCCGGCGTGCGCCTCGACCGGGTGGAGTTCGCTGTCCTGGACCTTGGCGAGGAGTTCGACGGTCTCGTAGGGGTTGCCGCCGGTGACGGCCCAGACCTCCCGGCAGAACGCGGCGTCGGCGTGCGGGCCGAGGGTGGCGTGGGTGAGGCCTGCGGTGGCGTCCGGGGTGAGGGCGCTGAGGGTGCTGACCGGGCTGCCCGCGGCGGCGGCGACGGCGTCCAGGTGGCGGGCGCTCTCGCCGCCGGGGTCGGTGGGGCGGCGGGCGACCACGACCAGGACGGAGAGGTCGTCGAGGCGTTCGGCGAAGGCGGCCAGCCAGCGCAGGGTCTCCTGGTCGGCCCAGTGGGCGTCGTCGATCAGCAGGACCAGCGGCCATTCCCGCTCGGCCAGCCGGCGTACGGCGGCGACCAGTCCGTCGCACACGCCCTGCGGGTCGGCCTGCCGGTCGCCGGGGTCCGCTATGCCGAGGGCGGGTCCGGCGATCTCGAACCAGTCGCCGAGGTACTCGCGGGCCTCCTGCGGCAGCAGCGACACCAGCGCGGGCTGGAGCAGCTGGCGTACGACGTTGAAGGGGACGGACCGCAGGGTCTCGCCGCCGCGGGTGGACCAGACGGTGCAGCCGCGGCGTTCGGCGATGCGGCGGGTCTCGGCCAGCAGGGCGGTCTTGCCGAGGCCCGCCTCGCCGCGCAGGACGAGCAGGCTCCCCGAGGAGGAACGGTCGGCGCACAGGACGTCGAGCGCCTGGGTGACGGCGGCGATCTCCGCCTCCCGCTCCCACAGGCCGGCCGGGGCGGCCGCCGGGGGCCGTGCCTCCGTCATCCCGTTGCCTCCCCAGGTCGCCCGAATGACGTACAGACCACGAGCGTAGCCGTCCGGTTGGCTGTGTGGAGCCGGGTCGGGGCAGCTGTTGCCCCGACGGGTGAACGAGGGTGCGAGCGGTCGACGCCGGTGGGGCGCGACCCGCACGGCGCGAGGGAACGGACGGTCGGCGGGCCATGGCATGGAACTGACGAGGAGCGATCCCGCGGCGGCGGTGCGCGCGGGGTCGGTACGGGCCCTGGCGGCGGGCTCGGCGGGCAACTTCGTGGAGTGGTACGAGTTCGGGGTGTACGGCTGCGCGGCCACGCTCGTCGCGCAGCGGTTCTTCACCCCGCAGGGCGACGGCGAGGCGGAGGCGCTGGTGCGCGCCTACGCCTCCTTCGCGCTGGCGTTCTTCTTCCGGCCGGTGGGCGCGGCCGTGTTCGGGCGGCTGGCCGACCGGGTCGGCAGGCGGCCGGTGCTGATCCTGGTGATCACGCTGATGACGGCCGCGACCGCGCTGATCGGCGCGCTGCCCACCTACGCCACCGCGGGCCCCCTCGCCCCCTGGCTGCTGACCTCGCTGCGCATCGTCCAGGGGCTGTCGGCGGGCGGGGAGTTCGGGGGCGCGGTGGCGGTGCTGACGGAGTTCGCGCCGCCGGGCCGGCGGGGGCTGTACGGGGCGTGGCAGTCGTTCACCGTGGCGCTCGGCCTGCTGGGCGGTGCGGGCGTGACGGCGGGGCTCGCCGCGGTGCTGACGCCCGGCCAGCTGGCGTCCTGGGGGTGGCGGGTGCCGTTCCTGCTGGCGCTGCCGCTGGGCGCCGGGGCGCTGTGGGTGCGGGTGGGGCTGGCGGAGACACCGCCGTTCCGGGAGCGGGCGGCGCGGGAGGCGGGGGCCGGTGGCCCGGGGCGACGGGTCCGCCTGCCCGTGCGGGACGTGGCGCTGGGGGCCGCGCGGGTCATGGGGTGGGCGGCGGCCGGGTACACCTTCCTGGTCGTCCTGCCGTCGTACCTGCGCACCTCGCTCCACGCGGACCTGCGGCAGGCGCTGCTCGTCGCGGTGCCGGCGAACCTGGGTTTCGCGGCCGCGATCCTCCCAGCGGGGCTGCTCAGCGACCGGACCGGGCGGCGGCCGGTGATGCTGACGGGCGCGCTGCTGGTGGTGGCGCTGGCGGTGCCGCTGCTGAACCTGCTCCAGGACCCGGGGGCGCCGGGCGCGGTGAAGGCCGCGGCCGTGGCCGGGGCGGGTGCGGTGGTGGGGCTGATGGCCGGGCCCGGACCCGCCCTGCTGGCCGAGATGTTCCCGACCGGGGCGCGCTGCACGGGCCTCGGGCTCGCCTACGCGCTGTCCAACGCGGTGTTCTCGGGCTGTGCGGGGCTCGTCGTCACCGAGACCGTCCGGCGCACGGGGAACCTGGACGTGCCCGCGTACTACGCGGCCGCGGCCTGCGCGGTCAGTGCGGCGGCCCTGCTGCGGTCGCCGAAGTCGGTTTCGGGAGAGGCGGGTTGAGGGATGCTGGTGATCGGGCTGATGTCCGGCACGTCGTACGACGCGGTCGACGCGGCGGCGGCCGGGCTGCGGCTGGACGGGGACACGCTGGTGCTGCGGCCGCTGGGGATGGTGAGCGTGCCGTACCCGGACGAGGTGCGCGAGGCGCTGGCCGCGGCCCTGCCCCCGGCGTCCGTGCCGCTCGCCGAGGTGTGCCGGCTGGACACCTGGATCGGGCAGGCGTTCGCCGCGGCGGCCGTCCGCGCCGACGCCGAACTGTGCGGCGGGCGGGGCGAGCTGGTGGCCTCGCACGGGCAGACGGTCTACCACTGGACCGACGGCGGCCGGGTGCACGGCACCCTCCAGCTCGGGCAGCCCGCCTGGATCGCGGAGGCGACCGGGCTGCCGGTCGTCGCCGACTTCCGGGCCCGGGACGTCGCCGCCGGCGGGCAGGGCGCGCCGCTGGTCGCGCTGGTGGACCGGCTGTGGCTGCGCGGCCGGCCGGGCACGCCGGTGGCGCTGAACATCGGCGGGATCGCCAACCTCACCGCGCCCGACGGCACCGCCTTCGACACCGGGCCGGGGTGCGCGCTGCTCGACGCGGCCGCCCGGGAGGCCAGCGGTGGACGGCTCGCCTGCGACCTGGACGGGGCGCTCGCGGCGCGCGGCCGGGTGGACGGGCCGCTGCTCGAACGGCTGCTGGCGGAGCCGTACTACGCGCTGGCGCCGCCCAAGACGACGGGCAAGGAGCTGTTCCACGCCGGTCATCTGCGGGCGGCCGGGACCGGAGGGCTGCCGGCCGAGGACGTGCTGGCGACGCTCACCGCGCTGACGGCCCGTACGGTGGCGGACGCGGTGCTGGCCGCCGGCGCCACGGAGGTCGTCGCCTCGGGCGGCGGCACGCGCAATCCGACGCTGATGGCCCGGCTGCGCGAGCGGCTCCCGGGCGTCGCGGTGCGCGCCTCCGACGCGCTGGGTCTGCCCGCCGCGGCCAAGGAGGCGTACGCCTTCGCCGTCCTGGGGTTCCTCACCGCGCACGGGCTGGCGGGCACCGCCCCGGCCGGCACCGGAGCCCGGCACCCGAGCATCCTGGGGTCGCTGACGCCGGGCCGGACCGGACTGCGCCTGCCGCCGCCCCAACGGGTCGCTCCGGTACGGCTGGTGGTGGAGTGAGGCGCCGCGAGGGCGGGCCGGGGGGGACGGCCGGCGCCCCTCTCATCCCGCTTTCACGGATGCCTCATACGGTGGGGGCATGACGCAGGTGACTCCCCCCGGGTGGTATCCCGACCCCGGGCAGACGAATGACGGTCCCCCGACCGAGCGCTGGTGGGACGGCAAGGCATGGACGGAGCAGACCCGCCCCGCCGGGACGGCGGCCGCGTGGGGTCCCCCGGCGCAGCAGCCGGGCGCCGGCGCGTATCCGGCGTACCCGGCGTATCCCGGGCAACCGCCGGCCGGCGGGCGGCACGGTCTGCGCACCGGCATAGCCGTCGCGGTGGCGGTCGCGGTGCTCGCGAGCATCGGGGTCGGCGTGTACGCGCTGGCCAAGGACGACGACGGCGGAAGCGGCGGCGGCCGGGCCGGCTCCCAGCAGACGCCGGGCGGCCCCGGTGGGCCGGACGGCGGCCGGGGCGGCCCGGACGGCGGCTCCGGGGGCAACCCGGGCGGCGGGTCCGGTGATCCGGGCGCGTCCCCGTCGCCGGACCGGTCCGGGGCGCCCGAGATCCAGGGCGGCGGGACGGTCCCCGACCAGGTGAACGGGATCAGCCTGCCCGTGCCGGACGACTGGACCGGCCAGGCGATCGGCTACGGCGCGCAGGTGACCTCGGGCCACTCCTACAAGTGCCCCGGGGACACCTCCAAGACCTGCACCGCGGGCGGCGCCTACTCGGCACCCGCCCGGCTGCTGGGCAGTGCGGGCGAGACGGCGGAGGAGGTGGCCAAGGCGGACATCGCGGCCAACGCCAAGGAGTCCTACGGCGGCACCACCTACGGCGGCATCACCTCGCACCGGGTACTGGCGTCCAGGGCGGTGACGGTGGCGGGGCAGAAGGGCTACCTGGTCCGCTGGAAGGCGGTCACCAGCAAGGGCGCCGACGGGTACGTGGAGTCCCTGGCGTTCCCCTCGCCCGGCGACGCGGCGCACCTGGTCGTGGTCCGCTTCGGCGTGGACGCCGGGCAGAAGGTGTCCGTCATCGACGAGATCACCTCGGGCATCGAGGTCTCGTCCGGCGGCGACGGGACGAAGGTCTGAGGGCGGAAGGACCCCGCCGGGCGACCCACGGCCCGCGGGTCCGGTGACCGGGCACTGCTCCCACCCGTCCCCGGCAGTGGTCCGGCCGGGTGGGGCGCCCCTCCGCTCAAGGGGAGCCCCATCCGGCCGGGGGTGCGCCGCCCCCGTCCCCACGGTGCGGCGCGGCCGGGCCACCGTCCAGTCATCCCGTGGACGGCGGCCCGAGTCTCAGGTCAGCCCGAGTGCGGGCAGCACGGCGGCCTCCACGAAGCCGACGAGGTAGTCGGCGTCGGCGTACTGCCCGGTCAGCACCGGGCGGACGCGCAGCACGCCGAAGATCATGGCGGGTACGTGCTCCAGGGCCGGGTGACCCTCGGGCACCTCGCCCCGCGCCACGCCCCGGGCGAGGATCTCCCGCAGGGCGGCGATCTCCGGGTCGACGAGCGCCTCGCGCAGCGCCCGGGCCAGTTCCTGGTCCGAGGTGACAGCGGGCCCGAGTGCCTGGAACAGCCGGGTGTCCTTGCCCGACCAGTCCCCCGCGGCCCGGGCCGCCTGGCGCAGGTCCTCGGCGAGCGTGCCGGTGTCGATGCCGGCGAACCGCACCCGGCGCTTGGCGCGCAGTGCGGCGGCGACGAACTGGGGCTTGGTCCTCCACTGCCGGTAGAGCGTGGACTTGCTGCACCGGGTGCTGGCGGCCACGCCCTCCATGGTGACGGAGTCGTAGCCGCACTCGCGGATCTGCTCCAGCACGGCGTCGAAGAACTCCCGCTCACGCTCCGGCGTGATCTTGGAGCGGCGCGAGGCGGCGACCGTCTCCGGTCCGTCCGCGGCCTGCGACGTCATGCGTCCTCTCCTCACGTCAACGACCCGCCCCGGGACGGCTCCCGCGGCTTCTCCAGCGGGGCTCTAGGACGGTTGCGAAAACCTGTATCCAGTGTGGCGCACGTCTATCGATACGTGAGTGTACCGGTACCGAGCCGTATCGGTACACTGGCGTATCGGTACACTGTCGTATCGGTACGCAGACGTATCGATGACTTCGGACCTCCGTCCGGGTCTCACACCGCACCACCACCCGCACGACCGTCAGCGAAGGGGCCGGGGGATGAATGCCCGAACCGAACCGGCAGCACCGGCGGCGCCGGTGACACCGGCAGCAGGGCAGGGCGGGCCGGACGCCGCGGCCCGGCCGCCGCTCCTGCGTGAGCTGCTGCTCGTGGCGGGGCTGTTCCTCGTCTACAAGCTCGGCCGGCAGCTGGCCACCGGCCACACCGGCGAGGCCTTCCGCAACGCCCACCGCGTGTGGGACCTGGAACGCGCCCTGCGCCTGCCCGACGAGACGGACGTGCAGTCCGCGCTGCTGCACGGCCACACCCTCGTGGAGCTGGCCAACACCTACTACGCGACCGTCCACTTCCCGGCCACCGTGGCGTTCCTGGTCTGGCTGTACCTGCGGCGGCCCGCGCACTACGTCTGGGCCCGCCGGGTCCTCGCCGTGGTCACCGCGGCCGCGCTGGCGCTGCCGTTCACGTTCCCGCTCGCCCCGCCGCGCATGCTGGCCGCGACGGGCCTCGTGGACACCGCCCGGCTGTACGGCCCCTCGGTGTACGGGCCGCCGTCCTCCGACCACCTCTCCAACCAGTTCGCGGCGATGCCGTCGCTGCACTTCGGCTGGGCCCTGATGGTGGCCGTCGGGCTGATCGTGGCCACCCGCTCGCGCTGGCGCCTGCTGTGGCTGCTGCATCCGCTGATCACGCTGGCGGTGATCGTGGGCACCGCCAACCACTACTGGCTGGACTCGCTCGTCGCCACGGCCCTGCTCGGCAGCGCCCTGGCGATGATCCACCCACCGCACCACACGGCCGGACCGGCCGCCCGGCGCACCCTGGCCCTCGTGCCCGGCGAGCCCGTACCGGCGGGAGCGGGCCGATGAGCGCCACCCTGATCGCCGTCGCCCTGTCCCTGGTCTCGGCCGTCGCCTACGCGGCCGCCGCCGTGGCCCAGGAACGCCTCGCCTCCCGCGGCTCCGGCGCGGGCCTGCCGCGGCTGCTGCGGGCCGGTGCCTGGTGGTCGGCCGTCGGCCTCAACGCCTCGGCCGCGGTCCTGCACGTGGTGGCCCTCAAGTACGGCCCGCTCACCGTCGTCCAGCCGCTGGGCGCCCTCACGCTGGTGGCGGCCGTGCCCATGGGGGCGCGGGCGGCGGGGCGGCCGGTCAGCACGGCCGAGTGGCGGGGGACGGCGCTGACCCTGCTCGGGCTCGGCGCCCTGCTGGTCACCGCGTCGGGTACGGCGCCGCTGCGGGCGCTCGGCCTGGCCGAGGCCCTCGTCGTCGCCGGTACGACGGCCGCGCTGATCGGCCTGCTGTCCCGGCCCGGTGCGCGGCCCGGGCTGCGGCACGCGACCGCGTCCGGTCTCGCCTCGGGCGTCGCCTCCGCGCTCACCCAGACCGTGACCGTCGCCGCGACGGACCGCGGCGGCCCGGCGCTGAGCGTCGAGGTGGTCGTGGTGGCGCTGCTGGTCGCGGCGTTCGCCGTCGGCGGGCTGCTGCTGTCGCAGACCGCCTACCGCGGCGGCCTGGGCGCCCCGCTGGCGGTGGTCACCCTGACCAACCCGGTGGCCGCCGCGGTCATCGGCCTCACCCTGCTCGGCCAAGGCCTGCGCGACGGCGTGGCGGGCGTGCTGCTGGCGCTGGCGGGGGCGGCGCTGGCCGCCTGGGGCGTCGTCCTGCTGACCCGGGTGCCGCCGGCGCCCGCACCGCGGCCCCACCCCGCCGCCGAGGAGCATCCGGCCGACGACGAGCATCCCGTCGCCGCCGTGCTGGCCCTGGAGGCGCGCGCGGCCGCGGCCCAGCAGGCACTGGTCCCCCGGCAGCCGGAGCCCGGCCACCTCACGGCGCTCTAGGGTCTGCGGCAGGAGAAACGGCGGCGGGAGGTGGTTGGGGGAAAAACGCCCCCCCCCGCCCCCCCACCTTCCCCCCCCCGCAAAATGGACCACCCCCTCACCGCCTTCT
>NZ_JBVIYZ010000009.1:257617-285999 GCF_055592085.1 Streptomyces sp. NPDC041135
TCTTTGTCGGAAGCAGACGCCGGCCCCCCCGATGACGAAGGGAGGGGTGGGGGTGCAGACGGGTGCTCTTTCGTTCTCCATAAACCCCCCTTCTCCCGCCGCCGTTGCCCTGCCGGACGGAGTGAACGACCGTCCGGGGTCTGTCTAGCCCAGGCCGCGCGAGTCCTGCTTGAGCGCGGTGTCGACGGTCAGCGCCGCCGCCACCACGAGGCTCAGCAGCGGCTCGGGCAGCTGGTAGTGGATCTGCAGGACGTAGTTGTCCGCGGTCGTGAACAGCGTCTTGGCGAGGCCTTCCCAGGTCTTGGTGATCCGGGCGACCTCGTTGTCCGTGTGGTCGACGATGGCGAAGTTCCAGGCCCGCCAGTTCTCCGCCTTGATCGCGCCGACCTGCCGGCCGTCCACGTTCATCGCGAAGTTGATCTTGCCGATCATGTTCTTCTGGACGATCTCGCCCACCGCGGACCCGTCAGGGCGGGTCACGACCACCCGTGACTTGAAGATCTTCGCGGGCCGCGTCAGCACCAGCTGCGGCTGCCCGGCCGCGTCCCGGATCTCCAGCCGGTGGGTCATGAACTGGTCGATGCTGGAGATGAAGCGCAGAATCTTCTTCAGCGCGTTCTGCCCGACCTCCACCACGGAACCGAGTTCGCGGCCCCCCTGATCCATGACCTTGTACTCGTTGGTCAGCTCGATCAGCTTGGCCTTCTGGTTCACCACCAGCACCGGCTCGGTGAACAGGGTGCCGCCACCGGGGCCGCCGGCCGCGACCCCGGCCTGCTGCTGCACCTGGCGCTGCACCTTGGCGTCGCCGGTCTGCTGCTGCGGGAAGGCGGCCTGCGGCGCGGGCTGTCCGGCGCCCTGCTGCGCCGGGTTGGTCTGGTCGGTCCACTGCGCGCCGTCCCAGTACCGGAGGGTCTGGGGCGCGCCGTGCGGATCGGCGTACCAGCCTGCAGGGGTGTTTGTTGGTGTGGTCACCGGGGCACACTACCCTGTTCTGACCCGTACCTGACCAGTCCGTACGGCGCGCTGTTCACCGCTGTCTCACTCCGTGATCAGGGCCGGGTCGCTGACGCCGGGCAGCCCGTTCTCCACGTGCCCGGCGAACCGGCGCAGGTAGGCCGGGTCGGCGTCCCAGGTGACCGTGAGGTCGTACCAGCGGTGGCTCGCGGCGAGGCCGACAGTGCGCCGCACGGTGGCCCCGGGCCGCACGGTGACGGTGACCGGGCCGCCGCCGTACCCGTCGGCGACCTTCAGCCGCGCGGTGCCGGAGCCCCGGTTGGTGAAGGTGAGCCGGACGTCGTCGCCGACGTGACGGGCGGTCACCTCGGGCCCCACCGCCCCGCCCCGGCCCCGGAAGACGCGCAGGAAGCCGTTGGGCCCGTGCACGGCCAGGTCGTGCGAGCCGCCGGAGTAGGCGGAGTTCCAGGTGTCGGCGACGCTCTTGCCCGCCTCGGTGGTGTAGGTCCAGGGGCCGTCGCCGCGGTTGCCGGAGGTGACGAGGAAGGCGGCGCCCGACCGGGGGCCGGAGGCGAAGGTGAGCGTGAACGTCCCGGCCGCCGCGTCCGCCGAGCCGTCCACCACCGGGGCGTAACCGAGCGGGCGGGTGGGACGGGAGCCGCGCTCCTGCCGGGGCAGCGCGGGGTGGGAGGGCGGGACGGGCACGTAGTCGGGGTGGCGGACGCGGTCCGGCGGCCGGTAGCCGTCGGTGGCCGGCAGGGCGACCGGGCGGGTGTCCTTGCGGGAGAAGTCGAAGGCCGCGGTCAGGTCGCCGCAGACGGCTCGCCGCCAGGGCGAGATGTTCGGCTCGTGCACGCCGAACCGGCGCTCCAGGAACCGGATGATGGAGGTGTGGTCGAACGTCTCGGAGCAGACAAACCCGCCCTTGCTCCACGGCGAGACGACCAGCATCGGCACCCGCTGGCCGAGCCCGTAGGGGCCCGCGCCGTGGCCGGCGTCCCCGGGGAACAGGTCGGGGCCGACGTCCACCGTCGACCTGCCCCGCGCGGCGGAGGACGGCGGGAACGGCGGGATCAGGTGGTCGAAGAAGCCGTCGTTCTCGTCGTAGGTGAGGAACAGCGCCGTCCGCGCCCACACCTCCGGGTCTGCGGTGAGGGCGTCGAGGACCTGGGAGATGTACCAGGCGCCGTAGTTCGCGGGCCAGTTGGGATGCTCGGTGAAGGCCTCGGGGGCGACGATCCAGGAGACCTGCGGCAGCGTGCCGCCCTTCACGTCCGCCCGCAGCCGGTCGAAGAAGCCCTCGCCCTTGCGGGCGTCGGTGCCGGTGCGGGCCTTGTCGTAGAGCGGGTCGCCGGGCATCGCGTTGCGGTACTGGTCGAAGTAGAGCAGGGAGTTGTCGCCGTAGTTGCCGCGGTAGGCGTCCGGGATCCAGCCCCAGGAGCCGTTCGCGTCGAGGCCGTCGCCGACGTCCTGGTAGATCTTCCAGGAGACGCCGGCCCGCTCCAGGCGCTCGGGGTAGGTCGTCCAGGAGTAGCCCGCCTCGTCGTTGCCGAGGACCGGACCGCCGCCCTTGCCGTCGTTGCCGGTGTACCCCGTCCACATGTAGTAGCGGTTGGGGTCGGTGGAGCCGATGAAGGAGCAGTGGTAGGCGTCGCAGACGGTGAAGGAGTCGGCGAGCGCGTAGTGGAACGGGATGTCGTCACGGGTCAGATACGCCATCGTGGTCGCGGACTTGGCGGGCACCCACGTGTCGTACCTGCCGTCGGCGAAGGCGGCGTGTCCGTCGTTCCAGCCGTGCGGGAGGTCCTGGATGAACGCCAGGCCCAGGTCGTCGGCGTCCGGGTGGAAGGGCAGGACGTCCTTGGTGCCGTCGGACTGGTGCCAGACGGACCTGCCGTTCTGCGTCACCGGACGGGGGTCACCGAAGCCCCGGACCCCTCTGAGAGAACCGAAGTAGTGGTCGAAGGAACGGTTCTCCTGCATCAGGACGACGACGTGCTCCACGTCCTCGATGGAGGCGGTCCGGTGGTTCGCGGGCAGCGCGGCGGCGCGCTGGATGCCGGACGACAGGGCGCTGAACGCCGTGGTGGCACCCGCGACCTGGAGGAATCGGCGCCGGTTGACTTCGGGCATGGGTGGGGGACCTCTCGTCCTGACGGGCCGAACGGCCGGGAGCGTGACGGGACATGCGCGCTGCGAGTGTTCCAAGAGCAGCAAACGTCAGGGAAGGGTGCGGTGGCGGCGGCGTGAAACCCGGCGGTACGGGACGTGCCCCGTAGCGCCGGACGGTGGTGCGACCCGTGCGGGGTCACTGGCTGCGGTGGTCCCTCCAGCGCCCGGCGCCGGAGGTGGAGCAGTGGCCGCGCTCGGTGGCCTTCGCCCTCGGCGCGTCCCTCGCGCGGCCTCGCCGGCACCGCCCGGGGATCGGTGTCCGAGGTACGGCTGCTCGGGCCGGTGAAGGTGTGGGTGTCGGGCCTTGCCTCTGACCCATGGGTTAAGGTCTAGCGTCCGGTCATGACCGCGACTCATCGTCTCGTACGCCTGGTCCGCCGCCCTGACGGGTTGCCGGCCCCGGACGACTTCGCCCTGGTACAGGCACCCGTCCCGCTGCCCGAGGCAGGCCACGTACTCGTGCGCAACACCCATTTCCTCGTGTTCCCGGGCTTGCGCACCCTCATCGGGGGCGAAACCCGCGATGTTCCGCTGCCCCCGCTGAACCCCGGCGACCTCCTGTTCGGCCCCGCGATCGGCGAGGTGGTCGACGGAGCGCTGGAGAAGGGGCAACTGGTGCTGCACCTCCAGGGCTGGCGGGAGTACGCGACGCCCGCCGCTGCCGAGTGCCGGCTGCTGGACGGCGTCCTTCCCGACCCGGTGGCCCATCTCGCCCAGGGCTCCGCGGCGTACGGCGCGCTGACCCGGTCGGCCGAGGTCCGGGAGGGTGACACCGTGTTCGTGACCGGCGCCGCGGGTGCCGTGGGCACCATGGCGGGCCAGGTCGCCCGGCTGCTGGGCGCTGCCCGGGTGGTCGGGAGCACCGGCTCACCGGACAAGGCTCAGCGCCTGGTGCGGGACCTCGGCTACGACGCTGTCGTGCTGCGCGGAGCGGCCCCGGTCGGCCGCCAACTCGCCGAGGTGGCACCGGAGGGTGTCGACGTCGTCCTGGACACCGTCGGTGGCGAACAGCTGACGGCCGCCGTGCACGCGGCGAACCGGGGCGCCCGGTTCGCCCTGGTGGGCGCGTTGGACGGTCAGCTGTCTCCGGACCGGGCGGGCGGGAGCGCGCCGACCGTGCTCGACACCTACCGTCTGCTGACCCGGGGCATCACGGTCGCCGGCTACAGCGGTGCGGACCACCCGGACGTCGAAGCGGAGTGGGAGACCCGCTTCGGGGACTGGCTGCGGGCGGGCGACATCCGTTTCCCGTACACCCCGGTCCGCGGAATGGACAGCGCCCCGGGGGCGTTGCCCGCACTGATCGCCGGGCGCTCCTTCGGGGCGTCCATCGTGGAGTTGTAGGACAGGGCGGAGCGGGCATGCGGATCGGCGAGGCAGCGGCGGCGGCCGGGACCACACCACGTGCTCTTCGCCTGTACGAGGCCCGCGGCCTCCTGCAACCCCCACCGCGCACCTCGTCCGGTCAACGGGAGTACGACTCCGCCGCGGTGGCCCGCGTCCGCGTCATTCGCGGCCTCCTGTCCCTGGGCCTCACCCTGGAGGACCTCCGCTGCCGCGCCCATCGCCTGGACCTCCTCGTCCAGGATGAGCCGTCGGCCTCCTGTACCGGCCGTCCCGGCGAGTTCAGCGACGTGGTGGCCGATCGCCTGGCGGCCTTGGACGCCGAGATCGTACGTCTCACGCACCTGAGGCAGGGTCTCGCGGCAGCCGCAGGAGAGGTGCGGCACGCCCCCGGACCCGTTGCTCCAGCTCGGGAATCGGATGAGCGTCTCGGCGTCCGCCGGGGCGCCGGGGCCTGAGGCTTCCCGAGCCGCCTCCCCCGGGCCCCGGGACGGCACCCAGCCGTTCCCGGCTCGCCGGGCCGCCCGGGGCGGAGGAGTATGGACGTGAGCGACGAAGGAGGCCCGCCATGGGATCCGGAGCCAACGACTACGACGCCTGGTACGCGAGGACCCCCTCGCAGGCCGAGGGCGAGCGGGACGAGCCGAGCGAGCGCACGGCGGAACAGCACCCGGACGTGCCCCGCAGCCAGCCGTCGCAGGCAGAGGGCGAGCGCGGCGACGAGGCGTAGGACCCGGGTGCGTGCACCCCGCCCGCTGGCGCGGAGACGCGGCGCGCGCGGGAGGATGCGGCGTCCGCGGGCGGTCGCCGGCGCATATTTTTCGGTGCCGGACGTGCCATACGGGACGAATGTGAGCGATTTGGCCGCACATCGGGTCATGCCGGACCATGGGGTCCGCCCGGCGATCCCGGGCACCGGTTCGATGAAAGGCGCACGACCCCATGCACGTCCCCGGAACCGTCCCGCAGCCGGCTCCGGCCCCGCAGGAGATCCTCGCGGCTCCCTCCCCCGCCGCGGCGCGCACCGGCACCCGCCCGGACACCGCGGTGACCGGCGATGACGGCGGCAGCGGCCGGCACGCCCGACGGTTCGGGCTCCCCGTCGCCACCGCGCTCGTCATGGGCAACATCATCGGCGGCGGGATCTTCCTGCTCCCGGCCTCCGTGGCCCCGTACGGCACGGTCAGCCTGGCCGCCTTCGCGCTGCTGACCGTCGGCGCCGTCGCCCTGGCCCTGGTCTTCGGCCGGCTCGCCGAGCGCGACCCGCGTACGGGCGGCCCGTACGTCTACGCCCGCGCGGCCTTCGGGGACTTCGCGGGCTTCCTCGCCGCCTGGGCGTACTGGATCACCACCTGGGTGTCGAACGCGGCGCTCGCCGTGGCCGCCGTCGGCTACCTCGACGTGCTGATCCCGGTCACCGGCCACCGCTGGACCGCCTGCCTGGCCGCGCTCACCCTCCAGTGGCTGCCCGCGCTCGCCAACTTCGCGGGCACCCGGTACGTCGGCGCCGTCCAGCTGGTGTCCACCGTGCTGAAGTTCGCGCCACTGCTGCTCGTCGCGGTCGGCGGGCTGTTCTTCTTCGACCCGGACAACCTCGGCCCCTTCCACGCGGGCGGCGGCAGCACGGTCGGCGCGGTGTCCGCCTCCGCCGCCATCCTGCTCTTCTCCTACCTCGGCGTGGAGTCGGCCGCCGTCAGCGCGGGCGAGGTCAAGAACCCCCGCCGTACGGTCGGACGGGCCACCGTCATCGGCACAGCGGGGGCGGCGGTGGTCTACCTGCTGGGCACGCTGTCCGTCTTCGGCACGGTCGCGCACGACCGCCTGGTGACGTCCACGGCCCCCTTCTCGGACGCCGTGAACGCCATGTTCGGCGGCACGTGGGGCGGCTGGGCCGTCGCGCTCGCCGCGCTGGTGTCGATGACCGGATGCCTCAACGGCTGGACGCTGCTGAGCGCCCAGACCCCGTACGCGGCGGCCCGGGACGGCCTGTTCCCCGCCGCCTTCGCGCGCCGCCGGCGGGGCGTGCCGACGGTCGGTGTCGCGGTCACCGTGGTCCTCGCCTCGCTGCTCACCGTCTACAACTACACGGCCGGCTCGGCCAGGGTCTTCGACACCCTGGTCCTCGTCACCACGTTCACCGCGACCGTGCCGTACCTGCTGGCCGCCGCCGCGCAGCTGTTCCACCTCGTGTCCGGACGGCGCGAGCGGGTCGACCGGGCGCGGCTGGTCCGTGACACCGCCGTCGCCGCGGTCGCCGCCGCCTTCTCGCTGTGGCTCGTCGCGGGTGCCGGGTACGCGGCGGTGTACCAGGGCGTGCTGTTCCTGTTCGCCGGGGTCGTCGTGTACGCGGTCCTGGCGGCCCGGCGCCCCGGCCCCGTCCCGCGTGCGGCGGCCGGGGCGCCGGTGCCGGACGGGGTCACGAGGTCAGGTACGCCTCCACTTCGCTGAACTGCGCCGCCGGCCAGCCGGTGTTGCCGGTCACCGTCAGCCGCAGGTGCCGCAGGTTGGTGCCGCCGGGCAGGGAGACGGTCGCGGTGTTGCCGGTGGCCGGGTCGAAGCGGTAGCCCTGGGCGCCCACCACGGTGGAGTAGGACGAGCCGTCGGTGCTGCCCAGCACGGTGACCGTCTCGGTGCGGGCGCCCCACGCGGAGGACGGCGGCAGCTTCAGCACCACGCGCCGCACCGCGTACGACGAGCCGAGGTCCACCGTCAGGGACTGCGGGAAGGCGTTGTTGGCGGACTCCCAGTAGCTGTTCGCGTCGCCGTCGACCGCCTTGCCGGGCGTGTAGACGTCCTGCGAGCCGGTGGCGGTGGCCGGGCGGCCCTTGGCGAGGTTGCGGTTCGGGTCCGGGTCGGGGTTGCCCTGGCCCGGCTGCGGCCAGCGGGAGCAGTCCGACCAGGTGCTGCTCCAGCCGGAGTTGCCGCCGCCGTCGGTGACGGCGAAGGAGCCGGAGTTCGCCGGGTAGGGGCAGTTGTAGACACCGGCCACGCCGACGCCGCTCGCCGTGACGTCGCGGAAGGTGGCGGCGCCCTGCGCCTCGGCCTGGACGACGACCGTACCGGTGTTCTTCACGGTCGCGCCGGTCACGTTGACGTTCCTCACCGGGTAACCCTGCCCGCCGCCGGAGACGAACTCGAAGGCGCTGTACGGGCTGTCGGTGATCGTCGTGTTGGTGATGTTGACGGTGGCGTTGATGGCGCTGTCGTAGGAGTCGACGCGCAGGGCCCCCATCGGGTGGTTCCAGTTGGGGTTGACGGCGCCGGTGCGCACGAGGGTGTTGCCGTCGACCGTGATGGTGCCGGACAGCGGGGAGAAGGGGTCGAGGAACTTCTGGTTGGAGATGGCGATGCCGCTGCCGAGGGCGTTGGTGTCGGAGACCAGGTTGTTCCTGACCGCGATGTCGGTGCCGCCGTAGATGGCGATGCCGTTGGCGAGGTTGGGCTGCGAGATCGTGTTGTTCTCGAAGCTGCTGTTGGTGTCGGGCGCGTTCAGCGACCACATGGCGAGCGAGTCGTCGCCCTGGTTGCGCAGGAAGTTGTTGCGGACCCGGACGCCCCTCGCGGAGCCGTTGAGGTTGAGGCCGTCGGCGGTGGTGTCGAGGATGCGGCTGTTCTCCACCACCAGGTTGTCGTTGTTGCCGGTCAGCCAGAGCCCGACCTTGACGTGCTGGATCCACATGCCGGAGACGGCGGAGTTCGGGCCGAGGGAGCCGTTGACGAAGTTGTCGGGGCTGGAGTCGACGCGTTCGGTGACCTCGCCGATGACCGCGAAGTCCTGGATGCGGACGCCTCCGGCGGAGCCGGACTGGTCGATGAAGCGGGAGGCGTGCACCACCGAGTACCAGCTTCCGGCGCCGCGCAGGGTCACGTTCTGCACGCCGCTCAGGGAGGAGGTCAGCCGGTAGTCGCCCGGCGGGATCCAGACGACTCCGCCCTGCGCGGCGGCGATGGCGTCGCGGAACGCCTGGGTGGAGTCGCCCTGGCCGCTGGGGTCGGCGCCCTTGGAGGTGACCGACACCGAGCCGGTGGGCTGCGTCGCGGCGGCCGCCACCTGTTCGAAATCGGCGACGTCCACGGTGACCTGGGTGCCGGTCGACTCGAAGGCCACCTTGTCGCCCGCCTGGACGTTCTGCCCCAGCAGCAGGCGGGCGTTGTCGAAGAAGTGGTGCGTCTTCGCGCCCGCGATCCACCCGGTGTCGACGTAGGAGTACTTGGAGGTGACCGGGAGGGTCCTGGCGAGCCTGGTCCCGTTGACGTAGACGTTCAGCGAGCCGGACTGGCCGTCCGGGACGCTGTAGGCGACGTTCACGGCGTTGGACGCGCGGGGCACGGTGAACTCCACGCGCTGTCCCGAGGTGAGGCGGACGGCCTGCCGCCCCGACGCCTCCGAGGCGAGGGTGCCCTGCGTGTAGTCGGGGCCGATCCTGCTGCCGGTGGTGGTCGCCGACTCCGCCTCGACGGAGGTGAACGGGAGCGTGGCGCCCACGGCCGCCTGCGCGCTCGGGGCCACGGCGACGAGCATGCCGGCGGCCAGGGCGACGACCGCCCCGATGGATGGCATGTGCCTGACATACCTGGGGGTGCTGGTGTGCATGTACGTATCCCTCCGCGGTGCGGGGTGTGGGGGTGCGGGGCGCGGTGCGTGCGCCGCACACTCAAGCACTGCCGACATCGGAACGCTAGATGTCGCGCGGAATCCGTAATTATTTGACAGCTCGTCGGTCTTCCGTGACTGCTTCGCCCTGTCACGGCCCACCCGAGTCCGCTCTGACTGTTCTGTACGCATGGGCAACGCAAGTAAGCGCAAGCCGATGCAAGCGGCTTGCGCGGGACGTAGGGATACGGGTGGCGCGCGGCCCGGCGGGAGGGATGCCCGGCCGGGCCGCGCGGGAGGTCCGGCCCGGCGCCGTCGGCGACCTGAACGCCGACGGTGCCGGGTCAGTCCTGCGGGGTGGGCACGACGCTCAGGTGCGTGCCGCCGCCGCGGCCGCGCCGCGGGCGGCGCGCGGGCGCCGCGGGCCGGCGGGCATCGCGCAGGACCATGGTCAGGCGGGTGTGACCGAGATCCTGGAGGGTCTTGGGGGTGTCGCCGACGATGCGGCACTCGGTGGTGCCGGCGCGGCGCGGGTCGGGGTGGCGCAGCAGCCGGACGGCGCCGTCGAGTTCCGTGGCGGCCTCGCCGACCGCGCGGATCCAGTGCGGCAGACCCTGCCGGTAGGCGGCCTCCATGAGGGCGTCCTGGGCTATCTCCCGGCGGATGGCCTGGAGTTCGTGGTCGTGGCCGTACCGCTCCAGGGCGGACTTGAAGTGGGCCAGCATCGGCAGGCACCAGCCCGCCTCGTGGTCGCCGAGGACCGAGGCGGCGTCCGGATGGAACAGGACGAAGCGCAGGAAGTTGTCGCCCGGCATGGCCGTCGGGTGCGGCCCGATCCCCCGGAAAAGTGTCTCGAACGCGCTGTTGGCCAGCACGACGTCCCACCGGTGGTCGACGACCAGGGACGGGAAGGGCACAGCCTCCAGCAGCGTGGCGTAGTCCTGGAGGTACGCCTGGGCCGCACGGCCCTCGGGGACGGGTCGCGGCGCCGGCCGCTGCCCTCCTGCCTGATGTGCCATCGGGAGGTCACCCCTCTTGCCTCTGCGGCCTTCTCGCGGCCTTGTGATCCTGGTGCCCCGACGACAGCGATGTCAACTATCGTGGCATTTCATGCTCGTTGACGGCTGAAATTGGCCACAGTTGTGGCGAGACCTGGATGTGAGTTCGAGGCACCCGCTACTCTCCGGGAAGTTCACGGCAACCGCTTGTGACGAGTGCCCGCATTGCCTGAGAGACGTAGGAGTTCTGTCGGTGACGGATGGCTACGAGGATCCGGGCGCCGCGGCGACCGCCCAGCTGCCGGCCGTCGTCGCCCGCGTCACCGCACTCGCCGACCGGCTCGGCGTCCCGCACCCCGAGGTCTTCAGCGTCGGCCGGCTCTCCGTCGCCTGCGGCGTCCCCGAGCCGGTGATCCGGGCCCTGCTCAGCGGCCGCCCGGCCGGTGAACCGGACGTCCAGGCCCGCTTCCTGCAACGCCTCGACCTGCTGCGCCGCACCCGGCTGAAACCGAACGGCCGCCGCCACACCCAGCAGGAGATCGCCGACGGGGCCGGGATGTCCCGGCAGCAGGCGGGCGCCCTCATCAACGGCGACCGGCGCCCGACCATGGAGCACTGCGACGCGCTCCAGCGCTTCTTCCGGGTGCACGCGGGCTTCCTCACGGCGGAGGACCCGGAGGCGCTGGCGGGCGCCCTGCAACGCACCGAGCAGGAACTGCTGCAGAAGCTGGCCGACCGGGAACGGGCGGCGGCCGGGGCCGCCGAGGACCCGCTGGAGCGGCTGCTGGAGGACCACGGCGTGCGCGGCATCGCGTGGCGCGCCGCCCAGCTGCCCACCGACCAGCACCGGGACAAGGTCGCCGAGTGGCTCGACATGCTCCTGGAGAGCGTCAAGCGGCCCGGAGAATGAACGTGGGGAGGACCGTGGGCATCGGCAGGGACATGCGCCGGCTGTGCGCCGGGCTGGTCGGCGAGCTGTCGCTGCCCGCCCCGGCCTCGCCGCCGGACCTGTACACCGCGCTCTGTTCGGCGATGAGCCGCCGGCGCGGCCGGCCCGTCCACTTCCGTACGGCCGCCTTCCCGCCCGGCACCGCCAGCGGACTGTGGCTGGACATGACCGACCGCGACTTCGTGGTCGTCGAGGAGCGCACCGCGCCCGACCACCAACTCGTCATCCTGGGCCACGAACTGTGGCACATGCAGGCCGACCACTGCGGCCACCACATGGACGACGTCGGAACCGGCGTCGCCACCCGCCTGCTCAGCGACGCCGTTCAGGACCCGGCCGCGCTGGAGGCCGCCGTGCGCGGGGTCGCCGCCCGCACCCGCTTCGACCAGGCCGAGGAACGCGACGCCGAGACCTTCGGCCTGCTGCTGGCCAGCAAGTGCCGCACCTGGCTGGCCGGTTCCGCGCTGCGCGCCCCGGTGCAGCGGGACGACGTGGCGGGGCGCATCGAGGCCTCCCTGGGCTACCCGGGCCCCAAGGGCTGACCCCGCGGCCGGGCGGGCGCCTCAGGTGGCGCTGCGTTCGCCCGCCTCACGCCGGGAGCCGTCCCGGGGGTGGGCGCGGGTGCCGCCCGGACGGCCGGCCAGCAGCAGGGAGCGCCACGCGTCGCGGCTGAAGCTCGCCGGAGCCGTGCCGGCGGTGAACTCCTCGACCAGGGCCAGGAAGTGGGCCGGGTCGCTGTGGAAGGGGAAGTGGCCGGCGCCCTCGAAGATCTCCAGGCGGCTGCCCGGCATGGCCCGGTGGGCGCCGTGGGCGTGCCGGACGGGGACCACGCTGTCGCGGTCGCCCCAGACCAAAAGGGTCGGCATGCCCTGCGTGAGGTAGCACCGGTCGAGCATGGTCACCACCTGGCCGCGCCAGTCGACGACCGCGCGCAGGGTGCGGATGAAGGCGTCGCGGGCGGTGCCGTCGGGCAACGCGTCGACCAGGGTGAGCAGTTCGGGGGCGTCCCGGCCGAGTCCGGTGTCCAGCAGCTTCATCAGCCGTACCCCGAGCCCGACCGGCAGGCGCATGCCCGGCAGCCGCAGCGCGGAGAGCAGCAGTTCGGCGCCGGGCAGCGAGACCAGCCGCAGCACCGGGTTGACCTCGCGGCCCACACCGCCCGCGCTGACCAGCACGAGCCGTTCGGTGCGCTCGGGGAACTGGTAGGCGAACTGCATCGCCACGCCCGCGCCCAGCGAGTGCCCGACCAGGGTCGCCGACTCGATGCCCACTGCCGTGAGCAGGTCCCGGATGCCGTTGGCGTACCCGGCGACCGAGTAGTCGGCGCGCGGCTTGTCGGAGGCGCCGTGGCCGAGCAGGTCGGGGGCGATGACGGTGTGGGTGCGGGCGAGACCGGGGATCAGCTCGGCCCAGGTCCGCGACGAGTCGCCGATGCCGTGGACGAGCACCAGCGCGGGACCCTGGCCCGCCATGCGGAAGGCACGCCGGTAGCCGTGCACGACGCGGTACTGCGGCGGGAGCCGGGTGCCGCCCACCGCGCGCAGCCGTGCGGGGCGCGCCGGACGCCCTCGCGGTGCCTCGACCACCTCTGCCGCCTCCCCCCGGTACGCGTGTCCGTGCGGGCGGTGGCCCGGCGCGCCCTGCCCGGCGCGTTCGGCGACCGCTTCCCCCCAGCCTAGGCAGGCGGGTTCCCGAGGGGGTTTCGGTGGTGTTTCGCCTCGTAAGGAACGCGAATCGACGCGGCTGCGGTTCCCCCGTTCACGGGGCTGCCGGGGGCGCGCGGCGGGGGCGTTGTCAGTGGCGGGCGGCAAGCTGGGCGTGTGCCGCGTTTCTCGCGGGGCCGCGCGCCGCAGGGGTGCGTGTCCGTGACGCCGACCGGGGAGAGAGCCGACCGATGCCCACCGCCGTACTGACCGACCGTGAGCGCACCGCCGTCCAGGCCTATCTGCGGCTGCTGCACACGGTGCGGGCCGCCTTCGACGGGCCGCCGGACGCCGTCCGGCCCGTCGTCCTGCCGCCCGCCGTACTCGCCGACGCCGAACGGGCCCTGGCCCGGGCGGGTCTGACGGGGAACGAGGAGGAGTTCTTCCGGCTGCTGCGCGACTGGTGCCCCCCGCTCTGACGCCGGACGCCGTGCCGTCAGGGATGGGGGACGACGACGGCCGTGTTCACCACGCCGCGCCGCACGCTCCACCGGCCCTCGAAGGTGCTCAGCCGGTGGCCGCCGACGAGCGGGCCGGGGACGAGGAGCCGGGCGCGCAGGGCGCCCTGGGGGCGGTCGCCGGGGTCGGTGAACAGTTCGATGTCGGCCTCGGCGAAGTCCAGCCAGGTGCCGGTGAGGGGGAACCACGCCTTGTACACGGACTCCTTGGCGCTGAACAGGATGCGCTCCCAGTGCACGTCGGGCCGCTGTGCGGTGAGCCGGGCCAGCCGCTCGGACTCGCCGGGCAGGAAGACGTAGGAGACGACCTCCTCGGGCAGCGCGCTGTGCGGTTCGGCGTCGATGCCGAGAGAGGCCAGGTCGGTGGCGCGGACCAGGGCGGCGGCGCAGTAGCCGTCGCTGTGGGTCATGCTGCCGACCAGGCCGGCCGGCCAGCGCGGGGCGCCGCTCGCACCGGTCAGGATGGGCTGCGGGGGCACCCCGAGTTTCTCCATGGCCCGCCGGGCGCAGGCGCGTACGGCGGAGAACTCGCGGCGCCGCTTGGCGACCGCCCGCACCATGAGCGCCTCCTCCTCCGGGTAGAGCGGGGCGTCCCACAGCGCGTCGTCACCGTGTGTCTCCACGGCCACGACCGACCCCGGGAGCAGCTCCTCGATCACCGGCTTCGACCTCCATCGGCAGGATGCGGCGCAGCCTTCCCGGGGGTTCCGGACGCTTGCGCCACTCGCGCGGGTATCCCACGGAGACCTCTTCGAAGCGGACGCCGTCGTGCCAGGTGGTCCGGGGGATGTGCAGATGACCGTAGACCATGGTGTGGACGCGGAAGCGCCGGTGCCAGTCGGCGGTGAGGCCGGTGCCGCACCACATGGCGAACTCCGGGTGCCACAGGATCTCCGTCGGGTGCCGGTCCAGCGGGTAGTGGTTGACCAGGACGGTCGGCAGGTCCCCGGGCAGCTCGGCGAGCCTGCGCGCGGTCTCGGCGACCCGGGCGTGGCACCAGGCCTCGCGGCTCGGGTAGGGGTCGGGGTGCAGCAGGTGCTCGTCGTTGCAGACGATGCCGGTGCCGTGGGCGTAGGCGAGGCCCTCTTCCTTGGTGGCGCAACCGGGCGGCAGGAAGGAGTAGTCGTAGAGCAGGAACAGCGGGGCGACGGCCACCGGGCCGCCGGCGCCGTGCCAGACCGGGTAGGGGTCCTCGGGGGTGACCACGCCGAGGTCGCGGCACAGGCCGACCAGGTGCTCGTAGCGTTCGACGCCGCGCAGGGTGACGGGGTCGTGGGGGTGGGTCCACAGGTCGTGGTTGCCGGGGGCCCACAGGACCTTGCGGAAGCGGCCGGCGAGGGTCTCCAGGGTCCAGCGGATGCCGGCGACGGTCTCGCAGATGTCACCGGCCACGATGAGCCAGTCCTCGTCGGTGCCGGGGTGCATCCGCTCGACCAGGGCGCGGTTCTCGTCGTAGGTGATGTGCAGGTCGCTGATGGCCAGGAGCTGCCCCGCGCCGGCCGTCGACTCCACCCCGTGCCCCTTTCCGATCATGCCGAGAGGACCACGAGAACACATCCGGGGAGCGCGGACAAGGGGCCTTTCCGGCAGCGTGCCGACCGGCGTCCGGCCCGGCCGCCCCGGGCGGGCCGGACGCCGGTGCCGGGCGCCGGGCGGAGCCGGGCACGTCACGGCGGCAAACCGGCCGGACGGCTGCGGTGAATCCGTAACACGGGCGTTGCACCGCGGCCTCGCCCAAGCCGTATGATCGCCCCACCACCACCGCCTCGAACGTCCCTTCACGCAGGGCGGTTCGGTGACCCTCCCTCCTCCATGCCCGGGCACGGGCCGCCCAGCCCTGCCCGCAATGCCCCGAAAGGCGGCCTGCATGCCCTCTCGCGTACGCGTCTGGCTCAACCGCACGTACGCGGAGAACGTGTTCTTCATGGATCAGCTGCGCAGGAATCCCGGCGACCGGGCCGTGGAGATCCACGCCACGCACGGTGACGCCGACTCCCCCGTGCTGGCGGCCGCCGACACCGCCGAGCTGGAGCCGGAGGGCCTGTCCCCGGCCGGGTACGTCGAGTACGCCCTGGACCAGTGTGTCCGGCGCGGCATCGACGTCTTCGTGCCGCGGCTGCACCAGGCGGCGATCGTGGCGCACCGCGCCGACTTCGCGGCGGCCGGTACGGCGCTGCTGGCGCCGACCCCGCAGGCGGTGGCCGTCTTCGAGGACAAGGCCACGGCGTACGAGGCGGTCCGCTCGGTCGGGGTGCCTGTGCCGCCGTGGTGGCGGGTCCGGACCGCCGAGGAACTGACCGCCGCCGTCGAGGAGTTGGAGGCGCGGGGACACACGGCGTGCTTCAAGCCCGCGGCCGGTGCGGGCGGCGTGGGATTCCGCGTGATCACCCGGGCGCCCTTCTCGCTGGCCCATCTCGGCGGCTTCCCCGGCCCGCACGTCCAGCTCGACCTGGTCGTGGAGGCGCTGCGGCGCGCCGGGGAGCCGGTGGACTGGCTGGTGATGCCGCGCCTGGGGCGGCCCGAGGTGTCCGTCGACTGCCTGACCGGCCCGGACAACCGGGTGCGGATGGCGGTGGGCCGCACCAAGAACGGGCGCCGGCGCGGCTTCACGCTGCACGAGCAGTGGCTGGCCCCGGCCCGGCTGATCGCGGAGGGTTTCGGCCTGCACCACCTGTCCAACATCCAGTTCCGGATGCTGGGCGACCGGCCGGTGCTCCTCGACGTCAACACCCGGCCGGCGGGCGGGCTGCACCAGCTGTCCCTGTGCGGGCTCAACGCCCCGTGGTCGGCGGTGCAGCTGGCGCTCGGCGAGGACCCCGGCGAGATCGTGCCGCCGTTCCTGGGGCAGGACTACACGGTGGTGTCCGGGCCGCGACCGCTGCGGCCGGTCGTGCTGCCCCGCCCGCGGTCGCAGGAGTCCGGGGCGCTGCTGCCCGCGGTGCCCGCGCCGGCCACGCCGGCCACGGCGGCCGAACCCGGGGCGCGGGACCGGGCGCAGGCCCCGGCACGGACCGCGCCGGAGGCGCTGCCGCTCTGAGTCCCGTCCCCGCGAGCGGTCCGCCCGGCCGCTCGTGCGGACCGATCCTGACGCAGCCCTTGACACCGCGATTGGTCCATACCAACTTTGTTGCGCACCCTTATCCGCACATCCCGTGCACTCCCGAACACCCCCATCCCCACAGGGAGATCGCGTGCGCAACCCCTTCAGACGGTCCCGCCACCGTGTCCTCGCCCTGGTCGGCTCCGCGGCGCTGGCGCTGGCCGGCGCCATCGCCCTGCCGGGCACGGCACAGGCGGCCAACGTACTCACCAACCCCGGTTTCGAATCGGGCGGCCTCTCCCCCTGGACGTGCACCGGCAACCTCGGCTCGGTGGTCTCCTCCCCCGTGCACGGCGGCTCCAAGGCGCTGCAGGGCGCGGTGACCGCCGGCGACAACGCGCAGTGCAGCCAGACCGTCGCCGTCCAGCCGAACACCACCTACAGCCTCAGCGGCTGGGTGCGCGGCTCCTACGTCTACCTGGGCGTCAACGGCGGCAACTCCACCTGGACCTCCTCCCCCTCGGCCTACAGCCAGCTGAGCCTGTCCTTCACCACCGGCGCCTCCCAGACCAGCGCCACGATCTACGTGCACGGCTGGTACGCGCAGGGCACCTACTACGCCGACGACATCAGCCTCGACGGCCCGGGCGGCGGAGGCGGCGGCGGTGACACCCAGGCACCGACGGCGCCCGGCTCGCTCACCTCGACGGGCAAGTCGTCGTCCACCGTGTCGCTGAAGTGGAACGCCGCCACCGACAACGTGGGCGTGACGGCGTACGACGTCTACCGCGGCTCCAGCCAGGTGCTGAGCGTCTCGGGGACGTCGGCCACGGTCAGCGGGCTGTCGCCGAGCACCGCCTACACCTTCACCGTGAAGGCGCGGGACGCCGCCGGGAACACCTCCGCGGCCTCCAACTCCGTCTCCGTCACCACCGACGCGGGCAGCGGCGGGGGCGCCTTCACGCAGGCCGCGCCCTACCTCTACGAGGGCTGGGGCGATCCGCCGAACCCGAGCACGGTGATGAGCGCGACCGGCGTCAAGTGGTTCACGATGGCGTTCGTGCTGGACTCCGGCGGCTGCACCCCCGCCTGGGACGGCAGCCGCCCGCTGACCGGCGGCGTCGACCAGAGCGCCGTCAACCAGATCCGCTCGGCCGGCGGCGACATCGTCCCGTCGTTCGGCGGCTGGCAGGGCAGCAAGCTCGGCGCCAACTGCTCGTCGGCCGGCGCGCTCGCCGGGGCGCTGCAGAAGGTGATCGACGCCTACGGCCTCAAGGCGATCGACATGGACATCGAGAACACGGACGAGTTCGAGAACGAGGCCGTGCAGGCCAGGATCCTGACCGCGCTGAAGACGGTCAAGGCCAACAACCCGGGCCTGAGGACCATCGTCACCTTCGGCACCTCGACGACCGGCCCGACCTACTACGGCAACCGGCTCATCGAGCAGGCCCAGTCGCTCGGCGCGAACATCGACGTCTTCACCATCATGCCGTTCGACTTCGGCGGCGGCTCCGACATGTACGGCAGCACCGTCAACGCGACCGAGGGGCTGAAGAACAAGCTGAAGTCCACCTTCGGCTGGGACGACGCGACCGCCTACGCCCACATCGGCATCTCCGGCATGAACGGCCTGTCCGACCAGCAGGAGAGCACCACCCCGGCGATCTGGACGCAAGTCCGTGACTGGGCGAACTCCCACCACATCGCCCGGCTCGCCTTCTGGTCGGTCAACCGCGACCGGCCGTGCCCGGGCGGCGGGGTCGCCGAGAACTGCTCCGGCATCAGCCAGAACACCTGGCAGTTCACCTCGATCACGGCCGGCTTCACCGGCTGAACCGGCGGCACGGCCGCACGAAGGGGGTGCCCGGCCGGGCACCCCCTTCGGTGGTTCAGGCCAGATAGGCCAGGCCCGGGTGGACGGCGGTGTAGCCGTCGAGGAGCCTGCGGGCCACGGTCACCGAGTCGACCAGCGGGTGCAGCGCGAAGGCCCGCACCGCCGCCGCGCGGGACGCGGAGGCGGCGGCGGCGAGCACGTCGCGCTCGACGGCCTTCACCGCGCAGACCAGGCCGGTGGCGTGGCCGGGCAGCGGGTCGGTGGCCAGCGGGTGGGCGCCGTTGGCGTCGACCAGGCAGGGCACCTCGATGACCGCGTCGGCGTCGAGGACCGACAGGGTGGAGCGGTTGCGCACGTTGAGGATGAGGGTGGTGCGCTCGTCACGGGCGATGGCCCGCATCAGGGCCAGGGCCACCTTCTCGTAGCCGCCGGAGAGGTCGTCGGCCTCGCGCTCACCGGCGCCGGCCGTCTCCCGGTTCTCCGCCATGTAGGTGGCCTCGCGCTCGGCGCGGGTGCGGTCCCAGGCGCTCAATGCGCCGGTGTCCGGCTGAAGGGCGTCGGCGTAGAACCGGGCCTGCTGGTCGCGCAGGAAGGCGCCGCGGGTCCGCTCGGCCTCCTGGTAGGCGCGTACGGTCTCGCGGTCGAAGTAGTAGTAGTGCAGGTACTCGTTGGGGACGGCGCCCAGCGAGCGCAGCCAGTCGGCGCCGAACAGCCGGCCCTCCTCGAAGGAGCCGAGCAGAGCGGGGTCGGCGAGCAGGCGGGGCAGTTCGTCGCGTCCGGCGACGCGCAGGCCGCGCACCCAGCCGAGGTGGTTGAGGCCGACGTAGTCGATGAAGGCCTCGCGCGGGTCCGCGCCGAGCACGCGGGCGATCCGGCGGCCGAGGCCGACGGGCGAGTCGCAGATGCCGATGACGCGGTCGCCGAGGTGGCGGGACATGGCCTCGGTGACCAGGCCGGCGGGGTTGGTGAAGTTGATGACCCAGGCGTCGGGCGCCAGCCGGGCCACCCGCCGGGCGATGTCCACGGCGACCGGGACCGTCCGCAGGCCGTAGGCGATCCCGCCCGCGCCGACCGTCTCCTGGCCGAGGACGCCCTCGGCCAGCGCCACCCGCTCGTCGTCGGCGCGGCCCTGGAGTCCCCCGACGCGGATCGCCGAGAAGACGAAGTCCGCGCCGCGCAGGGCCTCGTCCAGGTCGGTGGTGGCGCTCACCCGGGGCGCGCCGGGGACGTCCGCCGCCTGTTCGGCCAGCACCCGGGCGACCGCGCGCAGGCGGCCGTCGTCGAGGTCGTGCAGGACGACCCGGGTGACCCGCCCCTCGCCGCGGTCAGCCAGCAGCGCCCCGTACACCAGCGGCACCCGGAACCCGCCGCCGCCCAGGATCGTCAGTTTCACGCCCGCACCCTTCCCGCACCTCCGCCGCCGCCGATCCCGTGCACCCTACTCGGCACCGCCGCCGGCCCGGCCCGGACGCCGCGCCGGGCGGCCGGGCGCACTCCCGCCCAATTCTGGCTTCATGGGGTGAACTCCCAGGCGGCGATGGGACTTTCCTTGTTTTAAGCCTTGACGACTCCGGGCGCGGAGAGCACATTGGCGACACCCTGAGAGCGCTCTCAGGCGGACCGCTCTCACCACACCCGCACCTTCTCCCCGTACCCGAGAGGCACCCCCATGCGTGAAACCTCCGGTATACCGCCGACCGAGGGCAGACGGACGCGTCCCGTGCGCCGGGCACTCGTCGCCGTGCTCGCCACGCTCGGCCTGGCCGCCGCGGCCGCCACGGCCGCCACCCTGCCCGCCAGCGCCTCCGCGCCCACGCCGCCGTCCGGCTGGACGCAGGTCTTCCTCGACGACTTCAACGGCGCGGCCGGCTCCGGCGTCAACACCGCCAACTGGCTATACGACACCGGGACCTCGTACCCGGGCGGCGCCGGCAACTGGGGCACCGGCGAGGTCGAGACGATGACGTCGAGCACCAGCAACGTCGCGCTCGACGGCAACGGCAACCTGCTCATCACCCCGCGCCGCGACGCGTCCGGCCACTGGACCTCCGGCCGGATCGAGACCACCCGCACCGACTTCCAGCCCGCGGCCGGTGGCAAGCTGCGCATCCAGTCCCGCATCCAGCTGCCCAACGTCACCGGCGCCGCCGCCAAGGGCTACTGGCCGGCGTTCTGGACGCTGGGCGCCCCCTTCCGGGGCAACTACCAGAACTGGCCGGCCGTCGGTGAGCTGGACGTCATGGAGAACGTCCAGGGCCTCAACACCGACTGGGCCACCATGCACTGCGGTACCAACCCCGGCGGCCCCTGCAACGAGACGTCCGGCATCGGCGGCAACACCCCGTGCACCGGGACCACCTGCCAGGCCGGGTTCCACACCTACGCGATGGAGTGGGACCGCTCGACCAGCCCAGAGGAGATCCGCTTCTACCTCGACGGCGTCAACTTCCACACCGTGCGCGCCAACCAGGTCGACGCGACGACCTGGGCGAATGCCACCAACCACGGGTACTTCGTCATCCTCAACGTGGCGATGGGCGGCGGCTTCCCGGGTGCCTTCGGCGGCGGACCGGACAGCGGCACCGAGCCCGGCCACCCCATGACCGTGGACTACGTGCAGGTCCTCCAGTCCGGCGGCGGCGGAGGCGGCGGCACCACCCCGCCGCCCACCGGCAACCGCGACGCCTACAGCGCCGTGCAGGCCGAGTCCTACGACAGCCAGTCCGGCACGATCACCGAGACCACCTCCGACACCGGCGGCGGGCAGAACATCGGCGCCCTGGCCAACGGTGACTGGGCGCTGTACAAGGGCGTCAACTTCGGTTCCGGCGCGGCCACGCAGTTCTACGCCCGGGTGGCGAGCGGGGCCGCGTCCGGGGTGAGCGGACTGGTGGAGGTCCGCCTCGACAGCCGCTCCAGCACCCCCGTCGGCAGCTTCGCCGTCGGCAACACCGGCGGCTGGCAGTCGTGGCGGACGGTGCCGGCGAACATCGGCGCGGTGACCGGCACGCACGACGTGTACCTGACGTTCACCAGCGGACAGCCGGCGGACTTCGTCAATGTGAACTGGTTCGACTTCGGTCACTGACCGGCGCGAACCCACCGGCGACGCCGGGGAGTCGGCCCGCACCCGCGGGCCGGCCCCCGGCGTCCTCGCGTGCGAGGCCCTCGCTCGCGGCGCCGCCCTCAGGAGTGGCCCTGGCGCAGCTCCGCCCGGAAGGCCACCGGGGTGCGGCCGGTGTGCAGGTGGAAGAACTTGGAGAAGTTCGCCGCGTCGGGGAAGCCGACGGCCGCTCCCACGCGGCCCGTCGGCAGGTCGGTGTGCGCGAGGAGGCGTTTGGCCTCCAGGACGACCCGCTTGTCGATGAAGCCCTTCGGTGTCTCGCCGGTGGCCGACCGCACCGCGCGCACCAGCGTCCGGCGGGAGTAACCGAGCGCGTCCGCATAGGCGCTGACGCTGTGGTTGGTGGCGAAGTCCTGCTCGACCGCCTCCCGGAAGAGGGTGAAGGTGGTGTCAGCCTGCTGTCCCGTCGCCGGCGCGGAGGGCGCGGCGAGGTGGGCCAGGCGCAGCAGGAACGCGCTGAGGGTGTGCCGCAGCACGGCCGTGTGCAGGCTGGGCGGCAGGGTGTCGGTGTCCTCGTACTCGCGCCGGAGCTGGCCGAGGGCCGCCCGTACCGCGGTGAGCTGGGCCGGCCCGGGGTGCAGCAGGGGCTGCTGGTCGTAGCGGTAGAGGCCGGCCGCCTCGACGGTGGCGCGGGGCAGGAAGCCGGGTTGCATGGTCAGCACGGTTCCGCGGTAGACGCTATCCGGGGAGAAGCGGTGGACCTGCCCGGGGCGGATCCACAGCAGATCGCCGGCCGTCGCCTCGTACTCGGTGAAGTCGACCATGTGCCGTATGGGGCCGTCGGCGAAGAGCATGACCACGTGGAAGTCGATGCGGTGGACGCGGTGCAGGGGCGCGTCGGAGTGCCAGGGTCGGCCCGAGTCCAGGGGGCCGATCCGCATGCCGACGCCGCCGGCGGCGAGGTCGGCCGGGAAGGGGAAGGTTCTGATCCCGTCACCGCGGCCTGCGGGGCCGTCGGCGTCCTGTGCCGGGTGGGCGCTGTGGGCACCTCTGTCTGCCATGTCCTTCTTGTGCCGTCTCTCTCGCGTGATCACTGTCCCACTTTCACCACAGGCTGACACACCCCGACCTTCCGTCGAAAAAGTCAGACTTTTAGGTTTGAACGTATCCGGCACAGATTCCCTGCTTGGAACGAGGACTCTTGAAGATGACCACGCAGACATCCGACGGCTTCGAGTGGACCGACCTCGACCGGCGTGCCGTGGACACCGCCCGGCTGCTGGCGGCCGACGCGGTGCAGCAGGTCGGCAACGGCCACCCCGGCACCGCGATGAGCCTGGCGCCGGCCGCGTACACGATCTTTCAGAAGGTGATGCGTCATGACCCGGCCGACCCGGAGTGGGCCGGTCGTGACCGCTTCGTGCTGTCCCCCGGCCACACCTCGCTGACCCTCTACACCCAGCTGTACCTGTCGGGGTACGAGCTGGAGCTGGACGACCTGAAGGCGTTCCGCACCCACGGTTCGAAGACGCCCGGGCACCCGGAGTACGGCCACACGGCCGGTGTGGAGACCACCACCGGACCGCTCGGCCAGGGCGTCGCCAACGCCGTCGGCATGGCCATGGCCGCCCGCTACGAGCGCGGCCTGTTCGACCCGCAGGCCCCCGAGGGCGAGTCCCCCTTCGACCACACCGTCTGGGCGATCGTCTCCGACGGCGACCTCCAGGAGGGCGTCTCCGCGGAGGCCTCCTCCCTGGCGGGCCACCAGAAGCTCGGCAACCTGGTCTTCCTCTACGACGACAACCACATATCCATCGAGGGCGACACCGCGACGGCCTTCTCCGAGGACGTGCTCAAGCGCTACGAGGCCTACGGCTGGCACACCCAGCGGATCGAACCGGCCGAGGACGGCGACATCGACGTCCACGCCCTGTACGCGGCGCTCACGGCGGCCCGGGCCGAGACCGGCCGGCCCTCCATCATCGCCATGCGCACCATCATCGCCTGGCCCGCCCCGAACGCGCGGAACACCGGGGCCGCCCACGGCTCCGCCCTCGGCGCCGACGAGGTCGCCGCCACCAAGCGCCTCCTCGGCTTCGACCCGGAGCGCGGCTTCCAGGTGGACGAGGACGTCCTCGCCCACACCCGCGCCGCCCTCGACCGGGGCGCCGAGGCCCACGCGGCCTGGGACAAGCAGCTCGACTCCTGGCGCGGCGCCGACCCCGAGCGGTCCGCGCTGTTCGACCGCGTGGTGGCGGGCCGGCTGCCCGAGGGCTGGCAGGACGCCCTGCCGGTGTTCGAGGAGGGCGGGTCCGTCGCCACCCGCGCCGCTTCCGGGAAGGTGCTCCAGGCGCTCGGCGGGGTGCTGCCCGAGCTGTGGGGCGGCTCGGCCGACCTGGCCGGCTCCAACAACACCACCATCGACAAGACGTCGTCCTTCCTGCCCGCGGGCAACCCGCTGCCCGAGGCCGACCCGTACGGCCGTACGGTCCACTTCGGCATCCGCGAGTTCTCCATGGCCGCGGAGATGAACGGCATCGCCCTGCACGGCAACACCCGGATCTACGGCGGCACCTTCCTGGTGTTCTCCGACTACATGCGCAACGCCGTCCGTATGTCGGCCCTGATGCAGCTGCCGGTGACGTACGTGTGGACGCACGACTCCATCGGTCTCGGCGAGGACGGCCCCACCCACCAGCCGGTCGAGCACCTGGCCGCGCTGCGCGCGATTCCCGGCCTGAACGTCGTCCGCCCGGCGGACGCCAACGAGACCGCGACGGCCTGGGCCGAGATCCTGAAGAGGCACACCACGCACCCGGCCCCGCACGGGCTCGCGCTGACCCGCCAGGGTGTGCCGACGTACGCGCCCGACCCGGACGCGGCCAGGGGCGGCTATGTGCTGCGCGAGTCGTCGTCCGAGGTCCCGGAGGTGATCATCATCGCGACCGGCTCCGAGGTGCACCTGGCCGTCGCCGCGCGCGAGCTGCTGGAGGCCGCCGGGACCGGCACCCGGGTGGTGTCCATGCCGTGCGTCGAGTGGTTCGAGGAGCAGCCGCGCGAGTACCGCGAGCGGGTGCTGCCGCCGTCGGTGCGGGCCCGCGTCGCCGTCGAGGCCGGCATCGGCCTGACCTGGTACCGGTACGTCGGGGACGCCGGGCGCATCGTCTCCCTGGAGCACTTCGGCGCCTCCGCCGACGCCGGGACCCTGTTCACCGAGTTCGGTTTCACCCCCGAGAACGTCGCCGCCGCCGCCCGGGAATCCCTGGCCGCCGCCCGCGCCTGATCCGATCGCCAGAAGGAAGATGATCACAGTGACCGAAGCAACCGCGACCGCGGGAGCACTCGAGCGCCTCTCCGGTGAGGGCGTGTCCATCTGGCTGGACGACCTGTCCCGCGAGCGGATCACCAGCGGCGGCCTGGCCCGGCTGGTCGCCGGGCGCCACGTGGTGGGCGTGACCACCAACCCCTCGATCTTCCAGGCCGCCATCGGCTCCGGGACGGGCTACGAGGAGCAGCTCACCGGTCTGGCCGTACGCGGCGTCACGGTCGACGAGGCCGTCCGCATGCTGACCACAGCCGACGTGCGGGCCGCCGCCGACGTGCTGCGCCCGGTGTACGACGCCACGGGCGGCGTCGACGGCCGCGTCTCCATCGAGGTCGACCCCCGTCTCGCCCACCGCACCGCGGCCACGATCGCCGAGGCCGAGCAGCTCGCCTGGCTGGTCGACCGCCCCAACGTGATGATCAAGATTCCGGCCACCCGGGCGGGCCTGCCGGCCATCACCGAGGTCGTCGGCCTCGGCATCAGCGTCAACGTCACGCTGATCTTCTCCCTGGAGCGCTACCGCGAGGTGACGGACGCCTACCTCGCGGGCCTGGAGAAGGCCCGGGACCGGGGTCTGGACCTGTCCTCGATCCACTCCGTGGCCTCCTTCTTCGTCTCCCGCGTCGACAGCGAGATCGACAAGCGGCTGAACGCCCTGGGCACCCCGGAGGCGGCGGCGCTCAAGGGCCGGGCCGCGCTGGCCAACGCCCGGCTGGCCTACCGGACGTACGAGGAGGTGTTCGCCGGTGAGCGCTGGTCGGCGCTGGCCGGGGCCGGCGCCAACCCGCAGCGCCCGCTGTGGGCCTCCACCGGCGTGAAGGACCCGGCGTACAAGGACACCCTGTACGTGGACGAGCTGGTCGCGCCCGGCACGGTCAACACCATGCCGGAGGCCACCCTGGACGCCACCGCCGACCACGGTGAGATCACCGGGGACACGGTGACCGGCGGCTACGACCGGGCCGCCGCCGACCTCGCCGCCGTGGAGCGGCTCGGCATCCCCTACGACGAGGTCGTCCGGCAGCTGGAGGACGAAGGCGTCGCCAAGTTCGTGGCTGCCTGGCAGGACCTGCTGGACGCCGTCGCGAAGTCCCTGGACAGCAAGGGAGTTGAGGCGCGATGACGCAGACCACGGACCAGGCGGCACAGGTGCGGGTGCCGGTCGGCCCGGCCGCCGACTGGGTGAACCCGCTGCGTGACGCGGGTGACCGGCGGCTGCCGCGGATCGCGGGCCCCTCGGGCCTGGTCATCTTCGGGGTGACCGGCGACCTGTCCCGCAAGAAGCTGATGCCGGCCGTCTACGACCTGGCCAACCGCGGCCTGCTGCCGCCGGGTTTCTCGCTGGTCGGCTTCGCCCGCCGGGACTGGGAGGACCAGGACTTCGCCCAGGTCGTGCACGACGCCGTGCGCGACCACTCCCGCACGCCGTTCCGCGAGGAGGTGTGGCAGCAGCTGGCCGAGGGGATGCGGTTCATCCCCGGCGACTTCGACGACGACACCGCCTTCAAGCAGCTGCGCGACGCGGTCGAGGAACTCAACGCCTCCCGCGGCACCGGCGGCAACTTCGCGTTCTACCTCTCCGTGCCGCCGAAGTTCTTCCCCAAGGTCGTGCAGCAGCTGAAGAAGCACGGCCTGGCTACGGGCCCGCAGGGCGCCTGGCGGCGCGCGGTCATCGAGAAGCCGTTCGGCCGCGACCTGGCCAGCGCCCAGGAGCTGAACACGATCGTGCACGACGTGTTCGAGCCCGACCAGGTGTTCCGCATCGACCACTACCTCGGCAAGGAGACCGTCCAGAACATCCTGGCGCTCCGCTTCGCCAACCAGATGTACGAGCCCGTCTGGAACCGCAGTTACGTCGACCACGTGCAGATCACCATGGCCGAGGACATCGGCATCGGCGGCCGGGCCGGGTACTACGACGGCATCGGCGCCGCCCGTGACGTCATCCAGAACCACCTGCTGCAGCTGATGGCGCTCACCGCGATGGAGGAGCCCATCGCGTTCGACGCGGAGTCCCTGCTCACCGAGAAGCTGAAGGTGCTGAAGTCGGTCCGGCTGCCCGAGGACCTCGCCCGCGGTACCGTGCGCGCCCAGTACACGGCGGGCTGGCAGGGCGGTGCGAAGGTGGCCGGCTACCTGGAGGAGGAGGGCATCGACCCCAAGTCCAAGACCGACACCTTCGCCGCGATCAAGCTGGAGATCGACAACCGCCGCTGGGCGGGCATCCCCTTCTACCTGCGCGCCGGCAAGCGTCTTGGCCGCCGGGTCACCGAGATCGCGGTGGTCTTCAAGCGGGCCCCGCACTCGCCGTTCGACTCCACCGCCACCGAGGAACTGGGCCAGAACGCGATCGTCATCCGGGTCCAGCCCGACGAGGGCATGACCGTCCGCTTCGGCTCCAAGGTGCCCGGGACCTCGATGGAGATCCGGGACGTGTCCATGGACTTCGCCTACGGCGAGTCGTTCACGGAGTCCAGCCCCGAGGCGTACGAGCGGCTCATCCTGGACGTGCTGCTCGGCGACGCCAACCTGTTCCCCCGCCACCAGGAGGTGGAGGAGTCCTGGAAGATCCTCGACCCGATCGAGGAGTACTGGTCGGCGCACGGCAGGCCGGCCCGGTACCAGGCGGGCACCTGGGGTCCGGAGGAAGCAGACGAGATGCTCGCACGAGACGGACGGAGCTGGCGCAGGCCATGAAGATCGACCTGACCGACACCACGGCAAGCAAGATCAACAAAGCACTGGTGCAGGGCCGCCGCGCCATCGGCACCCCCGCGGTGGGCATGGTGCTGACGATGGTCATCGTCACCGACGAGGAGAACGCCTACGACTCGCTGAAGGCGGCCGAGGAGGCCTCGCACGAGCACCCCTCCCGCACCCTGGTCGTCATCAAGCGGCACGCGCGCACCCTGCGGGACCGCACGGCCTCACGGCTGGACGCCGAGGTACGCGTCGGCTCCGAGGCCGGCACCGGCGAGACGGTCGTGCTGCGCACCTACGGCGAGGTGTCCGACCACGCCGACTCCGTGGTCCTGCCGCTGCTGCTGCCCGACGCCCCGGTCGTCGTGTGGTGGCCGGTGGACGCCCCCGACACCCCCTCCAAGGACCCGCTCGGCGCCCTGGCCCAGCGCCGGATCACCGACCTCTACGCCGTCGAGCGCCCGCTGGACGTCCTGGACGCCCGGATGCGCCACTACGCGCCCGGCGACACCGACCTCGCCTGGACCAGGCTCACCCCCTGGCGCTCGATGCTGGCGGCGGCCCTGGACCAGGCCCGGGTCAGGGTGACCTCGGCGGCCGTGGAGGCCGAGCGGGACAATCCCAGCGCCGAGCTGCTGGCCCGCTGGCTGCAGGCCCGGCTGGGCGTGGAGGTCGACCGCGTGGTCAGCCCCGGCCCGGTGGTCACCGCCGTCCGGCTGGGCACCGCGGACGGTGACATCGTCATCGACCGGCCCGAGGGCCCCCTCGCCACGCTGTCCCTGCCGGGCCAGCCGCCCCGCACCCTGGCCCTGAAGGTCCGCCAGACCTCGGAGCTCATCGCCGAGGAGCTGCGCCGCCTCGACGCCGACGAGATGTACGCCATCGCCCTGCGCGGCGAGGCCACCAAGGAGAACGCCTGAGATGTCTGACTCCCTGTCAGATGACCTGTCCCAGACCGAGCTGACCCGCCGCCCCGAGTGGACGGCGCTCACCGACCACCGCGCCGGGTTCCGCGCCCCGCTGCGGGAGCTGTTCGCCGCCGATCCCGGGCGCGCCGAACGGTACGTCCTGCGCGTCGGTGATCTGCACATCGACTACAGCAAGCACCTGATCACCGACGAGAGCCTGGCCCTGCTCCGGGAACTCGCCGCCGCCACCGGGGTCTTCGACCTGCGGGACGCCATGTTCCGCGGTGAGAAGATCAACGTCACCGAGGACCGGGCGGTGCTGCACACCGCGCT
>NZ_JBVIYZ010000010.1:0-283938 GCF_055592085.1 Streptomyces sp. NPDC041135
AGGGTAAGGCTCCCAGTAGACGACTGGGTTGATAGGCCAGATATGGAAGCCTGGTAACGGGTGGAGTTGACTGGTACTAATAGGCCGAGGGCTTGACCATTGATGCTCGCGTCCACTGTGTAAGTTCTGAGGCAACGAACGGTTGCCGGCTGAGAGCTGAACACACAAGTGAAGAGTGTGCTTGTTCGCTCGAAACCATTAGGGTTTCGGTGGTCATAGCGTGAGGGAAACGCCCGGTTACATTTCGAACCCGGAAGCTAAGCCTCACAGCGCCGATGGTACTGCAGGGGGGACCCTGTGGGAGAGTAGGACACCGCCGAACAATCTTTGGAAGGACCCCTGGTCCCAGCGTTCAGCTGGGACCAGGGGTCCTTTTGTTTTTACAATGCTTGCGGTACCGAAGACAGGAGTCACCGATGTCCACCAACTCTCCCGAGGACCGACCGGAGCGCGACCAGCGGCGACGGGACAGTGGTGACCGCGGTGACCGTGGTGGCTACCGGGCCGGCCCGCGCCGCGGGAACGACCGCGGTGACCGTCCCGGCTTCCGTGGTGGCGACGACCGCGACCGCGGTCCCCGCCGTGACGGCGACCGGCCCCCGTTCCGCCGTGACGACCGCGACGCCCGTGGCGAGCGCCGCGACGACGACCGCCGCGGACCCCGCCGTGAGGACGACCGCGGCGGCCCGCAGCGGCGCGACGGCGACCAGCGCGGCGGCTACGGCCGCCGTGACGCCGACCGTCCCGCTTACGGCCGCCGCGACGACCGCGGTGGCCCCCGCAGTGGCGGTGGGTACCAGGGCCGTGATGACCGCGGTGGCCCCCGCAGTGGCGGTGGGTACCAGGGCCGTGACGACCGTGGCGGCCCGCGCGCTGCCGGTGGCTACCAGGGCCGCGACGACCGTCGCGACGACCGCGGTGGCTTCCGCCGGGACGACCGCGGCGACCGCGGCGGCTACCAGGGGCGGGACGACCGCCGTGACGACCGCCGTGACGATCGTGGCGGGCGGCCGGCCGGCGGCTTCCGCCGGGACGACCGTCGCGACGACCGCGGCGCGTTCCAGGCGCGGGACGCCCGGCGTGACGACCGTGGCAGCGATCGGCGTGACGACCGTGGCAGCGATCGGCGTGACGACCGTGGTGGCCGGCCGACCGGTGGGTACCAGGGCCGTGACGACAACCGGGGCGGGTTCCGGCGCGACGACCGCCGTGACGACCGCCGTGACGACCGTCGCGACGACCGCGGCGGTTTCCGTGGCCGGGACGACAACCGGGGTGGCTTCCGCGGCGAGCGGAGCGACAGCGGGGACCGCGGTGGCTTCCGCAGTGAGCGGAGCGACGGCGGTGACCGCGGTGGCTTCCGTGGGCGCGACGACCGTGACCGCGGCCCTCGCCGGGACGATCGCGGTGGGCGGCCGACCGGTGGCTTCCGGGGGCGTGACGACCGCCGTGACGACCGTGGCGGCTTCCGGGGACGGGACGACCGGCGCGACGACCGGTCCGGTGGTGGCCGCTTCCGTGACGAGCGGGACCGTGACCGCGAGCCGATCAGGCGGCTGCCGATCCCGGAGGACGTCACCGGCGACGAGATCGACAAGGACGTGCGCCAGGAGCTGCAGAGCCTGCCGAAGACGCTCGCCGAGGACGTCGCCAAGAACCTGGTGATGGTCGCGCGGCTCATCGACGAGGACCCCGAGGGCGCGTACGGCTACGCGAAGGTGGCCCTGCGCCTGGCGTCCAGGGTCGCCGCGGTGCGGGAGGCGGCCGGCTTCGCGGCGTACGCCAACCAGAAGTTCAGCGAGGCGCTCGCCGAGTTCCGGGCCGCGCGGCGGATGACCGGCAACGTGGACCTGTGGCCCGTCATGGCCGACTGCGAGCGCGGCCTGGGCCGGCCGGAGAAGGCGCTGGACATGGCCGGTGCCCCCGAGGTGCACAAGCTGGACAAGGCCGGGCAGGTCGAGATGCGGCTCGTCGCGGCCGGCGCCCGGCGTGACATGGGGCAGCTGGACGCGGCGATCGTGACGCTCCAGAGCCCCGAGCTGGCGTCCAGCTCCGTACAGCCCTGGACCGCGCGCCTGCGGTACGCCTACGCCGACGCGCTGCTGGCCAACGGCCGGGCCGACGAGGCCCGGGAGTGGTTCGCCAAGGCGGTGGAGGGCGACCGGGACGGCAGCACCGACGCGTCCGACCGGCTGGCCGAGCTGGACGGCGTGGAGTTCCTCGACGCGCTGGTGGAGAGCCCGGACGAGGCCGTCGTCGAGGCCGTGGAAGAGGCCCGGGAGGACGCCGTGGCGGACGACGTGCCGGGTGACGTCCCGGTCGAGGACGCCGAGTCGCCGGAGGCCGCCGCCGACGACGTCGGCGACGACGTCACCGACGAGGACGCCCCTGCCGGGGACGCTCCCGTCGAGGGCGGCGACAAGGAGTGACGCGGTACTGAGACAGCGAGGGCGGGCGCCGGTCGGCGCCCGCCCTTCGTCGTGCAGGGAGTGCCGGCCGTGCCGGCGTGTCAGGCGTCGAGGGTCCGCAGGACCAGGCCCGAGGCCGGTTTGGGGCCGAACGACGTGGACTTGCGGGGCATCGTCACGCCCTGGCGGGCCAGGTCGCGGACGACCTCCTCGCGCACCGGGTGCAGCAGCACCGCGGTCCCCGCGTCGCGCTCCGCCTTGGCGACGGTGGCCGGGGTGTCGTGTATGTAGGCGATGTGGGCGGGGGAGTCCTCCGGGACGCGCCACACGTGCTCCAGCAGCGTGGCGTGCAGGACCGTCGCGTCCAGCGAGCGCCAGGCGGGCGGGCGGTCGGCCGGGACCGTACGGGCCAGCAGGCCGGGGTCCGGGCGGTCGACCAGGTGGAAGGCGCCGTCGCCGGCGAGCAGGAAGGCGTTGCCCGCGCCGGTGGCCTGCTCGAGTGCCTTCAGGGCCTCCGGGAGCGGCACGTCGAGGCGCCGGACGCGGAAGAGGCCGTCGAGGGCCGCGACGGCGTCCGCGACCGGCAGGCCGTGCAGCAGGCGGTGGATGGCGCGCACGCGCAACGGGTAGCGGGCCGTGTCGACCAGGAGGACCAGGCCGTAGTCCCAGGGGCTGGGGGAGGGGTGCTCCGCGCGGAGCCGCAGATAGGTGGCCCAGCGGTGGTGGCCGTCGGCGATGAGGGCCTGTTTGCCCGCCAGGTCGGACTGGATGCCGGCGACCTCGGCCGGGTCGGTGACCGACCACAGGCGGTGGTGGAAGCCGTCCTCGGTGGTGGTCGACAGCAGCGGCTCGCGCGCGGCCGTGCGTTCGACGACCGCGGCCGCGCTGCCGTCGCCGCGGTAGGTCAGCAGCAGTGGTTCCAGGTTCGCCCGGGTGGCCCGCATCAGGGCCGCCCGGTCCGCGACCACGGGCGGCATGACGTCCTCGTGCGGCAGCACCACGCCCTCGGCGGGCTCCGAGACGCGCAGCGCGCCGATCACGCCGCGCTGGAGCATCCCGTCGCCGTCGCTCTGCTCGTACACGTACAGCCCGGGCTCGGCGTCGGTGGTGAGCACTCCCTCGGCCTGCCAGCGGCGCAGCGTGTCGGCCGCCTGTCCGGTGCGGGCGCTGGGGGTGCCGGCCTGCGGCAGGATCAGCCGGACGATGTTGTACGGGTCGGCCGACTGGAGGTGGTGCAGGCCGTCGGGGCGGACCACGACGTCGTAGGGCGGGGAGGTGACGGCGGCCAGGCTGCCGACCCGTTCGGGGTCGTAACGGAGGCCGCGGAACGGAGTGAGTTCCAGGCCCCGGCGCGCCATTGCTTCCGAGTGACCTGCAGTGTTCATCCCGGCATCGTACGTGGACCGGCGGCGTGAGGGATGATCGGGGAAACGCGAGTGAACGAGGAGCGATGCGGAATGAGCCAGGCCGTCAGGACGGGTCCGGAAGGCAGCGGACAGCCCCTGAACGAGGCGTACGACACGGCGCTGCTCGATCTCGACGGGGTGGTGTACGCGGGGGGTGAGGCGATCGCGCACGCGGTGGACTCGCTGGCGGCGGCGCGCGACCAGGGCATGCGTCTGGCCTACGTCACCAACAACGCGCTGCGCACGCCGGACGCGGTGGCGGGGCATCTGACGGAGCTGGGGATACCGGCCCGGGCGGCGGACGTCATCACCTCGGCGCAGGCGGTCGCCCGGCTGATCAGCGATCAGCTGCCGCAGGGGGCGCGGGTGCTGGTGATCGGCGGTGAGGGGCTGCGGGTCGCGCTGCGCGAGCGCGGTCTGGAGCCGGTGGAGTCGGCGGACGACGAACCGGCGGCGGTCGTGCAGGGCTACGGCGGGCCGGATCTGCCGTGGGGGAGGTTCGCCGAGGCGTCGTACGCGGTGGCGCGCGGACTGCCGTGGTTCGCGTCCAACACGGACCTGACGATCCCGAGCGGGCGCGGGATCGCGCCGGGCAACGGCGCGGCGGTCGAGGTGGTCCGCATCGCCACCGGGGCCGACCCTCAGGTGGCGGGCAAGCCGCTGCCGCCGATGCACCGGGAGACGATCCTGCGGACCGGGGCGCGGCGGCCGCTGGTGGTCGGGGACCGGCTGGACACCGACATCGAGGGCGCGTTCAACGGCGGCGTCGACTCGCTGCTGGTGCTCACCGGTGTCACCGACGGCCCGCAGCTGCTCGCCGCGCCGCCCCGGCACCGGCCCACCTACGTGGACGCCGACCTGCGCGGGCTGCTCACCGGGCAGCCGGAGGTCGGCCGGGACGGCGACGGGTTCCGCTGCGGGGGATGGACGGCGACGGCCGGGGCCTCCGAGCTGGAGCTGAGCGGTGACGGGGAGGCGCTGGACGGGCTGCGGGCGCTGTGCGCGGCGGCCTGGACGGCGGCCGGTGACGGGTCCTGCGAGCTGGACGGGGGCAAGGCGCTGGCCCGGCTCGGCCTGTGAACCCGTGCCGGACGGCTCACGGATCGGGGCCGCAATCGAGGGTAGGCTAACCTAACCTGCGTGTTGGTCGACAGTCTTCCCGAACAGCGCGCCGGGACCGCCGCCGCGCCCCCGACCCGCCGGGTGGCGCGGGCAGTTGGGCTCCTCGCGTCCCTCGCGGTCCTGGTGCTCGTCGCACTGGCGAGCATCGCGATCGGCGCGAAAGGGCTGTCGCCCGGCCAGGTCTGGCACGGCCTGTTCCACGACTCCGGCACCTACGGCGACGTGGTGGTCGACGAGCGGCTGTCGCGCACCGTCCTCGGACTGCTGGTGGGCGCCGCGCTGGGCCTGTCGGGAGCGGTGCTGCAGGCGCTCACCCGCAATCCGCTGGCCGACCCGGGCCTGCTCGGTATCAACGCGGGCGCCTCGGCCGCCGTCGTCACGGCCATCACCTTCCTCGGCGTCACCAGCCTCAGCGGCTACGTGTGGTTCGCCTTCGGCGGCGCGGCGGCGGTCGGCGCGCTGGTCTGGTTCCTCGGCGGCAGCCGGGAGGCCACACCGGTCCGGCTCGCGCTGGCCGGCACCGCGATCAGCGCGGCGCTGTACGGCTACCTCCAGGCCGTGATGATCATGGATGACGCGGCGCTGGGCCGGATGCGCTTCTGGACCGTCGGCTCCCTGGCCTCGGCGTCCGGCTCGACCATCACGCAGGTGCTGCCGTTCCTGGGCGCCGGCACACTCCTGGCCCTGGCGCTGGCCCGGCCGCTGAACGCGGTGGCGATGGGCGACGACACCGCCCGCGCCCTCGGCGCCCACCTGGGCCGCACCCGGGCCCTGGCCATGCTCGCCGCGACCGTGCTGTGCGGCGCGGCCACCGCCGCCTGCGGCCCGGTCATGTTCGTCGGCCTGATGGTGCCGCACGCGGTGCGCTCGTTCACCGGCCCCGACCTGCGCTGGATCCTGCCGTACGCGACCGTCCTGTCGCCGGTGCTGCTGCTCGGCGCCGACGTCGTCGGCCGGGTCGTCGTGCGTCCCTCGGAACTCCAGGTCGGCGTCGTCACCGCGCTCATCGGCGGGCCGGTCTTCATCCTTCTCGTACGACGGCGCAGGACGGCCCAGCTGTGAAGACCCGATACCGATCCACCAGCCGTGCCCTGCGCACCCCCGGTGGGCTCTCGCTGCGCCTGGACGTCCGCGCGGTGACCGTCGTGGCGCTGCTGCTGGCCGCCGCGCTGGCCGCGAGCGTCGCCCTGATCGGCACCGGGGACGCCAGGATCCCGCCGGCCGACGTGCTGCGGACGCTCGCCGGGGACGGCAGCCCCTACCAGGAGTTCATCGTCCGCGAACTGCGGCTGCCGCGGGTCCTGGTCGGCCTGCTGGTCGGCGCCTCCCTGGGCCTCGGCGGCGCGCTGTTCCAGTCCGTCTCCCGCAACCCGCTGGGCAGCCCGGACGTGCTGGGCCTGTCGCAGGGCTCCACGGCGGGCGCGCTGGTGGTCATCGTCCTGATGTCCGGCAGCGCCACGCAGGTCACCCTCGGCGCACTGGCCGGCGGTCTGCTGACCGGCGCCGCCATCTATCTGCTCGCCTGGCGGCAGGGCGTGCACGGGTACCGGCTGGTGCTGGTCGGCATCGGGGTCTCCGCCGTCGTCACGGCCGTCAACGGCTATCTGCTCACCCAGGCCGACATCGTCGACGCGGCGCGTGCGGTGGTGTGGATGACCGGCTCCCTGGGCGGCCGGGACTGGGAGCAGGTGTGGCCGCTGCTCGCGCTGTGCGCGGTGCTGGTCCCGCTGGTCCTCGCCAACGCCCGCGCCCTGCGGACGGCCGAGATGGGCGACGACGTGGCCAACGCCCTCGGGGTGCGCGTGGAGCGGGTGCGGCTGCTGCTGACGGTGTGCGCGGTGCTGCTGACCGCGGCCGCCACCGCCGCGGCGGGACCCGTCAGTTTCGTCGCGCTGACCGCGCCGCAGCTCGCCCGGCGGCTGACCCGCTCCCCGGGACCCAATCTGGTGCCCTCCCTGTGCATGGGCGCCACCCTGCTGGTCGCCGCCGACTGGGCCTCCCAGCGGGCCTTCGGCGCCGACCAGCTGCCCGTGGGCGTGGTCACCGGCGTCCTGGGCGGCGGCTATCTGCTGTGGCTGCTGGTCACCGAGCGCAGGGCGGGCCGCGTATGACCGCCACCGGCACCGACGCACACCCTCAGGAGACTGGGAGCACTGTGAGCACTCTGAGCACCGCGAGCACGGGGAACCGGCTGTCCGCCGAGAACGTGACCCTCGCCTACGACCGGCGCGTCATCGCCGAGCAGCTGTCGGTGCGCATCCCCGACAACTCCTTCACGGTGATCGTCGGCCCCAACGCGTGCGGCAAGTCGACGCTGCTGCGGGCGCTGTCGCGGATGCTCCGGCCGAGCGAGGGCCGGGTGCTGCTCGACGGGCAGGTCATCCAGTCGATGCCGGCGAAGAAGGTCGCCCGGACGCTGGGCCTGCTGCCGCAGTCCTCGATCGCGCCCGACGGGATCACCGTCGCCGACCTCGTCGGCCGCGGCCGCTACCCGCACCAGGGCCTGCTGCGCCAGTGGTCGGCCGAGGACGAGCGGGTGGTGCGGGAGTCCATGGCGCGCACGGGCGTCGCCGAACTCGGCGAGCGGTACGTGGACGAGCTGTCCGGCGGGCAGCGCCAGCGCGTGTGGATCGCCATGGCGCTGGCCCAGCAGACCCCGCTGCTGCTGCTGGACGAGCCGACCACGTTCCTGGACATCCAGCACCAGATCGACGTCCTCGACCTGTGCGCCGAGCTGCACGAGACCGAGGGCCGCACGCTGGTCGCGGTGCTGCACGACCTCAACCACGCCGCCCGGTACGCCACCCACCTCGTCGCGCTGCGCGAGGGCCGGGTGATCGCCGAGGGGGCGCCCGGCGAGATCGTGACGGCCGCGCTGGTGGAGGAGGTCTTCGGGCTGCGCTGCCAGGTCATCGACGACCCGGAGACCGGAACCCCGCTCGTGGTGCCGGCGGCGCGCAGGGCACGGAGCGGGAACCCGGCCGCCGCCCCGCGGACCCCGTGACCCACGGGCGGCCGCGGGCCGGGGCCGTGCGCTCAGAGCAGCTTCCTGAGCCGGAACAGGTCCAGCAGGCTCGCCTCCAGCCGCACGCGCCCCGAGCCCCAGGCGGTCGCGAAGTTCAGCTCGCCGCCGACCAGGGCGAGCAGGTCGTCGCCGGCCATGGCGAGCCTGATCTGGGCCCTCTCCCGGGGCGCTCCCGGCAGCACGTCGTCGATCTGGAGGCGGCCGCCGGTCAGCCGTCCCTCGAAGGTGACGTCGAGGTCGGTGATGTGGCAGCTCACCGAGCGGTCCAGGGCCGCCGCCGCGCGGGTGTCGCCCTCGGCGCCCTGCATGTTGTCCGAGAGCTTCCCCAGTGCCCGGCGGCACTCCTCGATCGTGGCCATCGCGCACGACGGTACCCCAGCGGTTCGCGGTAGCGTCTGGGCATGAGCGAGTCCGAGTCCGTGTCCCAGCCCGAGCCGCCGCCCGAGCCCGTGCCCGGTCCGGCGCCCGCGCTCGGGGCCGTACCGGAGGCCGTACCGGAGGAGGCCGCCGGGGCGTACGATCCCGCCGCTGCGGCCCCGCTGGACGTCCCCCGCGACCCCACCGGCCACGCCGAGGTCGACGCGGGGCTGGCCCGGCTGGCCGATGCCGACCACCTCGCCACCGACGGACACCTCGAGGTGTACGAGGATGTGCACAGGGGGCTGCGCGACGCGCTCACCGCGCTGGACGCCCGCCCGGGACCTCCGGCGCCCCCGACGCCCTATGCGAGCAGGAGCTGAACCGAACGTGGCAGGAGTCGCACGCCGTCGTCTGGACGCGGAGCTGGTCCGCCGGAAGCTGGCGCGCTCGCGCGAGCACGCCGGCCAGCTGATCGCCGCCGGCCGGGTCAGCGTCGGCAGGACCGTCGCGACCAAGCCGGCCACGCAGGTGGAGACGGCGGCGCCGATCGTGGTGGCGGCCGACGACAACGACCCCGAGTACGTCTCGCGCGGCGGCCACAAGCTGGCCGGCGCGCTGGCGGCCTTCGTACCGCAGGGACTCGCCGTCGAGGGCCGCCGGGCGCTCGACGCCGGCGCGTCCACCGGCGGCTTCACCGACGTCCTGCTGCGCGCGGGCGCCGCGCACGTCGTCGCCGTGGACGTCGGATACGGCCAACTCGCCTGGTCCCTGCGCAGCGATGAACGCGTCACCGTCAAGGACCGTACGAACGTACGGGAGTTGACGCTGGAAGCGATCGATGGGGAGCCTGTGGACCTTGTCGTGGGCGATCTGTCCTTCATCCCGCTGGGGCTGGTGCTGCCGGCCCTGAAGCGGTGCGTGAGGCCGGACGCCGACCTGGTGATGATGGTCAAGCCGCAGTTCGAGGTGGGCCGGGAACGGCTGGGCAGCGGGGGAGTCGTCCGCAGTCCGCAGCTGCGGGCCGAGGCCGTGCGGGCGGTGGCCGGCCGGGCCTGGGAGCTGGGGCTCGGGGTGCGCGGGGTCACCGCGAGCCCGCTGCCCGGACCGTCGGGCAATGTCGAGTACTTTCTGTGGCTGCGGGCCGGAGCACCCGAGCTGGACCCGGCCGACGTAGACCGTGCAGTGGCGGAGGGGCCGCGTTGACACAGAACCGAGCGCGTACTGTTTTCCTGCTCGCCCACACCGGCCGGCCGGCCGCGATCCGCAGCGCCGAGCTGGTGGTCAAGGGCCTGCAGCGGTCGGGCATCAAGGTCCGGGTGCTGGAGGAGGAGGCCCGCGACCTGCCGCTGCCCGCCGACGTCCAGCTCATCAAGGAGGCCACCCCGCAGTGCCTCGACGGCTGTGAGCTGCTCATCGTGCTGGGCGGCGACGGCACGCTGCTGCGCGGCGCCGAGTTCGCCCGCGCCTCCGGTGTGCCGATGCTCGGTGTCAACCTCGGGCGGGTCGGCTTCCTCGCCGAGGCCGAGCGCGACGACCTCGACAAGGTCGTCGACCGGGTGGTGAACCGGGCCTACGACGTCGAGGAGCGCATGACGGTCGACGTCGTCGTGCACCGCAACGGTGACATCGTGCACACCGACTGGGCGCTGAACGAGGCGGCCGTGCAGAAGGCCGGCGCGGAGAAGCTGCTGGAGGTCGTGCTCGAGATCGACGGGCGGCCGGTGACCGGGTTCGGCTGCGACGGCATCGTCCTGTCGACGCCCACCGGATCGACCGCCTACGCCTTCTCGGCCGGCGGGCCGGTGGTCTGGCCCGAGGTCGAGGCGCTGCTGATGGTGCCGATCTCCGCGCACGCCCTGTTCGCGAAGCCGCTGGTCACGTCGCCGGAGTCGGTGCTCGCCGTGGAGGTGCTGCCGCACATCCCGCCGGGCGTGCTGTGGTGCGACGGGCGGCGGACCGTGGAGCTGCCGCCCGGGGCCCGGGTGGAGGTCCGGCGGGGCGCGGTGCCCGTGCGGCTGGCCCGGCTGCACCACGCCTCCTTCACGGACCGCCTGGTCGCGAAGTTCGCCCTGCCGGTCTCCGGATGGCGCGGCGCACCGAACTGAGCCGCCGCCGGGACCACCCGCCGGAGTGGTGACACCGGCGGCCCGTGTGCACTCCCCGCCCCGGACCTCGTATGGTCTGTTCCGTGCTGGAGGAGATGCGGATACGGTCGCTCGGGGTCATCGACGATGCCGTCGTCGAGTTGTCGCCGGGGTTCACCGCCGTCACCGGTGAGACGGGTGCGGGCAAGACCATGGTGGTCACCAGTCTGGGGCTGCTGCTGGGCGGGCGCGCGGACCCGGCGCTGGTGCGGATCGGGGCCGGCAAGGCGGTCGTGGAGGGGCGGATCGCCGTGCCTCCCGGGGCCGCCGCGGTGGTGCGCGCCGAGGAGGCCGGGGCCGAGCTGGACGACGGGGCGCTGCTGATCAGCCGTACCGTCTCCGCCGAGGGCCGCTCACGGGCCCACCTGGGCGGGCGCAGCGTGCCCGTGGGGCTGCTCGCCGAGCTGGCCGACGACCTGGTGGCCGTGCACGGCCAGACCGACCAGCAGGGTTTGCTGAAGCTGTCCCGGCAGCGCCAGGCGCTGGACCGGTACGCCGGGGAGGCGGTCGCCGGGCCGCTGGCCAAGTACGCCGGGGCCTACCGGCGGCTGCGCGCGGTCTCGGCCGAGCTGGCGGAGATCACCACGCGCGCGCGTGAGCGGGCCCAGGAAGCCGACCTGCTGCGCTACGGGCTCGACGAGATCGCGGCCGTGGAGCCGCGCGCCGGGGAGGACGTGGAGCTGGCCGAGGAGGCCGAGCGGCTCGGGCACGCGGAAGCGCTGTCGTCGGCCGCGACCGCCGCGCACGCCGCCCTCGCGGGCAACCCCGAGGACCCCGAGAGCATCGACGCCTCCACCCTCGTCGCGGGCGCGCACCGGGCCCTGGAGACCGTACGGGCCCACGACCCGGCGCTGGCCGCGCTGGCCGACCGGATCGGCGAGGTCGCCATCCTGCTGGGCGACGTGGCCGGGGAACTGGCCGGATACGCCGACGACCTGGACGCCGATCCGCTGCGGCTGGCCGCCGTGGAGGAGCGCCGGGCGGCGCTGACGGCCCTCACCCGCAAGTACGGCGACGACGTCGACGCCGTCCTCGCCTGGGCCGAGCACAGCGCCGCGCGGCTGACCGAACTCGACGGCGACGACGAGCGGGTCGACGAGCTGACCGCCGAACGGGACGCGCTCCGCGCCGAACTGGGCGGGTTGGCGCAGGCGTTGACACGGGCGCGGACGGATGCCGCCGAACGGTTCGCGGCCGCGGTGACCGCCGAGCTGGCCTCGCTCGCCATGCCGCACGCGCGCGTGTCCTTCGAGCTGCGGCAGACCGAGGACCCGGAGGGCGTCGAGATCGACGGGCGTACGGTCGCCTACGGGCCGTCCGGCGTGGACGAGGTCGAGCTGCTGCTCGCCCCGCACCCGGGCGCCCCGGCGCGGCCGATCGCCAAGGGCGCGTCCGGGGGTGAGCTGTCGCGCGTGATGCTGGCCGTGGAGGTGGTGTTCGCGGGCACCGACCCCGTACCGACCTACCTCTTCGACGAGGTCGACGCCGGTGTCGGCGGCAAGGCCGCGGTCGAGATCGGACGGCGGCTCGCGCGGCTGGCGAAGACCGCCCAGGTGGTGGTCGTCACCCACCTCCCGCAGGTCGCCGCGTTCGCCGACCGGCAGCTGCTGGTCGAGAAGACGAACGACGGCTCCGTCACCCGCTCCGGTGTGAAGGTCCTCGAGGGCGAGGAGCGCATCCGCGAGCTGTCCCGGATGCTGGCCGGGCAGGAGGACTCCGAGACGGCCCGGGCCCACGCGGAGGAACTGCTGGCCACGGCCCGCGCGGACCTGTAGCACCGGCGCGTGCGCCCGGGGGGACTCGGCAGGCGCCCGGGAGCGGCGGCGCTCGGCGCGGCCGCGGGGCGCCACCGGGGCAGCGGGCGCGCGGCCGGTGGCGTACGCCGCCGCGGCGTCGGCCGCCGCCGGTCACGGCCACCGGAGAGCGCGCGGACCCGCCCGCCGACCCCGCGCAACTCCCTGACCAGCCCGCTCCCGCCATCGCCCGCCCGGCCGGACCAGGCCCTTGTTCACCCCTGTGGGTGAACGCGCTCCGGCGCGTTGCCCCCGCCCGCCGCGCTTGCGCCTCCCCGGGTTTCCCGGAACGTCCGTCGCTCCTGGCATCCTTGGCGGCGACCGCGGTCCGCGGGAGGCGCACGCGGACATCCCCCCCCGCCCGGTACCTCCGGTACGTTTCCCCGTGACCGCCGTCGCCGCCGTCCACGTCGAACCAGGAGCCCCGGCCACGTGAGCCACCTCAGCCCGCCGAGCAGCACCGCGCCGCACGCCGGCCAGGCGCCGCTGCGCACCGTGCAGGTGCTGGGCGGCGGCAACGCCGGCAGCAGCGGGCACGTGCGGTCGCTGGCCGCGGGGCTCGTCGCGCGGGGCGTGCGGGTGACGGTGTGCGCCCCCGCAGAGGCTGAGCGCGTCTACGACTTCACCGGCGCCGGGGCCCGGCACGCCGCCGTGCCGCGCAGCAGCGACCCCGCCTCCGTGGCCGCGCTCCGGGCGGCCTGCGCCGACGCCGACCTGGTCCACGCGCACGGCCTGCACGCCTCCTTCCGCGCCGTGCTCGCGCTCGGCGGGCGCCCCACCCCGCTCGTCGTCACCTGGCACGACCGCGCCCGTGCGGAGGGCGCCCGGGCGCATCTGCTGCGGCTGCTGGAGCGGCGGGTGGTGCGGACGGCCACGGTGGTCCTCGCCACCACCGCCGACCTGGTGGACCGGGCGCGCCGGACGGGCGCGCGGGACGCGCGGCTGGTCCCCGTCACACTGCCCGGGCGGCCGCCCCGGCCCGCCGAGCCGGACGACCCCGACCGGCTGCGGCCCAAGGTCAGGGCCGAACTCGGCTGCACCGGACGCCCGTTGCTCATCGCCGTCGGCTCCCTGGACCGCCACCGCGGCTACGACGTCCTGCTGGACGCGGCGGCCGCCTGGCGCGACCTGCACCCCGCTCCGCTGCTCGTCGTCGCGGGGGAGGGGCCGCTGCGCCCGGTGCTGCAACGGCGGATCGAGGACGAGGAACTGCCGGTACGGCTCATCGGGCGCCGCGAGGACGTCACCGAACTGCTCGCCGCCGCCGATCTGGCGGTGCTGCCCAGCAGTTGGGAGTCCCGGTCGGTCCTCGCCCAGGAGGCCCTGCACGCGGGCGTGCCGCTGGTCGCGACCGCCGTGGGCGGCATCCCCGACCTGGTCGGCGACGCCGCCGAACTCGTCCCCTACGGCGACCCGCGGGCCCTGGCCGCCGCCGTCCTCGGGCTGCTGGCCGACCCCGGGCGCCGGGAGCTGCTGCGGGACCGGGGGACGCGGCAGGCGGCGACCTGGCCCACGGAGGACGAGACCGTCGCCCAGGTCCTCAGCGTCTACGACGAACTGACCCAGCCCCGCCCGCTCTAGAACCGGTCCCCTACGGCGTGTGCCGGCGGGCGCGCAGGGCCAGGCTCAGGGCCAGGACCGTCTGCGGGTCGTCGAGGTCGGTGCCGAGCAGCTCGCCGATGCGGGCCAGGCGGTTGTACAGGGTCTGGCGGTTGAGGTGCAGCTCGCGGGCGGTCTCCGCCTTGCGTCCCGCGTGCGCCAGATAGGTCTCCAGCGTGGGCAGCAGCGGCGGCCTGGCGCGCAGGTCGTGCTCGCGCAGCGGCCCGATCGCGCGGTCCACGAAGGCCGCCAGGTCCGGGTGGTCGCGCAGCCGCCACAGCAGCAGGTCGATGTCGAGGCGGCGGGCGTCGTACCAGGGGCGGTCGGTGAGGCCCTGCGCCGCCGTCGCCGTCTCCGCCGCGTGCCGCAGCCCCGCCGACGCGGCCGCCCAGCCGCCCGCCACCCCGACCACCACCACCGGCGGCTGGGCGCCGGGCCGCTGCATCCCGGCCCGCTCCACGCCCGCCCGCAGCGCCGCCGCGACCCGGTCGGCGACCGCCGGGCGCTCCGGCTCCGAGCGCAGCCCGAGCAGCAGCGGCACCCGGCCCTCCACCGGCCGCACCCCCAGCAGCACCGGCACCCCCACCGCGGTCAGCTCCTCGGCGACCGCGCGGGCCAGGACCGCCCAGCCCCCGCCGGCCGGTGACAGGGAGTCGCCGACCCGCATGACCACGGGCAGCAGCGGGCCGGCGCCGGGCTTGAAGCCCAGGACGCGGGCCTGCGCGGGCGCGTCCTCGGCGGTGATGCGGCCCTCGGCGAGGTCGGTGAGGAAGTCGCCGCGCCCGCGTGCCGCCAGCTCCTCCTCCTGGCGGGCCTGCATCAGCACCACGGCCAGGATGCCGGCGGCCCGCTCGGCGGCGATGCGGTGCACCGGCGCGAGGGGCGCCCGGACGGGCAGCAGCACCAGCCGGGCCCGTACCGCGCCCGTGCCCGGCCCGCCGCCGGGGACGTCCACCAGGACCGAGCCGGCCGGTGGCGGGGCGTCCTTGTGCGGGCCGCGCAGCCCCTCCCAGACCTGGAGCGGGTCCGCGCCCTCGGGTCCGGCGCCCGCCGCGTACAGCAGCTGCCCGTCGGTGGTCTCCAGGAAGACGGGGTTGCCGCTGAAGCCGGCCAGGATGCCCAGCACCTGGGGCACCCCGCCGCCGCCCAGCAGCGCCTCGGTGCAGCGGCGGTGCACCTCCTCGGCGCGCTGGAGCAGGGCGTAGTGGCCGTTGACGATCTCGGTGTGGATCTCCTCGGTCACCGTGACGAACGGCACCTCGCGGTGCAGCTGGACCAGGGGGAGTCCGGCGGTGCGGGCGGTGTCGACCAGGGCCGCGGGCAGCCGGGCGAAGCGCGGGCCCAGCTCCACCACCAGGGCGGCGATGCCGCGCTCGGCGAGGGTGCGCACGAACGCCCGCTGCTCGGCCGGCCGGGTGCCGAACCCGTAGCCGGTGGTCAGCAGCAGTTCGCCGCCCTTGAGCAGGGAGGCGATGTTCGGCACCTCGCCCGCGTGCACCCAGCGGACGGTGCGCCCCAGCCGGTCCGCCCCCGCGAGCACCTCGGGCAGGCCGCTGCGCAGCCCCGGCAGCTCCAGTGCCCGCTGAACCGTGATCCCGGCGCCCTGGGTGGCGAGTCTGCTGTCCGTACCGCTGTCCATAGCCGGACGCTACCCGTGCGCGGGCCGCGCCGACATCTCCGGGCCGGCGGCCGCCCGGGACGGGGCACCCGGGACAGGGGCACCGAAGCGGTGGGGCGGCCGGATCGTCGGCCGCCCCGCCCCCGTGCCGCCGTCAGCCGCCGTAGGCACCCGACGCCGTCAGCCGCAGTGCGGTGTCGATGAGCGGCACGTGGCTGAAGGCCTGCGGGAAGTTGCCGACCTGGCGCTTCAGCCGCGGGTCCCACTCCTCGGCGAGCAGACCGAGGTCGTTGCGCAGGGCGAGGAGCTTCTCGAACAGCTTGCGGGCCTCGTCCACCCGGCCGATCATCGCCAGGTCGTCGGCCATCCAGAACGAGCAGGCCAGGAACGCCCCCTCGTCGCCGGGCAGGCCGTCGACGCCCTCGCTCTGCCCCTCGGTGGGGTAGCGCAGGATGAAGCCGTCCGTCGTGGACAGCTCCCGCTGGATGGCCTCGATGGTGCCGATGACCCGCTTGTCGTCGGGCGGCAGGAAGCCCATCTGCGGGATCAGCAGCAGCGAGGCGTCCAGCTCCCTGGAGCCGTAGGACTGGGTGAAGGTGTTGCGCTCCTTGTCGTAGCCCTTCTCGCAGACGTCCCGGTGGATGTCGTCGCGCAGCTCGCGCCAGCGCTCCAGCGGGCCGTCCGCGTCACCGGACTCGATCAGCTTGATGGTGCGGTCCACCGCGACCCACGCCATGACCTTGGAGTGCACGAAGTGGCGGCGCGGTCCGCGCACCTCCCAGATGCCCTCGTCCGGCTCGTCCCAGTGGTCCTCCAGGTAGCGGATGAGCTTGAGCTGGAGGAGCGAGGCGTAGTCGTTGCGGGCGAGACCGGTCATGTGGGCCAGGTGCAGGGCCTCGGTGACCTCGCCGTAGACGTCGAGCTGGAGCTGGTGCGCGGCGCCGTTGCCGACCCGCACCGGGGCCGAGCACTCGTAGCCCGGCAGCCAGTCCAGCTCGGCCTCGCCCAGCTCGCGCTCGCCCGCGATGCCGTACATGATCTGCAGGTTCTCGGGGTCGCCGGCGACCGCCCGCAGCAGCCACTCGCGCCAGGCGCGGGCCTCCTCGCGGTAGCCGGTGCGCAGCAGCGACGACAGGGTGATCGCGGCGTCGCGCAGCCAGGTGTAGCGGTAGTCCCAGTTGCGGACGCCGCCGACGTCCTCGGGCAGGGAGGTGGTGGGGGCGGCGACGATGCCGCCGGTCGGGGCGTACGTCAGCGCCTTGAGGGTGATCAGCGAGCGGATCACCGCCTCGCGGTAGGGACCGTGGTACGTACAGTGCTCGACCCACTCGCGCCAGAAGTCCTCCGTCGCCTCCAGCGACTGCTCGGGCTCCGGCAGCGGCGGCGGCTCCTTGTGCGAGGGCTGCCAGGAGATCGTGAACGCGATCCGGTCACCGGGGGCGACCGTGAAGTCGGCGTACGTCGTCAGTGACTTCCCGTAGGTCTCGACCTCCGTGTCGAACCACACGGAGTCCGGTCCGGCGACCGCCACGGTCCGGCCCTCGTGCTTGTGCACCCAGGGCACGATGCGGCCGTAGGAGAAGCGCATGCGCAGCGCCGAGCGCATCGGCACCCGGCCGGTGACGCCCTCGACGATCCGGATCAGCTGGGGGGCGCCGTCACGCGGGGGCATGAAATCGGTCACGCGGACCGTGCCCCGCGGGGTGTCCCACTCCGATTCCAGGACCAGCGAGTCGCCCCGGTAGGTCCGCCGGGCCGCCGTGGGGGGCGGCGAGTCGGCCGCGTGGGCCGGCCCGAGCCGCCAGAAGCCGTGCTCCTCGGTGCCCAGCAGACCGGCGAAGATGGCATGCGAGTCGAAGCGGGGCAGGCACAGCCAGTCCACCGTGCCGTCCCGGCAGACCAGTGCGGCGGTCTGCATGTCTCCGATGAGTGCGTAGTCTTCGATGCGCCCGGCCACGTGCAACTCCAGTCGAACGGCCACGTCACCCCCACGAACAGGGGGCAGTCGCTGATGCGGTCAAGGGGTGGTTGTTGTGTGTCGTTGAGCGGTGAAGCAAAGCAGCCCGCCGAGCCCTGAGGCAATACGGCAGTCCTTGCTCAACGAACTGCCGCGCTCTCGTTGTTCCGGTGTTCACAGGCGGGGGTGTGCCGTCAGGTCCGGCCGGGCTCGGCAGCAGAGTGTCCGAGCAGGATACGACGCACGTACATGATGTGCGTGCCGGTCCGGGCAACCCGTGTGGGCCGAACGAGTGAGCACCGGGTGAGGGCCGCGTGTCCGGTGCGCGTACGTGTCGGTGCGGGCGCGGAGCGTGGCCGGAAGCCATCTCCCGTCGGCGCTGATACCCTGGTAGCCCGTGGACCGGTGGGCGAGAAACCCCCGAACCGCAGCGACGGCACCCCCGGCGACATCCGGGCCGGCAGCCGCACCGCACCCCAGACCGAGACCACGGGAGCCCCCTCTTGGCCATGCCGCCCGCTGCTTTCCGAAACAGCAAAGCCACGACGACCAAGCACATCTTCGTCACCGGGGGTGTCGCCTCCTCTCTCGGCAAGGGCCTCACCGCCTCCAGCCTGGGCATGCTGCTCAAAGCCCGGGGCCTGCGCGTGGTGATGCAGAAGCTCGATCCGTACCTCAACGTCGATCCGGGCACGATGAACCCCTTCCAGCACGGTGAGGTGTTCGTCACCAACGACGGTGCCGAAACCGACCTGGACATCGGACACTACGAGCGCTTCCTAGACCGAGACCTGGATGGCTCCGCCAATGTCACTACAGGACAGGTCTACTCGACCGTGATCGCCAAGGAGCGGCGCGGCGAGTACCTGGGTGACACCGTGCAGGTCATCCCGCACATCACCAACGAGATCAAGCACCGCATCCGGCGCATGGCCACCGACGAGGTGGACGTGGTGATCACCGAGGTCGGCGGCACGGTCGGCGACATCGAGTCGCTGCCGTTCCTGGAGACCGTCCGCCAGGTCCGCCACGAGGTCGGCCGGGACAACGTCTTCGTGGTGCACATCTCCCTGCTGCCGTACATCGGTCCCTCGGGCGAGCTGAAGACCAAGCCGACCCAGCACTCGGTGGCCGCGCTGCGCAACATCGGCATCCAGCCCGACGCGATCGTGCTGCGCTGCGACCGCGAGGTGCCCACCGCCATCAAGCGCAAGATCTCGCTGATGTGCGACGTCGACGAGGCCGCGGTCGTGGCCTGCCCCGACGCCCGCTCGATCTACGACATCCCCAAGACCGTGCACGGCGAGGGCCTGGACGCCTACGTCGTGCGCAAGCTGGACCTGCCGTTCCGCGACGTGGACTGGACGACCTGGGACGACCTGCTGGACCGCGTCCACAACCCCGACCACGAGATCACCCTGGCCCTGGTCGGCAAGTACATCGACCTGCCCGACGCCTACCTGTCGGTCACCGAGGCCCTGCGCGCCGGCGGGTTCGCCAACCGGGCCCGCGTGAAGATCAAGTGGGTCACCTCCGACGACTGCAAGACCCCGGCCGGCGCCAGGGCGCAGCTGGAGGACGTCGACGGCATCTGCATCCCGGGCGGCTTCGGCGACCGCGGCGTGCTCGGCAAGGTCGGCGCCATCCGCTACGCCCGGGAGAACCGCGTCCCGCTGCTCGGCCTCTGTCTGGGCCTTCAGTGCATCGTGATCGAGGCCGCGCGCGGCCTGGCCGGCATCGCGGACGCCAACTCCACCGAGTTCGACCCGGCCACCGCGCACCCGGTGATCTCCACCATGGCCGAGCAGCTGGACATCGTCGCCGGTGAGGGCGACATGGGCGGCACCATGCGGCTGGGCATGTACCCGGCGAAGCTGGCCGAGGGCTCGATCGTGCGCGAGGTGTACGACGGCAAGGAGTACATCGAGGAGCGGCACCGCCACCGCTACGAGGTGAACAACGCCTACCGCGCCGAGCTGGAGAAGACGGCCGGCATCGTCTTCTCGGGCACCTCGCCGGACGGCAAGCTCGTGGAGTACGTGGAGTACCCCCGCGAGGTCCACCCCTACCTGGTCGCCACGCAGGCGCACCCCGAGCTGCGCTCGCGGCCGACCCGGCCCCACCCGCTGTTCGCGGGCCTGGTCAAGGCGTCCGTGGAGCGCAAGCTGGCCCAGCGGGCGGACGAGCCGCAGGCGGACGCCGCCGGGCAGCCCGCCCCGTGAGACACCGGTTGTACGGTGGCCGGGGTGCCCGCCGCGAGGGCGGGTGCCCCGGTTCCCCCGGCGGCGACCGGGGGGTTCGGCAGGCGTACGGGCGCGTGGGAGGACAGGCATGACGATCAGGGACACCCCCGAGGCGTGGGAGGTGCGGGCCAGCCGGACCCCCTTCACCGGGAACAAGACCGCCGTGCGCACCGACGACGTGGTCATGCCGGGGGGCGCCGTCGTCCACCGCGACTACCAGGTGCACCCCGGCTCGGTCGCCGTGCTCGCACTCGACGCCGAGGACCGGGTGCTGCTGATCAAGCAGTACCGCCACCCGGTGCGGCACCGGCTGTGGGAGATCCCGGCCGGCCTGCTGGACGTGCCCGGCGAGAACCCGCTGCACGCCGCGCAGCGCGAGCTGTACGAGGAGGCGCACGTCAAGGCCGAGGACTGGCGGGTGCTGACCGACGTCTACACCACCCCCGGCGGCTGCGACGAGGCGGTGCGGATCTTCCTCGCCCGCGAGCTGTCCGAGGCCGAGGGCGAGCGCTTCGAGGTCGAGGACGAAGAGGCCGACATGGAGCACGCGCGCGTGCCGGCCGACGAGCTGGTCCGCCGGGTGCTCGCCGGCGACGTGCACAACAACTGCCTGGTCGTCGGCGTCCTGTCACTGGTCGCCGCCCGCGCCGGGGACGGCCTCGACGCGCTGCGCCCGGCCCACGCGCCCTGGCCGGCCCGCCCCTTCGAGGCCTGAGTCCCTCCCTTCGAGGGCCGAGTGCCGCCTCTTCGAGGCCTGTGCCCCGGTCCGCCGGGGCATGCGGCCCGGCCCGTTCGACCCAGCAGTGTGACCATCGCCTGATCCGATCGGGGGATGCGCCCGCCGTGCTCCACCGGGACGTAGCAGAGCGTGAACTAGGCTCTGAAAACGCCCCGACCGGAAGATCCGGCGGGCTCGCGCGTGCGGTGGGACGGGAGTGTGGCCCGTGACGGACCAGGCGGTGGACACAGACGGCGTACGGCAGTCGGCGTACCCGGCCATGGACGACCGGTTCCTGGGCCGCACACGGGAGCTGAAGGAGCTGCGCGCCGACATCCAGCGCGCCGGCCTGGACACCCTCTCCGGCCGCAAGGCCCCCCGCGCGCGCGTGCTGCTGATCGCGGGCCGCCCCGGCTCCGGCCGCACCGCCCTCGCCCGGGAACTCGTCCGCCAGGTCGCCGGCCGCTACCCCGACGGACTGCTGCGCGCCCGGCTGAGCGAGCCCGACGGCACACCGGTGCCGGTGGCGCACACCGCGCGCGAGCTGCTGGGCGCCCTGGAGCTGCCCGCCCCGGCCGGCGCCGCCGAGGACGACCTGACCGCGGCGCTGCGCACGGCGCTGGCCGGCCGGCGGGTGCTGCTCCTGCTGGACGACGCGGCCGGCGCCGAGCAGGTCGACGCCCTGCTGCCGGACAGCCCGGACTGCCTGGCCGTCGTCGTCTCCGGCGGCCCGCTCACCGGCATCGCCGACGTCCGCCCCTGCACGCTGGGCGGCCTCGACACCAAGTCGGCGGTGGAACTGCTCACCCGCTACACGGGCTCGGTGCGCATCACCGTCGACCCCCGGGCCGCCGAGAGCCTGGCCGAGATCTGCCAGGGCCATCCCGCCACGCTCACCCTGGCCGGCGGCTGGCTCGCCGCCCACCCCAAGTCGGCCGTCTCCGACCTGGCCAAGCGCCTGCACGCCGACACCGACGACGCCACCCCGCTGGCCCGCGCCCTCCGCCTCGTCTACGACGAGCTGCCCGGCCCGGCCGCCCGCACCCTGCGGCTGCTCTCGCTGGCCCCGGCCGGCCTCGTCGACCCGCACACCGCCTCCGCCCTCGCCGGCTGCTCCCTCGGCGGCGCCCGCGCCACCCTGGACGACTTCGTGCGCCTGGGCCTGCTGCACCCGCTGGACACCCCGCTGCCCCAGTACCAGGTCCCCGGCTGCCTGCACGGCCTGCTGCGCTCGCTCGCCGAGAGCCAGGACCGGCCGGGGGAGCTGCAACTGGCCCGGGCCCGGATGCTGGAGCGGATCGTGCGGCTGCTGCAGTCCTGCCGGGCCATCACCGAGACGGACAGCGCGCAGGCCCGCGACAGGCTCCAGGCCATGCCGCGCGAGCTGCGCTTCCCCACGCCCCGGGCGGCCGAGGACTGGCTGCGCGGCAGACGGCCCGCGCTGCTGTCCGCCGCCCGCATCGCCGTCGCCGACGGGGAGCTGGACACCCTCGCCAGACGGCTGATGTCGCAGCTGGTCAAGGCGATGGCGGCGCACTTCGGCACCCAGGCCGCCGCCCCGGACCTGTACGACATCCACGGTCTGGTGCTCGGTGTCGCCGGGCGCCGCGGGCTGCACCGGGAGCGGGCCGCCGCCCTGCTGAACCTGGGCGACCTGGACGCGCAGACCGGCCGCACCGGGGACGCGCTGGTCCGCTACCGGGCCGCGCTGGACGCCGGACGCGAGGCCGACGACCCGTACGCGACCGGCCGCGCGATGGAATCCGTAGGCGGTACCTACCTGGCGCTGGGGGACTACGACCGGGCCGCCGACTGGTTCGGCCGCGCCCTCGCCCAGCGGCTGGCCCGGGGCGAGCGCGCGGACGCCGCCCGGGTGTACGGCCGCATCGGCACCGCGCACACCTACGCCGGGCGGTACGGCGAGGCGCTGCGCAACTGGCGGGCCGCCGTCGCCGGGCACCGCAGGGACGGCGATGTCGGCGCCCACGCACGGGCGTTGAGCGAACTGGCCCGGGTCCAGGAGTACGCGGGGCGGCCGGAGGAATCGCTGCGCACCTGCCACGAGGCGGTGGAGTGGGCGCGGCGTGCGGAGGACGTGCGGTTGCAGGCCGCGCTGCACCTGCGGCTGGCCGACACGCTGGAGCGGCTGGGGGACCCGGCGGCCGCCCGACTGCACCGCGGAACGGCGGAGCGCATGCTGGACGAAGAGGCCCCGGACGGAGAAGCAAGCCTGGAACACGGAGCTAACGCCTGCGAAATCCGCAGTGCTTCTGGAGAAGATTGATGCAATGAAAGGCTAGACAGTCGGAACGCCTTCATTAGACTGGCTCTGCCGCACGTTCTCCTGCGGTGTCTCCCGGTGTGCCCTGCATGCCTGGGTATGTCATGCGACGCACCCCCCCATACCCCCTGAGCCAAGGACCGTGATCGACGTGAAGGTCGGCATCCCCCGCGAGGTCAAGAACAACGAGTTCCGGGTGGCCATCACCCCCGCCGGTGTGCACGAGCTGGTGCGCAACGGCCACCAGGTCGTCATCGAGCGGGGCGCCGGCCTCGGTTCCTCGATCACGGACGCGGAGTACGTCTCCGCCGGTGCGCAGATCCTGGAGACGGCCGACGAGGTCTGGGCCGCCGCCGACCTGCTGCTGAAGGTCAAGGAGCCCATCGCCGAGGAGTACCACCGCCTCCGCAAGGACCAGACCCTCTTCACCTACCTGCACCTGGCCGCCTCCAAGGAGTGCACGGACGCCCTGCTGGAGTCCGGCACCACGGCCATCGCCTACGAGACCGTCGAGCTGCCGGGCCGCGCGCTGCCGCTGCTCGCCCCGATGTCCGAGGTCGCGGGCCGGCTGGCCCCGCAGGTCGGCGCCTATCACCTGATGCGCGCGGCCGGCGGCCGCGGCGTGCTGCCCGGCGGCGTCCCGGGCGTGACCCCGGCCAAGGCCGTGGTCATCGGCGGCGGCGTCTCCGGCTGGAACGCCACCCAGATCGCCGTCGGCATGGGCTTCGACGTGACCCTGCTCGACCGCGACATCAACAAGCTGCGCGAGGCCGACCGGATCTTCGGCACGAAGGTCAAGGCGATCATGTCCAACTCCTTCGAGCTGGAGAAGGCCGTCCTCGACGCAGACCTCGTCATCGGCGCGGTCCTCATCCCCGGCGCCAAGGCCCCCAAGCTCGTCACCAACGAGCTGGTGTCGCGCATGAAGCCGGGAAGTGTGCTTGTCGACATCGCGATCGACCAGGGCGGCTGCTTCGAGGACTCCCGCCCCACCACGCACGCCGAGCCGACCTTCCAGGTCCACAACTCGGTCTTCTACTGCGTGGCCAACATGCCCGGCGCGGTGCCCAACACCTCCACCAACGCCCTCACCAACGCCACGCTGCCCTACATCGTGTCGCTGGCCAACAACGGCTGGGTCGAGGCGCTGCGCCGCGACGCCGCGCTCGCCAAGGGCCTCAACACCCATGACGGCAAGGTCGTCTACCGCGAGGTCGCTCAGGCGCACGGCCTGGAGCACCTGGAGCTGGAAGCCCTCCTCGGCTGACCCTCCCGACGGGCGCCTCCGGCAGCCACGCCGATCCGCCGCGCGGCCAAGTCGCCGTCGGGCAAAAGGCGATTCGTCAACACAGGTCGTCAACCCCGCGCGCCCGGCCGGACCTTGCCCGACAAGGTCCGGCCGGATGTGTGTATGGTCACTTTGCGGCTCTCGGTCAACTCGCCTCGAACGTAACCCTTCGACCGATTCGCACACCGGTGAAACCTGCCGTGCGACGGCCGTACGCCCTTGACAGCGGGATGTTTCATTGCCGACACATCCGGCCGGGTCCGGCGGATTGTGTTGCTGCGGACCGCCGACACGCCATAGAGTCGCCAACCGTCGGCATGGTGCCACGCCGACCTGTCTAGAAGTTTCCTGGTCCCCAAGGAGGTAAGACGACTTGTGAATGAGTCGACATTTTCTCCCGGGGGTGGTCAACCAGGAACGCCTGTACGGGGTCAGGGCCCCGAAGGGTTCGAGGCTGTCGGCTCCGTCGCGGTGCGCACCTTCGCAGCCCACCAGAGTCACCGGACCCCGGGGATGACTCAGCCAGGACACCAGAGCATGGATGGCCATCACGTGAACGCCATGGCCGGCGACGGAAGTGGCGCCCCCCACAACCACATCGCCGACTACGACGACCTGCCCGAGGGGCACTTCTACGACCCCGACGCCGAGTACGAGCCGGATCCCGAGTACGCGGCCACGCTCGCGCCCGACGCGGCCAGACAGCGCCGCGAGCGCGTCGGCCCGACCGGACGCCCGCTGCCGTACTTCCCGATCCCGGGCCCGCTGACCGACCACGGCCCCGCGAAGATCATCGCGATGTGCAACCAGAAGGGCGGCGTCGGCAAGACGACGTCGACCATCAACCTGGGTGCCGCGCTCGCGGAGTACGGCCGGCGCGTGCTGCTCGTGGACTTCGACCCGCAGGGCGCGCTGTCGGTCGGTCTCGGCGTCAACCCCATGGAGCTGGACCTCACCGTCTACAACCTGCTCATGGAGCGGGGCATGTCGGCGGACGAGGTCCTGCTGAAGACGGCGGTCCCCAACATGGACCTGCTGCCCTCCAACATCGACCTGTCGGCCGCCGAGGTGCAGCTGGTCTCCGAGGTCGCGCGCGAGTCGACGCTCCAGCGCGCGCTGAAGCCGCTGCTGCCCGACTACGACTACATCGTGATCGACTGCCAGCCCTCGCTCGGCCTGCTCACGGTCAACGCGCTGACGGCCGCGCACAAGGTGATCGTGCCGCTGGAGTGCGAGTTCTTCGCGCTGCGCGGTGTGGCCCTGCTGACCGAGACCATCGAGAAGGTCCAGGAGCGGCTCAACCCCGAACTGGAGCTGGACGGCATCCTGGCCACGATGTACGACTCGCGCACCGTGCACAGCCGCGAGGTGCTCGCGCGGGTCGTCGAGGCGTTCGACGACCACGTCTACCACACGGTCATCGGGCGCACGGTCCGCTTCCCGGAGACCACGGTCGCCGGTGAGCCGATCACCACGTACGCCTCCAACTCCGTCGGCGCCGCCGCCTACCGCCAGCTCGCCAGGGAGGTGCTCGCCCGGTGTCACGCCGAGTGAGTCTGCCCGGGGCCGACGAACTGTTCCGTACGACCGGGGGCACGGCGCTGACGTCGTCGACCCCCCGCCGCCAGGCGGGCGGCGACGCCCGGGTGCCGGCCCCCGCGGGCGAGAGCGACGCGGTGGCCGCCACGGCGGACGACGGACCGCAGTCGGTGCCCGCGCCGAACGGCGAGGGCGCGGAGCACGGCGCGACGGCCGAGGTGGAGCCCGGCGAGTCCGGAGAGTCCCGCAGCCGCTCCGGCGCCGCGGAGCGCTCCGCCCGGGGCGCGGCACCGCAGGAGGGTGCCGCCGCCTCGTCCGCCGCGCAGTCCCGCAAGCGGGGCCGCGCGGCCGCCCGGCGGCCCAGCGGGCGGGAGCGGCACGACGAGAAGATCACGGTCTACGTCTCCGCCGAGGAGCTGATGGACCTCGAGCACGCCCGCCTCGTGCTGCGCGGCGAGCACGGCCTGGCCGTCGACCGCGGCCGCATCGTCCGCGAGGCGGTCGCCGTGGTCCTGGCCGACCTGGAGTCCCGCGGGGACGCGAGCATCCTGGTACGGCGGCTGCGCGGACGCTAGAGGTAGCCTGCGGGGGCCATGACCTCGAACGACGTTCCCGCCCCGGCCGCCGGGCCCGCAGCCGGACGCCGGCGCGCCCTGGGGCGCGGCCCCGGGACGGCACCCGCGCGGCCGGTGCCGCCGGAGGCACCCGAGGCGGTACCCGCGGACGTCTCTCCGGCCTCCCCGCCGGAGCCCGCCGCCGAACCCGAGGCCTCCCCGCCGCCCGCCGAGCCCGGGCTTCCCCAGCCCGCCACGGCCGGACCTGAGGTTCCCGAGCCCGAGCCTGCCGGCCCGGAGTTCGCCGAGCCGGCAGGCATGCGCGCGTCCCGGGCCGGGGCCGCCGCGGGGGAGGCCGGGGCCGGCGACGGTGTGTTCACCGTCCGCCTCGCCAACTTCGAGGGGCCCTTCGACCTGCTCCTCCAGCTGATCTCCAAGCACCGGCTGGACGTCACCGAGGTCGCCCTGTCCAAGGTCACCGACGAGTTCATGGCCCACATCCGGGCGATGGGCCCGGACTGGGACCTGGACCAGACGACCGAGTTCCTGGTCGTCGCCGCCACCCTGCTGGACCTGAAGGCAGCCCGGCTGCTGCCCGCCGCAGAGGTGGAGGACGAGGCCGACCTGGCCCTGCTGGAGGCCCGCGACCTGCTGTTCGCCAGGCTGCTGCAGTACCGCGCGTACAAGCAGATCGCCGACATCCTCCAGTACCGCCTGGAGCGGGAGGGCCGCCGGTGGCCCCGGACCGTCGGCCTGGAACCGCACCACGCCGAGCTGCTGCCCGAGGTCGTCATCAGCATCGGCCCCGAGGGTTTCGCCAGGCTCGCCGTCAAGGCCATGCAGCCGCGGCCCCGGCCCCAGGTGTACGTCGACCACATCCACGCCCCGCTGGTCAGCGTGCAGGAGCAGGCGGGGATCGTGGTGGCCCTGCTGCGCGAACTCGGCGAGGCGGACTTCCGCACGCTCGTGGCCGACACCGACGACACCCTCACGGTCGTCGCGCGGTTCCTGGCGCTGCTGGAGCTGTACCGCGAGAAGGCCGTCGCCCTGGACCAGGAGACCGCCCTCGGCGAGCTGATCGTGCGCTGGACCGGCGGCGACCGGGCGGGGATGCCGGCCGTCGGGGACGAGTTCGACCGGCCGCCCGAGGCACCCGAGGCACCCGAGGCGTCCGAGGAGGAGAGGCAGCCATGAGCGAGCAACCGGCGAGGACGCCCGCGGAAGGACGGGCGGACCCGCGCGGCGTGGCCGGTCTCGACCTCGGGCCCGCCCTGGAGGCGGTCCTCATGGTCGTGGACGAGCCCGCGACCGAGGAACACCTGGCCAGGATCCTCCAGCGGCCGCGGCGGCAGATCGCGGACGCGCTGCGCGCCCTGGCCGACGAGTACACCGTCCAGGGCCGCGGCTTCGAGCTGCGGCTGATCGCCGGCGGCTGGCGCTTCTACACCCGCCCCGCGTACGCGGCCGCCGTCGAGGCCTTCGTCCTGGACGGCCAGCAGGCCCGCCTCACCCAGGCGGCACTGGAGACCCTGGCGGTCGTCGCGTACCGCCAGCCGGTCAGCCGCAGCCGCGTCTCGGCCGTGCGCGGAGTCAACTGCGACGGCGTGATGCGCACCCTCCTGCAACGGGGTCTGGTCGAGGAGGCGGGCGCGGAACCCGAAACAGGTGCGATCCTGTACAGGACGACGAACTACTTCCTGGAGCGGATGGGCCTGCGCGGCCTGGACGAGCTGCCGGAGCTGGCGCCCTTCCTCCCGGAGGCGGAGGCGATCGAGGCCGAGACGCTGGAAGGAGTCCCGTCGTTCGATCCGGACGCCCCGGATTCCGAGGACGCAGACGACAAGACGGAACTTTGATGCGAAGCAGCAGCGGCAGGAACAGCAGCGGAAACAACGGCGGGAGCCGTGGTGGCAACAGCGGCGGCCGCGGCGGGAGCGGCGGTGGTCGCGGCAGCCACCGCGGTGCCGGTGACAACCGCGACGACAAGCAGGGCGGCCGCCCCAAGAAGCCGCGCCCGGAGGAGCGCCGCTACGACGTGGGCCCCGGCGCCACGAAGGACGGCCCGAAGGCGGGACGCGGCGGCGCCGCGCGCGGCGGTGCCAAGGGCGGCCCCCGGCAGCCCCAGGGCGCGGGCGGCCGCGGACGCACTGCCCCCGCACGCTCCCGCGAGTTCGAGACGCGGGTGGAGGAGCGCAACCGCGACCGGTACGCGGACAAGAAGGACGTGAAGCTGCCCAAGACCTTCCCGGGCGCCGAGCAGGAGGGCGAGCGGCTCCAGAAGGTCCTGGCGCGCGCGGGCTTCGGCTCCCGGCGTGCCTGCGAGGAGCTGATCGAGCAGGCCCGGGTCGAGGTCAACGGCGAGATCGTGCTGGAGCAGGGCAAGCGGGTCGACCCGGAGACGGACGAGGTCAAGGTCGACGGGCTGACCGTGGCCACGCAGTCGTACCAGTTCTTCTCGCTGAACAAGCCCGCCGGTGTCGTCTCCACGATGGAGGACCCGGAGGGCCGGCAGTGCCTGGGGGACTACGTCACCAACCGGGAGACCCGCCTCTTCCACGTCGGCCGGCTCGACACCGAGACCGAGGGCGTCATCCTGCTGACCAACCACGGCGAGCTGGCCCACCGGCTGACCCACCCCAAGTACGGCGTGAAGAAGACCTACCTCGCGCACATCGTCGGCCCCATCCCGCGCGACCTGGGCAAGCGGCTCAAGGACGGCATCCAGCTCGAGGACGGCTACGCCCGCGCCGACCACTTCCGGGTCGTCGAGCAGACCGGCAAGAACTACCTGGTCGAGGTCACCCTGCACGAGGGCCGCAAGCACATCGTGCGGCGCATGCTCGCCGAGGCCGGCTTCCCGGTCGACAAGCTGGTGCGCACCGCCTTCGGCCCGATCACCCTGGGCGACCAGAAGTCGGGCTGGCTGCGGCGGCTGTCCAACACCGAGGTCGGCATGCTGATGAACGAGGTCGACCTGTAGGAGCCCGCGTGTCCGGGTGAGCCGGACAGGGGCTTGTGAACCCGCACACCCCCTTTTATAGTCGCTGTGACTATAAAAGGGGGTGTGCGTGCGTGCGGGACTACGACAAGTACGCCTACGAGCCCTTCGCCGTCACCGTCGACCTCGCCGTCCTCACCGTCCGCGCGGGTACCCTGCACGTGCTGCTGGTCGAGCGCGGGCAGGAGCCGTACGCCGGCCGGCCGGCGCTGCCCGGCGGCTTCCTGCTGCCCGACGAGTCGGCGGAGACGGCGGCCCGGCGCGAACTCGCCGAGGAGACCGGCCTCGCCGACGTGGCCGGGCTGCACCTGGAGCAGCTGCGCACCTACAGCGAACCCGGCCGCGACCCCCGGATGCGGGTGGTGTCGGTGGCGTTCACCGCGCTCCTGCCCGCCGCCCCCGAGCCGCACCCCGGCGGTGACGCGGCCGCCGCCCGCTGGCTGCCGTACGGCGCTGCCGGGCCGCTCGCGTTCGACCACGACCGGATCCTCGCCGACGCCCGCGACCGGATCGGCGGCCGGCTGGAGCACAGCTGCGTGGCGACCGCCTTCTGCCCGCCCGAGTTCACCCTCGGCGAGCTGCGGCAGGTCTACGAGGCCGTCTGGGGCACCGCCCTGGACCGGCCCAACTTCCGCCGCAAGGTGCTCGCCACCCCCGGCTTCGTCGAACCCGTGCCCGGCGCCGCCCGGCTGACCGGCGGCCGGGGCAAACCCGCCGCCCTCTACCGCGCGGGCACCGCCACCGACCTGCATCCGCCACTGCTGCGGCCCGACCGGGAGGAAAGCCCCGCATGACCACCACCGGCACGCGCCGACGCGCCGCCACCGGAGCCCTGACCGGCCTCGCCCTCGGGGACGCCCTCGGCTTCCCGACCGAGTTCAAGGACGTACCCTCGATCCTCGCCACGTTCGGGCCCTGGCGGGAGATGGAGCTGCCCGGGCGCGCCCTCGTCTCCGACGACACCCAGATGACCCTGGCCGTCGGCCGGGCGCTGCGGACCGCCGGGGACCGCGGTGTGCTCGGGCCCCGGCGGCTGGAGCGGCCGCTGCGCGAGGAGTTCGTGGACTGGTACCAGTCCCCGCAGAACGACCGGGCCCCGGGCACCACCTGCCTGAAGGCCTGCTACCTGCTGAAGGCGGAAGGACGCCCCTGGCAGGACGCCAGCCAGACCGGCTCCAAGGGCTGCGGCGCCAACATGCGCGTCGCCCCCGTCGGCCTGGTCCCGGGCCTGAGCGGGGAACAGCGCGCCGGCGCCGCCCAGTTGCAGGCCGCGCTGACCCACGGCCATCCCACCGCCCTGGCCGCCTCCGACCTCACCGCCCAGGCCGTGCACCTGCTCGCCCAGGGCGCCGCGCCCGCCGCCCTGCCCGGCCTGCTGCGCTCCTACGCCCACGACAACCGCACCCGCTACCACCACGGCTGGCTCGGCGACCTGTGGACCCGCACCCAGGACCCCGGCCCCGAGCACTGCATCGCCCGCGGCTGGGACGAGTGCCTGGAGGTCCTCGACCGCCTCGAGGACGCGGTGCGCACGCACTCCCGGGAGGACGACCCCTGCCTGGCCACCGGTGAGGGCTGGATCGCCGAGGAGGCCCTGGCGACCGGCCTGCTCTGCTTCCTGCTCTTCCCCGAGGAGCCCGTCACCGCGCTGCGCCGGGCCGCCTGCACCTCCGGCGACTCCGACTCCATCGCCTGCCTCACCGGCGCCTTCGCGGGCGCCTGGCTCGGCCCGGACGCCTGGCCCGCCGAGTGGGCCGACCGGATCGAGTACCGCGACGAGCTGCTCGCACTGGGCGCACTCTGGGACGATTAGCCGATGATCGATGATCTCGGCATGCACCTGGCCCCCGTCGTCGCCGAGCAGCCCCACCCGCTGCTGTTCGCGACGGTCTCCGGCGCGCACCTCTACGGCTTCCCCTCCCAGGACTCCGACCTGGACCTGCGCGGCGTCCACCTGCTGCCCGCCGCCGACCTGGTCGGGCTGCGCGAACCGGAGGAGACCCGGTCGCGGACCTGGGTGCGGATGGGGGTGGAGCTGGACCTCGTCACGCACGACCTGCGCAAGTTCGCCCGGCTGATGCTGCGCCGCAACGGCTATGTGCTGGAGCAGCTGCTGTCCCCCCTGGTGGCGCACACCACCGACGCCCACCGCGAACTGGCCGCCCTGGTACCGGGCGTGCTGACCGCCCACCACGCGCACCACTACCGGGGGTTCGCGGTGACCCAGTGGCGGCTGTTCGACAGGACCGGCGAACTCAAGCCGCTGCTCTACACGTTCCGGGTGCTGCTGACCGGCATCCACCTGATGCGCAGCGGCGAGGTGCAGGCCCATCTGCCCACCCTGCTGAACCTGGTGGACGCGCCCGCCTACCTGCCCGGGCTGATCGCGGCGAAGGCGGAGAAGGAGCACGGGGCGGCCGACGTCGACCTCGCGCGGGTGGCGGCCGACGTGGAGCGGCTGCACACCCTGCTCGACGAGGCCCAGGCGGCGTCGCGGCTGCCCGACGCGCCCACCGCGTACGACGCCCTGCACGACGTCGTGGTGCGGCTCCGGCTGGCGGGACCCCAGGACGCCTGAGGGCGACGTGCAGGCCGGCCCGCAGGGGCTCCCGGGCTCCCGGGCTCCTGGCGGCGCCGGGCCGCCGGGACCTCCTAGGCCTCTTGCGTCTCGGGGCGGGACCGGGGCGCGGCGGCGGCCGAGGCGCGCCGGGCGCGGTACAGGAAGTCCGCCACGCGCGCCCGGTCCGGCTCCGGCGGCAGCGCGGTGCCGCGCAGCGCCTCGTCGGTCTCGTCCGCCAGCCGGGCCGTGCGGGCCTCCACCTCCGCCCAGCTCACCTCGCCCCGCTTCACCGCCAGCAGCTCCTCCCGGCGGTCGCCGACGTCGATCCGCAGCTCGCCGGTGCGCAGCAGGTCCCGGGCGCTCACCAGCAGGCGCAGCAGGTGCATCGCGTGTTTCCAGCGCGGGGCGCCGTGCACCCGGACGTCGGCGCCGAGCTTCCGGTACTGGCCGAGGGCGTAGCCGGTGAAGGTGTCGTACATGTGCCGGGACAGGAAGGCGCCGCGCAGGGACAGCAGTTCGCGGCCGGTGTCGTCGGCGTACTCGACCAGGGGCGAGTGCAGGCACTCCAGGATGTTGGGGTTGCCGCGCAGCGCCAGCTCGCAGAACCGCTCCAGCTCCCAGCCGAACTGCTCCGGGGCCGGGCCCTCCACGTGCGCCGGGGGCTTGGCGAAACCCCAGAACAGGGCGGTGGGGGCCTGGAACACGCCCCGCAGGTCGGTGTCGCTGTCCGCCGTGGCGAGCCCGAACGCCCTGGAGCCCATGACGCAGGAGTAGATCGTGTGGTCGCGTATCAGGTCCTCGGGCTGCATGCCGGGAGCGTACGCGGGCCGGTCAGCCCAGGCGGACCGAATGTCCCTCGACCGTGATCCGCCGCCGGGGCAGGGGCTCGGTCGCCGGGCCGTGGGCCACCGAGCCGTCGGCGATGTGGAACCTGCTGCCGTGGCAGGGGCAGTCGATGGTGCCGTCCGCGACCTCGCCGACCGTGCAGCCCTGATGGGTGCAGACCGCGGAGAAGGCCTCGAACCGGCCCTTCTGCGGCTGGGTGACGACGATCCTCTGCTCCCGGAAGACCTTGCCGCCCCCCTCGGGGATGTCACCGGTGTCCGCCAGTGCCTGCCCGCCGGCGCCCGCCGAGGCCGACGCGCTGTCCGACGGGCTGCGCGAGGCGCTGTCCGACGCGTCGCCGGGCGGAACGGCGAGGGCGGAGCTGTCGCCGCTGGACGCGGTGCCGCTGCCGCATCCCGCGCATCCCACGGCGAGTGCGGCCGCGCCCGTCGCGAGCACCGTGCGCCGAGTGGTGCGGTCGGTCATGTCGTCACTCCGAACCAAGAGAGAAGCAGAGAAAGCAGGGAGAAAGCAGAGGAAAGCTGCGAAACATCCAAAACAGGAGCGAAACGGAACTGCCCTCATCCTGGCACCCGGCGGCCGCCGCGTCTCAGCGGGCGGGCGTGGCGCGCCCGCCCGTCAGGGGCTGACTAGGCTGGACGGACCAAAGCCGATGAGCCGATACGCAAGGAGCAGCGCCGTGGCGGTACGAGCGGTCCGGGGAGCCGTCCAGCTGGAGCGGGACGAGGCCGGGCACATGGACGAGCAGGTGGGCGCCCTGCTCACGGCCGTCCTGGAGCGGAACGAGCTGACCGCCGACGACCTGATCAGCATCTGGTTCACCGCCACCCCCGACCTGCACAGCGACTTCCCGGCGGCCGCCGCCCGCAAGCTCGGCATCGTCGACGTCCCGCTGATCTGCGCCCAGGAGCTGGACATCCAAGGCGCCATGCCCCGGGTCGTACGCGTCCTCGCGCACATCGAGTCCGACCGGCCGCGCGCCGAGATCGCCCACGTCTACCTCGGTGCCGCGGCCGCCCTGCGCAAGGACATCGCCCAGTGAGGACCGCGCTCGTCATCGGCACCGGTCTGATCGGCACCTCCGCCGCCCTCGCGCTGACCCGGCGCGGCGTCGTCGTGCACCTCACCGACCACGACCCCGAGCAGGCCCGCACGGCCGCCGCGCTGGGCGCCGGCACCGACGAGGCCCCGGCGGGCCCGGTCGACCTGGCCCTGGTCGCCGCCCCGCCCGCCCATGTGGCGGGCGTGCTCGCCGACGCCATGGCCCGCGGCGCGGCGCGCGGCTACCTCGACGTGGCCAGCGTCAAGGGCGGACCGCGCCGCGAACTCCAGGCACGCGGCCTCGACCTGTCGTCGTACATCGGCACGCACCCCATGTCCGGCCGGGAGAAGTCCGGCCCGCTGGCCGCCACCGCCGACCTGTTCGAGGGCCGCCCCTGGGTGCTCACCCCCACCCGGGACACCGACACCGAGGTGCTCAACCTCGCCCTGGAACTGGTCTCGCACTGCCGGGCCGTGCCGGTCGTCATGGACGCCGACGCCCACGACCGCGCCGTCGCCCTCGTGTCCCACATGCCGCACCTGGTCTCCAGCATGGTCGCCGCCCGCCTGGAGCACGCCGAGGAGGCGGCCGTACGGCTGTGCGGGCAGGGCATCCGGGACGTGACCCGGATCGCCGCCTCCGACCCCCGGATGTGGATCGACATCCTCTCCGCCAACCCCGGCCCGGTCGCCGACCTCCTCGCGGACGTCTCCGCCGACCTCGACGAGACCGTGCGGGCCCTGCGGGCGCTGCAGTCCTCCGACGAGGAGAAGCGGCGCGAGGGCAGCGCGGGCATCGAGAGCATGCTGCGCCGCGGCAACGCCGGGCAGGTCCGGGTACCGGGCAAGCACGGGTCCGCGCCGCGGATCTACGAGACGGTGGCCGTGCTCATCGACGACCAGCCCGGCCAGCTGGCCCGGATCTTCGCCGACGCCGGGCGGGCCGGGGTCAACGTCGAGGACGTGCGGATCGAGCACGCGACCGGGCAGCAGGCCGGTCTGGTGCAGCTGATGGTGGAGCCCAAGGCGGCACCGGGCCTCACGGAGGCGCTGCGCGAGCGGGGCTGGGCCATCCGCCAGTGACGCGGCGGCGGCCGCCCCGGGCGGCCGCCCGTCACCGGGCCGCCGGGGAGCCAGTAACCTTGTGCGGGGCGCTCTCGCTCCCCCGCACCCCACCACACCGCACCAGGAAGGTGTCCCCCCGTGGAAAACGGCGTCGCCAAGCCCGTGATTGTCGCCATCGACGGCCCCTCGGGCACCGGCAAGTCGAGCACCTCGAAGGCCGTGGCCGCGCAGCTCGGTCTCAGCTACCTGGACACCGGCGCCCAGTACCGGGCGATCACCTGGTGGATGGTGAACAACGGCATAGACCTGGACGACCCGACGGCGATCGCGGCCGTGGCCGGCAAGCCGGAGATCGTCTCGGGCACCGACCCGGCGGCCCCGGCCATCACGGTCGACGGCACCGACGTGGCCGGCCCCATCCGCACCCAGGAGGTCACCTCCCGGGTCAGCGCGGTCAGCGCGGTGCCCGAGGTGCGCACCCGCATCACCGAGCTTCAGCGTTCGCTGGCCGCCTCGGCCGCGCGGGGCATCGTCGTCGAGGGCCGGGACATCGGCACGACCGTGCTGCCGGACGCCGACCTGAAGATCTTCCTGACCGCCTCCGCCGAGGCCCGCGCCGCCCGCCGCAGCGGCGAGCTGAACGGCGCCGACGTCGCCGCCACCCGCGAGGCACTGATCAAGCGGGACGCGGCCGACTCCAGCCGCGCGACCTCGCCGCTCGCCAAGGCGGACGACGCGGTCGAGGTCGACACCACCGAGCTGACCCTCGCGCAGGTCATCGAGTGCGTCGTCACGCTCGTCGAGGAGAAGCGGGCGGGGAAGTGAGACGTCCCTCCGGGGAGGCGGGGCTTCCCTCCGCACAGGGCGCCGAGGTGGGGCGGCGCATCGGCGTCGGCCTGATGTACGGGCTGTGGCGGCCGCGGGTGCTCGGCGCCTGGAAGGTGCCGGCCACCGGCCCGGTGATCTTCGCCGTCAACCACGCCCACAACATCGACGGCCCGATGGTCATGGGCGTGGCGCCCCGGCCGACGCACTTCCTGATCAAGAAGGAGGCGTTCACCGGCCCGCTCGGCCCCTTCCTGACCGGCATCGGCCAGCTGAAGGTGGACCGCGCCTCCGCCGACCGCACCGCGATCGGCCGGGCCCTGGGCGTGCTGGAGGCCGGGGGCGTGCTGGGCATCTTCCCCGAGGGCACCCGCGGCGAGGGCGACTTCGCCTCCCTGCGCGCCGGCCTCGCCTACTTCGCCGTCCGCAGCGGGGCGCCGGTGGTGCCCGTCGCCGTCCTGGGAAGCTCCGAGCGGCCCGGCCGGTTGATAAAGGGGCTGCCCCCGCTGCGCTCCCGCGTCGACGTCGTCTTCGGCGACCCCTTCGACGCGGGCGACGGCAGCGGGCGGCGTACGCGCCGGGCGCTGGACGAGGCGACCGAGCGCATCCGCAAGCAGCTCATCAGCCACCTGGAAAACGCCAGGCGCCTGACCGGGCGCTAGGCGACACTTGAGTAGTGGATCAGCCCGCCTGGGCCCGTCCACCGATCACCACGATGAACGACGAGGTACGCACTTCATGACCGACGACATCCAGCCCGGCGGCTCGGCCGAGCACGAGTACGAGCACGGGGCGCTCGGCGACGCCGAGTACGCGGAGTTCATGGAGCTGGCCGCGGTAGAGGGCTTCGACGCCGAGGACGTCGAGGGCGCCATCGAGGCGGCGGGCCACGGCCCGCTGCCCGTGCTCGCCGTCGTCGGCCGCCCCAATGTCGGCAAGTCGACCCTGGTGAACCGGATCATCGGCCGTCGTGAGGCGGTCGTCGAGGACAAGCCCGGCGTCACCCGCGACCGCGTCACCTACGAGGCCGAGTGGGCGGGCCGCCGCTTCAAGGTCGTCGACACCGGCGGCTGGGAGCAGGACGTCCTCGGCATCGACGCCTCCGTGGCCGCCCAGGCCGAGTACGCCATCGAGGCGGCCGACGCGGTCGTCTTCGTGGTCGACGCCAAGGTCGGCGCCACCGACACCGACGAGGCCGTCGTACGGCTGCTGCGCAAGGCCGGCAAGCCCGTCGTGCTGTGCGCCAACAAGGTCGACGGCCCGAGCGGCGAGGCCGACGCCTCGTACCTGTGGAGCCTCGGCCTCGGCGAGCCGCACCCCGTCTCCGCGCTGCACGGCCGCGGCACCGGCGACATGCTGGACGCCGTGCTGGAGGCGCTGCCCGAGGCGCCCGCGCAGACCTTCGGCACCGCTGTCGGCGGCCCGCGGCGCATCGCGCTGATCGGCCGCCCGAACGTCGGCAAGTCCTCGCTGCTGAACAAGGTGGCCGGTGAGGAGCGCGTCGTCGTCAACGAGCTGGCGGGCACCACCCGTGACCCGGTCGACGAGCTGATCGAGCTGGGCGGCATCACCTGGAAGTTCGTCGACACCGCCGGCATCCGCAAGCGGGTCCACCTCCAGCAGGGCGCCGACTACTACGCCTCCCTGCGCACCGCCGCCGCGGTGGAGAAGGCCGAGGTCGCCGTCATCCTGATCGACGGGTCCGAGAACATCTCCGTCCAGGACCAGCGCATCGTCACGATGGCCGTCGAGGCGGGCCGTGCGATCGTCCTCGCCATCAACAAGTGGGACACCCTCGACGAGGAGCGCCGCTACTACCTGGAGCGGGAGATCGAGACCGAGCTGGGCCAGGTTGCCTGGGCGCCCCGGGTCAACGTCTCGGCGCGCACCGGCCGGCACATGGAGAAGCTGGTCCCGGCGATCGAGACGGCGCTGGCGGGCTGGGAGACCCGGGTGCCGACCGGCCGGCTCAACGCGTTCCTCGGTGAGCTGGTCGCGGCCCACCCGCACCCCGTGCGGGGCGGCAAGCAGCCGCGCATCCTGTTCGGCACGCAGGCCGGCACCAAGCCCCCGCGGTTCGTGCTCTTCGCCTCCGGCTTCATCGAGGCGGGCTACCGGCGCTTCATCGAGCGCCGGCTGCGCGAGGAGTTCGGCTTCGAGGGGACGCCGATCCACATCTCGGTGCGGGTGCGCGAGAAGCGCGGCGCCAAGCGGAAGTAGTCACCACGCCGGTACCCGCCGGCCCACACGCCGAAGGGCGGCCCGCCAACCCGGGCCGCCCTTCGGCGTGTTCGTCACTGACCCCGGCGAGGGGCCGGTGGCAGGGCGGCCGGGACGTGGCGCATGCCGGTGTCCTGCTGCCGCCCGAGCGTGCCGACCCGCTGCCACTGCGACTGCTGCTGCCCGGTACCGTGCCGGGCGGTGTGCGCGCCGGCGCTGTAGGCGCTGTACGAGGTGCCGTACGACGACGTGCCGTGCGATCCGCTGCCGCCGTAGCCCCCGCCGTGCGTGCCGGTGCTGTACGGGGCGGTGCCGAAGGCGGTGAACCCCAGCTCCTCCTCCCCGCTGCGGTCGCCCGGCAGCGTACGGAAGGACCTCACCCACTCCGCGTACAGCGCGTCGTAGATCGGCGTGGCCGACGGGCCGCCCGGCGTGTCGTGCCCGGACCGGGCGGACGGGATGGTGGAGAAGGACGGCCGGCGGGGAGGAAGATCGTATGCGTGCACGTATGTCCAAACGACCGGGTCCGTAAAGGGATGCGGGTCCGGCCGGCCGCCGGGGCGTGCGACGGCCCGCCGGGCGCCCGCCCCGCCCACCGCCCCCTCAGGTGCCGGCGAGCGGCAGCGCCGCGGCGACCAGCTTGCCGTTGACCGCCGCCTTGTCCAGCGCGTCCCGCAGCAGGTCCTCCCGGGGCTGCCGGCCGATGGACCCCACCGGCGCCGCGAACATCAGCACCTGCTGGTGCTTGTTGGCGGCGGCCCGCCAGCCGTCGGTGACCTGGAGCGGCTGGTGCGCCTGCCACCAGGCGACCGGCTGCCCGCCGTTGCCGCTCGGCTGCAGCACCGCGTGCAGCTGGCCCGCCGCCAGCAGCACCGACCAGCCGTGCAGCACCGGCGGCACCGCGGACAGCTGGGTCAGCGGCAGGAAGCCCTGCTCGACCAGCAGCGGGAGGAAGTCGTCACCGACGCCGGTGGAACCGGGACGCACGATCGGCGCGGTCGGCTCCACGACGAGCGCCGGGTGCAGCTCCCCGGCGAGCAGCACGAGCCCGCTGGTCACCCCGAGGACGGCCTGCTCGGGCGCGGCCTGGTCGGGCCGCCCGCCGGAGGCGTGGGCATCGCCGTTGATCGAGCGCACCGCGCCCTGGAGCTGCTCCTCGGTGACCTGGACGACCTGCGAGGGCAGGCAGCCGGCGTGGGCGAAGGCGAGGACGGCGGTCTCGTCCCCGATGAACAGGACGGTGCTGGTGCGCTCCTGCTCGGAGTCGCCCGGGGTGCGGCAGGAGGTGCAGTCGTAACTGCCCGGGGCGTTCTCTCCGGCGAGCAGCCGGTCGGCTTCTTCGTCGCCGATCTCGGCGCGTACGGCGTCGCTGACGTCGAGCATGCGCGGCACGGGTGGCTCCCTCGGGATCGCGGTGCTGGGTCGGCCGGGTGGCTCCCGGTCCATGAGTCCCGGGGGTTGGGGACTCATGAAGGAGACAACGGGCGATCCGTGGCGGGAGTAACGCATCACGGGGAACCGAATCGAACCTTCCGCCGCACGGTGCCGCAACCGATCCGCGATCCGGCGCGCGGCGTCAACTCCGGTCGGCGGCACGACACTTCGACCGGTGAAGGGGCTCACGCAGCCCTTGACAGAGGGGTCGACAAATCAGGAAATCGGCGAATGAAACGGGTGGCTGAAAAGAGTCGGTCAGGAGTCTGCGGGGCCGGCCTGGTGCCGCGCCGGCTCGGGCTGCGGAATGTCCTGCGCGTACTCCGGGTGGTGCAGGTCGAACGCCGGCGCCTCCGAGCGGATCCGGGGCAGGGTGACGAAGTTGTGCCGGGGCGGCGGGCAGGAGGTCGCCCACTCCAGCGAGCGGCCCCAGCCCCAGGGGTCGTCCGTCTCCACCTTCACCCCGTACCGCGCGGTCTTCCAGACGTTGTACAGGAACGGCAGTGTCGACAGGCCGAGCAGGAAGGCGCCGATCGTGGAGACGGTGTTGAGCGCGGTGAAGCCGTCGGCGGCGAGGTAGTCGGCGTACCGGCGGGGCATCCCCTCCGCGCCCAGCCAGTGCTGCACCAGGAAGGTGGTGTGGAAGCCGGTGAACAGCGTCCAGAAGTGGATCTTGCCGAGCCGTTCGTCGAGCATCTTCCCGGTGAACTTGGGCCACCAGAAGGAGAAGCCGCCGAACACCGCGAAGACCACGGTGCCGAAGACGACGTAGTGGAAGTGCGCGACCACGAAGTACGAGTCCGTGACGTGGAAGTCCAGCGGCGGCGACGCCAGGATCACCCCGGTCAGCCCGCCGAAGAGGAAGGTCACCAGGAACCCGGCCGACCACAGCATCGGCGTCTCGAAGGACAGCGAACCCTTCAGCATCGTCCCGGTCCAGTTGAAGAACTTCACCCCGGTCGGCACCGCGATCAGGAACGACATCAGGGAGAAGTACGGCAGCAGCACCGCGCCGGTGGCGAACATGTGGTGCGCCCACACCACCACCGACAGCCCGGTGATCGCCATCGTGGCGCCGACCAGGGTCAGGTAGCCGAAGATCGGCTTGCGGCTGAAGACCGGGATGATCTCCGTGACGATCCCGAAGAACGGCAGCGCGATGATGTAGACCTCGGGGTGCCCGAAGAACCAGAACAGGTGCTGCCACAGCAGCGGCCCGCCGTTGGCCGCGTCGAAGACCCGCGCGCCGAAGCGCCGGTCGGCCTCCAGCACCAGCAGCGCGGCGGCCAGCACGGGGAACGCCAGCAGGATCAGGATCGACGTGAACAGCGTGTTCCACGTGAAGATCGGCATCCGGAACATCGTCATCCCGGGCGCGCGCATCCCGATGATGGTGGTGATGAAGTTGACCGCGCCCAGGATCGTGCCGAAGCCGGCCAGCGCCAGCCCCATGATCCACAGGTCCGGGCCGAGGCCGGGGGAGTAGGCGGTGCTGTTGAGCGGCGCGTAGGCGAACCAGCCGAACGCGGCCGGCCCCTCCGGCGCCAGCAGCGAGCCGAGCACGATCAGGCCGCCGAACAGGAACAGCCAGTACGACAGCATGTTCAGGCGCGGGAAGGCGACGTCCGGGGCACCGATCTGCAACGGCATCAGCTCGTTGGCGAAGCCCGCGAAGCTCGGCGTCGCGAACAGCAGCAGCATGATCGTGCCGTGCAGGGTGAACAGCTGGTCGAACTGCTCGTTGGAGACGATCTGCAGGCCCGGCCGGGCGAGTTCGGCGCGCATCAGCAGCGCCATCACTCCGCCGGCCAGGAAGAACCCGAACGCGGTGATCAGGTACAGGTGGCCGATCGTCTTGTGGTCGGTGGTGGAGAGCCAGTCGACGACCACGCGTCCGCGCCGGCGGCGGCCCGCCGCCGGCACCGCCGCGCGTGCGGTCTCGGTTCCCATCGCTCGCCCTCCACCTCTCGCGCCCGGGCCCGCGGCGGTCCGCGGCACGCGTACCCGCGGACCGCCGCCATGATGCGCGCGGGTGTACGCGCGGTGACAGGGGGCATACGGGGGTTCTGTGCCGAAGCGGTGAAATTCTCATGCTCTGTCAGCCGCTGGGACAGCATCGGGATTCGGCCGCGAATCGCGTCCGCTGACCCCCTCGGGAACGCGTCTGCCGACACAATCCGGCCGCTTTCGGGAAGTGTCGCGGTGACACGCGGGAATTGCGTTCGAATAGGCCGGGAAGGCGTACGGAACCGCTCGTCCGGGTGACGGAGTTCGCCGGAAGGCGGGGCGTGATCCTGTGACAGAAGTGTGACGCGGGAGAGCTGGGAGCCTTCGGTCGCGTGCCCGGCTTCCGTCCCCGGCGGATGCGGCCTAGCGTGGCCGCATGGCACCGATACCCACTCCGCACGCGGAGCCCCAGGACAGCCCCGACGGGTACGTCGGCCTCGACGCGGCCGGCGCCGAGCGGCTCGCCCGGGAGCGGGGGTGGGCGACCGTACGGTCGCTGCCGCCGGGCGCGATCATCACCATGGAGTACCGCGCGGGGCGGCTGAACTTCGAGGTCCGCGACGGCCGGGTGGCCCGCGCCTGGAAGGGCTGAGCGCCGGTCCGCGCGGCGCGGGAGTGGTGTGTGCGTACCGTTCCCGCGCCGCGCGGTGGCCGCTCAGCCCAGCGGCCGGGCGGCGGGAGCCGAATTGCGCGGGAGGCGGTCGGCGTGCGGCGGGCGGCGGCTGCCCACCGGGGTGAGCGGGGTGCGCTCCGAGCGGGTGGTGTGCGGTCCCGGGGCCAGGTGGGCCGGGGACCGGGGGGTGCGCGCCGGGGGCACCGAGGCGACCGGCTCGCGGGCCGGGTTCGGGTCGGTGCGGGCCGGGCGGGGCTTGAGCACCACCGGGGTGACCGGCACGGCGGACGTGGGGGCCGGGCGGCGCCGGCGCGCGCGCCAGCGGTCGCGAAGGTCGAACAGGCCGGTCTCGGCCCGGGCGATCAGCGGCTCGCACCAGGGCAGCGCGAGCATGATCAGCAGGCCCGCGGCCCAGCCCAGCAGCACGTCGCTCAGCCAGTGCGTACCGAGGTAGACGGTGGTGAGGCCGACGCCGAGCGAGGTGACGGCCGACAGCGCCGAAAGCCAGCGCCGGGCTCGCGGGGTGGAGGCCAGATATGCGAGGATTCCCCAGGTCACGACCGCGTTGGCGGTGTGGCCGCTGGGAAATATGTCCCCGCCCAGACCCATCTCGTTGGACCCGATCACGGTCGCGTAGTGCGGTCCGAGCCGTCCCATGCCGAGCTTGGCGGCGCCGACGGTGATGTTCAGCAGCAGCAGGGACGCGGCCAGGGTGAGCAGCGGGCGCACGGTGTGCTGCCGCCAGGAGCGCCAGCCGAGCCACGCCGAGACCATCACGGCGGTGGGGCCGCGCTGGCCGAGCACCACGTAGTAGTCGAGGAAGGCCTGGATCTGCGGCCACTGCTGGTACGGCCGGAAGAACATGACCTGCCAGTCGAGCCGGACCAGCCAGGACGTGGTGACCACGGCCCACACGATCGCCAGATAGAAAGCCAGGGTCGCGGAGAACAGCACGACCCTGTGGCGGCTCATCCTGGGCATATCGATGTGGGCCGGTCGTTCCGGCTCACGGTCCAGTCTGGCGAACACCCGGTCCAGACGACGGGTGAGGTTTCGTTCGGTACGCACCCAATCGACGGTACAGCCGGTGCGCTCTGTTCCCGGGCGAAACAGTGGGGTTGTGATGACGATGTGATGTGGGAAACCTCTCAGGCGTGCCCTGAATTCCGAGGATTCGGCAATCGGGGGCCGGCCCGTCCTGCAATTCCTTTGATCATGCCGGTGCCGGTTTTATCTCGCTTATGAATTCGTTCACCGAATCCTCGGGCGGAATTACCCGCGCGCTCACCGGCCGCCGGGGGCGGGGCGGGGGAGCGGGTCAGGGGGGACCCGAGCCGTTCAGCCAGAAGGCGCCGTAGAGCGCCGACGCCACGGCCAGGCCGGCGACGAGGGCCGCGCAGCGGGAGGTACGCAGCCGGGCCAGGGCCACGGCGAGCGGCAGCAGGACCGGGAAGGCGGGCATCAGCAGGCGGGGCTTGGAGCCGAAGTAGCTCGACGCGCACAGCGCCAGGGCGAGCACGACACCCGTGTACACCAGCAGCGCGAGCGGCTGGCGCTGCCGTACGCCGGTCAGGTACAGCGCGATCAGCAGACCGATCCCGGCGACCAGGCCCGCCCCGGCGAACGCCGACGGAAGCGAGCCGAACAGGTGGGCCACGAAGAGGGCGAAGGCGTGGCCGCCGTCGAAGCCGTTGCGCCATCCCGCCTGCACGTCGAGGTACCCGAGCGGCCCGCCGCCGGTCCGGTGGCCGACCCACAGGACGTAGGCGGCGGCGCCGAGGGGGGCGAGGAGCATGCCCAGGGCGCGGCGGACCCCGGGGGCGCCGGTGGTGAGCGGCAGGGCGTGCGCGGCGTCGAGTGCGCCTGGCGATGCGCGAACGCGCCGGTCCGGGGCGGCGCCCGCCGGGCCGGGGGCGCGTCCGCCGCCGTACGCGCCGTCCGCGCGGGCCGTGCTCCGATCCCGCACGAACGAGGCACAGGCCGCCGTCCACACCGCGGCGACCACCGCGAGCCCGACCGGCCGGGTCAGACCGGCCAGCGCCGCCAGCGCGCCCGCCGTCACCCAGCGGCCGCGCAGCACGGCGTACAGCGACCAGGCGGCCAGGGCCGTGAACAGCGACTCGCTGTACGCCATCGACTGCACGATCCCGACCGGCAGCGCCGCCCACAGCAGCACCGCGCACACCCCCGCCCGGCGCCCGTGCACCAGCTCGGCCACCGCGAAGATCCCGCAGGCCGCGGCGAGCGAGGCGAGCAGGCTGACCACCAGACCGGCGTCCGCGTACGACAGCGGCGTCAGCGCGTGCAGCAGCCGCTCAAGCCAGGGCAGCAGCGGGAAGAAGGCCAGGTCGGAGTGGACGTCACCGTCGGGCAGCCGCACCTCGTAGCCGTACCCGGCGCCGGCCACCCGCGCGTACCAGAGCGAGTCCCAGCGCGCCGTCAGCAGCGTGTGCGCGCTCGCGCCGCGCGCCGCGCTCCACCCGGCCAGCACCGCCAGGCCCAGGGCGCGGACGGCCGCGTAGCCCAGGACGGCCGGGACTGCCCGCCGCACCAGGGGGGCGTGCGGCGGGGCCGGGCGCGTCTGAAGATCGGTCACGGGCCGATTATCGACCGGGCCCGAAACCGCCCGGCACGCCGGGGCGCGGCCGGGAGCGGAACGCGTGGCGCACACCACACGGGCCGGACGAGGCGGGTGAGAGGTCCGCCACGTGGACGCGGAGCGAACTCGCGTACGCTGACGAGTCACTCGCGTGGCAGGCGCGTGCCGGGGACACCGCTCCTCCCCGGCCGTACGGCCGGGGAGTCCCCGCCGCGCCGGGCTGCCGCCCGCGAGGGTCCAACCGGGAGGTACACACATGTCCAGGACGACCACGGCCGCCGCGGGGCCGCGCCGTCGGGAGCCCGGGGCCGGTGCCGACCGCTGGGTCGTCCTCGTCGTCCTCTGCGTCAGCCTGCTGCTGGTCGCCCTCGACGCCACCGTGCTGCACGTCGCGGTGCCGGCCGTCACCGAGGACCTCAGGCCCGACGCGATGGGCCTGCTGTGGATCGTGGACGTCTACCCGCTGGTCTGCGCCTCGCTGCTGATTCTCTTCGGCACCCTCGGCGACCGGGTGGGCCGCCGCCGGGTCCTGCTGCTCGGCTACGCCCTCTTCGGCGTCGCCTCCGCCGTCGCCGCCTTCGCGCCGAGCACCGGGACGCTGATCCTCGCCCGCGCGCTGCTCGGCGCCGGCGGCGCGATGATCATGCCGGCCACCCTGTCGATCCTCCGGCAGGTCTTCCCCGACCGGCGCGAACGGGCGTTGGCGATCGGCATCTGGAGCGCGGTGGCCGCCGTCGGCGCCGCGGTCGGCCCGCTGCTCGGCGGGTTCCTGCTGGAGCACTTCTGGTGGGGCTCGGTCTTCCTGGTCAACATCCCGCTGATGCTGGTCAGCCTGCCGGTGGGCCGGTTCCTGCTGCCCGAGTCCCACGGGGACCGGGACGGCCCGTGGGACGTGGCCGGCGCCCTGATGGCGGCGGCCGGTCTGTTCGGTGCCGTCCTCGGTGTGAAGCGGCTCGGCGGCGGCGAACCGCCGGGCAGCCCGCTCACCGTGGTCCCGCTGCTGGCCGGCGCGGCGCTGCTGCTGCTCTTCGTACGGCGCCAGCGGCGGCGCCGGTACCCACTGGTCGACCTGCGGATGTTCGCCCGGCCGGCGTTCAGCACGGCGGTGGGCTGCATCGTGCTGGCGATGCTCGCGCTGGTCGGTCTCGAGCTGATCGCGGCGCAGTACCTCCAGCTGGTGCTGGGACTCTCGCCGCTCCAGACCGGCCTGCGGCTGCTGCCGCTGACGGTCGCGGCCATGGCGGCGGGGCTGGCGGGCGCCCGCCTGCTGCGCCGCTTCGGGCCGCGCCGGATGGTGTGCGCCGGGTTCTGCCTGACGGCCGCCGCGGTGCTGACGCTGACGGCGATGGGCGGCACGGACGACGCCGCCCTGCTGCTCGTGGGCTTCCTGCTGCTCGGCTTCGGCCTGGAGACCACGCTGTTCGGCGCCTACGAGTCGATGCTGAGCGAGGCGCCGGCCGAGCAGGCCGGCGGGGCCGCCGCGATCGGCGAGACCTCCTACCAGCTGGGCGCCGGCATCGGGATCGCGCTGCTCGGCAGCGTGATGAACGCGGCGTACGCGCCCCGGCTGGCCGGGGTGCCGGGCGTGCCGGCGCCGGCCTCGGCGGCGGCCGGGCATTCGCTGGGGGAGGCCTACGAGGTCGCCGGCCGGCTCGGCGGCGGCGCCGGAAGCGCGCTGCGCGACGCCGCGCGGGCCGCGTTCGTGCACGGGCTGCACGTCACCCTGCTGGTCAGCGCCGGGCTGCTGCTGCTCGGCGCGGTGCTGGCGCTGCGGCTGCCGCGGGTGATGCAGTGCGAGGCCGCGGCGGCGGAGGTCCCGGCCCCCCGGGAACCGCAGCGGTCCCACGTCACCGCCTGACCGGACGCCTGACCCGGACGCCTGACCGGTCCTGACCCGGACGCCGGACCGGACCCGACCCGGATGCCTGACGGGCTGGACGTGCGCCGCGGTCGGCCGTAGCGTCGCGATTAGCAGTGCTAGTTTTCAGTTGCCGGAGGGTGTCTGTGCCGAAGTCCGCGTCACCGAAGCTTCCCCCGTTCGACCCCGCCGACCCGCTCGGCATCGACGACCTGCTCGAGCCGGAGGACCTGGCCGTCCGGGACACCGTGCGCGCCTGGGCCGCCGACCGGGTGCTGCCGTACGTCGCCGAGTGGTACGAGAAGGGCGAGCTGCCCGTGATCAGGGAGCTGGCGAGGGAACTCGGCTCCCTCGGCGCGCTCGGCATGCCGCTCACCGGCTACGGGTGCGCCGGGGCGAGCGCCGTGCAGTACGGCCTGGCCTGCCTGGAGCTGGAGGCCGCCGACTCCGGCATCCGCTCCCTGGTCTCGGTGCAGGGCTCCCTCGCCATGTACGCCATTCACCGCTTCGGCAGCGAGGAGCAGCGCCGGCAGTGGCTGCCCGGGATGGCGGCCGGCGAGGTGATCGGGTGCTTCGGGCTGACCGAGCCCGACCACGGCTCCGACCCGGCCTCGATGCGGACCCACGCCCGGCGCGACGGCTCCGACTGGGTGCTGAACGGCCGCAAGATGTGGATCACCAACGGCTCCGTCGCCGGGGTCGCCGTCGTGTGGGCGCAGACCGGCGACGGCATCCGGGGCTTCGTCGTGCCCGCCGGCAGCCCGGGGTTCTCGGCGCCCGAGATCAGGCACAAGTGGTCGCTGCGCGCCTCCGTGACCAGCGAACTCGTCCTCGACGACGTCCGGCTGCCGGCCGACGCGGTGCTGCCGGAGGTCACCGGCCTGCGGGGGCCGCTCAGCTGTCTCTCGCACGCCCGGTACGGGATCGTGTGGGGTGCCATGGGCGCGGCCCGCTCGTCGTTCGAGGCCGCCGTGGAGTACGCGAGGACGCGGGAGCAGTTCGGGCGGCCCATCGGCGGCTTCCAGCTCACCCAGGCCAAACTCGCCGACATGGCGGTGGAACTGCACAAGGGGATCCTGCTCGCCCATCATCTGGGGCGGCGGATGGACGCCGGCCGCCTGCGTCCCGAGCAGGTCAGCTTCGGCAAGCTCAACAACGTGCGGGAGGCCATCGAGATCTGCCGCACGGCGCGGACGGTCCTCGGTGCCAACGGGATCTCCCTGGAGTACCCGGTGATGCGGCACGCGACGAACCTGGAGTCGGTGCTCACCTACGAGGGCACCGTCGAGATGCACCAGCTCGTGCTGGGCAAGGCGCTCACCGGGCTCGACGCCTTCCGGTAGACCCGGCGAACGGGTGGACCCGGCGAGCGGGCAGGGCCGGTGAGCGGCCCTGCCTCAGCTCTGGTTGAAGAAGCCGTCCGTGCGGTGCCCGGACGCCTCGCCGCTGATGATCTCCGTGTCGGCGGGGGTGAGCAGGAACACACGGTTGGACACCCGGTCGATCGAGCCGCGCAGGCCGAAGATGAGCCCCGCGGCGAAGTCCACGACGCGCTTGGCGTCGGCGGGCTCCATCGCCGTGAGGTTCATGATCACCGGCACGCCGTCCCGGAACAGCTCGCCGATGGCGCGGGCGTCCCGGAAGCTGTCCGGGGTGACCGTGCCGATCCGGCGGTCCTTCTCGTCGGCCGGTTCCGTGGCCACCTTCACCCGCGGGTCCGTGACCCAGGCGTCCCCGGACTCGGTGCCCTCGGTGTACTCGTCGTCGTAGTAGCGCTCGTCATCGTTGTCGTCGACGAGGCCGAGCCACGCACTCGCCTTGCGTACCGATCCCATGGACGCCTCCTCTCACAGCGGTCCTTCATGCTTTCCGCATCCCTATGGTCATCCATGATGCGGACGGCGTGCCAAGTGGATAGACGCCGTGCGGGGGGTTTGTGACGGTACTGGTGCACAGCAGATCCGTCGAGAGTCCTTGTGCCCCAAGGGTCGCAACTCATACGGCTGCTGACTGTGAGTGAAATATGATTGTCGGCGGCGTACGGGTGATGCACGGTGCGTACGGGTGAACGCCCGGGCTGCTACGAGCCGACAGTCGGCCGATACGACAGCGCGGCTCAACCCCGCCCGCGCGCCCGGTTGATGACCTGGGGGATGTCCTGGCGGCCGGTCCGGCGGCCGGTCCGGCGGACGGCCCGGACGCGCGACCGCCGCCGCATCCCGCGCGGTGGGCGCGGGATGCGACGGCGAGCCGGGGCGGGAGGGTGGAGGCGGAGCGGCGGGGGCGCTAGTCCTTGCGTTCCGGCGGGGAGATCCGGGACTCGTCGATGGCCGAGCCGGTGGTGCCCCACTTCGTGAGGATCCTGCGGTAGGTGCCGTCCGCGATCAGCTTGTTCACCGCGGCCCGGAAGGCGGGAGCCAGCCCGGTGCCCTTCTTGAAGGCGAAGCCGACGTCCAGGCGGTGGTACTCGCCGAGGAACTTCAGGCCCGGCTGGTGGGCGACCGCGTAGCGCAGGCCGTTGATGGTGGACATCACGACGTCGCTGCGGCCCTGCTGGACCGAGGACCAGATGGCGCTCTGCTCGGCGTAGGTCTGCACCCGGTAGGGCTTCTTGCCCGCCTGAGCGCACAGGTGCGCGTTCTCCTCCAGGGTGGCCTCGAAGGTGGTCCCGGCGCCGGTGGCGATGTTCAGGCCGCACAGCCGGCGCAGGTCGGTCACCTTGGACAGCTTGGTGTCCTCGCGGCCGGCGAAGCCCTGGCCGTCGTTGATGTAGGTGACGAAGTCGATGGTCCTGCGGCGCTCGTCGGTGACGCCGAAGTTGCTCGCGCCGAAGTCGTACTTGCCGCTGTCGAGGGCGGGCAGGATCGCCTCGAAGCCGGCCTGCTCGGTCTTGAGGGTGATGCCGAGGACCTTGGCGACGGCGTGCGCGAAGTCCACGTCCTGGCCGGTGAGGGTCTTGCCGTCGTCGAGGTAGGTGGTGCCGGGCGGGGTGCCGCCGACGCTGATGGCGACGGTGAGGCGGGTCACGCCCCGGGGCAGCAGCGCGGCGGCCGCGCTGTCCTTGTGGATCGCGGAGACGACGTCCGTGGTGGGGACCGCGCCGGCCGTGGCGCCGCCGGCACCCGCGGCGCGGACGGAGTCGTCCGGGCCCGTGCCGCACGCCGTGAGGAGCAGGGTCGCCGAGGTGATCAGGACGAAGGGCGCGAAGAGTCGGTCGCGGGTACGCGGGGGCGTGCGCATCTGTGCGGTCTCCTGAGGCGGACGGGGTGGGGGAACGCGAGGGGAGGGAGGGGAGGGGTGCGCGTGTGAAGGCGGAGGAGCACCGGAGAACCGGGAGACGCCTGGAACCGCCTGGCCGGCCGGTGGGGCAGAGGGGGACCGGGAAGGCGGGAGGAGCGGGGTGCGGGAGCGGACCGACGGGCCGTCAGGTGCGGACCGGACGCCGGTCAGGTGCGGGTGGGGCGCCGATCGAACACCGGCCGCGGGACGACCGTCACGACGACCGGCGAGGACCGGACGGCGATCGGGCGGGAACCCGGCGGGGGAACGGAAAGGGCGCGGAGGCGCTCCGCCCGGTGCGGGACCGGGGCGCGCAGTGGGTCAGCTCAACAGGAGGACGACCACACGCGACCGAAGTCGATGTGGGAGCGCGTGACCAGGCACTGCTGTGGATGCATGGGCCAAGTGGAACAGGCATACGAGTCCGCGTCAACCGACGTGAGATGTGCGGCTCACATCCTGGACAGCCTTGACAGCACGGGGAAATGGCGCCGTAGAGTCGGTGGACGGCCCTGCTGAGGGGCTCGGCCGTACCGCGCCGCACGGCGCGCCCGTGTGAAGGCACCCACCCGTGTTCGACCGTCCCCACGGTCCGGCTCCGCCCGGCCGGGGGACCCCACCACGGAGCCTTCCATGTCCTCCGACACCCTCACCCAGGCCTCTTCCGCACCGGGCGTCCCGGAGCGCGCGGCCACCCCGCGCATCGTTCCGCAGCGCCGGTACGGCCAGTGGGCCGCGGCCGTCGTCGTCCTCGTCCTGCTCGCTCTCGCCGTCACCTCCGTGGTGCGCAACAAGGCGTTCCAATGGGGCGTCGTCGCCGACTACTTCACCTCGGACTCCGTCCTGCGCGGACTGTGGCTCACGCTGTGGCTCACCGCGGTCGTCATGGTCCTGGGCTTCGCGCTGGGCACGGTGCTCGCCGCCTGCCGGCTCTCCGCCAACCCCGTGCTGCGCGCCGTCAGCTGGGGCTACGTCTGGCTGTTCCGCTCGATCCCGATCCTGGTGCAGCTGCTGCTGTGGTTCAACATCGGCGCCCTGTACCCGCAGGTCTTCGGGGTGCGGACGGTGGACCTGCTCAGCCCCGTCGCCGTCGCGGTCGTCGGACTCACCCTCCACGAGGCCGCGTACGCCGCCGAGGTCGTCCGGGGCGGCATCCTCTCCGTCGACCGGGGGCAGACCGAGGCCGCCCAGGCGCTCGGGCTGAGCCGCTGGCAGCGCGGCCGGCTCGTCCTGCTGCCGCAGGCGATGCGCACCATCGTGCCGCCCGCCGGGAACATGCTGATCGGCACCCTCAAGGGGACCTCGATCGTCAGCGTCATCGCCGTCAACGACCTGCTGTTCTCCGCCCAGTTGATCTACCACCGCACCTACCAGGTGATCCCGCTGCTGATGGTGGCCACCCTCTGGTACACCGTCGTCACCACGGTGCTCGGCGTCGCCCAGCACTACGTCGAGAAGCACTACGCGCGCGGAACGGGGCGGGCGCGATGAGCGCGACCAGATTCCAGCTGGTGATCGTGGGCGCCGGACCGCGCGGTACCGGTCTGCTGGAGCGCCTCGGCGCCAACGCGGCCGAGCTGTACGGCGGCCAGGGACTCGACATCCACCTGGTCGACCCCCACCCGCCGGGCGCCGGACGCATCTGGCGCGAGCGGCAGTCGCCGCTGCTGTGGATGAACTCCCACGCCGAGGACGTCACCATGTTCACCGACGAGTCGGTGACCATGGCGGGCCCGGTGCGCGAGGGTCCCACCCTGCACGAATGGGCGGGCGTGGACGGCCGCACCTTCGCCGACCGGCAGCTCCAGGGCCGCTATCTGCGCTGGGTGTACGACCGGGCCGTCGAAGCCCTGCCGCCGGACGTCACCGTCCACCACCACCCCCGGCGGGCGCTGCGGGTGAGCGGTCCGCGCGACGGACGCCAGCAGGTCTGGCTGGAGGGCGCCGCGGACCCGCTGACCGCCGACCTCGTCGTGCTCGCCCTCGGCCACCTCGACGCCGAACTCGACCCCGCGCAGGCCGAACTGGCCGCCTACGCCCGCACCCACGGGCTGGTCCACCTGCCGCCCGACTTCACCGCCGACAGCGACCTGTCCGCGCTGCGGGCCGGCGAGCCCGTCCTGGTCCGGGGCTTCGGGCTGGCCTTCGTCGACCTGATGGTGCTGCTCACCGAGGGACGGGGCGGACGCCACGACGGCGACACCTACGTCCCCTCGGGCCGGGAGCCGGTGCTGTACGTGGGCTCGCGGCGCGGAGTGCCGTACCACTCGAAGATCGGCTACGACTGGACCGGCCCGCGGCCCGGACTGCCCCGTTTCTTCGGCCCCGCCGAGACCGCGGAGCTGCTGGCCCGGCCGGACGGGTTCGACTTCCGGCGCGACGTCTGGCCGCTGGTGGTGAAGGAGCTGGGATTCGCCCACTACCAGCGGCTGTTCAGCGCCCACCCGGAGCGGACCGCGGTCGCCTGGGCCGACTTCGAGGAGAAGTACGCCGCCGCCGACGGCCCCGCCGAGACCGGGGCCCTCGTCGCCGCCGCCGTACCCGACCCGGCGGACCGGCTGGACCTCGCGGCGCTCGACCGCCCCCTGGACGGGGTGCGGTACGCCTCGCACGAGGAGTTCCAGGACGGGCTGCGCGCCTACGTCGACGCCGATCTGCGCCGCCGCCACGATCCGCGGCACAGCGCCGACCTCGGGGTGTTCCTCGGGCTGCTGTCGGTCTACGGGCAGCTGGTGCGGCTCGGCGACATCGGCCCGTGGTGGCACGGCTTCTTCAGCTACCTGGCGTCCGGGCCGCCGGGACCCCGGCTGCGGCAGATGCTCGCGCTGTCCCGGGCGGGTGTGCTGAGGTTCGTCGGCGCGGACATGACCGTCACCGCGGCGGACGGGGAGTTCCGGGCGACCAGCCCGACCGTGCCCGGCTTCTCGGTCGCGGCCCGGGCGCTGGTCGAGGCGCGGCTGCCCGAACCCACCGTCGGCCGGGCCCGCGACGGGCTGCTGCGCGCCCTGCACGCCGAGGGCGCCGCCGAGACGCCCGACGGGCTGCTGCGGGTCGACCCCGGTGACGGGCGGGTCCTGGACCGGGACGGGCGCCCGCATCCGCGGCGCTTCGCGATCGGCCCGTACACCGACGGCCGTACCCCCGGGGCCTTCACCCGGCCGCGCACCGGGGGGCCCGCGTTCCGGCAGAACGACGCCACCGCCCGGGCAGTGCTGACCTTCCTGCGGGAACGGGGTGCCGGTGCGGGCGCGTGAGCGGGCCCGCTCACGCGCCGGCCGAAAGGCCCCGGGTCCGTACCTCCCACGAAAGGTTTCCGCTGATGAGCGCACCCCACGGCCGGGGGCTGCTGCACCTGGCCGCCGCCGTCGACCGGCGGGCGGCACAGGGCGCCGGGTCCCTGGTCGAGCTGGCCCGGCTCGCCGAGAGCGGCGGACTGGACTTCGTCACGATCGGCGACGCCCGCGCGCGTCCCGGGGCCGACGCGGCCGCCGCGCTGTCCGAGGTGGCCGCCGCCACTCGGCGGATCGGCCTGGTCCCCGCCCTCCCGGCGACCGGCGACGCCCCCGCCCGCCCACCGGAGACCGCACCCGGCCCCGGCCCCGGCCACCTGCCGGCGGCCGCCGCCGGGCCCGTGCGGGCCCTGACCACCGGTGCCGCGACCGCGGCCCTGACGACCACCGGCCCCGGGCCCGCGTCCACCCCGGCCGCCTTCACCGGACCCGGGCCCGGTCCGGCCTCCGGTGCCGCGTCCGCCCGGCTGCCGGCCGCCGTCGCCGCCGTCGAGCGGGCCGGTCCCGGCCGGGCCGGCCTGTTCACCGGGGACGCCTCGCTCCTGGCCTCGCCCGCGCGGGGCCGGCTGGCGCGGGTCGTCGACGCCACCGAGCCGGCCGACCGGCCGACCGCGGCCCGGTACGCCGAGGTCGCCCTGGTCCGCGCCGCGCACCCCGACGAGGCCGCCGCCGTACGGGACGAACTGCGCGCCCGCGCGGCCCGCTCCGGGCGCGCCACGGGCAGTCCGCTGGTGCTGGTGAGCCTGGCCGTCGACCTCGGTGACGGCGAGTACGCGGCGGAGCGCGGACACGGCGGGGGCGGCCCCCGGCGGACCGCGCGGGGCCCGCTGTACCGGGGCGGCCCCGTCGACCTCGCGGAGCTGATCGCCGCCTGGCACGCGGAGGGCGCCGCCGACGGCTTCCACCTGGTCCCGGTCGAGCCGCCGCGCGATCTGGAGCGGCTGGTCAACGGCACGGTGGCGCTGCTCCAGCACCGCGGCCTGTTCCGCACCTTCTACCCCGGCAGCACCCTGCGCGAGCACCTGGGCCTGGCCGGAATACCGGCACCCCGCGCCGCGCTCCCTTCGCGACCCCCCGAACCGGCACCCGAGAGGAACGACATCATGACGACGGACCCGTCCGGCGCGTGGAAGCAGTGGCACCAGCACCGGGAGGAGTCGGTCTCGGCGCCCTACGGGCCGCTCGCGCTGACCGGCACCCACTGGATCGAGGACTATCCGGAGGGGCGACTTCCGGACATCCCCGGGACCTGGTCCCTCGACGGTGACGCGGTCGTGCTCACCGCCGGCCCGGACGACGGCCTGACCGTGGACGGGCGGCCCCTCTCCGGCGAGGTGCGTCTCGGCGCCGACCAGGGGCCCGAGGCCGAGGCCCGGGTCGCGCTCGGCGAGCGCCGGCTGGTCGTGCTGGTCCGCGAGGGCGTCTGGGGGGTGCGGGACTACGACCCGGACGCCAGGGCCCGCCGCCGCTTCCGGGGCATCGACGCCACTCCCTACGACCCGCGCTGGTCGGTGCCGGGACGGTTCACCCCGTACGACGGCCCGCGCACGGTGCGGGTCGGCAACGCGGACGGCCGCGAGCGCGGGCTCGGCCTCGCCGGGGAACTCGCCTTCACGGTGGCCGGGCGGCGGCTGACGCTCCAGGTCGCGCGACTGGGCGACGGCCGGCTCTGGGCGGTGTTCGCCGACGCCACCAGCGGTGACACGAGCTACCGCTTCCGGTTCCTCAACCCGGACGCCCCGGACGCCGACGGCCGTACGACCGTGGACCTCAACCGCGCCGTGCTGCCGCCCTGCGCGTTCTCCGACCACTTCATCTGCCCCTTCCCGCCGCCCGGGAACACGCTGGACATCGCGGTCGAAGCGGGGGAGCGGGCACTGCGCTGACCACCTGAGCACTGCCCCGATCACTGTGCCGATCACTGCGCTGATCGGGGCCAGCAAGCGCCCGGGGAGCTGGGGAGGGGGCCGCAGCGGGCAAGGGTGGTTCAACGGTTGACGGCCGAAAGGCGCCCTTGCGCCGACCGGCCGTTCGGCCGAATACTCCCCCTCAGCGCTTGTCAGGGGCATGCAGGTTCGGGCAACGAACCAGCCCCCGGCTGCGCCTCACGGGCCCCGACCCCACGCGGGCCCCCGACTTCCCCTGGGAGGGAACGACACGTGAGGATCAAGCGCACCACCCCACGCAACGGTCTCGCGAGACGGACCCGGCTGATCGCCGTGGCCACCGGACTCATGGCCGCGGCCGCGTTCGCCGCCCCCACCGCGAACGCCAGTGACGCCCAGACGTTCAGCGCCACCCAGCTGACCACGGCCAGCGACTCCGTCCGCAGTGCCGACATCCCCGGCACCGCCTGGGCGGTCGACAGCAGGACCAACCGCGTGGTCGTCACCGTGGACAGCACGGTGTCGGCGTCCGAGATCGCCAGGATCAAGCAGCAGGCGGGCACCAACTCGGGTGCGCTCACCATCAAGCACACGCCCGGCCGGTTCCAGAAGCTGATCACCGGCGGCGACGCCATCTACGGCGGCTCCTACCGCTGCTCCCTCGGCTTCAACGTGCACAGCGGGAGCACCTACTACTTCCTCACCGCCGGCCACTGCGGCGAGGTCGCCTCCACCTGGTACAGCAACTCCAGCCACACCACGGTGCTGGGCACCAACGTCGGTTACAGCTTCCCGGGCAACGACTTCGCCCTGGTGCGCTACACCAACAGCTCCATCGCGCACCCGAGCGCGGTGGGCAGCCAGACCATCAGCAGCGCGGCCACCCCGTCGGTCGGTACGACCGTCTACCGCCGCGGCTCCACCACCGGCACGCACAGCGGCCGGGTCACGGCGCTGAACGCCACCGTCAACTACGGCGGCGGTGACGTCGTCTCCGGCCTGATCCAGACCACGGTCTGCGCGGAGGGCGGCGACAGCGGCGGCCCGCTCTACGGCGGGTCGGTGGCCTACGGGCTGACCTCCGGCGGCAGCGGCAACTGCTCCTCCGGCGGCACGACCTTCTTCCAGCCGGTCACCGAGGCGCTGAGCTACTACGGAGTGACCCTGCCCTGACGGGCCCGCTCCGCCGGAGCCCCCGCACGCGATCCGCGTGCGGGGGCTCCGTCATGTCCCGTGTTCACGGTGTTCACGCAGGTGGGAAGAGGTCCGGGAGGTGCCGGGAAGGCGCCTGGGGGGCGCCCGGGAGCTTGTCGCACGCGTGTTCGAGAATGGAGGTATGGTGGGTGAGCGAGTAGGGAACTGATGTTCGAGAGCCGCTGGAGGCTCACGAGTGCGGGAGGTGCGTGTGCCGGGCTTCGCGCATCTGCGCACCGTCTCCGGGTTCTCCCTGCGCTACGGAGCCTCGCACCCGGAGCGGCTGGCCGAGCGCGCCGCGGAACGGGGCATGGACGCCCTCGCCCTCACCGACCGCGACACCCTCGCCGGCTCGGTCCGCTTCGCCAAGGCCTGTGCCGCGGCCGGCGTGCGCCCGCTGTTCGGCGCGGAGCTGGCCGTACGGCCGCCCGAGCCCGCGCGGGGCGAGCACCCGGTGCGGCGCGAGCGGCGCCGCACCCCCGTGCGCGGCGGTGCCTTCCTCGACGAGTCGGCACCCCGGGTGACCTTCCTCGCCCGGGACGGCGCCCGGGGCTGGGCGGACCTGTGCCGGCTGGTCGGCGCCGCGCACACCGCCGAAGGACCGCCCCTGCTGCCCTGGTCCGCCAACCACGCCGACGGCCTGACCGTACTGCTCGGCCCCGGCTCCGACGTGGGCCGCGCCCTCGCCGCGGGCCGTCCCGACCGCGCCGCGAGACTCCTCGCGCCCTGGCGGGAGGCCTACGGCGACGCGGTGCGCCTGGAGGCCGTCTGGCACGGCCGGGAGGGCACGGGCCCCGGCTCGCTGCGCCTGGCGGCCCGCACCGTCGGCTTCGCCGCCGAGCAGCGGGTCCGCCCGGTGCTCAGCAACGCCGTCCGCTACGCCGACCCCGGCCAGGGACCGGTCGCCGACGTGCTGGACGCCGCCCGCCGCCTGGTGCCGATCGACCCGGCCGGGGAGCTGGACTCCGGCGAGGCCTGGCTGAAGGACCCGGCGGCCATGCTGGGCGTCGCCGAACGGGTGGTGGAGGCCGCGGGCTACCGGCGCGACACCGCCCACCGGCTGCTGGAGCAGACCCGGGCGACGGCCGCCGAGTGCCTGGTCGACCCCGAGGACGACCTCGGCATGGGCGCCGTCCACTTCCCCGAGCCGCACCTCGTCGGCGCCGGCCGCCGCACCGCCCAGCGGGCGCTGGCCTCGCGGGCGGCGGCGGGCATGGTGCTGCGCGGCTACGCGGGCCGGCGCGACTACTGGGAGCGGATGCACCAGGAACTGGACATCATCGCCCACCACGGCTTCGCCTCCTACTTCCTCACCGTCGCCCAGGTCGTCGACGACGTGCGGGACATGGGCATCCGGGTGGCCGCGCGCGGCTCCGGCGCGGGCTCCCTCGTCAACCACCTCCTCGGCATCGCGCACGCCGACCCGGTCGAGCAGGGGCTGCTGATGGAGCGGTTCCTGTCCCGGGAACGGGTGGTGCTGCCCGACATCGACATCGACGTGGAGTCCGCGCGCCGCCTGGAGGTCTACCGCGCGATCATCGGCCGGTTCGGCACCGAGCGGGTCGCGACCGTCGCCATGCCGGAGACCTACCGCGTCCGCCACGCCGTCCGGGACGTGGGCGCGGCCCTGTCCATGGACCCGGCCGACATCGACCGCATCGCCAAGTCCTTCCCGCACATCCGCGCCCGCGACGCCCGCGCCGCCCTGGACGAGCTGCCCGAGCTGCGCCGGCTGGCGGCGGAGCTGCGGCGGGAGGGGGAGCCGGGCGGGGGGAGGTACGGCAGGTTCTGGGAGCTGGTCGAGGCCCTCGACGCCCTGCCGCGCGGAGTCGCCATGCACCCGTGCGGCGTGCTGCTCTCCGACGCCTCCCTCCTCTCCCGTACGCCGGTGGTGCCGACCAGCGGCGAGGGCCTGCCGATGTCCCAGTTCGACAAGGACGACGTGGAGGACCTCGGGCTGCTCAAGCTGGACGTACTGGGGGTGCGGATGCAGTCGGCGATGGCGCACGCGGTCGCCGAGGTGACCCGGGCGACCGGGGAGCGGCTCGACCTGGACGCGATCGCGCCGGGCGACCCGGAGACGTACCGGCTGATCCGCTCCGCCGAGACGCTGGGCTGCTTCCAGATCGAGTCGCCCGGCCAGCGGGACCTCGTCGGGCGGCTCCAGCCGGCCACCTTCCACGACCTGGTGGTCGACATCTCGCTGTTCCGGCCCGGCCCGGTCGCCGCCGACATGGTGCGGCCGTTCATCGAGGCACGGCACGGGCGGACGCCGGCGCGCTATCCGCACCCCGCCCTGGAGGGGGCGCTGAAGGAGACCTACGGCGTGGTCGTCTTCCACGAGCAGGTCATCGACATCATCGCCGTCCTGACCGGCTGCGGGCGCGGCGAGGCGGACCGGGTGCGGCGCGGGCTGTCCGACCCGGAGTCCCAGGGGCGGATCAAGGTGTGGTTCGGCCGGCAGGCGGCGGCCAACGGCTACGACGCGGAGACCGTCCGGCGCACCTGGGAGATCGTCGAGGCCTTCGGCTCCTACGGTTTCTGCAAGGCGCACGCGGTCGCCTTCGCCGTACCGACCTACCAGTCGGCGTGGCTGAAAACCCATCACCCGGCCGCCTTCTACGCCGGGCTGCTCACCCACGACCCCGGGATGTACCCGAAGCGGCTGCTGCTGGCGGACGCGCGGCGGCGCGGGGTGCCGATCCTGCCGCTGGACGTGAACGCGTCGGGAGTCACCCACCAGATCGAACTGGTGTCCGACGCAAGGGATCCGGTGTCCGGCGCGAAGGATTCCGGGGGGACCTGGGGGCTCCGGCTCGCCCTGTGCGACGTGCACGGCATCACCGAGGCCGAGGCGCGGCGCATCGCCGACGGCCGGCCCTACGCCTCGCTGCTCGACTTCTGGGAGCGGGCCCGGCCCAGCCGCCCGCTCGCCCAGCGGCTCGCCCAGGTCGGCGCCCTGGACGCCTTCGGCGCCAACCGGCGCGACCTCCAACTGCACCTGACCGAGCTGCACCGCGGCTCCCGCGGCCCGGGCGGCGGCCAGCTGCCGCTGGCGGGCGGCCGGCGGACGGCCCCGGCCGGGCTGCCGGACCTGTCCTCCGCCGAGCGGCTCAGCGCCGAGCTGGGCGTGCTGTCCATGGACGCCTCCCGCAACCTGATGGACGACCACCGCGCGTTCCTCGACGAGCTGGGCGTGGTGCCGGCGCGCCGGCTGCGCGAGGCCCGCAACGGTGAGACGGTCCTGGTCGCCGGCGCCAAGGCGGCCACCCAGACCCCGCCGATCCGGTCCGGCAAACGGGTCATCTTCAGCACCCTGGACGACGGCACGGGTCTGGTCGACCTCGCCTTCTTCGAGGACTCCCACGACACCTGCGCGCACACCGTCTTCCACTCCTGGCTGCTGCTGGTGCGCGGAGTGGTGCAGCGGCGCGGGTCACGCGGCTTCAGCGTGGTGGGCTCCGCCGCCTGGAACCTCGCCGAACTCGCCGGACTGCGCGCCGAGGGCGGCCTGGCCGAGGTGGCGGCCCGGCTGGCGGCGCCGGCCGGCACCGGTGGCGCCGCCGCGGCGGACGGCCCGGACGGGGACGGCCCGGACGGCGACGGCCCCGCCCGGGCCCGGCTGGCCGGCTCCGAGGGGCTGCCCGCCCCGGCCGGCTCCGCGGCCCGCGACCCGATGGCGGACCGGCGGATCCGCATGCCCACGGGGTACGAGATGCACCCCTGGGCCGATCTGCGCCCCGCGGGCGACGGGCCCGCGGGAGGAAAGAAGTTGTGGCACCAGAGTCCGGGGAGTGCGGGATGACCATCCTCTGCGTACGTTTCCAGCTGCCGCCGGCCGACGAGACGGCCCTGCCGGGGCTGCTCGGGCTGCTGGCCGACTTCACCCCCGTCGTCCAGGCGCTGCCCCCCGACGGCGCCCTGGCCGATCTGCGGGGCGCCGAGCGCTACTTCGGGCGCGACGCCGTGGAACTGGCCTCGGTGATCCGGGTCCGCGCGCTCGCCCTGCACGGCGTCGACTGCCTGATCGGCGCCGGTCCCGGCCCGATGCTCGCCCGCGTGGCGCTGCGCGCCGCCCGGCCCGGGGTGACCTGCGCGGTGCCCGACGCGCCCGGCGCCGCCGCGGACTTCCTCGCCGGCCGGCCCGTGGCCGCGCTGCCCGGCGTCGGCGCGGTGACCGCCCGCACCCTGGGCGCGTACGGCCTCGACACCCTCGGCCGGGTCGCCGCCGCCCCGCTGTCCACGCTCCAGCGCCTGATCGGCGCCCGGGCGGGCCGCGAGCTGCGCGAGAAGGCCGGCGGCGTCGACCGCGGCCGGGTCGTGCCGGACACCGGCACCCTGGTCGCCGAACGCCGCTTCGGCCTGGACGAGGTGGACGCCGGCCGGCACCGGCGGGAACTGCTGTCGGCCGCCGAGGAGATCGGCGCCCGGCTGCGCGCCCTGGAGAAGGTCTGCCGCACCCTGACCCTCACCGTGCGCTACGCCGACCGCTCCTCGACCACCCGCGGCCGCACCCTCGCGGAGCCGACCGCCCACTCCCCGGCGCTGACCCGGACCGCCTACGCCCTGTACGACTCCCTGGGCCTGCAACGGGCCCGGGTGCGCGCCCTCGCCCTGCGCGCCGAGGGCCTGGCCGGTGCCGACCAGGCCTCCCACCAGCTCACCTTCGACCCCGTGGACGAGAAGGTGCGCCGCGTCGAGGAGGTCGCGGACCGGGCCCGGGCGAAGTTCGGGCCCCGGGCGGTGCTGCCGGGGACGCTGGCGCGCACCGCACCGGCGGCCAGGCTCAGTTGGCCCACGGCGGCGTGATCCGGGTGCCGTCGGCCAGCTCCGCCTCCAGGCCGACGGAGGTGGTGACCCAGGAGAGCGCGGTGTGGGAGGTCCGGTTCTCCAGGGCGAGGGTGCCGCCGGCGGGGACGATCACGGTGTCGCCGGCCCGGACGTGCTCCGGATGCCCGTCGAGGGTGATCACCAGCTCTCCGACGAGCAGATGGAAGATCTCCTCCCGGCTGACGGTGTGGGCGGGGGCCCGGGTGCCGGGCGGGATCTCGCCGCGCCAGGCGCACAGCTCCCTGCTGCCGGTCAGGGGGGTGGCGTACGAGACGAACCGGGCGCCGTGGATCTCGTGGGTCACGGCTTCGCCGGAGCGGACGACGGGCATGGCGGACTCCCTCAACTGGTCAAGTTGCTTGATTAAGTGCCTCTATAGTCAAGCAGCTTGACCATGTCGTCAAGGGTGCTTCAATGCCCCTGTGCAGCAATCCGACGCCATGGCCCTGTCCGCCGCCCTCCTCGCCGTCGCCGGCGACCTGACCCAGCGCATCCACGACGGGGTCGTCGCCCGGGGCTTCGAGGGGCTGCGGCCCGCCCACGGTTTCGCCTTCGCGCGGCTCGCCCCGGACGGGGCCACGGTCACCGACCTCGCCGCACACCTCGGGGTGACCAAGCAGGCGGCCAGTCAGCTCGTCGACGAGATCGTGCGCAAGGGGTACGCCGAACGCCGGCCGCACCCCGAGGACGCGCGGGCCCGGCTGATCGTGCTGACCGAGCGGGGGTGGGCCTGCACCCGCGCCGCGGAGGCGGCGGCCGCCGACGCGGTGGCGGAGTGGGCCCAGGTGCTGGGCGAGGCGGAGGTGCGGGCGCTGCGGCACACCCTGGGCGGCATCGCCCGCGGTGGCCCGATCCGGCCTGCCTGGTGACGGGGCGCGGGCGCCGGCCGGGGCGCCGGCCGGCGGCGGAAGTTTTTACCGACGCGTAACTTCACAGTTGCACTACTCGCCCGTAACTTGACGAATGAACAGCATCCCGTGATCCGGATCACAGGGCAAGGCCGTCGCACCTCCCTTTGAGCCGCGAGGAGATCACACGATGCTGCCCTGGAAGCGAGTGCTCAGACCGTTCGCCGCGCTGCTGCTGACCGCCGCCGTCGCCGCCGTCCCCGCCACCACCGCGCACGCCGCCACCCCCACCGTCAGCAGCGGCTGGAACGACTTCACCTGCAAGCCGTCCGCCGCCCACCCGCGCCCCGTCGTCCTCGTCCACGGCACCCTGGGCAACTCCGTCGACAACTGGCTCTCCCTCGCCCCGTACCTCACGAGCCGCGGCTACTGCGTCTTCTCCCTCGACTACGGCCAACTGCCGCACGTCCCGGTCTTCTTCGGCCTCGGTCCCATCGACGCCTCGGCCGGCCAGCTCGCCGCCCACGTCGACCGGGTGCTCGCCGCGACCGGCGCCGACCGGGCCGACCTGGTCGGCCACTCGCAGGGCGGCATGATGCCCCGCTACTACCTGAAGTTCCTCGGCGGCGCCGCCAAGGTCCACGCCCTCGTCGGCATCGCCCCCGACAACCACGGCACCAGCCTCAGCGGGCTGACCCACCTGCTGCCCTACTTCCCCGGCGCGCAGGACCTGATCACGGCCGCCACCCCCGGGCTCGCCGACCAGATCGTCGGCTCCCCCTTCCTGACCAAGCTCAACGCGGGCGGCGACACCGTCCCCGGGGTGCGCTACACGGTCATCGCCACCCGTGACGACGAGGTGGTGACGCCCTGGCGCAGCCAGTACCTCAGCGGCCCCGACGTCACCAACGTCCTGCTCCAGGACCTGTGCCCGCTCGACCTCTCCGAGCACGTGGCGATCGGCCTCGTCGACCGCATCGCCTTCCACGAGGTGGCCAACGCGCTCGACCCGGCCCACGCCACCGCCACCACCTGCGCGTCCGTCTTCAGCTGACGGCCGCGCCACCCGGGCCTGTCCGGCCTGAGCCGCCGGACAGGTCCTCGTGCGGGGTGGATTCCGTGGGGGCGATCAGAAACTAGCCCGGGGAAACCGTCCGGTCACCCGCCGGACGCGGGCGGAGCGCATCCTTATGGCGGCGTTAAGGCTGCGCTGAGGCTGCGCTGAGGCTGCGCTCAGCCCTCGGGCCACCAGGTGCGGGCGATGTCCTTGCGCACCTCGGGGCGGCCGGCCGGACGCGGTTCCTCCGCCTCCTCGCGGACCCGGCGGCTGTCGGACCTCTTCAGGGGCTTCTGCACGGTCGTGCGGCGCATGGCTGCCTCCTTCAGTGCCTACCGGGTTCCGCGATGTCACGGAGGTAGACCCGTGGGGCGAGAGTTCCTCATCGGTACCGGATGTGTCAGTGGCGGCGGTCACCCCGGGACTGTCAGTGGCGGCTGGCACCCTGAGGACATGACGTACGAGAGTGACCGGGCGGCTGCGGACAGTGGCGCGGCGGCCGTCGACTGGGACGCCGAGGCCGCCGTCTTCGACGAGGAACCCGACCACGGGCTGCGCGACCCCGGGGTGCGGGCGGCCTGGGCGGCCAGACTGCGCGGCTGGCTGCCCGAGCCCCCCGGCGACGTCCTCGACCTCGGCTGCGGCACCGGCAGCCTGTCGCTCCTCGCCGCCGAGCGGGGCCACCGCGTGACGGGCGTGGACCTGTCCGCGGCCATGGTCGGGCGGGCCCGCGCCAAGCTCGCCGGCCGGGACGCGGCGTTCCTGACCGGTGACGCGTGCGCACCGCCGGTGGAGGAGCGGCGCTTCGACACCGTGCTGGCCCGGCACGTGCTGTGGACGCTGCCCGACCCGGCCCGCGTCCTGCGGCACTGGCGCGGGCTGCTGCGGCCCGGGGGGCGGTTCGTGCTCGTCGAGGGGGTGTGGGGAGCGGTCCACCCGGTCGGCATACCCGCCGGCCGGCTCACCGCCCTCCTCGCCCCGCTCACCCGCGAGGTGCGGGTGGAGCGGCTGTCCGGCGACCCGCTGCTGTGGGGCGGTCCCGTGTCCGACGAGCGGTACGCGGTGCTGGCCGCGGTGTGAGCCGGGCGCCGCCGGCTCACCGCCCGCGGGTGAGCCGCACGGCGCCGTATGCCCGCCCTGGGCCGGCCGCCGCTCTCAGGTGAGCAGCGCGTCGAAGCCGCCGTCGCGGGCGAGGGCCTCCAGCGTGTCCAGGGCGGCCACGGCGGCCGCCGCGGCCTGCGGATCGGCCTCGGCCAGCCCGCTGGACGCGAACTCGTCCTCGTCCAGCCGCCGTACGTCGGTGCCGTCGGCGGAGCGCCACAGGTCCAGGTCGAGATCCTCCACGACCAGCCGCGCGCCGGAGCGGACGGCCGGGCGGGTGATGTCGGTGTACCAGCCCTTGAGGGTGCCGTCCCCGGCCCGGACCTCCTTGACCGCGTACCAGCGGTCCCGCCAGTAGTACTCGGTGAAGACGTCACCGGGTTCGAAGCGGACGAAGCCGAAGTCCCGGACCCCCTCGCCCGCCCAGGGCGCCCGGACGACGATCCGCCGGCCGTCGTCCTGGAGGAGGTCCGCCGCGTAACGGATCTTCGTCCGGCCCGCCTTCACGAGGACGACCTCCACCCGGGCCGTCGTCTCAGCCGAGTTCGCGGACATGGCGCACCTCCGTGGCGCAGATCTGGTAACCGAGGCGTTCGTTGATCGCGATCATGGGGGCGTTGCCGGTGTCGTTGCCCGTGAACGCCTCGGTGAGGCCCGCGGCGCGGGCCCGGTGCAGGGAGTGCAGCTTGGCGAGCCCGGCCAGTCCGCGGCCGCGGTACGCGCGGGCGGTGCCGGTCATCGCGGTGGCGTAGCGGGTGCCGCCGTCGGTGCGGGCGACGGTGAAGGCGACCGGGCGCCCGTCGACGCACACGGCGACCGTCAGGTCGCGGTCGAGCAGGGGATGCTCCCAGGTCTCCGCCAGCCAGGCCGTGTAGTCCGTGAACTCGGCCGCCACGTCGCCGGGTTCGTCCGACGTCGTCTCCGCGTCCAGCTCGAACAGCGGCCGGGGATCGGCCGCGAAGTCCGCCGCGGTGCGCAGTCCGACGCCCGGCGGGGTGTCCGGGAGCGCCGGAAGGCGGCCGCTCGCGAGGTCGAGGCGCAGGAAGTGGGCGGAGCGGCCGGTCCGGTAGCCGCGGCGCTCGGCGAAGGCGCGGTTGCCCGGCTCGTCCAGGGCCCAGGCGAACAACCTGGTCGCGCCCTGCGCGGCGAGGTGGTCCTCGGCGGCCCGCACGAGCAGCCGGCCGGCCCCGCGGCCGGTACGGTCCGGGCGCACGTACACGTTGAGACAGCCCTGGCCGGGCTCCGGGCTGTCGTGCGCCAGGTGCACCTGGGCCGTGCCGATGATCTCGCCGTCCTCCTCCGCCACGAGCGGCCGGTAACGGGCGCCGGGAGGGGTGTGGCGGGCGACGTGCCGGACCGACTCCGGGGTGAACAGGATGTAGGGCAGTGCGAGCGTGCGGACGCGGGCGAACCCCTCGGCGTCGGCCGGGACATCGGGGCGCAGATCGCGGACGATCACTGTCATGTCGTGTCACCGTACGGGGGCGGGAGCGGGGGTGCCTCTCATTTTCCGGCGGGTACGGGACAATCACCGGGTGACGTTGCAGATCCACATCGACGACAGCGCCCCGTCGTCCGAGCAGGTGCGGGCGCAGATTTCCGAGCAGGCGCGGTCCGGAGCCCTGCCTGTGGGCTACCGGCTGCCGACCGTGCGGGGGCTCGCGGAGTCGCTGGGCCTCGCGGTGAACACGGTGGCCAAGGCCTACCGGGCGCTGGAGACGGACGGGGTGATCGAGACGCGGGGGCGCAACGGGACGTTCGTCGCCGCCGCGGACTCGGCGGCGGCCCGCGAGGCCGCGTCGGCCGCCCAGGCCTACGCGGAGCGGGTGCGCAGGCTCGGCCTGGACCAGCGGGCGGCCCTGGCGGCCGTACGCGACGCCCTGCGGGCCGGGTACGGACAGGGCTGAAGCGGCCGTAGCGGGGTCAGGGGCGGGGTGCCGGGGCCGGGGTGCGGGTCACCGTGCGGCCCGCTCGGGCGGTGGCCGCGGCGAAGGCCACCGCGTCCGCCACCGCCGCCCCGCCGGGATCGTTGTTGAAGTACGCGTAGACGTCCTCGGTGTCGGACCAGGTGGTCGCGAGGCGGTCCACCCAGGTCTCCAGGGACCGCCGGCCGTAGCGCGGCCACGGCCGGGCGCGGCCCTGGTGGAAGCGGACGTACCCCCAGTCCGCCGTGCGCCACAGCGGCGTCACCGGGCGGGCCAGCACGTCGGCCCAGCACAGGGCGGCCGCGCGGGACTCCAGGACCGTGCGCACCTCGGGCGTCCACCACGACTCGTGGCGCGGCTCGACCGCGACCCGGGTGCCGGCCGGGAAGCGGGCCAGGCAGGCGTCCAGCAGGGCCGGGTCGGCGCGCAGGGTCGGCGGAAGTTGCAGCAGGACCGGGCCCAGGCGGTCGCCGAGGCCCGCCGCGTGCGACATCAGGCGGTGCACCGGCTCCTCGGGGTCCTTCAGGCGCTTGATGTGGGTGAGGTACCGGCTGGCCTTGACCGCGACCACGAAACCGGGCGGCACACGCTCGCGCCAGGCCGCGAACGTCTCCGGCGACGGCAGCCGGTAGAAGGCGTTGTTGATCTCCACCGTCGCGAACAGCCGCGTGTACTCCTCCAGCCACAGCCGCACCGGCGTCCCGGCCGGGTACACGACGTCCCGCCAGTCCTTGTACTGCCACCCCGAGGTCCCGACGAAGACGGTCATACGTCCATCAAAGCACCGGGACCCGGCGGTGGCCGGGCGCTACAGGTACAGCCCCGCGTCGGCGCCCTCGCGGGCGCCCGGCACCGACGTCGGCGTCGTCCCCCGGCGCAGCGCGTACAGCTCCGCCAGGGTCGCCCCCTCGCGGCCCACGCCCTCCTCGGTGCCCAGCCACGCCACCGCCTCCCGGCGGGTCAGCGGGCCCACCTCGATACGGGCCAGACAGCGGCCGGGGCGGACCACGGCCGGGTGCAGCCGCTCCAGGTCCTCGTTGGTGGTGACCCCGACCAGGACGTTGCGCCCCTGGCCGAGCAGACCGTCGGTCAGGTTCAGCAGCCGTGACAGCGCCTGGCCCGCGGTGTGCTTGGCCTCGCCCCGGATCAGTTCGTCGCAGTCCTCCAGCAGCAGCAGCCGCCAGCGGCCCTTGCCCGCCGGCTCCTCCTCGCCGATCGCGATGTCCATCAGGTAGCCGACGTCCGTGAACAGCCGCTCCGGGTCCAGCACACAGTCCACCTGGCACCACTCCCGCCAGGAACGGGCCAGCGTGCGCAGCGCGGAGGTCTTGCCGGTGCCGGGCGGGCCGTGCAGGAGCAGCAGCCGGCCGGTGACGTCCTGCGGCCCGGTCTTCATCAGCCGGTCCATCGCCTCGGCCACCGGTTCGGTGTAGTTGGCCCGCACCTCGTCCCAGGTGCCCGCGGAGATCTGCCGGGTGGTGCGGTGCGGACCCCGCCGCTGCGAGGCGTACCAGAACCCCATGGTGACGTTCTCGGGCTGCGGCTCCGGCTCGTCCGCCGCGCCGTCGGTGGCCTGGTCGAGGATCTTCTTGGCCAGTTCGGCGGTGGTCGCGGTGACGGTGACGTCCGCGCCCCGGTTCCACCGGGAGACCAGCAGCGTCCAGCCGTCGCCCTCCGCGAGGGTCGCGCTGCGGTCGTCGTCGCGGGCGATGCGCAACACCCGGGCGCCGTGCGGCAGCAGGGTCGCGCCGGAGCGCACGCGGTCGATGTTCGCCGCGTGCGAGTACGGCTGCTCGCCCGTCGCGAAGCGGCCGAGGAACAGCGCGTCGACGACGTCGGAGGGCGAGTCGGAGTCATCGACGTTGAGCCGGATCGGCAGTGCGTCGTGCGGGTTGGCAGACATGCCGCCATGATCCGGCACACAGGCGCCCCGCGCACCCTTTTTCCGCTCCGTGCCGATTGCGGCGCCGGGCGGTACGGCAGCCACCCGCAGCCCACTTGACGGCAAGTCAAGGGTCAGGCGCCGGAGCGTTGGCGAACGCCTGGTCGAACGGGAGGTGCACGAGCGCGGTCGGTCTCGTTCAAGACCGAATTTTTTTGGCATGAACACTTCCTGTCAACACGCGTAGCTGCTACCAACGTTGAGGCAGAGATCCTGCTAAAGGGAGGTTCCATGAGACGTTCCCGGTTTACGGCATACGTGACCTCGCTCCTCCTCGCCACCGGTCTCGCCCTCACGGGCGCGGCCTCGGCGCAGGCGTCCCCCCTCGCGGCGACCGGTGGCTACGTGGCGCTCGGTGACTCCTACTCCTCCGGCGTGGGAGCCGGCAGCTACATCAGCTCCAGCGGCAGCTGTGACCGCAGCACCAAGGCGTATCCGTACCTGTGGAACGCCGCCCACGCCCCGTCCTCGTTCTCCTTCGCCGCCTGCTCCGGCGCGAAGACGGGCGACGTCCTCTCGGGCCAGCTGGGCTCGCTCAACTCCGCCACGGGCCTCGTGTCGATCACCATCGGCGGCAACGACGCCGGTTTCTCCGACGTCATGACGACCTGTGTGACAAGCTCCGACAGCACCTGCATCGCCCGGATCAACACCGCCCGGACGTACGTCGAGACGACCCTGCCCGGCAAGCTCGACAGCGTCTACTCCGCGATCAGCGCCAAGGCACCCTCCGCCCACGTGGTCGTGCTCGGCTACCCGCGCTTCTACAAGCTCGGGGCGACCTGCATCGGCCTGTCCGACACCAAGCGCGCCGCCATCAACGACGCGGCCGACCTGCTGAACCTCACCGTCCAGAAGCGCGCCCTCGACCACGGCTTCACCTTCGGCGACATCCGCACGACCTTCGCCGGCCACGAGATCTGCTCCGGCGACTCCTGGCTGCACAGCGTCAACTGGCTCGACATCGGCACGTCGTACCACCCGACGGCGACCGGCCAGTCCGGCGGTTACCTGCCCGTCTTCACCAACGTGGCGTAACCGCGGGGGTGAACCCGGAGCGCGCGGCACCCGGTGTGCGCGCTCCGGGGACGCACCGGCTCAGCCCAGCGCGGTGGCCACCCCCTTGAGCAGCATCCCGGCGCCCAGGACCACGACGGTCAGCGCCGACACCAGCGGTACGGACCGGCGCACGAGCGCGGCCACCGGGTGGACGGTCCAGCGGGGCCGGCGCTCCAGCGCCCGGGCCACTCCCGCGCCCAGCCGCACCACGGCGAACCCGGCCGCGGTGAGCGTCAGCGCCAGCCCGGCCCCGTACGCGACGACGAGCAGCAGCCCGAACCAGGCCTGCCCCAGCGCCGCCGCGCCGACCAGCACGACCACGGCGGACGGGCTCGGCACCAGCCCGCCCGCGAACCCGAGCAGGATCGTGCCGCGCAGGGTGGGCGCGGTGGGGTGCGTGTGGGTGAAGCCGCCGTGCGTGTGCGTCAGGGCGTGGTCCGCCGCACCTTCGTGACCGTGTCCGTGCCCGTGACCGTGACCGTGCCCGTGCCCGTGCCCGTGCCCGTGCCCGTGACCGTGCCCGTGACCGTGACCGTGACCGTGACCGTGACCGTGGTGGCCGTCGTGGGCATGCGGGTGTTCGTGGGCGTGCGGGTGTGCGTGGGCGTGGTCATGGCCGTCGTCCCGGCCGTCGTCCCGCGCGTGTTCGTGCCCGTGCCCGGGTGCGGTTGCGGGGCGGTCGGGCCAGGCCCGGCGGACGAGGCGTGCGCCCGCCGCGGTCACCAGGGCCCCGCCGGCCAGGCCCAGCCAGGCGATCACCGACGGCGTCGCCGCGGACCCGGCCGTGACCAGCAGGCCCAGGGCGACGACGCCGAGGGTGTGGGTGACGGTGACCGAGGCGGCCAGCGGCAGCACGTCGCGCGGCCGGGCCCGGCCGCCGCGGGCCGCCGCAGCCGTCGCCATCAGAGTTTTGCCGTGGCCCGGCGCCAACGCGTGCAGCGCCCCGAGCACGGCCGCGATCAGCACGGCGAGCGCGGCGAAGCCGGGAGTGAGGTCGCGGCGGGCGACGAGGTCGTCCAGGGCGCGGGTGAACCGGTCGGCGCCGCGCGGCAGTACGGCGGCGCCGGGGGCGTCGCGCCGCTGCGCGTCGAGCGCCGGGCCGCCCGGGCGCACCCGCAGCGAGGCGGTGCCGGTGTGGGCCGGGGAGGAAAGCAACCGGGCCGGATAGGTGGTCAGTTCGTGCGAGACGGACGTGGCCGGCACGTCCGACGAGGTGAGCGTCGTCCGGTCGCCGCGCGCGGTGATCTCCCGCCAGCCCGGCCCGCCGGTGGTGCCCGCGCCGCGGAAACGGACGGCGACGGTGCCGTGCGCGGGCAGCGCGGCGGTGAGGCGGCACTCGACGCGCAGGGTGTCCAGCCCGGCCTGCCCCGGGCGCCGGTGGGCCCGCGCGGCTTCGACGGCCAGCGCGGCGGCCCGGCCGTCCACGGTGAGGCCGCTGCCCGCGGCGGCCCCGGCGCACCGCCGCGCCGCCCACCCGGCCAGCCCCAGCCGCTCGACGTCGGGGCCTGCCTGGGTCGCCGGGATCTCGGCCAGGTCCTCGACGTGGTCGACGCGGAGCTGCCCGGGGGCGGCGACCAGGCCGTCGTAGCGGTTGACGGTGAAGTTGCCCAGCGGATGGGCGCCGGCGGAGCCGGCCGGCAGGAGCACCAGCGCGCAGGCGGCGGTGAGGACCGCGGCGGCCGAGGCGAGCGGCCGGCGCCGGGCCGTCATCGCGCGGCTCCCGCCGCCGTACCGGCGGTGCCCGCCAGCGCCCTGCGGGCCGCGGCCGCGCCCGTCGGGGAGAAGCCGGGGTTGAGCCGCAGGGCCGCCCGCAGGGAGGCGCGGCCGTCGGTGGCGTGACCGGTGGCGAGCTGCACGACGCCGCGGTGGTAGAGGAAGGAGGCGTTGCGGTAGCCGGTGGCGGTGGCCCGGCGGGCGTACGGCAGGGCCTCGGCGTCGTGGCCGGTGACGTGCAGGGCCCAGGCGAGGGCGTCCGCCGTGTGCACGGTGTGGCGGCGGGCCCACTCGGCGCGGGCGGCCCGCAGGGCGGCGGCCCGGTCGCCGTGGTCGGCGGCGGCGAGCGCGGTGTCGAGGTCGACGTCCACGCCGTTGGCGCGGGCCAGCGCGCTCCAGGCGTCGACCAGGGCGTACTGCTCGCGGGCCCGGGCCCGGTCGCCCGCGCCGCCGCGGGCCTCGTACAGCTCGCCCAGGGCCACCAGCGGGCCGGGCAGCGGCGCGCGGGAGACGACGGCCTCCATGCCGGTGATCGCCGCCTCCCGCTCACCGGTGGCGGCCTGGGCGCGCGCCCGGCCCTCCAAGGCGGGGAGGTAGGTGTCGTCGGCGGCCAGGGCGCGGGCGTAGTGGCGCAGGGCGCCCTCGAAGTCGCCCTCGGCGAAGGCGAGCTGGCCCAGCTGGCCGGCGACGTACGCCACGTCACCCGGCGAGGACGCCGCGTCCAGGGCCCGCGCCAGCACGCGCCGCGCCGTCGCCACGTCACCGCGCAGCTCGTGCACGTAGGCGTACCGCGTGAAGACCGGCACGCCCGGCCTGCGGCTGTCGGCGGTCACGGCGGCCCGCGAGGCCGCGTCGTACCGGCCGAGTTCGACCAGGGCGTCGATGCGCGAGCACAGGGCGCGTTCGCTGTACGGGTTCTGCCGCAGCGCCCGGTCGGCGTGGCGGAGCGCTCCGTGGAAGTCGTGCCGGGCGGCGGCCAGGGCGGCGAGTCCGGCGAGGGCCTGGTCGTCGCCGGGGGCCAGGCGCAGCGAGCGGTGCAGGGCCCGCTCGGCCTGCGGGTAGCGGGAGGGGTCGCCCTGGGTGCGGGCCTGCTCGACGTAGGCCAGGCCGAGGGTGGCCCAGCCGCCGTGGTCCTTGGGCTGGGTGCGCAGGTGCCGTTGCAGGGCGGTGATGCCCGCGTCCAGGTCCCCGTCGGCGAGCAGCCCGGGGGCCACGGCGCTCGACACGGCCGCCGTGCCACCGGTCGCCGTGCCGCCGGCCGCGCCGTCCCGTGCGGCGCCGGCCGCGATCGCCGCGCCGGTCAGCGCGACGGCCAGCAGGACCGCGCAGCCGGCGAGCCCCGCGGCCCGCCCGCGCCGCCCCGCGGCCGCCACCCGGCGCAGCGCCGCGAGACGCTCACCGGGCCCGGTGGCCGGGGACGGCGGGGCGGGCGGACCGTCTCCCGCGTCCGTGGCGGTACTCACCGTGGTCTGCCCGGTGGGCTCGTCGTCGTCCTCGCGCGCGGACATGCCTCTCCTCGATCGCCTGTAGGGGTGGGGCGGCGCGGCCCGCCGTGGGGGCGCGGGCCGCGCCGGTCTCGGTCGCGCGCCTCAGTAGGCGCGCCGCACCCGCCGCCGCCACCAGGCGAGGGCGGTGCCGATCAGCAGGACGGCCGCCGCGCCGGAGGCCGCCGACGCGGCGATCATGACCGTGTCGCCGGAGCCCGCCGCGGACGCTTCCGCGGGCCGCAGGGCGTCACCGAGCTGGCTGCGCACGTCGGCACCTCCGGTCGTGCCCTTGGCGCGCGCCCCGCGCGAGCCGGCGGTCGGCTCGGCGACGTACGGGAAGTACTTCTCGAACTTCTTGTCGTTGGCGTCCACCGCGTCGCCCAGGTCGTTCTTCGCGCCGACCAGTTCGCCCTCGACCACCTGGAGCGCCTCGTCGATCACGTCGTCGGTGAGCCGGCGGCCGTTGGGGAAGCCGGCGTTGTCGCCGTCCAGCACGCCGAGCCGCTTGGGGTGCGCGCTCGGCGGGACGGAGGTGTTGAGCCGCAGCTCCTCCGCCGCCTTCACGTACGGCGGCTGGTTGAGCCCCTTGACCCCCTTGAGGAAGACGTCGACCAGGTCGTTGCGCGGCTCCGCGGGCGCCTTGATCTTGTAGATGCCCTCGATCAGCCGGGGCAGCTCGGGGTTGGTGACGTTCTTCAGGAACTGCCCGTCGTAGCCGGGCTGGGAGGCGTTGAAGCGGTCCTTGTCCTTCTGCGGGTTGACGACCTCGTTGACCAGCGGGTTGCCCAGCCGCGAGACCTGCGCGTAGGAGCCCTGCGCGGTGCGGCGCTGGGTGGTGGACCAGATGCCGACGACCGGCTGGTGGGACGACTGGCGGATCAGCTCGTTGGGCACCTGGAGGGCGATGGTGTTGACGTTGTAGCCCTTGAGCGTGTCCCGGCCGACCTCGCTGAGGTCGCCGCCGTAGAGCAGGTCGAAGACCCGCAGGTCCGCGAAGAACGGGTCGTCGGCCTGGCCGGCGAAGGTGGCCGCCCCGCCCGCCGTCTTGTACACCGCCTGCGCCCGCAACTTGGCGTAGTCGGGCATCGACGCCCTGCCGACGTCCGACGGCGCCACCGGCACGTCGTCGGCGACCTTCGTCGTCGACACCGTGTGCCCGCCGTGCTGCCGGATCAGGTCGATGTCGTAGGTCTGCGTGATGTTGAGGTCCGGGTCGTCGAGGCTGGTGACCGGGCCGGTGTTGTAGAGGAACGTGTCGCCGTTCTTCGTGTGCGTCCGGAAGGTGTACCGGAACAGCAGCTCGCCCTGCGCGTCGCCGTTGCTGTCGACGTGGATGTCGTACTGGGCGTCGTCCGCGAAGGTGTAGAAGTTCGGCCCGCCGGCCGGTTCCTCGAAGGGGATCCAGTTCGCCACGATCGTCGTGGTGTCGGGCTTGTCCGGGCTGACGAACGCGTACAGGTCCGTGTTGTCGTACTGCGGGGTGCCCGAGATCAGCGGGGCCTCCCGGTGGGAGGAGGCGGAGGCCGCCCCCGGCTGCAGCGTCGCGACGCCGGCGGCCGCGAGCCCGCCGGCGGCCAGTGCCCCGCAGATGAGCGTGAGCAGACCCGTGCGTCCCGCACCGCTCCTGGAGAGTAGAGGTGTCATGCCGTCCGTCCTCAGTGCCAACTTGCCTGACGCCGGGACATTCGGAGGCGGCGGCGGAGCGGATTGGCCGCCCGAGCGATTTTTCTTCGCCGCGTCCGGACCCGCTTTTTCGGCCCGCTGATCCGTATCACCTGCCGGAGGTGTGCGTTCGTGCGGATGCATGGGGTGCGGGGCAGGTCCGGCTGCGGTCACGGAAGGGGGGCTCGGGTGGACGCGGACGAGTTGCTGCTGCTCGTGGCGGACGGCGACCAGCGGGCGTTCGAGGAGTTGTACGCACTGGTCTGCCGGCCGCTGTACGGCCTCGTCCGCCGGGTGGTGCGCGATCCCGCGCAGTCCGAGGAGGTGGCCCAGGAGGTGCTGCTCGAACTGTGGCGCTGCGCCGCCCGGTTCGACCCGCGCCGGGGCAGCGCCCTGTCCTGGGTCCTCACCCTCGCCCACCGCCGCGCCGTCGACCGGGTGCGCAGCGCCCGCGCGGCCGGCGAGCGGGAGCAGCGCGAGGCCCTGCGCGCCGGGGAGCCCGCCTTCGACCACGTCGCCGAGGAGGTCGAGGCCGGTCTGGAGCGCGAGTGGGTGCGCCGCTGCCTGGACCGGCTGACCGCGCTGCAACGCCAGTCCGTCACCCTCGCCTACTACGACGGCTACACCTACCGTGAGGTGGCCGAGCGGCTCTCGCTGCCGCTGGGCACGGTCAAGACGCGGATGCGTGACGGGCTCACCCGGCTGCGCGAGTGCCTGGGAGGTGCGGCATGAGTGTCCTCGGTCGTCTGCTGCGCCGCGAGGACCCGCACTCGCTGGCCGCGCCCTACGCGCTGGACGCCCTCGAACCGGGCGAGCGGCGCCGCTTCGAGAAACATCTGCGCTCCTGCGACCGGTGCGCCGCCGAGGTGCGCGGCCTGTCCGAGGACGCGGTGCGGCTGGCCTGGTCCGCGGCCGCCCCGCCGCCGGCCGCGCTGCGCGACCGGGTGCTGGCCGCCGTCCGCACGACACCGCAGGAGCGTCCGGCGCCGCGGGAGCGCGCGGCGGCCCGTGTGCGCGCCCCCCGGCTGCCGCCGCACGTCTGGGGGGCGCAGGCCCCGCCCGCGCGCGGCCGCCAGCGCCGGCCGCGGCCGCTGTTCGCGCCCTTCGCCACGGCCACCGCCGCCGCGGCGCTGGTCGTCGCCTCGCTCTTCGCGGTGCAGGCGCACACCGACCGGGACCGGCTCGAGGCCGAGCGGAGCCAGGCACGTGAGATCGCCCACGTTCTGGCCGCTCCCGACGCCCGCGCCGCCGCCGGACGGGACGCGCGGGGCCGCAGTATCGGAGTGATCGCTTCCGCCTCCGCCCGGGAGGCCGTCGTCACGCTCAGCGGGTACGGCACCCCGTCCGGCGGCCGCGTGCACCAGCTGTGGCTCATGCGCCCCCGTGCGCGACCGCGCTCCCTGGGCCTCCTGGCGGCCGACACGCCCCTGGTGGCGGCCGGCCTCGATCCGTCCTCGACGTCACTGGCCGTGACCGTGGAGCCGGGCGGCGGCTCAGCGCAGCCCACCAGCCAGCCCATTGTCCAACTCGCCCTGAAATCGGTCGGATTCGGAGAGTGATCGCCGAGGGGTCGTCAACACCCTTACGGGGAAGGTGAATCACGTGACCGCGATACACGCATGCTCCACCGGGGCGATAGGGTTACCCTGCCCGGGCCGGGTGGACTCGTACGGGTGGGGAGTGACATGGAGCAGATAACAGTGCGCAGCAGGGCGAGGGTCCCTGCGATCACCTGCGGGAGCGGCGCGACGAGTTCGCGTCTCGACCGCCATCTCGCGGTGCTGGCGGGTCCCGCCATACCGCAGCGGGAGACGATCGAAGCGACCTCGCTGATGCGCGAGCTGACGGCACGTGACCGCGCGCACGAGCGCAGCGACCGGGGCACGCGGGTCAGCCGGGTCTCCCTGTTCGCCCCGCTGCGCCGGCTGCGCCGTTCCCTGTTCGGCGACCGCTGAGCACACCGACGTCCTAGGAGCCTCGTCCGCCAGGCCCGCGCTCAGGCCGCCACACCGTCCCGGCGCAGCGCTGCGATCTCGCCGTCCGTCATTCCCACGGCGCGCAGCAGCGCCTCGGTGTGCTGCCCCAGTGCGGGCACGTCCCCCATCCGCGGCTCGTCCCCGCCCGGCAGCGTGATGGGCGGCAGCAGCGCCCGCAGCGGTCCCACCGGCGAGCCCACCGCACGCCACCGCTCCCGGGCCGCCAGCTGCGGATGCTCCGCCAGCTCGTGCAGGTCCCGCAGGCGGGCGCAGGCGATCCCCGCCCCCTCCAGCCGCGCCAGCGCCTCGTCGGTGTCCAGGACGGCCAGCGCCCCGGCGACCAGCTCGTCGGTGCGCTCCCGGCCGGCCACCCGCGCCGCGTTGGTCGCGAAGGCCGGGTCGGTGCCCAGCCCCGGCTCCCCGATGACCTGTTCGGCCAGCCGCCGCCACTCCCGGTCGTTCTGCACCGACAGCAGCACCCGCCCGCCGTCCGCCGTCGGATAGGCGTCGTACGGGGCGATGACGGCGTGCGCGAGCCCGGTGCGCGCCGGGGCCGTGCCGCCGTGCATCGTGTGGTGCAGGGGGTGGCCCATCCACTCGGCGAGCGCCTCCAGCATCGACACCTCCACCGGCCCGCCGCGCCCGGTCGTGCCGCGCCGCACCAGCGCGGCCAGCACGCCGGAGAAGGCGTACATGGCCGCCGCGATGTCGGCCGCCGGAATGCCCGCCTTCACCGGCTGCCCGGGCGTCCCGGTCACCGACACCAGCCCGGCCTCGCACTGCACGAGCATGTCGTAGGCCCGCTTGCCGGCGTACGGCCCCCACGACCCGTACCCCGAGATGTCCACGGCGATCAGCCGCGGGTTCCCGGCGCACAGCGTGGCCGCGTCGAGCCCGAGCCGGGCCGCGGCCCCGTGGGCGAGGTTCTGCACGAACACGTCCGCGTCCGCCACCAGCCGCCGTACGACGTCCAGTGCGCGCGGGTCCTTCAGGTCCAGGGCGAGCGACTCCTTGCCGCGGTTGCACCACACGAAGTGCGAGGCCAGCCCGGCGGCCGCGGTGTCGTAGCCGCGCGCGAAGTCGCCGCCGTCGATCCGCTCCACCTTGATGACCCGGGCGCCCAGATCGGCGAGCTGCCGGGTCGCGAAGGGCGCGGCCACGGCCTGTTCGACGGCGACGACGGTGATGCCCTCCAGGGGCAGGGGGAGTCGGTCCATGGGGTGGATCATGCCCCTGAGCGGCGGCCCTGTCAGCAGCCGGGCCGCCGCGCGGGCCTCACAGCAGCGCGAACTGCCCCTCCGGGCCCTCCTCGTGGTGGTCCAGCACCGAGGCGGGACGGCGGGCGGCGTCCGGCACCGGCAGGACGCCCGCCCGCCGCAGCTCGGTGGCCGTGACGGGCGCGGTCACCGCCAACTCCTGCTGCTCGCGGCGCAGTTCGGACAGCAGGGCCAGCACGGTGACGAGTTCGAGGAGTTCCGACGTCCAGGACTGGGGCCAGCCGGCCGGGCGGATCGCGGCGAGGGTGCCCGGACCGGCGGGCGCGGTGCGCGCGGCGAACCACTGCTCCAGCACCCGGACCCCGGCCACCTGGAACTCCCAGGCCCCCGGCGGCACGGGGGAGACGCGGCCCTCGTCGAGGTACAGCGCCTCCTCCTCGGGGTCGTAGCGCAGGGTCTGCGGGCGGGCGGGCAGCGGCGCGCGGACGTAGGGGCGGCGCCCGCCGGGCAGGCGGGGACGGTCGCCGTCCCGGCGCATCAGCCACAGCGTCCGACGGCCCAGCTCCACCCCCCGGGACCAGAGCCCGGCGTCCGCGGTGAGCGGCACGGTGAGGTCGGCGCGGGTCGTGGCGAGGAACCAGGCGAGCAGGTCCAGGGGCGCCACGGACAGGCCCAGACGCTCGCCCAGCAGGTCCGTCAGACCCGGCGCCAGGTTGGGTTCCGCCCCGCCGGGACGGCGGTACAGCGGGCGGACGCGGCCGGGGCGCAGCAGCGGCATCAGCGAGGTCGCCAGCAGCGGGGAGAGCAGGTCCGGGCTGTCCCCGGCCGTCTCCACGGCGAACACCTGCCGGGCGTCCGCCACCCGCCACAACTCGGGCCGGGCCACGTCGAGCAGCCGGTGGTCGGGGATGAGCCACTGCTCGTCGAAGGGCGCCGCCAGCACCCGCACCGGCTCCGGGCAGGGGCCGGTGGCGCGGGCCAGCCGCTCGGTGCCGCCGGAGCGGCCGGGCAGCTGCCCCACCGCCGAGTGGAGGGTGCGCGAGCGGGTCGGCTCGAACAGGGCCGCGCGCTCGGGGCCCGCCGCCCTCAGCAGCGCGTCCCAGCGGGCCTTCAGGGCGGCCGGGTCGGGTGCCGTCGGCCAGGCGCGGCCGGGCCGCAGCGGTGCGACGGACCACGGCATGAGGTCCGCGAGCAGCGGAGCGTCGTCGTGCGTCACGGTGGGCATCGTACGACCTGGACGAGGCCGGGATCAGGTGGCGTCCAGGGTGACCGTGAACGAGAAGCGGTCGCCCCGGTAGTGGATGACGGCCACGTCCAGCACCCGGCCGGCGGCGTCGTAGGTGACGCCCGTGTAGTGCAGGATCGGGCTGAGCAGCGGCACGCGCAGCAGGCGGGCGGTGGCCGGGTCGGCCAGCCGGGCCTCCACGGTGTCCGTGATCCGGCTGATGTCCGCCCCGACCACGTCCCGCAGCACCTTGGTCATCGGCCAGCGCACCAGGTCGTCCAGGTCGATGCGCGCGGCGAGTTCGGGCCGGACGTGGTTGACGGCGTGGTTGGTCGGCTCGCCGGTCGCCTCGTCGCTGCGCAGCCGGTGGTACGTCGCCACCTCCGCGAGGTCCGGGAAGTGCTCGGCGAGCGGGGCCGGGACCGGCCCCCGGCCGTGGTCCAGCAGCTCGGTCGTCATCCCCGACTGCTGGGCCACGATCGCGTCCACCGAGCCGAGCAGCCGGACCGGGGCGCCGCGCCGGACGTCCGGCTCGATGAACGTGCCGCGCCGCCGGTGCCTGCTGATCAGCCCCTCGTCCTCCAGCTCCTTCAGCGCCTGACGCATCGTCAGCACGCTCACGCCGTAGTGCTCCGCCAGCTGCTCCTCGGTGGGCAGGCGCAGCGGGTCCCGGGGCGAGCGGCCGAGTATGGAGGCGCGCAGCGACTGCGACACCTGGTACCACAGCGGCAGCTTGCGGTTGAGGACGAGGGAATCCGGAGCGAAGGAGGTCACGGGCCTATCCGTACCTTTCGCGGCGGCTCAGCGCAACGGCCGGAAGTGGCGTTCCAGGCCCTGCCACACGTCGTCGTAGCCCTGCTGGAGGTGCTCGGCGCCGGCCGCGTGCGCGGTGAGCGTCAGCGGCCAGCGGGTCTCGAACATGAACGCCAGCCCGTCGTCGATCTTCTGCGGCTTCAGCTCGGCCGCGCCGGCCCGGTCGAACGTCTCCCGGTCCGGGCCGTGCGCCGACATCATGTTGTGCAGCGAGCCGCCGCCGGGCACGAACCCTGCCGCCTTGGCGTCGTAGGCGCCCTCGACGAGCCCCATGTACTCGCTCATCACGTTGCGGTGGAAGTACGGCGGCCGGAAGGTGTCCTCGCCCACCAGCCAGCGCGGCGCGAACACCACGAAGTCCACCCCGGCCAGGCCCGGCGTGTCCGACGGCGAGGTCAGCACGGTGAAGATGGAGGGGTCGGGGTGGTCGTAGGAGATGCTGCCGATCACGTTGAACCGGCGCAGGTCGTAGACGTAGGGCACGTGGTTGCCGTGCCAGGCGACGACGTCGAGGGGGGAGTGGCCGTAGGTGGCCGTCCAGAGGTTGCCGCAGAACTTGTTGACCACCTCCACCGGCCCCTGAACGTCCTCGTACGCGGCGACCGGCGCCCGGAAGTCCCTTGGGTTGGCCAGGCCGTTGGCGCCGATCGGGCCGAGGTCGGGCAGCTGGAAGGGCGTCCCGTAGTTCTCGCACACATAGCCGCGGGCGGCGCCGTCCAGCAGCTCCACCCGGAAGCGGACCCCGCGGGGGATCAGCGCGACGTGCCCGGGCTCCGCGTGCAGCAGCCCGAACTCCGTGCGCAGCAGCAGCCCGCCGCGCTCCGGCACGATCAGCAGCTCCCCGTCGGCGTCGGAGAAGACCCGGTCCATGGAGGCGGTGGCGTGGTAGAGGTGCACGGCCATGCCGGCGCGCTGGGTGGCGTCGCCGTTGCCGCCCAGGGTCCACAGGCCCGCGACGAAGTCCGTCCCGGCGGGCGGCTCGGGCAGGGGGTTCCAGCGCAGCCGGTTGGGGTCGGGCACGGTCTCGGTGAAGGGCGCGGTACGGATCGCGCCGTTGCCGGTCCGGGTGAACGCCGGGTGCGCGGCCGAGGGGCGGATGCGGTAGAGCCAGGAGCGCCGGTTGTGCGCCCGGGGCTCGGTGAACGCCGTCCCGCTCAGCTGCTCCGCGTACAACCCGAGCGGCGCGCGCTGCGGGGAGTTGCGGCCCTCGGGCAGGGCGCCGGGCACCGCCTCCGATACGTGTTCATTGCCGAACCCGGACAGATAGGACAGCCCTTCGGCGGTCTTCCGCGCGTCCCCGTTGCCACCGCTCATGTTCGCTCTCCCTCGCGCACCTGATTCCTCTGCATCACCGTAGGATTCACCTGCCGCCGGTGCAAGGGGTACCGGGCCCCGGACCCGCCTCCGGCGCTGAGCGCACGGGCCGGCCGGCCGCGTACCCAGGGGGTGAGGTTCACCCGACCCCGGTGGAGAGGCATCATGAAGCCCGTGCCCCACGCGACATCGCTCCGCCGCGCTCCCGTGCAGCGCCGCAGCGCCGAGCGGCTGACCCGGATCCTCGACGCCTGCGCCGACCTCCTCGACGAGGTCGGCTACGACGCCCTGAGCACCCGCGCCGTCGCCCTGAAGGCCGGCGTGCCCATCGGCTCGGTCTACCGTTTCTTCGGCAACAAACGCGCGATGGCCGACGCCCTCGCCCAGCGCAACCTGGAGCGCTACGCCGAACGCGTCACCCGGCGGCTGCGGGAGGCGGGCCCCGGCGACTGGCGGGCGGCGATGGACGCCGTGCTCGACGAGTACCTGGCCATGAAGCGCACCGCGCCCGGCTTCTCCCTGGTCGACTTCGGCAACCAGATCCCCGTCGGCGCCCGCCACGCCGAGCCCAACCACCGCGTCGCCGACCGCCTCACCGAGCTGCTCTCCGGCTACCTCGGCCGCACCCCGGACGACGACCTGCGCCGCGCCTTCCTGATCGCCGTCGAGACCGCGGACACCCTCGTGCAGCTCGCCTTCCGGATCGACCCCGAGGGCGACGAGGCGGTCATCGCCGAGATCCGCGCGCTGCTGCGGGCCTACCTCGGCCGCGTCCTGGACTGAGCCGGCCGCGGTCCGGCCGGCGGCCGGACCCCGCGGATTTCCGGCCATCCGGGTCCGGGGGCTCCCCGTCGTGCATACCGGTCGGTATGCTCACCGCGACCGGCGCCACTGCCCCCAGGAGGACCCGTGCCCCGCACCGCCCTGCGCATCTGCCCCCTCTGCGAGGCCACCTGCGGGCTGACGCTCACCGTGGAGGGCACGCGGGTCACGGCTGCCCGCGGTGACCGCGACGACGTCTTCAGCAAGGGCTTCATCTGCCCCAAGGGCGCCTCCTTCGGCGCCGTCGACAGCGACCCCGACCGGCTCGCCGGCCCTCTCGTGCGCAGGGACGGCGAACTGCGCGAGGCCACCTGGGAGGAGGCCTTCGACGCGGTGGCCGCGGGCCTGCGCCCGGTCGTCGAGCGGTACGGCCCCGACGCCGTCGGCGTGGTGCTCGGCAACCCCAACGTGCACACCATGGCCGGCGCCCTCTACCCGCCCGTCCTGCTCGCCGCCCTGCGCACCCGCAGCCTGTTCACCGCCTCCACCCTCGACCAGATGCCCAAGCACGTCTCCAGCGGCCTGCTGTTCGGTGACGCCAACGCCATCCCGGTGCCGGACCTGGACCGCACCGGCCACCTGCTCCTCATCGGGGCCAACCCGCTGGAGTCCAACGGCAGTCTGTGCACCGCCCCCGACTTCCCCGGCCGGCTCAAGGCGCTCAAGGCCCGCGGCGGCACCCTGACCGTCGTCGACCCGCGCCGCACCCGCACCGCCAAACTCGCCGACCGGCACCTCGCGATACGGCCCGGCACCGACGCCCTGCTGCTCGCCGCGCTGGCCCACGTCCTGTTCGAGGAGGACCTCGTGGCGCTCGGGGACCTCGCGCCGCACGTCCAGGGCCTGGCCGAACTGCGCGAGGCCGTACGGGGCTTCACGCCGGAGGCGGTGGCACCGGCCTGCGACGTCGAGGCGGACACCACCCGCGCCCTCGCCCGCGAACTCGCCGCCGCCCCCAGCGCTGCCGTCTACGCCCGCATCGGCAGCTGCACCGTCCCGCACGGCACGCTCGCCAGCTGGCTCGTCGACGTCCTCAACATCCTCACCGGCAACCTCGACCATCCCGGCGGCGCCCTCTTCCCGCAGGCCGCCACCGACCGGACCCCCCGCCCCGCCGGACCCGGACACGGCTTCGCCCTCGGCCGCTGGCACTCACGCGTCGGCCGGCACCCGGAGGCCAAGGGCGAACTGCCGCTCGCCGCGCTCGCCGAGGAGATCGACACCGCCACCGAGGAGGGCGAGCCGGTCCGCGCCCTCATCGCCGTCGCCGCCAACCCCGTGCTGTCCGCCCCGGACGGCGACCGGCTCGACAAGGCACTGGCGTCGCTGGACTTCATGGTCAGCGTCGACCCCTACCTCAACGAGACCTCCCGCCACGCCCACGTCGTCCTGCCCCCGCCCCCGCCCTCCCGCAGCCCCCACCACGACTTCGCCTTCAACACCCTCGCCGTGCGCCACCAGGTCCGCTACACCCGCCCCGCCGTCCCCCTGGAACCCGGCAGGATGGCGGAGTCGGAGATCCTCGCCCGGCTCATCCTGGCGGCCACCGGCATGCACGGCGCCGACCCGGCGTCCGTCGACACGTTCGTCGTCGAGCAGACTCTCGGCAAGGCCGTCCAGGACCCGCACTCCCCGGTGCACGGCCGCGACCCCGGGGCGCTGGCCGCCCAGCTGACCGGCGAGGACGGCCCCGAGCGGCGCCTGGACATGATGCTCCGCCTCGGTCCCTACGGCGACGGCTTCGGCGCCCGCCCCGACGGGCTGACCCTGGCCCGCCTGCTGGAGCACCCGCACGGCATCGACCTCGGCCCGCTGCGCCCCCGGCTGCCGCAGCCGCTGAAGACCCGCAGCGGCAAGGTGGAGCTGCTGCCCGGGCCCATCGCCGCCGACCTGCCCCGGCTGCGGCGGGCCCTGGACGAGCGCCCCGCCGGGCTGGTCCTGGTGGGCCGCCGCCACCTGCGCTCCAACAACAGCTGGATGCACAACGTGCCCGCCCTCACCGGCGGCACCAACCGCTGCACCCTGCAGATCCACCCCGCCGACGCCGAGCGCCTGGGCGTGCGGGACGGGGCGGCCGTACGCGTCCGGGGCGCCGGGGGAGAGGTCACCGCGCCGGCCGAGGTGACCGACGCCGTCCGCCCGGGCGTGGTGAGCCTCCCGCACGGCTGGGGCCACGACCGCCCCGGCACCCGCCTCGGCCACGCCGCGATCGATCCCGGCGTCAACGTCAACCAGCTCCTGGACGGCAGCCTGCTCGACCCGCTGTCCGGCAACGCGGTCCTCAACGGCGTGCCCGTCGAGCTGACGGCGCTCACCCCAACGCCCTGACCTGGACTTCTGCTCGTATTGCTCGCACGCCGACGTCTTGCTGACGCCGATCGCACCGACCTAACGTCGTCGCACCGCCCGCCCGCCCGGCGGGATGTTCACGGGCGAACGTTAGGTGTCCCTCCATGCTGACCATCCTCGGCTTCGCCATGATCGCGACCTTCCTGGCCCTGATCATGCTGAAGAAGATGTCGCCGATCGCGGCGCTCGTGCTCGTCCCGGCGCTGTTCTGCGTCGCCGTCGGCAAGGGCGCCCACCTCGGTGACTACGTCCTCGACGGCGTCACCGCGCTCGCGCCCACCGCGGCGATGCTGATGTTCGCGATCGTGTACTTCGGCGTGATGATCGACGTCGGCCTGTTCGACCCGGTCGTGCGGGGCATCCTCCGGTTCTGCCGGGCCGACCCGCTGCGGATCGTGGTCGGCACGGCCGTCCTCGCGGCCGTCGTCTCGCTGGACGGCGACGGTTCCACCACCTTCATGATCACCGTCTCGGCGATGTACCCGCTGTACAAGCGGCTGGGGATGAGCCGGGTCGTGCTGACCGGCGTGGCCGCCCTGGCCAACGGCGTGATGAACACGCTGCCCTGGGGCGGCCCCACCGCCCGAGCCGCCACCGCGCTGAAGGTCGACGCGAGCGACGTCTTCGTCCCGATGATCCCGGCGCTCGCGGTGGGCCTGCTGGCCGTCCTCGTCCTCGCCTGTGTCCTCGGGCGCCGCGAGCGTGCGCGGCTGGGCGTGCTGAGCCTGGACCGGGCTCCGGCGGGAGAGAGCGTCGTGGAGAGCGGGACGGTGCTCGTCGGGGCCGGCGCCGGCGCGGGAGCCGGCACCGGCAGGGGCACCGCCACCGGCAGGGGTGCCGGCGACGGCGAAGCCGCCCCGCTCCCGCGCCCCGCCGCGGCCGACGGCGTCCAGGGCCTCGACCCGGACCGCCCCACCCTGCGCCCGAGGCTGTACTGGTTCAACGCGCTGCTCACGGTCGTCCTGCTCACCGCCATGATCATGGAGTGGCTGCCGATCCCGGTCCTCTTCCTGCTCGGCGCCGCCCTGGCGCTCACCGTGAACTTCCCGCACATGCCCGACCAGAAGGCCCGCCTGGGGGCCCAGGCCGAGAACGTCCTCAACGTCTCCGGCATGGTCTTCGCCGCCGCCGTCTTCACCGGCGTCCTCCAGGGCACCGGCATGGTCGACCGGATGGCCGCCTGGCTGGTCGGCAACGTCCCCGACGCCATGGGCCCGCACATGGCCCTGGTCACCGGCGTCCTGAGCATCCCGCTCACGTACTTCATGTCCAACGACGGCTTCTACTTCGGCATCCTGCCGGTGCTCGCCGAGGCCGGCCACGCCCACGGCGTCACCTCGCTGGAGATCGCCCGCGCCTCGATCGCCGGCCAGCCGCTGCACATGTCCAGCCCGCTCGTCCCGGCCGTGTACGTGCTGGTCGGCATGGCCGGGGTGGAGTTCGGCGACCACACCAGGTTCGTCGTGAAGTGGGCCGCCCTCACCTCGCTGGTGGTGCTCGGCGCGGGCGTCCTGTTCGGCACCGTCTGACCGACCGGCCGCCTGTCCGACCGGCCGCCCGCCCGACCGGCCGCCCGATCGGCCGCGGGGATTGCGCCGGACGAGCGATATCTGACGGCGCGCCGGGCGCCGGTGCCGCCGGCGACGGGGTCCATGACCGAGAGTTCAGGCGAAAGAGCGATTTGTATGAAAATCGTCTGATTCGGGAGGATCCCGCATGCCGACCCTGACAGTTCCACGTACGCACGGCTCCCGCGCGGGAGCCACGGTCATCCTCACCGCCCTCGCCGCCGCGGGCGCGTCATGGGTGGCCGCACCCGTCGCGATGGCCCAGGGGGAGAACGGCGACATCAGGATCCACCGGGTGGGCGTACCCTTCGGCGTGTCGAAGGACGACCCGGTGGTCTGCAGGTTCTATCTCGACGCCGTGAACTTCGACATCCTGCCCGCGATCGCCTACACGATCCAGGCGCAGCCCCCGCTGCCCACCGCCGCCACCGTCACCGGCACCCTGCCGCTCGCCGGGGGCGCCGGGCACACCGACCCGCTGGGGCTCGCGGACGGCCAGTACAAGCTCACCTGGATCGTGGCGGGCGTGCCGAAGGAGAAGATCTTCCGCGTCAACTGCCGTGACGACCACGACGGCCACCAGCAGGAGGGGGCCCCGGGTCCCGGTGGGCAGATCGAGGACCACCAGCAGGACCACCAGCAGAACAACGACGGCTCCTGGGGCCAGAACGAGCAGGGCGGCCCCAAGGGCGGCGTGCACGCGGGCGGCGGCGGTCTCGTCGACACCGCCGCCGCCTACTCGCCGGTGGCCGCCGCGGCGGCCGTGGGCCTGGTCGCGGTCAGCGGCGCCGTCTACGTCCGGCTGATCCGCCGCCGCCCCCATGGTGTCCGGTAGGGCCGGGCGCGAAGGTCCCGCCGCTCGCCGCGCGGACGACGGGGCCTACGCGGCAGCCCCCGTGTGCAGACGCAGACCCTGGTACCGCACGCGCGGCTACCGCCTCGCCAGGACGGCCGTGCTGGCGCTCCTGCTGGTGACGGTGGTGCGCTGCGGGTCGGACGACGAGCCGGGGCCCGACCCGGTGGCGGCCGGCGGCCCGGGCGCCGCCCACGCCGACGGGCGTGGCACGAGCGGCGAGGAGTCCGGCCCCGTCCCGTCCGGGCCCCCACCCCGCCCGCTGCCCCGGTCCCGCCCGACGACGCTGCGCATCCCGTCCCTGGGTGTCGACGCGCCGGTCACCGGCCTCGCGCTCGACGGGGACCGGCAGTTGGAGACGCCGCCGGTCGACAAGCCGAAGCTGGTGGGCTGGTACGAGGGCGGCGCCACCCCGGGCGAGGCCGGGACCGCGATCGCCGTGGGCCACCGCGACACCCGCTCCGGCCCCGCCGTCTTCGCCGGCCTCGCCCAGGTCAAGCCCGGCAGGCGCATCGAGGCCGGCCGGGCGGACGGCCGCACGGCCGTCTACACCGTGGACCGGGTGAAGGTGTACGACAAGGCCGGCTTCCCGGACAAGGAGGTCTACGGCCGGGCCGGTCGCCCGGAGCTGCGGGTGATCACCTGCGGCGGTCTCTTCAGCCGCCGCACGGGCTACACCAGCAACGTGGTGGTCTTCGCCCACCTGACCGCGACCCGGTGACCGGGCGGTGCGGGCCGTTCCCGCGCCGCCCGGCCAGGAGGCCCGTACTCAGCTGAAGCACCTCATCCGTTTTCGCCGCTGCCTGCGCCAAAGCGTCCGGTACCGTGCCATGTCTTCCCCCCGGTGGCCACATTCCGTTAACTTCCGTGACCCACAGGCCCGTACGACCCGCACGAGGCCTTCCGGCCACGGAGCACCGGCGCTCCGACAGCCCCCGGGGGCAGCAGTCATGACACGCGCCATCTCTCTGCACGACGTGAGCAAGTCCTACACGCGCGGCGTCCGCGTGGTGGACCGGCTCTCGCTGGACATCTCGCCCGGCGAGTTCCTGGTCCTGCTCGGACCCTCCGGCTGCGGCAAGTCCACCGTCCTCAGGATGATCGCCGGCCTGGAGGAGATCGACGAGGGCCAGTTGCTCCTCGACGGCACCCACGCCAACGACCTGACACCGTCCGAACGGGACATCGCGATGGTGTTCCAGAACTTCGCCCTGTACCCGAGCATGACCAGCCGCGGCAACATCGGCTTCCCGCTGCGCATCGAGGACCCCAACGCCGACCCGCGCCCGCGCGTGGACGCCACCGCCCGCATGCTGGGCATCGAGGACCTCCTGGACCGCTTCCCCAGCCAGCTCTCCGGCGGCGAGCGCCAGCGCGTCGCCATGGGCCGGGCCATCGCCCGCCACCCCTCCGCCTTCCTGATGGACGAGCCGCTGTCCAACCTCGACGCCAAGCTCCGCAACCACCTGCGCGCCGAGATCTCCCAGCTGACCCAGAAGCTGGGCGTGACCACGGTGTACGTCACCCACGACCAGAGCGAGGCGATGTCGCTCGGCGACCGGGTGGCCGTGCTGCGCGGCGGGGTGCTCCAGCAGGTCGGCAGCCCGCGCGAGGTGTACGCGCTGCCGCGCAACGTCTTCGTCGCCGCCTTCATCGGCATCCCGCGCATCAACCTGCTGCGCGGCCTGGTCCGCGCCCCGCTGGACGGGGCCATGACCATCAGCCTGGGCAAGCAGTACCTGCGGCTGCCCGAGCCGCTGTCCCTGGACCACCAGCTGCTCAGGGTGCAGCAGGGCCGCGAGGTGATCGTCGGGCTGCGCTCGGAGGCGGTGCGCATCGCCAAGCACAGCGCCGCGCGGCCCGGCGAGGTGCCGCTGACCGGGCTGGTGGAGCACGTCGAGTTCCAGGGGCACGAGGTGCTCGTCCACTTCAACACCGGCTCCAGCCCCGCCGTCGTACCGGAGCTGGAGGCGCCCCGGCCGGCGTCCCGGGCGGCGCGGCGCCGGCGCCGGGAGGGGCCCAACGTGCTGGACCGGCTGCGGGAGCGGGCCGGGTCGCTGCGGGCCGGGCCGGTCGTGGTCCTGGAGGAGGAGCGGGAGCAGGGCTGGCCCCTGGATCCCGACCCGGTGCCGCCGGAGGGCCGGCTCCCCGGCGACCTGGTGGTGCGCACCACGCCCGACATCCAGCTGCGGCACGGCATGCAGGTCCCGCTCCTGGTCGACCTCGCGCACCTCTTCGTCTTCGACCAGAACGGCGAGCGGATCTGCCCCTCCCCGTCGCGCCTGCCCGACCTGGAGGAGTGAGCCGCCCGGTGTGGGGTGCCGGACATCGTGCGCCGAAAAACTAGCGCCGCTAGTTTGTGAGCCGCTAGTTTGGGAGCCGGACGACGCAGCCCCGCCGGGAGGAACCACCATGAAGGCACATGACGGCCTGTACATAGACGGCGCCTGGCGCCCCGCCGCGGGCCGGGACGTGATCGAGGTCGTGAACCCGGCCGACGAGCAGGTGATCGCCCGGGTCCCGGCGGGCGGCGCCCTCGACGTCGACAGCGCCGTGCGCGCCGCCCGCGCCGCCCTCCCGGACTGGGCCGCCACGCCCCCGGCCGAGCGGGCCGCCCGGCTCGCCGCGCTGCGGGACGTCCTGGTGGCCCGCAAGGACGAGATCGCCGAGACGGTCACGGCCGAGCTGGGCTCCCCGCCCGCCCTCGCGCAGGCCGTCCACGCGGGCGTGCCGATCGCGGTCGCGGGCTCCTACGCCGAGCTGGCGGCCACGTACGCCTTCGAGGAGAAGGTCGGCAACTCCACCGTCCTGCACGAGCCGGTGGGCGTGGTCGGCGCGATCACCCCGTGGAACTACCCGCTGCACCAGATCGTCGCCAAGGCCGCCCCCGCGCTGGCCGCGGGCTGCACCCTGGTCCTCAAGCCCGCCGAGGACACCCCGCTCACCGCGCAGCTGTTCGCCGAGGCCGTGCACGAGGCCGGCTTCCCGGCCGGGGTGTTCAACCTGGTCACCGGGCTCGGCCCGGTCGCCGGCCAGGCGCTCGCCGAGCACCCGGGCGTCGACCTGGTCTCCTTCACCGGCTCCACCGCGGTCGGCCGGCGGATCGGCGCGGTGGCCGGGGCGGCCGTGAAGCGGGTCGCCCTGGAACTCGGCGGCAAGTCCGCCAACGTGATCCTGCCCGGCGCCGACCTCGCCAGGGCGGTCAACGTCGGCGTCGCCAACGTGATGTCCAACTCCGGCCAGACGTGCAGCGCCTGGACCCGGATGCTGGTGCACACCGACCGCTACGAGGAGGCCGTGGAGCTGGCCGCGGCCGCCGCCGCCAAGTACGCCGACCGCATCGGCCCGCTCGTCAACGCCGCGCAGCGGGACCGGGTGCGCGGCTACATCGACAAGGGCGTCGCCGAGGGCGCCCGCCTGGTCGCCGGCGGAACCGGCTCCCCGCGCGAGAAGGGCTACTACGTCAGCCCCACCGTGTTCGCGGACGTCACCCCGGAGATGACCATCGCCCAGGAGGAGATCTTCGGCCCGGTCCTCAGCGTCCTGCGCTACGTGGACGAGGAGGACGCCCTGCGCATCGCCAACGGCACCGTCTACGGCCTGGCCGGCGCGGTCTGGGCGGCCGACGAGGCCGAGGCGGTGGCCTTCGCCCGGCGCATGGACACCGGGCAGGTCGACATCAACGGCGGCCGCTTCAACCCCCGGGCCCCCTTCGGCGGCTACAAGCAGTCCGGCGTCGGCCGCGAACTCGGCGCCCCCGGACTCGCCGAGTACCTCCAGACCAAGTCCCTCCAGTTCTAGAGGAGATCCTCCCGTCATGGCCGTACGAGCCGCCGTCCTGCCCGCCATCGGCGCCCCCCTGGAGATCACCGGCATCGAGCTGCCCGACCCGGGCCCCGGGCAGGTCCGGGTCCGCCTCGCCGCCGCCGGGGTCTGCCACTCCGACCTGTCCCTGTGCGACGGCACCATGCGCCTGCCCGTCCCGGCCGTCCTCGGCCACGAGGGCGCCGGCACGGTCGTCGCCGCCGGAGCGGGCGTCACCCACCTGGCGCCCGGCGCCGAGGTGGTCCTCAACTGGGCTCCCGCCTGCGGCAGCTGCCACGCCTGCTCGCTCGGCGAGGTCTGGCTGTGCGCCGACGCGCTCAGCGGCGCCGCCCGGGTGCACGCCCGCGCCGCCGACGGCACGGAGCTGCATCCGGGGCTGAACGTGGCCGCGTTCGCCGAGGAGACCGTGGTCCCCGCGGCCTGCGTGCTGCCCCTACCGAAGGGCATCCCGCTCACCGACGCGGCCCTGCTCGGCTGCGCCGTGCTGACCGGCTACGGCGCCGTCCACCACGCCGCACGCGTCCGCCCCGGCGAGACGGTCGCGGTGTTCGGCGTCGGGGGAGTGGGCCTGGCCACGCTGCAGGCGGCCCGGATCGCGGGCGCGTCCCGGATCATCGCGGTCGACGTCTCCCCCGAGAAGGAGGAGCTGGCCCGCGCGGCCGGCGCCACCGACTACCTCCTCGCCTCCGACACCACCCCGCGCGCCGTCCGCGCCCTCACCGGGAAACAGGGCGTGGACGTCTCCGTGGAGTGCGTGGGCCGCGCGGTCACCATCCGGGCCGCCTGGGAGTCCACCCGCCGCGGCGGCCGCACCACCGTCGTCGGCATCGGCGGCAAGGACCAGCAGGTCACCTTCAACGCCCTGGAGATCTTCCACTGGGGCCGCACCCTCGCGGGCTGCGTCTACGGCAACTGCGATCCGGCCCGGGACCTGCCGGTGCTCGCCGAGCACGTACGGGAGGGCCGGCTGGACCTCTCGATGCTGGTGACGGAGCGGATCCCGCTGGAGGGCATCCCGGCGGCGTTCGAGAACATGCTCGCGGGCCGGGGCGGCCGGGCGCTCGTGGTGTTCTGACCCGGCGAACGCGCGCCGGGTCCCGGACGCCCCCGCGGGAACCCCGCGGGGGCCTTCAGGGAACGCGCTCAGGGAACGCGCTCGGAGCGCGGCCTTCGGCCCGGGGCGCCGGGCGCGGCGGCCCGGGCCCGCGAGCGGGACACCGCCACGCCCGCCAGGCACAGCGCCCCGCCCGCCAGCGTCAGCGGGCCCGGCACCTCGCCCAGCAGCAGCCAGGACATCAGCACCACCAGCGCGGGCACCGCGTAGGTGGTCGCGCCCATCCGGCTGGCGGTGGTGCGCGCCAGCGCGTACGCCCACGTCGTGAACGCCAGCGCGGTCGGGAAGACGCCGAGGTACACCATGTTCAGGGTGGCCGGCGCCGGCGCGTGCGCCGCCTCCCGCACCAGCTGCCCGGCGAACGGCAGACAGGCCACGGCACCGGTCAGGCAGCCGAACGTGGTCGCCTGCAACGCGCTCGCCCGGCCGAGCGCCGGCTTCTGCGCGACCACGCCGCAGGCGTATCCGACCGCCGCGAGCAGGCACAGCGCCACGCCCAGCACCGACGAGCCGCCCCCGCCCGACATCGACAGCCCCACCGTCACCGCGCCCGCGAACGACACCGCCATCCCCGCCAGCAGCCGGGGCGGCATCGGATCGCCGAGCAGCCGGGCCCCGAGCAGCGCGATCAGCAGCGGGCCGGTGTTCACCACCAGCGCCGCCGTGCCCGCGTCCACCTGCTGCTCGCCCCAGTTGAGGGCCACCATGTAGAACCCGAACCACAGCAGCCCGGACAGCGCGATCCCGCGCCAGGCAGCCCGCGGCGGCCACCCCTCGCGCCGTACGGCCCAGATGACGGCCAGCGTGACGGCTCCGGCGAGCAGCCGCCCGAGGGCCAGCGCCCCCGGCGAGTACACGGCACCCGCGCTGCGGATCGACACGAAGGCGGAGGCCCACAGCACCACGGTGACCCCGGCCGCGCAGGCGGCCGGCAACCGCTCGCGGTGCGGGAGGACGGTCCGGCCGGTCATCATCAGGCTCCTCGCTCTCGGTGACCGGCCGCGTGGCCGGCCGGATTCGTTACGTCCGGTGCCGCCGGCCCCGGTGCGGGGCGCGGCGGGAGGGGGTCAGTGCAGCGCGGCGGCGTCGACGCCGAGCAGGTCCGCCAGCGCCCGCCGGCCGGCTTCCGTCACCCGCACCGCGCGGGCGGAGCCGATGCGCACGCACCAGCCCGCGTCCAGCGCGTGCCGGCACAGCGCCGCGCCCGCCGTGCCCGCGAGGTGCGGGCGCCGCTCGGTCCAGTCGAGGCAGGCCCGGGCGAGCGGGCGGCGGCCGCCGCGCTCCAGCGCGATGCCCGCCGAGCCGAACCAGGCGAGCCCCGCGTCGGTGAGCGCGAACCCGGTGTCCTGGCGCAGCAGGCCCCGCCCGGTCAGCGCGTCCGTGACCGCGGTCCCGAGCCGCCCCGCCAGGTGGTCGTAGCAGGTGCGGCCGCGGGCCATCGCCGCCCCGGCGCCGGACTCCCGCAAGGTCCGCGGGCGCCCGCCCGCCGGGTCCGGGGCCACCTGCGCGGTGAGGTCCTCGACGAGCTGCGCGACCCGGGGGCCGGCCAGCCGGACGTAGCGGTGCCGGCCCTGCCGCTCCTCGTCGAGCAGCCCGCCGGCGACCAGCCTGCCCAGGTGCTCGCTCACGGTGGACGGGGCCACCCCGGCGTGCCGGGCCAGCTCCCCGGCGGTCCAGGCCCGCCCGTCCAGCAGCGCCAGCAGGCACGCGGCGCGCGTCTCGTCGGCGACCAGCGAGGCCAGCGCGGCCAGGCCCGCCGCCCGGGAGTCCTTGGTGCTCATGTGCCCAGGATGCGCCACCGACTCTTCGGCGGGCGCCGACATGTCCTCACCCGGTCCGCCGCACCTCGTCGTACTGCTGCGCCAGCCCGTCCAGCAGGGCCGACAGCCCCGCCTCGAAGGCCCGCTCGTCGATCTTCTCCTGCTGCTCGGCGAGCAGGTGGGCCTGGCCGAGATGCGGGTAGTCGGCCGGGTCGTAGGCGCTCTGGTCGTCCACGAAGCCGCCGGCGAAGGAGCCGAGCGCGGAGCCCATGATGAAGTACCGCATCAGCGCGCCGACGGACGTGGCCTGCGCGGGCGGCCAGCCGGCCGCGACCATCGCGCCGTAGACCGCGTCCGCGAGGCGCAGGGCCGCCGGGCGGCGGCCGGGGCCGCGGGCGAGGACGGGGACGATGTTCGGGTGGTCGCGCAGCGCGGCCCGGTAGGAGACCGCCCAGTCGTGCAGCGCGGTCCGCCAGTCCCGCCCGTCCTCGAACATCGACAGGTCGACCAGCGCGCTCACCGAGTCCGCGACCGCCTCCAGGATCTCGTCCTTGGTGCGGAAGTGGTTGTACAGCGAGGGCCCGCTCACCCCCAGCTCGGCGGCGAGGCGCCGGGTGGAGACGGCCGCGAGGCCCTCCGCGTCCACGAGTTCCCGTGCCGTCGCGACGATCCGGTCGGTGCTGAGGAGGGGCTTGCGCGGTCGGGCCATGGCGCACATAGTAGGGCTGCGGCCAGAAACTAGCAGTGCTAATTTAAATGTACGGCTTTCAAGCGGCCGCATGATCCATCGGCGTATCCGTTCGGTATGGGGTGATCTCGTGGTGAACCTGGGACTCAGCGAGGAGCAGTCGGCCGTCCGGCAGCTCGCGCGGGACTTCGTGGAGCGCGAGATCGCCCCGCACGTCATCGCCTGGGACCGGGCCGAGGAGGTCGACCGCGCGATCGTGAAGAAGCTCGGCGAGGTGGGCTTCCTCGGTCTCACCGTCGACGAGGAGTACGGCGGGTCCGGCGGCGACCACCTCGCCTACTGCCTGGTCACGGAGGAGCTGGGGCGCGGCGACTCGTCCGTGCGCGGCATCGTCTCCGTCTCGCTCGGGCTCGTCGCCAAGACCGTCGCCGCCTGGGGGAGCGAGGAGCAGAAGCGCCGGTGGCTGCCGGGGCTGACCTCCGGCGCGTACGTCGGCTGCTTCGGCCTCACCGAGCCCGGCACCGGCTCCGACGCGGGCAACCTCACCACGCGGGCCGTGCGCGACGGCGGCGACTACGTCATCGACGGCACCAAGATGTTCATCACCAACGGCACCTGGGCCGACGTCGTCCTGCTCTTCGCGCGCTCCACCGACGCCCCCGGACACAAGGGCGTCTCCGCCTTCCTGGTGCCCACCGACACCCCCGGCCTGAGCCGCCGCGCCGTCCACGGCAAGCTCGGCCTGCGCGGCCAGGCCACCGCCGAACTGGTGCTGGAGGGCGTCCGCGTCCCCGCCTCGGCGATGCTGGGCGAGGAGGGCAAGGGCTTCTCGGTCGCCATGTCGGCGCTGGCCAAGGGCCGGATGTCGGTGGCCGCGGGCTGCGTCGGCATCGCCCAGGCCGCGCTGGACGCCGCCGTCGGGTACGCCGGGGAGCGCGAGCAGTTCGGCAAGCCCATCGCCCGGCACCAGCTGGTGCAGGAGCTGATCAGCGACATCGCGGTGGACGTGGACGCGGCCCGGCTGCTGACCTGGCGGGTGGCCGACCTGATCGACCGCGGCCGGCCGTTCGCCGTGGAGTCCTCCAAGGCCAAGCTCTACGCCTCCGAGGCGGCCGTCCGCGCCGCCAACAACGCCCTCCAGGTGTTCGGCGGATACGGCTACATCGACGAGTACCCGGTCGGCAAACTGCTGCGCGACGCCCGCGTGATGACCCTCTACGAGGGCACCAGCCAGATCCAGAAGCTGCTCATCGGGCGGGCCCTGACCGGCGTCTCGGCGTTCTGAGTACCTCTCTGAGTACGACGGCGGATGCCGCCGCCGGCCCGGTGCGGCGATGCTCCTCCCATGAGTGACACACCCGTCAAGCAGCAGAGCACCGCCGCCTTCTACGGCCAGGCCGTGGCCTCCTTCGCCGTCGCCCTGGCGGCCACCGCGGCCGGCATCGTCCGGCTGCACGCCGACGCCTGGGTGCGCGGCTTCCTCGGCATCGCCGTCCTCTACCTCGTCACCTCCGCCTTCACCCTCGCCAAGGTGATCCGCGACCGCCAGGAGGCCGGGCAGATCGTCAGCCGGGTCGACCAGGCCCGGCTGGAGAAACTGCTCGCCGAGCACGACCCCTTCCAGGAGCGCTGAACCGGGCCCGGCCGGCTCCGGCCGCGCTGACCGGCCGCGATCCGCCGCGCGGGCGCACTAAGCGGCCGCTCAGCTTCGGCGGTATGGTGGTGTCTCCTGTCACCGAGAGGGGCGAGTGAGCGATGAGTACGGCGCAGGAGACGGCCGGCGGCGAGGCCGAGCCGTGGGACGAGGTGACCCCTGACGCGGCCCGGCGACTGCTGGTCGCCGCCGTGGAGGCCTTCGCCGAGCGCGGCTACCACGCCACGACGACCCGGGACATCGCGGGCCGCGCCGGCATGAGCCCGGCCGCGCTCTACATCCACTACAAGACCAAGGAAGAGCTGCTCCACCGGATCAGCCGGATCGGGCACGACCGGGCGCTGGACATCCTGCGCACGGCGGCCCGGCGCGAGGGCAGTGCGGCCGAGCGGCTCGCCGACGCGGTCGGCTCCTTCGTCCGCTGGCACGCCGGCCGGCGCACCACCGCCCGGGTCGTGCAGTACGAACTCGACGCCCTCGGCCCCGACGCCCGCGCCGAGATCCTCGGCCTGCGCCGGCAGGTGGACGCCGAGGTGCGCACGATCATCGAGGAGGGCGTGGCGGCCGGGGAGTTCGACGTCCCGGACGTCCACGGCACCACCCTCGCCGTGCTGTCGCTGTGCATCGACGTGGCCCGCTGGTTCAACGTCGACGGGCCCCGCACCCCCGACGAGGTCGGCGCCCTCTACGCCGACCTCGTGCTGCGGATGGTGGGGGCCGGGCGGCCGGCCGGGGACGGTCAGAGGTAGTAGCGGGACACCGACTCCGCGACGCAGACCGGCTTGTCGCCGCCCTCCCGCTCCACCGTGAAGGCGACGCTCACCTGCACACCGCCGGTGACGTCCTGGACCCCGGTGATGCGCGCGGTGGCGCGCAGCCGGGAGCCGACCGGGACGGGGGCGGGGAAGCGGACCTTCTCGGTGCCGTAGTTGACGCCCATCCGCACGCCCTCGACCCGGATCAGCTGCGGGCCGAACAGCGGCAGCAGCGACAGGGTCAGGTAGCCGTGCGCGATGGTCGTGCCGAACGGGCCCGCGGCCGCCTTCTCCGGGTCGACGTGGATCCACTGGTGGTCGCCGGTGGCCTCCGCGAACAGGTCGATCCGCTTCTGGTCGACCTCCAGCCAGTCGGTGTACCCCAGCTGCTCGCCCACGGCCCCCCGCAGCTCGTCGGGGGAGGTGAAGGTCCTCGGTTCTGCCATGTTCCCGGCCTCTCGCTCGCGTCTCTAAGCAACTGCTTAGCATGGTCGGGTGCGGAACCGATGTCAACGGACCACGGCCGATACGGCTGGGTAGGGTCTGCGGAGTGCCGCAGATTCCTGAGAAGATCCACGAGCTGACCGTCGGCCAGCTGTCCGCGCGCAGCGGAGCCGCGGTCTCGGCCCTGCACTTCTACGAGGCCAAGGGCCTCATCAGCAGCCGCCGCACGGCCGGCAACCAGCGCCGCTACAGCCGCGACACGCTGCGCCGCGTCGCCTTCGTCCGCGCCGCCCAGCGGGTCGGCATCCCGCTGGCCACGATCCGCGAGGCGCTGGCCGAACTGCCCGAGGAGCGCACCCCCACCCGCGCGGACTGGGCGCGGCTGTCGCAGGCCTGGCGCGCGGAACTGGACGAGCGCATCAAGCAGCTGAACCGGCTGCGCGACCACCTCACCGACTGCATCGGCTGCGGCTGCCTGTCCCTGGCCACCTGCGTGCTGTCCAACCCCGACGACGCCTTCGGCGAGCGCCGCTCCGGCTCCCGGCTCCTGGCGGAACAGGACTGACCCGGGAGGCCGGTGCCCGCGGCCGGACACGACCGCGGGCACCGGGGCCGCTCACTCGTACTCGGTGCCGCCCTTGCGGGTCAGATAGGCCGGGCTGACCGCCTTGGCGATGGCCCGCCCGCCGGTCACCGGGGAGTGGCGCTCCACGGCGGAGCGGATCACCACCCCCTCCCGCAGGTGCAGCTCCCGCCCCGACACCGTCTCCCGGCCGGTGGCGAACCCCAGCACCCGCTCGGTGTCGTACGGACCGGTGTACAGGCGCGGCACCAGCGGCAGTTCACCCTCCAGCAGCGGCGCCGGGTCCAGCCAGCGCACCGTCCCGCCGATCTCCGCGGAGACGTCGAACACCGCGTAACCGAGGGTGTCCCGCCGCCCGTCGGCCCCGTACGTCAGGTCCTGCACGCCCGCCCCGTACACCTCCCCGAAGACACCGACCCGCCGGGCCCCGAGTCGCTCGGCGAGGCGCGCGGCGGCCTCGGCCACCCCGTGCCCGCGCACCGCCCGCCAGTACAGGTTGCGCGGACTCTCCTTCAGGGCCAGCGACTTCGCCCCGAACCCCTTGGAGGAGACGTACGCGCGCTCCTCGTCGGCGGCGTAGGCCAGCAGGCACGCCGAGCCGTGCAGCTTCTCGGTGAGGACCACCGGCTCGCCCGAGGCGAAGATGCCGGGGTAGCGCCGGATGTTCTCGATGTCGGTCCAGGGCAGCAGCGCGGGCGCCGCCTCGACGTCACCGCTCATGGTCGGCGGCACCGGCGGCACCCACTTGGTGATGCCGAGCCGCCCGGCGAAGTCGGTGCCCTCGGCGGCGGCCCGGGCCAGGTCCACGCCGGCCAGCGCCCGGGGCCGGCACACGATGCCCTGGGACAGCTGCCCGCGCAGCCGCACCGCCTTCACCCGGTCGGCGCCGGGGCCCGCCAGCCGCCCGGTCAGCCCCAGCTCCTCGACCAGGGCGGCCGGGAGCACGGACTGCTCCGGGATGTACACGGCGGCCTCGCCGGTGCGGTAGGCGCCCTTGGCGACGACGGCCCGGTACAGGCCCACCTGGGCCAGTTCGAGCGCGTCGGCGTCGGGATGCGGGTGGACGGTGAGTACTTCGGCGGTGACGCGCAGCGTCGACATCGCGGGACTCCTCGGGTCCTCAGGGGTGTCTCGTCACCCCCACTGTCGGCGGCGCGAAATCCCTGGAGCGACCGGATTACCGGCTGCTACCGTCCCGCCCGGAGCGCCGGGCGAGCCGGTACTGCCGCAACCCCTCGGCGACCAGCCCGGCGTTGGACGCCGCCGGGCTGCCGTCGGGCAGGACCAGGGTGTCCTCCAGGCCGATGCGGGTGGCCAGGCCCAGCCGTCCGGCCAGCCGCAGCACCGGCCACGTGCCGCCCTCCTCGCCGTGCAGCAGCACGGGACGGCCGTGTGCCGCGCCCAGCGCGGCCAGCAGGGCCGTGGCCGACGCCTCGGCGGTCGCCGGGCCGGGGTCGGTCACCTCCGCCAGCACCCGCAGCACCCGAGGCCCGAGCGGGGAGGCCGCGAACCGGTCGGCCGCGTCCGTGCCGGACCAGATGCCCGCCTCCACCGCCACGCCCCGGGCGAGCAGTTCGGCGGCGACCGCCTCGGCGCCCGGCTCGTGCCAGTTGACCGAGGCGACGTCGGGCAGCACCGGCCACGCGCGCACCCGCGCCGCGCGCTGCGCCCAGCCGGGCTCCGTCCACGCGCCGGTCGTCACCCCGACCGGCACCGACACCGCCGCCCGGATCGCCCCGAGCGCCGCCGCGACCGCCCGCGGGGCCAGACTGTCCTGCCCGCACGGCGACTTGGGATGGACATGGATCTCCGTGGCGCCCGCCGCCACCGCACCGGCCGCGGAGCGCGCCATCGCCTCCGGCGACAGCGGCACGCACACGCCGTCACCGCTCTCGCGGCGCCCGTTCAGACACACCTGCACCATGCCCCGATGGTGCCACCCGGCCCGGACAGCGCCGGCGCGTGCGGCCCGCCCGCGGCAGGGGGTGCGGCATCCCCGGCGCACCCCCCGGTGCTCAGGCCGACATCAGCAGCCGCCCGCGCCGGGCGCCGGCCAGCGCCTCCGGCGTCAGCACGGGCCGGGGTACGAGGATCCCGCAGTCCGCGCAGACGGGACCGGACGAGGGTTCGTGGTCCAGGCCGTACTTCCAGACGAGGCGCTCCCCGTCGCACACCGGGCAGGACGCGCCCGGTTCGCGCTCCAGGGCCGCGATCAGCCGCCGCAGCACCTCGGCCAGCCGCCCGCCGGGGTGGACCCGCGGGTCGTCGCACCAGGCGACCCCGAAGCCGCCCCAGGTCAGCCGGTGCCAGTCGTCCACGCTGCCCGGACGGCGCAGCCCGTCGTGCTTCTCCTTCCGGCGGCGCTCGGCGAACTCCACCTCGTAGGCCAGCCAGACCGCCCGCGCCTCCTCCAGCTCCTCCAGCGCGGCCACGAGCCGCGCCGGTTCGGGGGAGCGGTCCTCGGGTCCGAACCCGGCCCGGGAGCACAGATGGTCCCAGGTCGCCCGGTGCCCGTAGGGAGCGAACCGCTCCAGGCACTTGCGCAGCGAGTAGCGCCGCAGCGCCAGATCACAGCGCGGATCACGCACCTGTCTCGCCAGACTCCGGAATCCGGCCATCGCCCTGCACCTCCGTCACATCCGCATCTGAACTTCGGTCACTTCGGCGTCGTCGTAGGGATGTCGCGCGACATGCCGGTCAGACGTACGCCCGCCCCGATCGGCTCCATCCGATTTCCGATGCCCTCCCATAAGGCGTCCCGGGTTGACCCGCCCCCTGGCAGGCCGCCGCGCTCCTTCGGCACTGCTCGCGGCGGTGCCGTCCGCGGTGCCGTCCGCGGTGATTGCGGCAGCGGCCGCGAAAACTGACGCATGTTCATCTTCACTCCCGGGGATACCGGCGGTAACGTCCGCTCACCCCCTTCGCGAGGAGCTGCCATGCCACGGCGCACCCCACACCGCGCGTTGTCCGTCAGACGGAGAACTCCCCGCAGGTTCTCCGGGTTCCTGAAGACGGCGTCCGTATGCGTCCTGATCGCGTCACTTGTGTCCCCGCTGGCCCAGACGGCCGCCGCCGCGACCACCGCCACGACCGCGGCGGCCTCCGACGACTACTGCGGCGGCCGGTGTTCGGACATCCTGCCGCCCGGCGAGAACGGCAACGCCACCCTCGCCCAGATCCTGCTCAACCAGGCCTTCGGCACCCAGCCGGCGCACGCCGAGGACCAGCTCGGCCCCTATGCCGGCCTCGCCAAGGGCTATTCCGCGCTGACCGAGGACAAGATCAACACCTTCTTCGACGACGCGTCGTTCGGGGTCCCCGCCGACCAGGTAGCGTCCACCGAGAAGCCGGCCGGCCGCGGCGACGTCACCATCGTCCGCGACAAGAAGACCGGTGTGCCGCACATCACAGGCACCACCCGGTACGGCACCGAGTTCGGCGCCGGATACGCCGCCGCCGAGGACCGGCTGTGGCTGATGGACGTCTTCCGCCACGTCGGCCGCGGCAAGCTCACCTCGTTCGCGGGCGGCGCGCCCGCCAACCAGGGCCTGGAGCAGGAGTTCTACCGCAACGCGCCCTACACCGAGGCCGACCTCCAGGCACAGATCGACTCCGCCGTCGCCGGCAGCGGCGACCGCGGCCGGCAGGCCCTCGCCGACGTCAACGCCTACCTCGAGGGCATCAACGCCTACATCGACGCCTCGGACGGCGGCCGCTACTTCCCCGGCGAGTACGTCCTGACCGGGCACAAGGACGCCATCACCAACGCCGGCACCATCGACCACTTCAAGGTCACCGACCTGGTGGCGCTCGCCTCGGTGGTCGGCTCGCTGTTCGGCGCCGGCGGCGGCGGCGAGGTCAGCAACGCGCTGTCCCTGGTGGCCGCCCAGTCCAAGTTCGGCGTGGAGCAGGGCACCAAGGTGTGGGAGGCGTTCCGCGAACGCAACGACCCCGAGGCCGTCCTCACCCTGCACGACGGCGAGAGCTTCCCCTATGCCGGCGAACCGGCCGCCGCACAGGGCCGGGCGCTGCCCGACGCCGGCTCGGTGACCCGCGAACCCCTGGTCTACGACCGCACCGGCAGCGCCTCCGCCGCCGCGGCGACCCGCGCCTCGGCCGCCGCCGCCACGACGGCCCTCGGCTCCGCCCGGCGCGGCATGTCCAACGCCCTCGTGGTCAGCGGCAAGTACACCGCCGGCGGCCACCCGATAGCCGTCTTCGGGCCGCAGACCGGCTACTTCGCCCCGCAGCTGCTCATGCTCCAGGAGATCCAGGGCCCCGGCCTCAGCGCCCGCGGCGCCTCCTTCGCGGGCCTGAGCATGTACGTCGAACTCGGCCGCGGCCGGGACTACTCCTGGAGCGCGACGACGTCCGGGCAGGACATCATCGACAGCTACGCCGTCGAACTGTGCCAGGACGACTACCACTACCTGTACCACGGCACCTGCACGGCCATGGAGAAGGTCGAGCAGAAGAACGCCTGGACCCCGACGACCGCCGACGGCACCGCGGCCGGCTCGTACACCATGCGGGTGTGGCGCACCGAGTACGGGCCGGTGGCGTACCGGGCCACCGTCGGCGGCAAGAAGGTCGCCTACGCCACCCTGCGCTCGTCCTATCTGCACGAGGCCGACTCGATCATCGGCTTCCAGATGCTCAACGACCCCGATTACGTCACCGGTCCCGAGACCTTCCAGAGCGCGGCGCAGCACATCAACTACACCTTCAACTGGTTCTACGCCGACTCCCGGCACACCGCGTACTACAACAGCGGCGACAACCCCGTGCGCGCCCCCGGTGTCGACGCCGACTTCCCCGTGTGGGGCCGGCCGGCGTACGAGTGGCGCAACTGGGACCCGGCGGTCAACCGGGCCGACTACACCCCGGCCTCCGCCCACCCCAACTCCGTCGACCAGGACTACTACATCTCCTGGAACAACAAGCAGGCCCAGGACTACGGCGCCGCCTCCTGGGGCGACGGCTCGGTGCACCGCGGCAACCTGCTGGACGACCGGGTGAAGAAGCTGGTCGCCGCCGGCGGGGTGACCCGGACGGCGCTGGTCAAGGCGATGGCCGACGCGGCCCTGGCCGACCTGCGGGCCGAGGACGTGCTGCCGAGGCTGCTGAAGGTGGTGACCTCCGCCCCGGTCACCGACGCCACGACCGCCGCGGCCGTGAGCAAGCTCCAGGCCTGGGTGACGGCCGGTGCCCGGCGGACCGAGACCTCGGCCGGGTCGAAGAAGTACGCCGACGCCGACGCGATCCGCATCCTGGACGCCTGGTGGCCGCTGCTGGTGAAGGCCGAGTTCGAACCCGGCCTGGGCAGCGACCTGTACACCGCCTTCACTGGCAACCTGCCCGTCGACGAGGCCCCGTCCGCCGGTCACGGCCCGACCGGCTCCCACGCCGGCAGCTCCTTCCAGTACGGCTGGTGGAGCTATGTCGACAAGGACATCCGGGCGGTCCTCGGTGAGCCGGTCCGCGGCGGCCTGGACCGCACCTACTGCGGCGGCGGCAGCCTCGCCGCCTGCCGGGACGTGCTCACCGCGAGCCTGAAGCAGGCGGCCGGGGCCACCGCCGCCCAGGTCTACCCGGGCGACGACAGTTGCGCGGCCGGTGACCAGTGGTGCGCCGACTCGATCGTCCAGCGCACCCTGGGCGGCATCAAGCACGGCGCCATCAGCTGGCAGAACCGCCCGACCTACCAGCAGGTCGTGGAGTTCACCGCACACCGCTGACGCACGGCCGGCGGCGGGTCAGGCGACACGGCCCGCCGCCAGCACCAGCCGCGCCAGCTCGGGGTGCACGATGTCGCTGTGCGCACCGCCGGGCGGCCCTCCGCGTCTGACCACGGCGGACACGTCGACGTTGACGCAGCCCGACGCGGGCAGCGGCCCGCGCAGGGCCGCCGCCAGGTCGAGGCGGGGGGTGCCCGGCACCGCGCACACCCCGTCGTAGCCCAGCGCTCCCCACTCGGCGCCCAGCGCCCGCCCGATGCCGAGGTCCGCGACGGACCGGTCGTCGCCGGCCAGCCGCGAGGCCAGCGGGTACAGCGTGCCGAGCGCCGAGTCGAAGTGCGAGTGGCAGCACACCAGCGGGCCGGCCACCCGCCCCTGCCGCCCCCGCAGCGCCCCCGCGGCCCGTGCGTCGTGCGGCAGCCCGGCCGCGAACGCGTAGTGCGAGAAGGCGCCCTGGAGCAGCGTCACCGAGCCGACCGTGCGCACCCCCGCGGGCAGCCCGCGCAGCGCGAACGACACCAGCCGGCCGCCGAAGCTGTGCCCCACCAGATGCACCCGCACCCCCGGCGCCGCCCCGGCCAGCTGTCCCAGCACCGGCCCGAGCCCGCGCTCGCCGACCACGCCCGCCCGCCGCTTCATGGCGTGGTAGGCGGCCTGCCGCAGCAGCTCCTTGGCGCCCTCCCACGGGTTCGGCAGTGTGAAGCCGGCGGCCCCGCCCGGGCAGCGCAGCTCCGCCAGGGCCCGCGCGAAGGTGTCGCACACCTCCACCGGGTCCCCGGTGAGCAGCGCCGGTTCCCGGGCCGGTCCGCCGTCCCCCTCGGTGTCCGCCGCGCAGCGGGCCTGCGGGCTGTCCGGTGCCACCTCCACCAGCACCCGCACCAGACCCGCGAACTCCGTGAGCCCGGCCGCCCCGCCCGGCTGTGCCTCCAGCAGCCGGGCGAGCCGGTCGAGCACGGTGGCCCGGCCGGGGAAAACCTCCAGCAGGGCGCGCCGGGTGTCCTTGTCCAGCGCCGGCCGCGGCACCGCCTCGGCCTCCGCGGCCACCGCCGACCTCGGGAAGTCGGGGATCGGCTCGTCGCAGAACCGCATCGACGGCCAGATCACCCCCACGTACCCGATCCGCGCCCGGGGGGCGAGCGCGGGGAAGGGGGCGAAGAAGCGGCGGTACAGCGCGGTCGCGCCCGTGCGGTCGTTGTTCCAGCCGTGCGCGAAGACGACCAGGTCACGCACGCCGCGGTGCGTGACCTGCGCCAGCAGCCGGTCCCGTTCGGGCCCGGCCACGTCGCCGTCCGCGTCGAAGGTCAGCTCCCAGTAGGGAGTCACGCTCATTCCAGAGTCCGCCATGACAGGCTCCCTCGTCCCCCGAACCGGTGCGATGTGGGCGCATCGTCCCGCTGTGGGGCAAGGTTGGCCATACCGCGCGGCTCACCTGTAGAGCAGATACTTCTTCCGTACGGCACGGAACGCGGCCAGTTCCTCCTGCCAGGCGGCCACCACCTCGTCCGGGTCCGCCCCGGCGTCGATCGCGGTGCGCACCGCGGCGGACCCGGTGAGCTTGTCGATCCAGTGGTCCGGGCGCCAGGCGAAGCCGCTCCACACCCGCTTGGCCGTCACCAGCAGCGCGATGCCGGTCCGTACCGGGTCGAAGGCCGCCCGGTCGTGCACATGGAGCTGCACACCGCCGATCGTCGTGCCCTGGAACTTGGAGAACGTCGGCGCGAAGTACGCCTCCCGGAACCGGACGCCGGGCAGCTCCAGGGCGTTCGCGGCGCGCGCCCAGCGCCCGTCGACGCCGTCCGCGCCGAGCAGTTCGAAGGGCCGGGTGGTGCCGCGCCCCTCCGACAGGTTGGTGCCCTCGAACAGACAGGTCCCCGGGTACACCAGGGCGGTGTCCGGGGTCGGCATGTTGGGGCTGGGCGGCACCCACGGCAGCCCGCAGGCGTCGTAGAACCACGAGCGCCGCCAGCCCGTCATGGTGACCGTCTCCAGCTCCACCGGGGCGGCCAGGAACTCGCCGTTGAACAACCGCGCCAGCTCCGCCACCGTCATCCCGTGCGCCTGGGCGATCGGCTCGCGCCCCACGAAGGTGGCGAACTCCCGGTGCAGCACCGGCCCCTGGGCCGCCCGCCCGGTCACCGGGTTGGGCCGGTCCAGGACGACGAACCGCTTGCCCGCGAGCCGGGCCGCCTCCATGCAGTCGTACAGGGTCCAGATGTAGGTGTAGAAGCGCGCACCGACGTCCTGGATGTCGAACACGACCGTGTCCACGCCGGAGGCGGTGAAGACGTCCGCGAGGGGCGCGCCGCTCTTGAGGTAGGTGTCGTAGACCGGCAGCCCGGTCGCCGGGTCGTCGTGGCGGCCCTCGGAGCCGCCGGCCTGGGCAGTGCCCCGGAAGCCGTGCTCGGGCCCGAAGACGGCGGTCAGCCGCACCCGCGGGTCGGCGTGCATGACGTCGACGAGGTGCCGCGCGTCCCGGGTGATCCCGGTGGGGTTGGTGACGACGCCGACGCGCTGCCCGTCGAGCTGGGCGTAGCCGCCGGCGGCCAGGCGTTCGAAGCCCGTGCGGAGGTGTCCCCGGGGCGCGGGAGCGGCCGCGGTGGACGTGAGGGGCATCGCGGCGGGTGCCGACGCGAGCACTGCTCGTCTGGACAGGGGCATGGGGCGGGACCTTCCGTGAGTCGGGGCGTGCGGGCGGTGCGGAGGCGGCCGCGTCCGTGCGGTGCGGTCGCCCGCCGGTGCGGCCCGTGCCTCATAGGTGTGCGGCAACGGCCCTTCCCCTTACACATACCGACTGGTTAGTCTGGGCCCGGGTGGCGCCGGGGGCGACCCGGTGCCGAGCCGTACCCGGCCGTGTCGAAGGAGACCGATGGTGGAAGCCGTGCAGGATGCCGGAGTGGTCGTCACCGGAGCGGGCGGTGGGATCGGGGCCGCGCTGGCCCGCCGGTTCGCCGCCGAAGGAGCCCGGGTCGTCGTGAACGACCTGGACGAGGGCAAGGCCAAGGCCGTCGCCGCGGAGATCGGCGGCCTCGCCGTCCCCGGCGACGCCTCCGCCGTCGTCGCCGAGGCCCGCGAGGCGCTCGGCGGCACGGTCGACGTCTGGTGCGCCAACGCCGGCGTCGCCTCCGGCGGCTCCGAGGCGGCCGGCGAGGCGGTCTGGGCGCGCGCCTGGGACGTCAACGTCATGGCCCACGTCCGCGCCGCCGAGCAGCTGCTGCCGGGCTGGCTGGAGCGCGGCCACGGCCGTTTCGTCTCCACGGTCTCCGCCGCCGGCCTGCTCACCATGATCGGCGCCGCCCCCTACAGCGTCACCAAGCACGGCGCCTACGCCTTCGCCGAGTGGCTGTCGCTGACCTACCGCCACCGCGGCCTGAAGGTCCACGCGATCTGCCCCCAGGGCGTGCGCACCGACATGCTGGCCGGCACCGGCAGCGCGGGCGACCTGGTGCTCCGGCCGACCGCCATCGACCCCGAGGACGTGGCGGACGCCCTGTTCACGGGCATCGAGGAGGACCGCTTCTTGATCCTGCCGCACCCCGAGGTCGCCGGGTACTACGCCGCCCGGGCCGCCGACCCCGAGCGCTGGCTGGGTACCATGAACCACATCCAGCAGAAGTGGGAAGAGGCCTGATGACCGAGTCCCACTACGCCGCCCGCCCCTGGCTCGCCCTGCTGAACGAGGCCCAGCGCGCCCCCGTGCACCCGGTCGGCTCCCTGGTGCACGCCCTGCGCCGCGCCGCCGCCGAGACCCCCGAGCGCACCTTCCTGGCCTACTTCGACGGCCGGCTGAGCTACCGCGAGACCGACGGGCTGAGCGACTCCGTCGCCGCCCGCCTCGCCGCCCGCGGACTGGCCCGCGGCGACCGGGTCGCCGTCCTGCTGCAGAACTCCCCGCACTTCGTGATCGCCGTCCTCGGCGCCTGGAAGGCGGGCGCCACCGTGGTGCCCGTCAACCCCATGTACAAGTCGGCCGAGGTCGCTCACGTCCTGAAGGACGCCGAGGCCGCCGCGCTGATCTGCTCCGACCGGGCCTGGGAGGCGTATCTGCGGGAGACCGCCGCCGGCTCGCCGGTGCGGACCGTGCTCACGGCGTGCGAGCTGCACTTCCAGACCCGCGACGATCCGCGCGTGCTCGCCTTCCGGCGGCTCCCGCAGGCACCCGACGCCGAGGACCTGGTGAGCGTGGCCCGCGAGGGCGGCGCGGCGCCCCGGGGCCGCGACCCCGGCCCCGCCGACATCGCCCTGATCAGCTACACCTCGGGCACCAGCGGCACCCCCAAGGGCGCCACCAACACGCACGGCAACATCATGCACAACGCCGAGCGGCAGCGGACCGGGCTGAACCTGCCCGACCCGCCCGTCTACCACGCGCTGGCCCCGCTGTTCCACATCACCGGGATGGTCTGCCAGCTCGCCGCCTGCCTCGACAGCGCGGGCACGCTGGTGCTGACGTACCGCTTCGAGCCGGGGGTGGTGCTGGAGGCGTTCGCCGAGCACCGCCCGCACTACACGGTGGGCCCGTCCACGGCGTTCATGGCGCTGGCCGCCCACCCGGACGCCGGCCGCGACCACTTCTCCTCCTTCGCGCACCTCTCCTCGGGCGGGGCGCCGCTGCCCCCGGCCCTGGTGGAGCGGTTCCGCGAGCGCTTCGGGCCCTACATCCGCAACGGCTACGGCCTGACCGAGTGCACCGCCCCCTGCGCCTCCGTCCCGCCGGGTCTGGAGGCACCCGTAGACCCGGTCTCCGGGACCCTCGCCGTGGGCGTGCCCGGCGCCGAGACGGTCGTCCGCATCCTGGACGAGCAGGGCGCGGAGGTCCCCTTCGGCACCCAGGGCGAGATCGTCGTCAGCGGCCCCCAGGTCGTCCCCGGCTACTGGCGCCGCCCCGACGCCACCGCCGAGGCCTTCCCCGGCGGCGAACTGCGCACCGGTGACATCGGCTTCATGGACGAGCAGGGCTGGCTCTACGTCGTCGACCGCAAGAAGGACATGATCAACGCCTCCGGCTTCAAGGTCTGGCCGCGCGAGGTCGAGGACGTCCTGTACACCCACCCGGCGGTGCGCGAGGCGGCCGTCGTCGGCATTCCCGACGGGTACCGCGGGGAGAGCGTGAAGGCCTACATCAGCCTGCGTCCCGGCGCCGACGCGGACCCCGGTACGCTCGCCGCCTACTGCAAGGAGAGACTGGCCGCCTACAAGTATCCGCGCCAGGTGGAGATCCTGCCCGACCTGCCCAAGACGGCCAGTGGCAAGATCCTCCGTCGGGAGCTGCGTTCCCGCGTGCGCGACGGTCAGTGAAGCTTTACGGAAAGGCAGGTGGCGGCAGTGCCCAGGACGACCGACGGGGACGCTGTGCCCGTCCCGCAGCGGCTGCTGGCCGCCGCCACCAGGCTCTTCGCCGAGCAGGGCTACGACCGCACCTCCGTGCAGGAGATCGTCGAGGCGGCCGGGGTCACCAAGGGAGCCCTCTACCACTACTTCGGCTCCAAGGACGACCTGCTGCACGAGATCTACGCGCGCGTGCTGCGGGTCCAGCAGGAGCGCCTCGACGCCTTCGCCGACGCCGACGAACCGGTCGAGAAGCGGCTGCGCGCGGCGGCGGCCGACGTCGTCGTCACGACCATCGACAACCTCGACGACGCGTCGATCTTCTTCCGCTCCATGCACCACCTGAGCCCGGAGAAGAACAAGCAGGTGCGCGCCGAGCGCCGCCGCTACCACGAGCGCTTCCGCGCGCTCGTCGAGGAGGGCCAGCGCGAGGGCGTCTTCTCCACGGCGACCCCCGCCGACCTGGTGGTGGACTACCACTTCGGCTCCGTCCACCACCTGTCCACCTGGTACCGCCCGGACGGCCCCCTGGCGCCCCAGGAACTCGCCGCCCACCTCGCCGACCTGCTGCTGCGGGCACTGCGGCCCTGACGCACGCCGGACACGCGCGAGGGGGCGGGCGCCGCGGCGCCCGCCCCCTCGCGCGCGTGCTCACCGGTACTTCTTCAGCTCCCGCCGGGCCAGCGACCGCTGGTGCACCTCGTCCGGACCGTCGGCCAGCATCAGCGTGCGGGCGCCCGCGTACAGCTCGGCCAGCGGGAAGTCCTGGCTGACGCCGCCCGCCCCGTGCAGCTGGATGGCCCGGTCCAGGATGCCGACGACCGCCCGGGGCGTGGCGATCTTGATGGACTGGATCTCGGTGTGGGCGCCCCGGTTGCCCACGGTGTCCATCAGCCAGGCCGTCTTCAGCACCAGCAGCCGCAGCTGCTCCACCGTCACCCGGGCGTCCGCGATCCAGTTGTGCACCACGCCCTGCTGGGCGAGCGCCTTGCCGAAGGCGGTGCGGGACACGGCCCGCCGGCACATCAGCTCGATCGCCCGCTCGGCCATGCCGATCAGCCGCATGCAGTGGTGGATGCGGCCCGGACCGAGACGGGCCTGGGCGATGGCGAAGCCGCCGCCCTCCTCCCCGATCAGGTTCGACACCGGCACGCGCGCGTGGTCGAAGACCACCTCGGCGTGACCGCCGTGGTAGTGGTCCTCGTAGCCGAAGACCCGCATCGCGCGCTCCACCCGGACGCCGGGCGTGTCCCGGGGGACCAGCACCATCGACTGCTGGCGGCGGATGTCCGGCCCGTCGGGGTCGGTCTTGCCCATCACGATGAAGATCGAGCAGTCCGGGTTCATCGCCCCGGAGATGTACCACTTGCGGCCCGTGACGACGTACTCGTCGCCGTCGCGCTCGATCAGGGTGGTGATGTTGGTGGCGTCCGAGGAGGCCACCTCCGGCTCGGTCATCGCGAACGCCGAGCGGATCTCCCCGGCCAGCAGCGGCTCCAGCCACTGCTTGCGCTGCTCCTCGCTGCCGAACTGCGCCAGCACCTCCATGTTGCCGGTGTCCGGCGCGGCGCAGTTCAGCGCGGTGGGCGCCAGCTGCGGGGAGCGGCCGGTGATCTCGGCGAGCGGGGCGTACTGGAGGTTCGTCAGCCCGGCCCCGTACGCGGCGTCCGGCAGGAACAGGTTCCACAGGCCCTGCCGGCGCGCCTCGGCCTTCAGCTCCTCCACCACCGCCGGGGTGTCCCACGGCGAGGCCAGCGCGGCCCGCTGCTCCTCGGCGACCGCCTCGGCCGGGTAGACGTGCTCGTCCATGAAGGCGAGCAGCTTGCCGCGCAGCTCCTCGGTGCGCGCGTCGAACGCGAAGTCCATGGTGGCTCAGCCTTCCTGAAGAGTGGTCAGTCCGTGGTCGATGAAGACCGGGACGAGGTCGCCGATGCGGTCGAAGCCCCGCCCGACCGTCTGGCCGAGCGTGTAGCGGTAGTGGATGCCCTCCAGGATCACGGCGAGCTTGAACCAGGCGAACGCCGTGTACCAGGACACCGCCGACACGTCCCGCCCCGAGCGCGCCGCGTACCGCTCGACCAGCTCCTGCGGCGAGGGGTGCCCGGGCGCCTCGGCGGTGGTGGAGACGGGCGAGCCGGGCATGCCCAGCGGCCGGCTGTACATCACCAGCAGACCGAGGTCGGTCAGCGGGTCGCCGAGCGTGGACATCTCCCAGTCGAGGATCGCCCGGATCGTGTCACCGCCCGCGTCGGTGCCGCCGGTCCCGGCGGGGTCGCCCGCCGGGCCGATCAGGACGTTGTCGAGGCGGTAGTCGCCGTGCACCACCGCGGGCGTTCCGGAGTGCGGCAGCCGCCGCCCGAGCGTCGCGTGCAGCTCGTCGATGCCGGGCAGGTCGCGGTTGCGGGAGGCGTCCAGCTGCTTGCCCCAGCGGCGCAGCTGGCGGTCCAGGAAGCCCTCCGGCCGGCCGAAGTCGGCCAGGCCCACCGCGGCCGGGTCCACCGCGTGCAGCCCCACGAGCGTGTCCACCAGGCCCAGCACCACGTTCCGGGTGCGCTCGGGCCCCAGCGGCGCCAGCTGGTCCGCGGTGCGGTACGGGGTGCCCTCGACGAACTCCATCACGTAGAAGGGCGCCCCGAGCACCTCCGTGTCCTCGCACAGCAGCACCGGGCGGGGCACGGGGACGTCCGTCGGGTGCAGGGCGCTGATCACGCGGTGCTCGCGCTTCATGTCGTGCGCGGTGGCCAGGACGTGGCCCAGCGGGGGGCGCCGCACGACCCACTTCGAGGCGCCGTCGCCGACCGCGTAGGTGAGGTTCGACCGTCCGCCCTCGATCAGCCGCCCCGTCAGCGGGCCGCTCACCAGACCGGGCCGCTCCCGGTCGAGCAGGCCGCGCAGCCGGTCGAGATCGAGTCCGGGCGGGTGGTCGGGGCTCATGCGTCGCTCCTCCGTACGGTGGAAAGGATGCGACTCATGATGCCGACCGGTCGGTATGCCGTCCAGTGGCTGACGCAAACGTGATCGGAGCCACCCTAGGCCGACGGCTCCCCGGAAGACCTCCCGGGGAGCCGTCGGGTGCGCCGGGATGGCTCAGTGGTCGTCCCAGTGGCCCTCGTGCTCGGCGTGCCGGTGTCCGTCGTGCAGGTAGTCCACGTGGTCGCCGTGGACCACACGCGGGTGCCCGCAGCCCTCGCCGTGCCGGTGGTCGTGGCCGTCGTGCGCGAGGTGCCCGGCCGGCTCGCACTCGTCCCAGTGGCCGCCGTGCTCGCGGTGCAGATGGCCGTCGTGCGCGTAGTCGAGGTGGTCGCCGTGCGGCACGGCGGTGTGCCCGCAGCCGGGGCCGTGGCTGTGGGTGCCGTGCGCGTCGTGTTCCTGGTGCAGCGCGGTCATGGTGGTCACCTTCGGGGGTACGGGTGAGGGCGGCGCCGGCGTCGCGGGGGACGCGCACGCCGCTGACGACGCACAGGTTGCCACGCGAACACCGCATATCGGGACATCCCGCTTGCGTGGCGCCCGACCACCCCGGAGGGTCGGTGGCATGAAGGGCATCAGTTACAGCCGGTACGGCGGACCCGAGGTACTGGAGTACGGTGAGGTCCGCGACCCCAAGGTCGGTCCCGACGCGGTGCTGCTCGAGGTGCGGGCGGCCGCCGTCAACCCCGTCGACTGGAAGTGCCGCGAGGGCCACCTGGACGGCGTCCTGGACCCCGTCTTCCCGGTGATCCCGGGCTGGGACGTCAGCGGGGTGGTGGTACGGCCGGGAGCGGCCGTGACGGAGTTCTCCGCCGGCGACGAGGTCATCGGCTACGTCCGCGAGGACGTCCTCTCCCGGGGCACCTTCGCCGAGTACGTCGCCGCCCCGGTGCGCACCCTCGCCCGCAAGCCGCGCAACCTGGGCTTCGAGGAGGCCGCCGGGCTGCCGCTGGCCGGGCTCACCGCCTACCAGGTCATCGTCAAGGTGCTCCAGGTCGGGCGCGGCGAGACGGTCCTGGTGCACGCGGCCGCCGGCGGCGTCGGCTCCCTCGCCGTCCAGATCGCCGCCCACCTGGGCGCCCGGGTGATCGGCACGGCGAGCGAGCGCAACCACGACTTCGTCCGCGGCCTCGGCGGCGAGCCCGTCACCTACGGCGAGGGCCTGGCCGAGCGGGTGCGCGGACTCGCCCCCGAGGGCGTCGACGCGGCCTTCGACACCATCGGCGGCGACACCCTGAAGGTCTCCGCCAACCTGCTGGCGCCCGAGGGCCGCCTGGCGTCGGTCGCCGACCCGGACGTGAGCGGCTACGGCGGCCGCTACCACTTCGTACGCCCCGACGCCGAGGACCTGACCCGGCTCGCCGCGCTCGCCGAACAGGGCGCCGTCTCCGTCCACGTCAGCGAGACGTTCCCGCTGGAGCGGGCGGCCGAGGCCCACCGGCTGAGCCAGGAGGGCCGCACCCGGGGCAAGATCGTTGTCACGGTGGAGTAGGCGCCGGTACCCGCCGGGGCTGAATCCCCCCTACACGACCAGCGCGGCCGCGCACACCGCCAGCGACACGGTGCACAGCGCGGCCGCCGTCGCGTGCCGGGGCGCCAGCGCCCGGGGCCGGCCGGGCGCCGCCAGGACGCGGATGCGCCGGTGGGCCGCGAACAGGAAGCCCAGCCACAGCGCACAGCACGCGGCGCACACGACGATCCCGGCCGCGCTCGCGCCGCCGTGCAGGGCGGCCCGCACCGCCAGCACGGCGGCCACGGTCCCCGACAGGGTCGTACGCCGCCAGGCCAGCCGGGTCCGCTCCGGCTGGAGCCCGGGGTCGCGCCCGTCCGGGCCACCGGCCGGCCGCCGTGCGCTCACCCCGCCCACCCGGCGAACACCACGACCACCATGGCCACCGCGACCACGGCGACGACCAGGCTGAGCACCGCCGGGAACCGGGAGGCGGGCAGGTCCTCGCCCCGGCGCATGGCCCGCTCGCAGCGCACCCAGTGGTTCACCGCGCGTAGCGAGCACAGCACGCCCGCCGCGAGCAGCGCGAGCGCCAGCCCCACCCGCCAGCCCCAGCGCAGGTCCGGCAGGAACTGGTCCACCGCGAAGCCCCCGCCGATGAGCGCCAGCGCGGTACGCAGCCAGGCCAGGAAGGTGCGCTCGTTCGCCAGCGAGAACCGGTAGTCGGGCGTACCGCCCTCGTCCCGCACCCGCTCGGGCGCGAACCACAGCCGGACGTTCCGCACGAAGTCGCTCACGAGGAGGACCCTATCGGCCCGCCGGGACCCCGGCCGCGCAGGTCAGCGCGGTCGCGGGCACCCGCGGCCCGCGGGCTCAGCCGGAACGGCGCAGGGCGCTCAGCCGCTCCCACGCCGCCAGCCCGTCCGGCACCCACTCCCACTCCCCGAGGCGCCGCGCCAGCTCGTCCCCGGTCAGGAAGTCCCACCAGGCGACCTCCTCGGCCTGCGGCCGCACCGCCGACGGGCAGCGCACCTCGTACACCGCCGACCACCAGGTACGGCCCGCGCCGTCGTCGTAGAGGAACCGGAAGAGGAACTCGGGCCGGGGCAGCCCGGTCACCCCCAGCTCCTCCTCGGCCTCCCGCAGCGCAGCGTCGTCGTAGGACTCGCCCGCGCCCACCACCCCGCCGACGAACATGTCGTACAGCGAGGGGAAGACCAGCTTCGTCGGGGTGCGGCGGTGCACGAACAGCCGTCCCCGCGCGTCCCGGGCCTGGACGAACACGCACCGGTGCCGCAGCCCGCGCGCGTACGCCTCCCCGCGCGGGGACTGCCCGACGACCCGGTCGTGCTCGTCGACGATGTCGAGGATCTCGTCAGCGGAGGTCATGCCGCCCATCCAAGCAGGACCGCCGGGCGCGGGGCGCGGTGGCCGGCGCGTCAGCGGCGCTGGAGATCGCGGGCCGGCTCCGCCTCGGACGCCCCGCAGGGCATCGCCGGGTGCAGCCCCAGCAGCACGATGCCCAGCACGATCGCGGCGAGCCCCGCCGCCTGCCAGGCCAGCGCCCCGGTGTCGGTCCGCAGCTGGTCCCCGAGGAAGCCCACCCCGCACAGGATGCCGGCCAGCGGCTGGGCGGCGGTGAGGGCGGGCAGCGACATCCGCAGCGGCGCCGTCTCGAAGGCGCTCTGCACCAGCAGCAGCCCGGTGACGCCGAGCACCAGCACGCCGTACGGCTGCCAGCCGGTGAGCAGCTCGGTGATCCCGCCCTCGGCGAAGCGGGTGCCGCTCACCCGGGTCAGCGCGTCCTGCACGCCGTACAGCAGACCGGCGGCCAGGGCCAGCAGCACCGGCCCCCAGCTCAGCCGGGAGCGTTTGGCGTAGGTGGTGAGCAGCAGGGCCAGGCCCAGCACGGCGCCGATGATCAGCCAGTGCCGGGCCGGATCGGTGACGGCGGTGCCGCCGCGCGGCTGCCCGGCCACGATGAACGCGCTGACCCCGCCCGCCAGCAGCAGCAGTCCCGCCCAGCCCTGCCGGCCCAGGGACTGCTTGGTCTGGTGGCGGGAGAGGGCGAGGGCGAACAGCAGGTTCGTCGCCAGCAGCGGCTCGATCAGGGAGATCTCGCCCTCGCTCAGGGCGACCGCGCCGAGGATCATGCCGGCCACCATCAGGCCGATGCCGCCCAGCCAGCGCGGCACCCGGATCAGGTCCAGCAGCAGGCGGAGGGAGAGGAAGTCGCTCAGCGGGGCGTTCTGGGCGGCGTTCTGCTGGAGCACGAAGCCGAAGCCCAGACAGCAGGCCGCGCTCACGGCGAGAACGAATACCAGGACGGACACGCTGCGTACCTCGATCATCCGGTCGGGCGACGGGTGCGTAGGGGCCGACTGTAGCGCTCCCGGGCCGGCACTGCCCCGGGGAGTACCCGGGGCCGGGCGGTTGACGCGGTCACGATGCCCTGGCGACGCGGTGGCCGGGTCGCGGGCGGCGGCGGGACCGTACGGTCATCGTGCGCCGCCCGGACCGGCCGCGCCATGGCGCACGCCACACCCGGAGCCGGGGAGGCGCCGTCGGGGCAGGTCAACGGGGCCGCTCCGGGTCTCAAGTACCCTCTGGGACGGGGTAGTTGAACGACGCGAGGGTTCCTCCGGCTTGACGCAAACTGCGGGCTGAGGGTTTGCTGTGCGTGATCGGTCGACGGCAGCCCGAGATCCCGAGATCCCGAGAATCAGGAAGCCCCGCGGTGTCCCCATCCCCGCCTCTGCTCGGCACCGGCCGCGCGCGCCCGCCCCGGCCCGGCGACACCGCTCCCGGCCCGCTCCCGGCCGGCCCGCCGGGCGGGACCGTGCCGGGTCTCGCGGCGATCCGCGTCCACGGCCCCGTCCCCGACCCCTTCGACGACGCCCTCGGCGACGTCGAGCTCCTCGCCGCGCGGGCCGCCCTCGCGCAGGGCCGCTGGCAGGCCGCCCGCGCCCTGCTGCTGCGCACCGGTGACGACTGGGACCGCCGCGGCCACCGGGTCACCGTCCTCGCGTGCGAGCCGTACGCCGTCGCCTGGGCCGGGGACTGGCTCCAGGCCGAACCCGGCTCCGCCGACGCCCACGCCCTGTTCGCGCTCGGCCGGGTGCGCCGCGCGCTCCAGGGCAGGGAGACACCCGGCCGGGCCCGCGAGGCCTGCCACGGCTCGGCCGCACTCCGCCCGGACGACCCGACGCCCTGGCTGGGTCTGCTCCTGCTGGAGCGTGTGCTGGGCGACGACGCCGCGGTGGACCGGGCCTTCGCCGAGGTCCGCCGCCGCCATCCCGAGCACCACCACGGTCACCACCTGATGGCCGCCCACCTGGCCGAGCGCCCCCGGCACACCCCGGCCACCGCCCGGGACACCGGCCCGGCCCGCGAGAATCACGCCGACCACGCCGGTCACGCCGACGACGACGGTGACGACCACGACGTGTACGGCTTCGCCGAACGCGCCGCCGCCTCCGCCCCCGCCGACTCCCCGCTGGCCGTCCTGCCGGTCGTCGCCCACGCCGAGCGCTACCGGGTGCTCGCCGCCACCGGCCGGGCGCCCGCCGACCCCGCCGGCTGCGGGCACTGGTCCGGACGCCGGGCCCGGCGCCTGGTGCGGGCCGCGTTCGACTGGTGGCTGGAGTGGGAACACGGCGAGCACCCGCGCCGCCACGTCGACCTCAACTTCCTCGCCCACGCCACCGCCTGCCACGGTCTGCCCGGCGAGGCCGCCGCCCTCTTCCAGCGCATCGGCCGGCACGCCACCCCGGCCCCCTGGTCCTACCCCGCCCGCGACCCCCGGCTCGCCTTCGAGGCGACGCGGGCCCAGGTGCTCGGCGCCTGAGCGGCCCCGCGAACTGCTTACGAAACCCTGACGTACCCCGTGAGCCCTGGCCCCGGAGGGGTCTGCGGTGCTCGAATGAACCCGTGAACCCCGAACCCCCCGAGGACGCCGACGCGCAGGGCCGGCCGGTCGGCCGCCGGGTCCTCCTCGGCACCCTGGGCCTCGGCGCCCTCGGCGTCGCCGCCGCGCCCGTGCTGCAACGCGGCCTGGAGGGCTTCCTCGGCCGCGTCTCCGGCAGCGACCCGACCGGCCTGACCGGTCTGCTGCCCAACGGCGGCGGCTTCCGCTACTACTCGGTCGCCGCCTCCGTCCCGCACCGCGGCCCCGCCGACTACCGGCTCACCGTCGGCGGCCTGGTCGACCACCCGCACACCTACACCCTCGCCGACCTGCGCGCCCTGCCCCGCACCCGGCTGGTCAGGGACGTCCAGTGCGTCACCGGCTGGCGGGTTCCGGGCACCCCCTTCGAGGGCGTCCGGCTCTCCCGGCTGCTGGACGCGGCGGGCGTCCGCCCCTCCGCCCGGGCCGTCCGCTTCACCTGCTTCGACGGCACCTACAGCGAGAGCCTCACCCTCGACCAGGCCCGCCGCGCCGACGTCCTGGTCGCCCTGCGCATGCAGGACAAGGACATCGGCCACGACCACGGCGGCCCGGTCCGCCTCTACGTCGCCCCCATGTACTTCTACAAGTCCGCCAAGTGGCTCTCCGGCATCACCGTCACCGACGAGGTCCGCCCCGGTTACTGGGAGCGGCTCGGCTACGACGTCGACGCCTGGGTGGGCCGGTCGAACGGGCGGACCGATGACCCTACGAGCTGACCTGCCGGCCGCGCCGGACACCCGGGTACGCCGCTTCGGCCCGGCCCAGCGGTGGGTGCACCGCGCGACCGCCGCGCTGATGGGCGTGTGCGTGGCGACCGCCGCCTGCCTCTACGTGCCGGAGCTGGCGGTGCTGGTCGGCCGCCGGGAACTGGTCGTACGGGTCCACGAGTGGGCCGGCCTCGCCCTGCCCGTCCCCGTCCTGCTGGGCCTCGTCTCCCGCGCCTTCCGCGCCGACCTGCGCGTCCTCAACCGCTTCGGCCCGCACGACAGTCGGTGGCTGCGGGCCGCGCTGCGCCGGGACAAGCGCCGCTCCGCGCGCCCGGCGGGCAAGTTCAACGCCGGCCAGAAGGTCTACGCCGCCTGGATCGCCGGTGCCGCGCTGGTCATGCTCGGCACGGGCCTGCTGATGTGGTTCACCGGGTTCGCCCCGCTGGTGTGGCGCACCGCGGCGACCTTCGTCCACGACTGGCTGGCGCTCACGATCGGCCTGGTCCTGGCGGGCCACATCGGCATGGCGCTCAAGGACCCGGAGGCCCGGCGGGGCCTGCGCACCGGCACGGTCAGCCGGGAGTGGGCCGAGCGCGAACACCCACTCTGGCGGCCCTGACCCCCTCGTACGGCCCTGACCGCCCCGTACGACCGGTCGCGGCGACGGCGGGGAGCGGGGGAGCGCTCCTCGCCGCCGCCGCAGTTCTCGCGTTGCTAGACCACGAGGGACAGCAGCATGACCAGGCCGCCCGCGAACACCGAGATGATCGTCTCCATGAGCGACCAGGTCTTCACGGTCTGGCCCACGCTCAGCCCGAAGTACTCCTTCACCAGCCAGAACCCGGCGTCGTTGACGAAGCTGAAGAACAGCGAGCCGGCGCCGACGGCGAGGACGAGCAGGGCGGTGTGCGCCGTCGACATGTCCGCGGCGAGCGGCGCGACCAGACCGGCCGCCGAGACCGTCGCCACCGTCGCCGAACCGGTCGCCAGCCGGATCACGACCGCGATCAGCCAGCCCAGCAGCAGCGCCGGGATCGACCAGTCCCGGGAGACGTCCAGGATCATCTGGCCCACCCCGCAGTCGATCAGCGTCTGCTTGAAGCCGCCGCCCGCGCCGACGATCAGCAGGATGCCGGCGATCGGCATCAGGCCCTTCTCGACGGTCTGCTGCAACCGCTCCTTGCTGAAGCCGGCGGGCATGCCGAGCGTGAAGAAGCCGACGAGCACGGCGGCGAGCAGGGCCATCAGCGGGGAGCCGACGACGTCGAAGACGCGCTGGGTGGTGTTCGCGGGATCGTCCACGACGATGTCCACCAGCGCCTTGGCCAGCATCAGCACCACCGGCAGCAGCACGGTGGCGAGCGTGGCGGCGAAGCCCGGGCGGCGCCTGAGGTCGTCCGAGGCGCGCTGCGGCAGCATGCGGTCGGGGGCCGGCACGTCCACCCAGCGGGCCGCGACCTTGGAGAACAGCGGACCGGCGACGATCACGGTCGGTATCGCGACGAGGATGCCGAAGGCGAGGGTCACGCCCAGGTTGGCGTGCAGGGCGTCGATCGCGACCAGCGGGCCGGGGTGCGGCGGGATCAGGCCGTGCATCACGGACAGACCGGCCAGCGCCGGGATGCCGATGCGCATCAGGGAGTAGTTGCCGCGCTTGGCGACCATCAGCACCACCGGGATCAGCAGCACGATGCCGACCTCGAAGAACAGCGGCAGGCCGACCACCGAGGCGATCAGCACCATCGCCCAGGGCATCGCCCGGCCGCCCGCCCGGGCGAGGATGGTGTCGACGATCTCGTCGGCGCCGCCGGAGTCGGCGAGGAGCTTGCCCAGGATCGCCCCGAGCGCGATCAGGACGCCCACGCCGGCCACGGTGGCGCCGAGCCCGGTGGTGAAGCTGGTGATCGCCTTGTCCAGCGGCGCCCCGGCGGCCGCGCCGAGCACGAGCGAGCCGATGGTGAGCGCCAGGAAGGCGTGCAGCCGGAACCTGGTGATGAGCAGGACGATCACGGCGATGCCCACCAGGACGGCGATGCCGAGCTGGGCGTGGCCGGCGGAGGTGATCGGCGGAGGCGCGTCCGCTGCCAGCATCTCGACACTGAGTCTGGTCACGGGGTTTCCCTTGCAGGTACGGGGGACGGGGGTGAAGTGCTACGCGGATGCGTCCGCAAGCGCGCCGAGCGCCGTCACGGCACGCTCGGTGATCTCCTGCGGGCTGCCGCCGACGTCCACGCACACCCCGGCCTCGTCGGGCTGGAGCGGCTGGAGCGTGGCGAACTGGGAGTCCAGCAGCGCGGCCGGCATGAAGTGGCCCTGCCGCCGGGACATGCGGCCCTCGATCAGCTCGCGGTCGCCCGTGAGGTGGACGAAGACGATCCCGGGGGCCGCCGCCCGCAGCCGGTCGCGGTAGGACCGCTTCAGCGCCGAGCTGCTGACCACCCCGCCGCGCCCCGCCCGCCCGTGCGCCCAGTGGCCGATGGCGTCCAGCCACGGCCACCGGTCGGCGTCCTCGAGCGGGACCCCGGCCGCCATCTTGTCGACGTTGGCCCGGGGGTGGAAGTCGTCGCCCTCGGCGTACGGGACGCCCAGCCGGGCGGCGAGCATCGGACCGATCGTGGTCTTGCCCGTCCCGGCGACGCCCATCACGACGACGACCTGAGGGGTGCGCATGGCTGCCTCGCTGTCTTCCTCGACATCCGACGCCACAGCGGCGTCGCCACACTGAAACCCATTAGGTACGACGAATTCAAGAGTGTGTGACGTATAAGTCTGACTATTCGGCTCCGTGATCCAGGCCGTACGCTGAGTTCATGACCACACCGGGCCGGGGGCTGCACGGCCGTGTACTGGACTCCCTCGGCCCCGCGATCACCGCGGGCGAGTACCCGCCGGGCAGTGTTCTGCGCACCGACGAACTCGCCCAGCACTACGCCGTGTCACGCTCGGTGATGCGCGAGGCGGTCCGGGTCCTGGAGTCGATGCACCTGGTGGAGTCCCGCCGCCGCGTCGGCGTCACGGTCCGCCCCAAGGCGGAGTGGAACGTCTACGACCCGCAGGTCATCCGCTGGCGCCTGGCCGGCGCCGACCGCCCGCACCAGCTGCGCTCGCTGACCGTGCTCCGCTCGGCCGTCGAACCGGTCGCGGCGGGCCTGGCGGCCAGGAACGCCACGCCCCGGCAGTGCGCCGAACTCACCGAGTGCGCCCTGGGCATGGTGGCCACCTCTCGCGGCCACCGGCTCGAGGAGTACCTGGTGCACGACGTCGCCTTCCACCGCGTCATCCTCGGCGCGTGCGGCAACGAGATGTTCGCCCGCCTCGGTGACGTCGTGGCCGAGGTCCTGGCCGGCCGCACCCATCACGAGGTCATGTTCGAGGACCCCGACCCCGCCGCCGTCACCCTGCACGTCCAGGTCGCCGAGGCGGTCCGCGCGGGCGACGCCGCCCGCGCCGAGGAGCTGACCCGGCAGATCACCACGGGCGCCCTCCAGGAACTGGACATCCTCGCCCCCTGACCCGCCGGACAGGAGGGCGGAGCGAGCCCCTAGTCGAGGAACTCCCCGTCGACGTAGACCCACTCCCCGTCCACCCGCTCGAAGCGGCTGCGCTCGTGCAGCGCACCACCCCGGTAGGACGCCCGGAACGTCACCGTCCCCGCGGTGTGGAACGCCGACCCCGCATCCGTGTCCAGGATCTCCAGCCCGGTCCACCGCGTCCCCGGGTCCGGCTCCAGCCGCGCCGGCCGCGTCCGCGGATGCCACGTCCGCAGCAGGTACGGCACGTCCCCCCGCACGAACGCGCTGTACCGCGACCGCATCAGCGCCTCGGCGGTCGGCGCGGAACCTCCCGCGTGGTACCGCCCGCAGCAGGCGTCGTAGGCGGAGGGCAGTCCGCAGGGGCAGGAGGAACGCGAGGTCATGACCGCCATTGTGCCGCGCGCGCCCCGGCGCCGGCGGCCGGGCGGTCGTCCGCCTTCCGGCCACCACCACGAGCGAGGGCCGCGACCTGTCGGTCGCGGCCCTCGCCGTGTCATGTGTCCGAGGGGGGACTTGAACCCCCACGCCCGATAAAGGGCACTAGCACCTCAAGCTAGCGCGTCTGCCATTCCGCCACCCGGACCAGGTGTCTGCCGCGCGAGGTTTCCCCCGTCGCGACGAAGGAAACATTACCAGGCTTTCCGGGGTGGCCGATCACCCCCCGTCCCCGGTGCCGGGTTCGCGTGAACGGCGTGTGACGGACCGGGACCGCCCTTGGGGCCGGGCGGCCGGAGAGAGAGGATGAGACGACCACCGGCGGGCGGCCACCGGCGGGCACGGCGAGGTCAACGGCCACGGCAAGGGCCGGCGGGAACAGCCGGCAGGGACAGCGGGAGGAACCAGCGTGAGCGAGACGGGCACGGCCAAGGGCGTCACCGGCGAGGACGAGGTCGTCGACCTCTGCCGCGAGCTGATCCGGTTCGACACCAGCAACTACGGCGACCACTCCGGCCCGGGCGAACGCCAGGCCGCCGAGTACGTCGCCGGCAAGCTCGCCGAGGTGGGTCTGGAACCGAAGATCTTCGAGTCGCACCCGGGCCGCGCCTCCACCGTGGCCCGGATCGAGGGGGAGGACCCCTCGCGGCCCGCGCTGCTCATCCACGGCCACCTCGACGTCGTACCGGCCAACGCCGGTGACTGGACCCACCACCCGTTCTCCGGCGAGGTCGCGGACGGGTGCGTGTGGGGGCGCGGCGCCGTGGACATGAAGGACATGGACGCCATGACGCTGGCCCTGGTCCGGGACCGGATGCGCAGCGGTCGGCGGCCCCCGCGGGACGTGGTGGTCGCCTTCCTCGCCGACGAGGAGGCGGGCGGCACCTACGGGGCGCGCTGGCTGGTCGACCACCACCCCGAGCTGTTCGAAGGGGTCACCGAGGCCATCAGCGAGGTCGGCGGGTTCTCCTTCACGGTGAGCGAGGAGCGGCGGCTGTACCTGATCCAGACGGCCGAGAAGGGCATGCACTGGATGAAGCTGACCGTGGCCGGCACCGCGGGGCACGGCTCGATGATCCACCGGGACAACGCCATCACGGAGCTGTCCGAGGCCGTCGCCCGGGTCGGCCGGCACCGCTTCCCGGTCCGGGTGACCAAGACCACGCGGGCCTTCCTCGACGAACTCGGCGACGCCCTCGGCCTGGAACTGGACCCGGAGGACATGGAGTCCACCCTGGCCAGGCTCGGCGGGATCGCCAAGCTGATCGGCGCCACCCTGAGCAACACGGCCAACCCCACCCAGCTGAACGCCGGCTACAAGGTCAACGTCATCCCGGGCGAGGCCACCGCCCACATCGACGGGCGGTTCCTGCCGGGCCACGAGGAGGAGTTCCTCGCCGACCTCGACCGGCTGCTGGGCCCGCACGTGCGGCGCGAGGACGTGCACGCGGACAAGGCCGTGGAGACCACCTTCGACGGCGCCCTGGTGGCGGCCATGCAGTCGGCGCTGCTGGCCGAGGACCCGGCCGCGAAGGCGGTCCCCTACATGCTGTCCGGCGGCACCGACGCCAAGTCCTTCGACGACCTCGGCATCCGGGGCTTCGGCTTCGCGCCCCTGAAGCTGCCGCCGGAGCTGGACTTCGCGGGCATGTTCCACGGCGTGGACGAGCGGGTGCCGGTGGACGGGCTGCGGTTCGGCGTGCGGGTGCTCGACCGGTTCCTCGACGCGTCGTGAGGCGTGGAACCGGGCTATTCGGGCGCCCGTGCGAACCCGGGCCTGGCCGGGTGAATGCGACCATAAGCTCGTAGCTCCATTACTTCCTCCTCGTTACAGGTAATGCGATCAGCGACATGGATCGCTTGTGCCAACAAGGAGGAATAATGATCAAGAAGGTCGTCGCCGCTGCGGCTGCCACGGGTGGCCTGGTTCTCGCGGGTGCGGGCCTCGCCGTCGCCGACTCCGGCGCCCAGGGTGCCGCCGTGCACTCCCCGGGTGTGGTGTCCGGCAACGTCGTCCAGGTTCCGGTGCACGTCCCGGTGAACGTGTGCGGCAACACGATCTCGGTGATCGGTCTGCTGAACCCCGCCTTCGGCAACGCCTGCTTCAACCAGTGACGCCGACTCTCTGAGGGCGTCCTCCCGTCGGCCCCGGAACGCGCGCCATGCGTTCCGGGGCCGGCCGGTTCTTTCACACAGGTCTTGTCAAGCGAGGCAGGGGGGAACACAACCATGCGACAGGGCACCCGCAAGGGCTTGTTGACCGTGGCGGCCGCGACCGGTGTCATCGCCGCCGCGGGCGGCCACGCGCACGCCGACTCGGGCGCGCACGGCTCCGCTTCCGGCTCACCCGGCGTGCTGTCCGGCAACACGGTGCAGGTGCCGGTGCACGCGCCGGTCACGGTCTGCGGCAACACCGTGAACGTCGTCGGCGTCCTCGACCCGGCGGTGGGCACCGCCTGCGCCGGGCACGGCGGCGGCCACGGCGGCTCACACGCCGGCGGCCGCACCGGGGGCTCGCCCGGCGTCGGTTCGGGCAACACCGTGCAGGTCCCGGTCGACGTGCCGGTCACCGTGTGCGGCAACAGCGTCGACGTGATCGGCGCCGGCAACGCGGCCCTCGGCGACGACTGCGCCGGCCACCACCACTCCCGGCCGCCCGGAAACGGCCCCGGCACGCCTCCCGGCGACGGCCACGGCCCGAACCCGCCCGGCCGGCCAGGCCACCCCGGCCACCCGGGACGGCCAGGTCACCCCGGTACTCCACGGCACCCCGGCACGCCGGGTCACTCCGGTGGTACGTCCGCGGTCCCGGCCGCGGCGAGCGGGCACACGCCGCACGCGTCCGCCGCCGTCGCCGGGCGGGGCGGCCGCTCCGCCGGGTCCCTGGCCGGCGGCCGGCTCGCGCACACCGGCGCGGACCTGCCGCCGGGCGTCGTCCTGCCGGTGGGCGCCGGCGCGCTGCTCGCGGGCACGGTGCTGTACCGCCGGGCGCGGGCCTCGGCCTGACGCCGGCAGGCGCCGAAAACGGAGCGGGCCCCGCCGTCGCGGGGCCCGCTCGGTTCATCGGCCCCGGCTCACCACGTGGCACGCACCTGGCGGATGATCCGCCGGCGCAACCGCACTCTGCGGCTGCCGTCGCGGAGCAGGCTCAGTCGGTCCAACTCCCAGTGTCCGTACTCGGCATGGTCGGTCAGCAGCCGCGTCGCGTCCTTGCGGGAGACCCCGCGAGGCACGTACACGTCGACAAATTCGTATTCCGGCATCGCATCTATTGTGCGGGCTGGTGCCCGGTACGGATAGCGTCTGCACTATGTCTGATGCTGCGCAGCCCACCGTTGCCGAGGTACGCGCCGCCGCCGAGGCGGTCAAGACCGCGCTCGACCGTCACCTGGCGGCGGTCGAACGCAGGTCGGGGGAGGACGACCCGGCCGTCTACGAGGCGTTCAACGAGCTGGCCGCGGCCGCCGAGGTGTACGACGAACTGCTCTACGACCGCTACGACGAGGTCACCCCCTTCGAGATCCCCGGCGCCGAGGACTCACTGCCCCCGTACGCGGGCCCCGAGGAGCCGAGCGCGGTCAGCGTGCTGATCCGCCGGGACTACGCCGTGGCGGAGCCCCCGCGGCTGCTGGCGCAGGCCCAGCGGATCGAGGCGGCGGAGTACGGGAGCGGCGGCACGGGTGGCGCCGCCGGGACGGTCCACGGGGCGCTGGGGCTGCTGTTCAGCGAGTTCGAGCCCGACGAGATCGCCTCCCGGCACAAGGAGTTCGGCCTGGAGGAGGGCGACTCGACGCTCTGGGTCACCGCGGCCGACGAACCCGCCGAGCCCGGCGAGTGGCTGGAGGCACCCTTCGAGCAGGCCGACGCGCAGCGCGTGGTGTGCCGCTTCGACGTCAGCGCGGTCTTCGACGACGACATCGACGAGGACGACGACCTCATCGACGGGGACGACCCCCTCGAGGGCGACGACGGGATCGAGGCGCGCGCCGGGGGAGCGGTTGCGGCTCGCGGGCCGCGCGTCCTGCACCTCGACGAGGACGAGGACCTGGAGCCGCTGGACGCCGATCACTGACGCGCGCCGCCCCGTCCGGCCGACGGACCGCCGCCCCGGGCACGGCGGCGGTGATCCGTACCGGCCGGGACGGCCGGACCGCCCTCAGCCGGTGACCGGCATCTGGGTGCGCAGCAGCGCCGGCAGACGCGTGGTGCGCGGCTTGGCCGGAACCTCGGCGACCGCCTTGGCCAGCGCCTGGTCCACGCCGTGCACCACGGACAGGTGCCGCTCGGCCCGGCCGAAGGCCGTGTAGACCCAGGGCCGGCTGAGGACCTGCGCGGCGTCCCCGGGCAGCACCGCGACCACGGCCGGCCACTGCCCGCCCACCGCCTGGTGCGCGGTCAGCGCCCAGCCGAGCCGCACGGACCGCTCCACCCGCTCCTTCGGTACGACGACGGCGGCGCCCGCGCACGACAGGTGCAGCCCCTCCGCGTCGGCCTTCACCACCCGGCCCGGCACCGTGCGTCCCGGAGCGGGGGAGTAGGCGATCCGGTCGCCGGGGTCGAAGCCGCCGAAGCGCCCCGGCCCCGGGTTGAGCCGCTCCTTCAGGGCGGCGTTCAGCGCCCGGGTCCCCGCGGCGCCGCCGTGCCCGGGGGTGATCACCACGGTCTGCTCCGGCGGGACGCCGATCGCCCGGGGCACCGAGTCCGCGACCAGCTGCACGGTGCGGTGCACGGCCTCGCCGGCGTCCCGCACCGGCACGATGACGACCTCCTTGCCGGGCGCCTCCACCTGGTTCAGCTCGCCCACCCCGATACCGGAGACCAGCTCGCCGAGCGGGCCGGGGTCCGGGGTGCGGGAGGCGATCTGCGGGGCGGTCCGGGAGGCCAGCAGATCGGCGAAGACCCGGCCGGGCCCGGCCGACCACAGCACCGCCGGGTCGCCGCTGAGCACCAGCCGCGCCCCGTCGGGCAGCGACTCCACGAGCATCGCCGCGCTCTCCACGTCGAGCTGCGGCGCGTCCAGCACGACCAGCAGATCCAGCGCCAGGGCGCCGTCCGCGTCGCGGCCGGGTCCCTCGTGGCCGGACAGCAGCCCGGCGACCGTACCGACGGGGGCCTCGCCGGCCGGACCGGCACCCGCACCTGCGTCCGCGCCGAGCAGCGCGGCGAACCGCCGGCGTCCGTCGGGGGTGTGGCACAGGGCGAAGCAGCGCAGGCCCGCCGTGTGCGCCGCGGTCAGCAGGGCGGCCGGTTCGGCGCGGGCCGCCTCGCCGCCGGTGTGCAGCACCAGGCCGTGTCCGGCGGCCGCGCGGGCCAGCTCGGCCGCACCCCCGGACACCGCGCCGGCGGCCGTCTCCCAGGCCGGCGCGGCCTCCTTGGGCAGGGAGTTGACCAGGCGGGCCAGGCCGTCGGCGAGGCTCTCCTCGGCCAGCGCGTACCGCTCCAGGCCGACGAGGACCCGCACCGGCTGTTCCGGCTCGTCCTCGTCGCCGTCCTCCTCGTCCGTCCCGTCCTCCGCCGCGGCCGCCTCGGGGGCCGCCGCCCGCGGTGCGTGGGCCGGGGCGCCGCCGGGTGTGTCCAGGGCGTCCTGGAACACCAGGGCGTCGCCCTCCGCGAGGGCGCCCTGCACGGCCGCCTCCGCGTCCGGGACGCCCCGCTGGGCCAGGGCGGCGACCAGCGCCGGCAGCTCCAGCGCGGTGTGCCCGACGAGGGCCGCCTGCTCCAGCAGCCAGCAGGTCAGCGCGCGGCCGCGGCGCTCGTCGTCGGGGCCGCACTCCGCGCCGAGCAGGGCCCGCGCGAACCCGTCGGCCTGCTCGGGCCGTACGCCGCCGACGCGCAGCAGCTGCCAGGGGTCCGCGCGCAGCACCGCGTCGGCGCCCTCGCCGAGGGCCGCGGCGACCTGGGGTGCCAGGGTGTCGGGGGCGCCGCCCTCGATCAGCACGCGCCGTACGGCGTCGACGGCCTCCGGGGCGGCCGCGGGCGCGACGACGGGGGCGGGCTGCGGGCGCCGGGCGGGCTCGGGTGCCGGGCGGCGCGGGGCCGGGGCGGCCTCGTCGAACACCCGGGTCACCGGCTTCTCGCCGCTCTCCACCGCCCGTACCGCCGCGAGCAGGTCGGCCGCCCGGCCGCTCAGCTTGGTCCCGCTGGCGATCGGCGCGGCCTTCTCCGCCTTGCGCCGCTCGATCCGCTCCCGCTCGATCCGCTGGGCGGCGATCTCCGCCTCGGCCTCGGACAGCGCGGCCGCACCGCCGCCCTCGGCCCCCGCACCGGCCTCACCGCCCTCGGCCGCACCGTCACCGGCGTCGTCCCCGCCGCCCGCACCGGCCTCACCGCCCCCGGTGCCGGCAGCCGCCTCCCTGCCCGCGTCCGCCTCCGAGACCACTTCCGGGACCGCCTCCGCCTCCGGGCCGGCGGCCCCCTCGGCAGGCGTGTCCGGTGTGTCCGGCGTCTCCGGGCGGGGTTCCTCCGGGGTGTCCGGCTCCGTGCTCACAGCGTGCTCCAGTCGTGATCGGGATAGCGGTGCACCGGCGCCGACACATCGTCCAGCGCCCTGCAGATCTCGTCAGGAAGACTAAGGGCCTCCACTGACAGAGCCGCCGTGAGCTGCCGCGCGGTGCGCGCGCCGACGATCGGGGCGGCCACGCCGGGCCGGTCGCGCACCCAGGCCAGGGCCACCTGGAGCGGGGTGACCGCCAGCCCGTCCGCGGCCGTGGTCACCGCGTCCACGATCCGGGTCGCGGTGTCGTCGAGGTAGGGCGCGACGAACGGGGCCAGGTGCTCCGAGGCGCCGCGCGAGTCCTGCGGGGTGGCGTGGCGGTACTTGCCCGTCAGCACGCCCCGGCCCAGCGGCGAGGAGGGCAGCAGACCGACTCCGAGGTCCAGCGCGGCCGGCAGCACCTCGCGCTCGACGCCGCGCTGGAGCAGCGAGTACTCCATCTGCGTGCTGGCCAGCCGGGTACGCGTGCCCGGCGCCGCCAGCTGCCAGGTCGCGGCCTTCGCCAGCTGCCAGCCGCAGAAGTTGGAGACCCCGGCGTACCGGGCCCGGCCGCTGCTCACCGCCAGGTCGAGGGCCTGGAGCGTCTCCTCCAGCGGGGTGTCGGGGTCGAAGGCGTGCACGTGCCACACGTCGACGTGGTCCGTGCCCAGGCGGGCGAGGGAGGCGTCGAGGGCGGCGAGCAGATGGCCCCGCGAACCGTCGAAGCGGCGGTCGGGGTCCGCCACGCTCCCCGCCTTCGTGGAGATCACCAGGTCCCGGCGCGGCACCAGGCCCTCCATCAGCTGCCCGAGCAGGTACTCGGCCTCCCCGTCGCCGTACACGTCGGCGGTGTCGACGAGGGTGCCGCCGGCCTCCCAGAAGGCCTTCAGCAGCTCCGCCGCGGCGTGCTCATCGGTGTCCCGGCCCCAGGTCAGGGTGCCGAGCCCGATCCGGGACACGCGCAGGCCGGTACGGCCGAGATGCCTCTGCTCCATGCCGCGAGATTACTGGCCGCGGCTCGTGCAGTGGGTTGCCTGTGGATAACGACGGACAGCGACGTTTCCCCAGCGGGCGGCCCGGTCGCACCATCCCGACGCGAGCGCTCGCGCGCTAAGGTCGGGGCGACAAGGACGTTACTCATGGGTAAGGGGATCGGCCATGCAGCTCGGGATCAACCTCGGCTACTGGGGCGCCGGGATGGACGGGGACAACCTGGCCGTGGCCCAGGAGGCCGACCGGCTGGGCTACGCCGTGTGCTGGGCCGCCGAGGCGTACGGCTCCGACGCGGCCACCGTGCTCAGCTGGGTCGCCGCCAAGACCGAGCGCATCGACGTCGGCTCGGCCATCTTCCAGATCCCGGCCCGGCAGCCCGCGATGACCGCGATGACCGCCGCGACGCTGGACTCGCTGTCGGGCGGCCGGTTCCGCCTCGGCCTGGGCGTCTCCGGGCCCCAGGTCTCCGAGGGCTGGTACGGCGTCAAGTTCGACAAGCCGCTGGCCCGCACCCGCGAGTACGTGGAGATCGTCCGCAGGGCCATGACCCGCGAGCGGCTGTCCTACGAGGGCGAGCACTGGACGCTGCCGCTGCCCGGCGGCCCCGGCAAGCCCATCAAGCTGACCGTGCACCCGCAGCGCGAGCACATCCCGCTGTACATCGCCGCGATCGGCCCGAAGAACCTGGAGCAGACCGGCGAGATCGCCGACGGCGCGCTGCTGATCTTCCCCTCCGCCGACCACCTCGAGGACACGGCCGTCCGCCATCTGCGCGCCGGGCGTGAGAAGGCCGGCCTGACCCTCGACGGGTTCGACGTCTGCCCCACGCTGCCGCTGGCCCTCGGTGACGACAAGGACATCGCCCGCCTCGCCGACACCTTCCGCCCCTACACCGCCCTGTACGTCGGCGGCATGGGCAGCCGCAAGCAGAACTTCTACAACCAGCTCGCCCAGCGCATGGGCTACGAGAAGGAGGCCGCCGAGATCCAGGACAAGTACCTGGCCGGCGACAAGCAGGGCGCCGCGGCCGCCGTCCCGCAGGAGCTGATCGACCGGACCGCCCTGCTCGGCTCCGTCGACCGCATCGCCGACCGGATGAAGGCCTACGCCGCCGCCGGCGTCACCACCCTCAGCCTCTCCCCGGCCGGCTTCACGCTCGACGAGCGGCTCGCGGCCCTGCGGGCCGGCAGCGAGGCCTTCGAGCGGGCCTGCCTGGCCTAGGCCAGGTCCGGCGGGCCGGACCGGCCCGGGACGTTCCAGCGGCCGTGGTGGGGGCTCGGGGGTCTTCCCCGCCACGGCCGTCACGCGGAACAACGCGCCGGGGGCCCGGCGGTTACGCCCCCGCGGCACCCCGGCACGTCCTTCTTTCGGCCCACCGGCCGCCGTGAGCTGTTGCGCCGTCCTCACCTCGGCATTTGACTCACTCTCTGCGCAGTCCCGCAGAGAGGTGCGTGCCATGCCGTCGGCCAAGAGCCTGTTCCAGGAGATCCTCGACCACGACGACTCCTTCCGCCTGTTCTGCTCCATCGCGGCCCGCGGGGAGGCGCAGGGCGGCTGGGAGAACGCGCGGATCGCCGCTCTGGTGCCGCCGGGCGAGCGCGACCTGGCCCCCCGCATCACCCGCCACGGCGCCGACGAGGACAAGCACGGCCGCATCTTCCGCGCCCTGCTGAGAAAGCGCGGCCTGGAGCCCGTACCGGTGCCGCCGGAGACCGACTACACGATGCTGCTGGAGCGCCGCGGCGTCGGACTCGCCCACGCCCGCCTGGAGCGGGACGACCCGCTCACCGTGGCCGACCTCGTCGTCTACCTCGCGCACAGCCGCGTCACCGAACAGCGCGCCGCCGAGCAGATGGCCCTGCTCTGCCGGCACTTCGCCGACCACCCGGACATCGGCAGGGCCGTCCGCATGATCTCCGACGACGAGGCCGCCCACCTCGCCTACACCCACGAGGAACTGCTGCGCCTCACCGCCGCCGGCCACGGCACGCTGATCCGGCGCACCCTGCGCGCGTACGCCCTCGCCGAGATCCGGGTCCACCGGGACGTCAGCCTCGCCGTCATGGCGCGCATGAGCCGCCTCCTGGGCTGGCCGCGGGCCAGGTACGCGCTGCTCGCGGCCGGCATCCACGCCGTGTACGCCTACGAGCGCCTCGGCGGCCGGCGCCGCATGGTGACCCTGCGCATGCCCCGGCGCCGCGACGCCCTGGGCGGCCCCGCCGACCCCGCCCCCGACTTCGCCTGAACCCTGCCGGGGGCCGGCTCACATCCAGCCGCGCCGCTTGAACATCCGGTACAGCGCCACTTCCAGAGCGGCCATCAGCGCCAGCACCGCCGGGTACGACCACACCCAGCGCAGCTCGGGCATGTGCTCGAAGTTCATGCCGTAGATCCCCGCGATCATGGTGGGGATCGCGGCCATCGCCGCCCACGCGGAGATCTTCCGCATGTCGTCGTTCTGCCGCACGCTCATCTGCGCCAGATGCGCCGACAGCACGTCCGACACCAGCCGGTCCAGGCCCTCCACCGACTCGTTCACGCGCGTGAGGTGGTCGTTGACGTCCCGGAAGAACGGACGCGCCTCCTCGTGCACGAACGGCACCGAGGCGCCGCCGGCGGGCCCCAGGCCCGCGAGCCGGGTCGTGGCGACCGCCAGCGGCCCCGTCGCCCGCCGGAACTCCAGGACCTGCCGCTTGAAGGTGTAGATCCGCGACGCCGTGTGCCGCGAACCCCCGCTGCTCGGCGAGAACACCTCCGCCTCCAGCTCCTCCAGGTCCGTGCCCAGCTCGGTCGCCACCTCCAGGTAGTGGTCGACGACGGCGTCGGTGATCGCGTACAGCACCCCCGTCGGACCCTGCCGCAGCACGTCCTCCTCCTGCTCCAGCCGGCTGCGGACCTGCGCCAGCGGAGCGCCCTCGCCGTGCCGCACGGTCACCACGAAGGAGTCACCGACGAACAGCATGAGTTCCCCCGAGGCGACCGTGTCGCTGCGCGGCTCGTACGTCACCGGCTTCAGGACGATGAACAGCGAGTCGTCGTACACCTCCAGCTTGGGCCGCTGATGCGCCTTCAAGGCGTCCTCGACGGCCAGCGGATGCAGCCCGAACTCCTCGCTGACCAGCTCGAACTCCTTCTCCGTGGGCTCGTGCAGACCGATCCACAGGAAGCTGTCGTCCCGGCCGCGCGCGTCCTCCAGCGCGTCGGAGAAGTCCTGGGGGCCCTCCTCGCGGTGCCCGTCCCGGTACAGGGCGCAGTCGACGATCACAGCGCGTATTCTCCCGTCACCCGCACGCCGGCGCACCCGGCGGTGCGCCTACTCTGGCCGCATGCCCACGCTGATCCTCCTCAGGCACGGACGTTCCACCGCCAACACCTCCGGAGTGCTCGCCGGCTGGACCCCGGGCGTCGCCCTGGACGAACGCGGCGCCGCCCAGGCCGCCGCGCTGCCCGGGCGGCTGGAGGGGCTGGCGATCGCGGAACTGGTCACCAGCCCGCTGCAGCGCTGCCAGGAGACCGTCCGCCCGCTGCTCGACGCCCGCCCCGGCCTGACCGCGCACACCGACGAGCGGATCGGGGAGTGCCACTACGGCGACTGGTCCGGCCGCAAACTCGCCGAGCTGAAGGACGAGCCGCTGATGGAGGTCGTCCAGGCCCACCCGTCCGCGGCCGCCTTCCCCGGCGGGGAGTCCATGCGGGCCATGCAGACCCGCGCCGCCGAGGCGGTCCGCGAGTGGAACGCGCGCGTGGAGCGCGACCACGGACCGGACGCCGTGTACCTGATGTGCGCCCACGGCGACATCATCAAGTCCCTGGTCGCCGACGCCCTCGGCCTCCACCTCGACCTCTTCCAGCGCATCTCCGTGGAACCGTGTTCCGTCACCGCGATCCGGTACACCCGCCTCAGGCCGTACCTGCTGCGTCTCGGCGACACCGGGGACTTCGCCTCGCTCGCCCCGCGCGCGCAGCCGCCCGGGGAGGACGCACCGGTCGGAGGCGGCGCGGGCGCACCGTGATCGTCCGCCGCAGTAGGGTGAAGCGGTCGCTGCCGTCGCTCCACCGCAATCCCGCACTCCCCGCTCTGCCGTAACTCTCGAAACCCATGGAGACAGGACGTGTCCCGTCAGGTGTTCCTCTACGATCCGCCGGACCGCTTCGTGGCCGGCACGGTCGGGCTGCCCGGACGCCGTACGTTCTTCCTCCAGGCCGTCGCGGGTTCCCGGGTGACCAGCGTGGCCCTGGAGAAGACCCAGGTCGCCGCGCTCGCCGAACGCATGGACGAACTGCTGGACGAGGTCGTCCGGCGCAGCGGCGGCAACGCGGCCGTCCCCGCCGTGGCCCCCACGGAGGTCGCCGACACCGCGCCGCTGGAGACGCCCGTCGAGGAGGAGTTCCGCGTCGGCACCATGGCGCTCGCCTGGGACGGTGACGAACAGCGCATGATCGTCGAGGCGCAGGCCCTGGTGGAGCTGGACGCCGACACCGAGGAGGACCTCGCCGAGGCCGAGGAGCGGCTGCTTCAGGACGAGGAGAACGGGCCCCCGATGCTGCGGGTCCGGCTGACCGGTGCGCAGGCCCGGGCCTTCGCCAAGCGCGCCCTCGACGTCGTCAACGCCGGGCGGCCGCCGTGCCCGCTGTGCAGCCTCCCGCTCGACCCGGAAGGACACGTATGTCCGCGCCAGAACGGATACCGCCGCGGAGCGTGACCGGCGACCCCGGCACCGCCGAGCTGCTCGCCCGGGGGGAGCTGACCGTGCGCGGCCGCATCCGCGAGGCGTCCAACGCCGCGCTGTTCTGCACCGTCGCCCACGACGGCCAGGAAGCCTCCTGTGTGTACAAGCCCGTGGCCGGCGAGCGTCCGCTGTGGGATTTCCCCGACGGCACCCTCGCAGGCCGTGAGGTGGCCGCCTACGAGGTCTCCGAGGCCACCGGCTGGGGGCTCGTCCCCCCGACCGTGCTGCGGGACGGGCCGTACGGCGAGGGCATGGTCCAGCTGTGGATCGAGGCGGATCCAGGCGCCGAGCTGCTCGCGCTGGTGGACGGCGAGGAGCCGGAACCCGGCTGGAAGGCCATCGGGCTCGCCGACGTCGGCGAGGAACGCACCGCCCTGCTGGTGCACGCCGACGACGCACGGCTGCGCCGGCTCGCCGTCCTCGACGCGGTGATCAACAACGCCGACCGCAAGGGCGGCCACCTGCTGCCGACCGCCGAGGGCCGGCTCTACGGCATCGACCACGGGGTGTGCTTCAACGTCGAGGACAAGCTGCGCACCCTGCTGTGGGGCTGGGCCGGGGAACCGCTCGCCCCGGAGGCCGTGACCGTCCTCGAGGGGCTCGCGGCCGCCCTCGCCGACGGCGCCGGGCTGCACGGGCGGCTGGCCGGGCTCATCACCCCGGCGGAGACGGCGGCGACCCGCGCGCGGGTCGAGGCGCTGCTGTCCGGCGGACGGCACCCGGAACCGGGCGGGGAGTGGCCGGCGATCCCCTGGCCACCGGTCTGAGCGACCTTCCGCCGGTCCGAGCGAGGGACCCCGCGGCGGGCGCCCGCCGAGCACATCGGCGGGCCCTTTACAAGACCGCCTCCGGGCCGCCCGGTCAGGTCCGGTTCGTATACCGGGCATGCCGCCGGGTTAGGCTCATGTACATGCATGCCTGGCCCGCTTCCGAGGTCCCCGCCCTGCCTGGTCAGGGCCGCGACCTGAGGATCCACGACACCGCGACCGGTGCCCCGGTGACCCTCGACCCCGGTCCCGTCGCCCGCATCTACGTCTGCGGCATCACGCCGTACGACGCGACCCACATGGGTCACGCGGCGACCTACAACGCGTTCGACCTCGTCCAGCGCGTGTGGCTGGACACCAAGCGGCAGGTGCACTACGTCCAGAACGTCACCGACGTCGACGACCCGCTGCTGGAGCGCGCGCAGCGCGACGGCGTCGACTGGACCGCCCTCGCCGAGAAGGAGACCGCCCTCTTCCGCGAGGACATGACGGCCCTGCGGATGCTGCCGCCCCGGCACTACATAGGCGCCGTGGAGGCGATACCTGGCATCGTGCCGCTCGTCGAGCGGCTGCGGGAGCTGGGCGCCGCCTACGAACTCGAGGGCGACATCTACTTCTCCGTCGGCTCCGACCCGCACTTCGGCGCCGTCTCCGGCCTCGACGCGGCCGCGATGCGGCTGTTGTCCGCCGAGCGCGGCGGCGACCCGGACCGCCCGGGCAAGAAGAACCCGCTCGACCCGATCCTGTGGCTGGCCGCCCGCGAGGGCGAGCCCAGCTGGGACGGCGGCAGCCTCGGCCGGGGCCGCCCCGGCTGGCACATCGAGTGCGTCGCCATCGCCCTCGACCACCTGGGCATGGGCTTCGACGTCCAGGGCGGCGGCTCCGACCTCGCCTTCCCGCACCACGAGATGGGCGCCTCGCACGCCCAGGTCCTCACCGGCCGGTTCCCGATGGCGAAGGCCTACGTGCACGCCGGCATGGTCGGTCTGGACGGCGAGAAGATGTCGAAGTCCCGGGGCAACCTGGTGTTCGTCTCGCGGCTGCGCCAGGACGGCGTCGACCCCGCCGCGATCCGGCTCACCCTCCTCGCCCACCACTACCGCTCCGACTGGGAGTGGACCGACCAGGTGCTGCGCGACGCCCAGGAGCGGCTGGCCCGCTGGCGCGCGGCCGTCTCCCGCCCCGACGGGCCGCCCGCGGAGGAGCTGGTGGAGGAGATGCGCGCGGCGCTCGCCGACGACCTCGACGCCCCCGCCGCGCTGGCGGCCGTGGACCGCTGGGTGTCCGCGCAGCAGGCCCATGGCGGCACGGACGCCGGCGCGCCCGGTGTCGTCTCGCGCGCGGTGGACGCGCTGCTGGGCGTGGCGCTGTAACAGCACGAAAGGGGCGGCTCCCGTGACCCCGGGAGCCGCCCCTTTCCGGCTCGGTGCCGTCCGGCCCGCTCCGCCGGCTCAGTCCTCGGAAGGATCCGGGGCCTGGCCGCCGTCGCCGCCGTCACGGTCGCCGCGGCCCTCGCCCGCCTCGCCCGCGTCCCCGGCGTCGCCCTCGGCACCGGGGGACGGCTCCGCGGCTCCGGTGCTCCCGGCCCGCGGCGGCATCGGGGGCCTGCTGCGGCCGGGACTGTCCCGCAGGTAGGAGCCGCCCTCGCCGCCCTCCGCCGTGGCGTGACCGCCCGGCGCCCCGCCGTCCCGGCGCCGCAGGTACCGCTCGAACTCGCGGGCGATGGCCTCGCCCGACGCCTCCGGCAGCTCGGCGGTGTCCCGGGCCTCCTCCAGCGTCTGCACGTACTCGGCGACCTCGGTGTCCTCGGCGGCCAGCTGGTCCACGCCGACCTGCCAGGCACGCGCGTCCTCGGGCAGCTCGCCCAGCGGGATGCGCAGGTCCAGCAGGTCCTCGAGACGGTTCAGCAGGGCCAGCGTGGCCTTGGGATTGGGCGGCTGCGAGACGTAGTGCGGCACCGCGGCCCACAGCGACACCGCCGGGACGCCCGCGTGCGTGCACGCCTCCTGCAACACGCCCACGATGCCCGTCGGACCCTCGTACTTGGTCTCCTCCAGGTCCATCCGCCGGGCCAGGTCCGGGTCGGAGGTGACCCCGCTGACCGGGACCGGACGCGTGTGCGGGGTGTCGCCGAGCAGCGCGCCCAGGACCACCACCAGCTCCACGCCCAGTTCGTGCGCGAAGCCCAGCAGCTCGTTGCAGAACGAGCGCCAGCGCATGGACGGTTCGATGCCCCGCACCAGCACCAGGTCGCGCGGTTTGTCACCGCCGACGCGGACCACCGACAGCCGTGTCGTCGGCCAGGTGATCTTGCGGACGCCCGCGTCCATCCACACCGTGGGCCGGTTCACCTGGAAGTCGTAGTAGTCCTCGGCGTCCAGCGCCGCGAACACCTCGCCCTTCCACTCCCGGTCCAGATGCGCGACCGCGGTGGAGGCGGCGTCGCCGGCATCGTTCCAGCCCTCGAACGCGGCCACCATGACTGGGTCGATCAGCTCGGGAACCCCCTCCAGCTCGATCACCCAGTGCCTCCTTCCGACGTGCCCTCGCTTGACGTCCCAACCTTACGGCGTCCGGCGGGGGTGTCCGCAGCCCCCTCGCAGGGGCGGTGAACGGATCACTGCCCCGTTCCCCACCTCGGAACACCCCGCGCACCGGCCCGGTCCGGCCGGCCCGCGCACAGGCGCCGCACAGGCCACCTGGCGGGCGGAGTGCGGGGGAGCGGGCAGACGGGAGGGGCGGTCCCACCACACCGGTGGGACCGCCCCTCCCGTCTGCCGCGGCCGGGCCTGCCGGTCACTTCTTGTCGAGCAGGTCCTGCACCTTGGCGCGGACCTCGTCCGTGGCCAGGCCGCGGATCGTCAGCGTCGTCCGCCGGCGCAGCACGTCGTCCGGCGTCTCGGCCCACTCGTGGTCACGGGCGTAGACCACCTGCGCCCAGATCTCCGGGGCGTCCGGGTGGACGCGCTCGCCCAGCTCCGGGTGCTCGTTGGCCAGCCGTGCGATGTCGAAGGCGAGCGAGCCGTAGTGGGTGGCCAGGTGCCTGGCGGTGTCGGCGGCCATCCGGGGGCCGGGCGCCGGGCGGTCGACGAGCAGGCGGTGGGCGACCGCGCGCGGGTTGGCGACGCCGGGCAGCGGCAGCTTCTTCGGCAGCGAGGAGATCGGCTCGAAGTCGTCGCCCAGCGGGTGGCCCGGCAGCTCCTCCAGCTTCTTCATCACCGTGCGGCCGATGTGCCGGAAGGTGGTCCACTTGCCGCCGGCGACGGACAGCATCCCGGCCCTGCCCTCGGTCACCACCGTCTCCCGCTTGGCCTTGGCGGTGTCGCCGGGCCCGCCCGGCAGCACGCGCAGCCCCGCGAAGGCGTACGTGATCAGATCCCGGTCGAGCTGCTGGTCGCGCACGGAGAACGCGGCCTCGTCGAGTATCTGGGCGGTGTCCTTCTCGGTGACCGCGACGTCGGCCGGGTCGCCCTCGTACTCCTCGTCGGTGGTGCCCAGCAGCAGCATGTCCTCCCAGGGCAGGGCGAAGGTGATGCGGTACTTGTCGATGGGGGTCGCCAGCGCGGCCCGCCACGGCGAGGTCCGCTTCAGCACCAGGTGCGCGCCCTTCGACAGGCGGATCGACGGCGCGGCGTTCGGGTCCTCCATCCGGCGCAGGTGGTCCACCCACGGCCCGGTCGCGTTCAGCACCAGCCGGGCGTTCACGCCGAACTCGTCGCCGCTGGTGCGGTCGCGCAGGTCCGCGCCCGTCACCCGGCCCTGGGTGAAGCGCAGGCCCGTCACCTCGGCGTGGTTGAGGACCACCGCGCCCGCCTCGACGGCCGCGCGGACCGTCATCAGCGCCATGCGGGCGTCGTTCATCTGGTCGTCGCCGTAGACGGCCACGGCCTTGAGGTTCTCGGTGCGCAGCTCGGGCACGTCCTGCGCGGCCTTGGCCGGGCTGAGCAGGTGGCCGACGCCGTCGCCGAAGGCGGAGAGCGCGGAGTAGGCGAAGACGCCCGCGCCGAGCTTCGCCGCGCCGTGCGGCCCGCCCTTGTACACGGGGAGGTAGAAGGTCAGCGGGTTCGCCAAGTGGGGGGCCACCTGACGGGAGACCGCACGGCGCTCGAAGTGGTTCTCCGCCACCAGCTTCACCGCGCCGGTCTGCAGGTAGCGCAGACCGCCGTGGAGGAGCTTGGAGGAGGCGGAGGAGGTGGCGCCGGCGAAGTCGCCGGCGTCGACCAGAGCCACCCTGAGTCCGGACTGCGCGGCGTGCCAGGCGGTGGAGATGCCCAGGATGCCGCCGCCGATCACGAGAAGGTCGTACGACGCCTTGGAGAGCTGCTCCCTGGTCTCGGCGCGGCTCGGGAGGGAGCCGGAGGCCGGGTGCGTCCCCAGGGCAGGCACGGACTGCAGGGTGGACTGACTGGTCATTTCGGGTACTTACTCCTCGTCGGAGGTCGTGAGGGCTTGCGGTCAGCTCTCGTCTTCGAGCCAGCCCATGGTCCGCTCGACGGCCTTGAGCCAGTTCTTGTACTCACGGGCGCGGGTCTCCGCGTCCATGCGGGGGGTCCACTCGGCGGCCCGGCGCCAGTTGGCGCGCAGGTCGTCGGTGCTGTTCCAGAAGCCGACGGCGAGGCCGGCGGCGTAGGCGGCGCCCAGGCAGGTGGTCTCGGCGACCATCGGGCGCACCACGGGCGCGTCCAGGACGTCGGAGAGGTTCTGCATGAGCAGGTTGTTGGCGGTCATGCCGCCGTCCACCTTGAGGGTGGCCAGCTCGACGCCGGAGTCCTTGGTCATCGCGTCGGCGACCTCGCGGGTCTGCCAGGCGGTGGCCTCCAGCACGGCGCGGGCCAGGTGCGCCTTGGTGACGTACCGGGTCAGGCCGGCGATCACACCGCGGGCGTCGGAGCGCCAGTGCGGGGCGAACAGGCCGGAGAAGGCCGGCACGAAGTAGGCGCCGCCGTTGTCCTCGACCGACATCGCGAGCGTCTCGATCTCGGCGGCGGTGGAGATCAGGCCCATCTGGTCGCGCATCCACTGCACCAGCGACCCGGTGACGGCGATCGAGCCCTCCAGGGCGTAGACCGTCGGCTGGTCGCCGATCTTGTAGCCGACCGTGGTGAGCAGACCGGAGTAGGAGTTGATGATCTTCTCGCCGGTGTTCATCACCATGAAGGTGCCGGTGCCGTAGGTCGACTTCGTCTCGCCCTCGGAGAAACAGGTCTGGCCGAACAGGGCCGCCTGCTGGTCACCGAGCGCCGAGGCGACCGGGATGCCGCCGAGCAGGTCGCCCAGCTCGCCGCCGGTGACCTCGCCGTAGACCTCGGCGGAGGAGCGGATCTCGGGCAGGATCTGCTTCGGCACGCCGATCGACTCGCAGATCTTGTCGTCCCACTGCATCGTGTGCAGGTTCATCAGCAGGGTGCGGGAGGCGTTTGTGACGTCGGTGACGTGTCGCCCGCCGTCGACCCCGCCGGTCAGGTTCCAGATGACCCAGCTGTCCATGGTGCCGAAGAGGATGTCGCCCGCTTCGGCGCGCTCCTGGAGGCCGTCGACGTTGTCGAGCAGCCAGCGGGCCTTGGGTCCGGCGAAGTAGGACGCCAGCGGCAGGCCCGTCTCCCGGCGGAAGCGGTCCTGGCCGACGTTGCGGCCCAGTTCCCGGCAGAGGGTGTCGGTGCGGGTGTCCTGCCAGACGATGGCGTTGTGGACGGGCTCACCGGTGGTCCGGTCCCACAGCACGGTCGTCTCGCGCTGGTTGGTGATGCCGATGGCCTTGATGTCGTCGCGGGTGATGCCGGCCTTGCGCACGGCCCCGGCGACGACCTCCTGGACGTTGGTCCAGATCTCGACGGCGTTGTGCTCGACCCACCCCGGCTTGGGGAAGATCTGCTCGTGCTCCTTCTGGTCGACGGAGACGATACGGCCGTCGCGGTCGAAGACGATGCAGCGGCTGGAGGTGGTGCCCTGGTCGATCGCGGCGATGAACGGGCCTGCGGTGTGGGCGTCGGTCACTGTGTGCTCCTGGAAGGTCCGTGGTGGGGGCTTCGGGCGTACGGCGCGTGCTGGGCCGGTGAGGTCCCGGCCCCGGGGCTCAGGCGAAGGCGAGGTTGTAGATACCCGCGGCGACGGCGCCGCCGATCAGCGGACCGGCCACCGGCACCCAGGCGTAGCGCCAGTCGGAGCCGCCCTTGTTGGGCAGCGGCAGCAGGGCGTGCACGATGCGCGGGCCCAGGTCACGGGCGGGGTTGATCGCGTAGCCCGTGGGGCCGCCGAGCGAGAGGCCGATCGAGACGACCACCAGCGCGGTGATCAAGGCGCCCAGGGTGCCCAGGCCGTTGCCCTTGTCGTTCAGGCCCTGGGTGAGGACGGCGAGCACCAGCACCACGGTGCCGATGATCTCCGTGAGCAGGTTCTGCACCGCGTTGCGGATCTCCGGGCCGGTGGCGAAGACGCCCAGGACCGGGCCGGCGCCCTTCTCCTGGGCCTCGACGGCCTTGGTCGCCGTGGTCTGCGCACCGGGGCCGCCGACGATCTCCTTGTCGGTGAGGTGGGCGTGGAACTGGCCGTAGTAGGCCACCCAGACCAGGGTGGCGCCGATCATGGCGCCGAGCAGCTGACCGCCCCAGTAGAAGGGGAGGTCGCCGAAGTCGTTGTCCTTGATCGCGAGTGCGAGGGTGACGGCCGGGTTGAGATGGGCACCGGAGAGCGGCGCCGAGGTGTAGACGGCCGTCAGAACGGCGAAACCCCACCCGAAGGTGATGGCGAGCCAGCCGGCGTTGCGGGCCTTGGAGGCCTTCAGCGTCACGGCGGCGCACACACCGCCACCGAGCAGGATGAGTATGGCGGTACCGATGGTCTCGCCGATGAAGATGTCGGAGCTGGACACCCGCGACTCCTTTGTCCTTCGTCCAGGGGACCGAACCCCGGGTCCCTCCGGGAGTTCGAGCTGCCCTCGGGGGTGAGGGCGATGCCGGCCCTTGGCGTTGTCACACTCTAGCGCGTATTGCCGGTAGGTGTTCGACAATGCCGACCGATGGACGGGAGTCTCGCCCCGGCGTTACGGGCTCGTCAAGAGGTCTTTTATCGAAAGCGCGATCGTTATTGATCGCTACGGGCTATGGGTTCCGGGCGGTATGAAATGCGGGTTTGGTGCCTTATGTCCTCTTCAGGGTATGGCGAGAGCCGGGACGCCGCCCTGCGTCCCGGTCATCGCCTGCTGAGATGCCGCGCCGACGGCGGTCAGAACCGCCCGGCGCCCAGGTCCCGCGACACCGCGCGGGCACAGTCGCGTACCGCCGCGATCAGCTCGGGACGCAGCTCGCCGTCCTTGCACAGCCGCTCGACGGCCCCGGTGATGCCGACGGCGCCCACGGGCATCCGCCGCCGGTTGTGGACCGGCGCGGCCACCGAGGCCACGCCCTCCCAGGTCTCCTCCACGTCCGCCGCGTACCCACGCGCGCGCGTGAGGTCGAGGAGGTGCTCGAAGCCCTCCGCCTCGTACACGGTCCGGTCGGTGAACGGCTTGCGCTCGGCCTCCAGGGCCTCGCTGTGCGCCACCGGGTCGTAGGCGGCCAGCACCTTGCCCAGCGCGGTGGAGTGCAGCGGCTGCATCGCGCCGATCTCCAGCACCTGGCGGCTGTCGTCGGGCCGGAAGACGTGGTGCACGATCAGCACCCCCTGCTGGTGCAGCACCCCCAGGTAGACGCTCTCCCCGCTGGAGCGCGCCAGGTCGTCGGTCCACACCAGGGCCCGCGCCCGCAGCTCGTGCACGTCCAGGTAGGTGGTGCCCAGGCGCAGCAGCTCGGCGCCCAGCTGATAGCGCCCGGAGGCCTCGTCCTGCTCCACGAACCCCTCCTGCTGGAGGGTGCGCAGGATGCCGTGGGCGGTGCCCTTGGCGAGGCCCAGCGACGAGGCGATGTCCGACAGGCCGAGCCGTCGCTCGCCGCCCGCGAGCAGCCGCAGCATCGCGGCCGCCCGTTCGAGCGACTGGATGTTCCGTGCCATCGCCGTCCTGCCTCCGTCTCCCTCGCCGCCGGCGATCGCCGACGTGCACCCGGCGCCCGCCGGTGTCCGCCGGCGCCCCGCTGGGCGCCACCGTCCGCTACCGCAATCGCCGTTCGGCAATGTCGAACACTACCGGTCCATGCCGACCTCCCGCTAATGGTCGGTCGCCGAGTGTCGCACCGCACGGCCCCGGGCGCGCCACCCCCGCCACGCACGTCCGGCCCGTGGACGCCACTGCCCATCCAAGCCCACCGCCGGTTACTCTGGCGCCGTGCGGCAGGCCCGGGACCGACCGGGCAGCCGCAAAGCCGACAGCCGTCGCAGCCCAGGGAGCCCCTTCATGGCCTCGTCGCCACCGTCCCCTTCCGCCGACAGCCGGGCCCGTGTGTCCGCGCTCCGCGAAGCACTCGCCACCCGTGTGGTCGTCGCCGACGGAGCGATGGGCACCATGCTCCAGGCGCAGGATCCCACCCTCGAGGACTTCGAGAACCTCGAGGGCTGCAACGAGATCCTCAACATCACCCGCCCCGACATCGTCCGCTCCGTCCACGAGGCGTACTTCGCCGTGGGCGTCGACTGCGTCGAGACCAACACCTTCGGGGCCAACCACTCGGCCATGGCCGAGTACGACATCGCCGACCGCGTCCACGAGCTGTCCGAGGCCGGCGCGCGCATCGCCCGCGAGAGCGCCGACGACTTCACCGCCCGCGACGGCCGGCAGCGCTGGGTCCTCGGCTCCATCGGCCCCGGCACCAAGCTCCCCACCCTCGGCCACATCCCCTACCTCACCCTCCGCGACGGCTTCCAGGCCAACGCCGAAGGCCTCCTCGCCGGCGGCGCCGACGCCCTCATCGTCGAGACCACCCAGGACCTCCTCCAGACCAAGGCCTCCGTCCTCGGCGCCCGCCGCGCCATGGAACGCCTCGGCACCGAGGTCCCCCTGCTGTGCTCCATGGCGTTCGAGACCACCGGCACCATGCTGCTGGGCTCCGAGATCGGCGCCGCGCTCACCGCGCTCGAGCCCCTCGGCATCGACATGATCGGCCTGAACTGCTCGACCGGCCCCGCCGAGATGAGCGAGCACCTGCGCTACCTCACCCGGCACTCCCGCATCCCGCTGCTGTGCATGCCCAACGCCGGCCTGCCCGTCCTGACCAAGGACGGCGCGCACTTCCCCCTCGGCCCCGAGGGCCTGGCCGACGCCCAGGAGAACTTCGTCCGCGACTACGGCCTGTCCCTCATCGGCGGCTGCTGCGGCACCACCCCCGAGCACCTGCGCCAGGTCGTCGAACGCGTCCGGGACGTCACCCCGCCCGAGCGCCGGCCCCGGCCCGAACCCGGCGCCGCCTCCCTCTACCAGTCGGTGCCCTTCCGCCAGGACACCGCCTACCTGGCCATCGGCGAGCGCACCAACGCCAACGGCTCCAAGAAGTTCCGCGAGGCCATGCTGGAGGGCCGCTGGGACGACTGCGTGGAGATCGCCCGCGAGCAGATCCGCGAGGGCGCCCACATGCTCGACCTGTGCGTGGACTACGTCGGCCGCGACGGCGTCGCCGACATGGAGGAACTCGCCGGCCGCTTCGCCACCGCCTCCACCCTGCCCATCGTGCTGGACTCCACCGAGGTCGAGGTCATCCGCGCGGGCCTGGAGAAGCTCGGCGGCCGCGCCGTCATCAACTCCGTCAACTACGAGGACGGCGACGGCCCCGCATCACGGTTCGCGAAGGTCACCGCGCTGGCCAAGGAGCACGGCGCCGCGCTGATCGCCCTCACCATCGACGAGGAGGGCCAGGCCCGCACCCCCGAGAAGAAGGTCGAGATCGCCGAACGGCTCATCGACGACCTCACCGGCACCTGGGGCATCCACGAGTCGGACATCCTCATCGACACCCTGACCTTCACCATCTGCACCGGTCAGGAGGAGTCCCGCAAGGACGGCGTCGCCACCATCGAGGCCATCCGCGAACTCAAGCGCCGCCACCCGGACGTGCAGACCACCCTCGGCCTGTCCAACATCTCCTTCGGCCTCAACCCGGCCGCCCGCGTCCTGCTCAACTCCGTCTTCCTCGACGAGTGCGTCAAGGCGGGCCTGGACTCCGCGATCGTGCACGCCTCCAAGATCCTGCCGATCGCCCGGTTCAGTGAGGAGGAGGTGCGCACCGCCCTCGACCTCATCCACGACCGCCGCAGCGAGGGCTACGACCCCCTCCAGAAGCTCATGCAGCTCTTCGAGGGCGCCACCACCAAGTCCCTCAAGGCCGGCCGGGCCGAGGAACTGGCCGCACTGCCCCTGGACGAGCGCCTCAAGCGCCGCATCATCGACGGCGAGCGCAACGGCCTCGAAGCCGACCTCGACGAAGCCCTGCGCACCCGCCCCGCCCTCGACATCGTCAACGACACCCTGCTGGACGGCATGAAGGTCGTCGGCGAACTCTTCGGCTCCGGCCAGATGCAGCTGCCGTTCGTCCTGCAGTCCGCCGAGGTCATGAAGGCCGCCGTGGCCCACCTCGAACCCCACATGGAGAAGTCCGACGCCGACGGCAAGGGCACCATCGTGCTCGCCACCGTGCGCGGCGACGTCCACGACATCGGCAAGAACCTCGTCGACATCATCCTGTCCAACAACGGCTACAACGTCGTCAACCTCGGCATCAAGCAGCCCGTCTCCGCGATCCTCGAGGCCGCCGACGAACACCGCGCCGACGTCATCGGCATGTCCGGCCTGCTGGTCAAATCCACGGTGATCATGAAGGAGAACCTGGAGGAGCTGAACCAGCGCGGCCTCGCCGCCGACTACCCCGTCATCCTCGGCGGCGCCGCCCTCACCCGCGCCTACGTCGAGCAGGACCTGCACGAGCTGTACGAGGGCGAGGTCCGCTACGCCCGCGACGCCTTCGAGGGACTGCGCCTGATGGACGCCCTCATCGGCGTCAAGCGCGGCGTGCCCGGCGCCAAGCTGCCCGAGCTGAAGCAGCGCCGGGTGCGCGCCGCGGCCGCCGTCGAGGTCGAGGAACGCCCCGAGGAGGGCCACGTCCGCTCCGACGTCGCCACCGACAACCCCGTCCCCGCCCCGCCCTTCTGGGACAGCCGCGTCGTCAAGGGCATCCAGCTCAAGGAGTACGCGACCTGGCTGGACGAGGGCGCCCTGTTCAAGGGCCAGTGGGGCCTGAAGCAGGCCCGCACCGGCGACGGACCGACCTACGAGGAACTCGTCGAGAGCGAGGGCCGCCCCCGCCTGCGCGGCCTGCTGGACCGCCTCCAGACCGACAACCTCCTCGAAGCCGCCGTCGTCTACGGCTACTTCCCCTGCGTGTCCAAGGACGACGACCTGATCATCCTCGACGAGCAGGGCAACGAGCGCACCCGCTTCACCTTCCCGCGCCAGCGCCGCGGCCGCCGCCTGTGCCTGGCGGACTTCTTCCGCCCCGAGGAGTCGGGCGAGACGGACGTCGTCGGCCTCCAGGTCGTCACCGTCGGCTCCCGCATCGGCGAGGAGACCGCCAAGCTCTTCGCCGCCGACGCCTACCGCGAGTACCTCGAACTGCACGGCCTGTCCGTGCAGCTGGCCGAGGCACTCGCCGAGTACTGGCACGCCCGCGTCCGCTCCGAACTCGGCTTCGCCGGCGAGGACCCCAACGCCATGGAGGACATGTTCGCCCTGAAGTACCGGGGCGCCCGCTTCTCCCTCGGCTACGGCGCCTGCCCCGACCTCGAGGACCGCGCCAAGATCGCCGAGCTGCTGCGGCCCGAGCGGATCGGCGTCCACCTCTCCGAGGAGTTCCAGCTGCACCCCGAGCAGTCCACCGACGCCATCGTCATCCACCACCCCGAGGCCAAGTACTTCAACGCCCGCTGACACCGGCCCCCGGCCCGGGTTTCCCCCCGGGACACCGGGGGTATCCTCCTGCCCCAGCGACAGACCAGGCGTTTCACCAGTGACCGACGTAGACTGGTCGATCCACCGCAGGCCGGTTCCCCGTACGGGAACCGGCCTGGTCGTCCCTCAAGGAGGTGCCACCGGATGACCAGCACGGTCCCCGCGCTCGGACCCCTGCCCCAGGAACCCGGCTCCGCCCGGACGGGCCGGGCCGCGGCCCCCGAAGGCCCCGCCGCCCTCCAGGCGGTCCTCCTCGACATGGACGGCACCCTCGTCGACACCGAGGGCTTCTGGTGGGACGTCGAGGTCGAGGTCTTCGCCGCCCTCGGCCACACCCTCGACGACTCCTGGCGGCACGTCGTCGTCGGCGGCCCCATGACCCGCAGCGCCGGCTTCCTCATCGAGGCCACCGGCGCCGACATCACCCTCGCCGACCTGTCCGTGCTGCTCAACGACGGCTTCGAGAAGCGCATCGGGCACTCCCTGCCGCTGATGCCCGGCGCCGCCCGGCTGCTGGCCGAACTGCACGCCCACCGCGTCCCCACCGCCCTCGTCTCCGCCTCGCACCGGCGCATCATCGACCGCGTGCTGACCTCCCTGGGCCCCCACCACTTCGCCCTGTCCATCGCCGGCGACGAGGTCTCCCGCACCAAGCCCTACCCCGACCCCTATCTCCTCGCCGCCGCCGGACTCGGCGCGGACCCCGCCCGCTGCGCCGTCGTCGAGGACACCGCCACCGGCGTCGCGGCCGCCGAGGCGGCCGGCTGCCAGGTGGTCGCCGTGCCCTCCGTCGCCCCCATCGCCCCGGCCGAGCGCCGCACCGTCGTCACCTCCCTCGAAGAGGTCGACCTCGCATTCCTGCGCGGCCTGATGACGGCTAGGATCTAGACGTTCACCCAGCGTGCGAATGAGCGCGCCGCACCACCTGCGGACACCGTGTACAGAAAAGCCGCCGCCGTACACCAAGCGAATTCCAGGGCCCGCACGCCGCCGAATTCCGGTCCTCACCAACCCAGTTGAACGTGTGACGTTCCCCACGCCTCCAGGGCTCGACAACATCGGTGAATTGTGCTGGTCAGGCTCCTGAGCGGGCGGCCGGTGCGCCCTTGTGTCCCGTTATCGCAAACGCTGCACTAATCCTGCCGCTGTCGGGTTTTCGGTGCGTCCGCAACCGGTTTCACTGTGTGAGGGGAACTCAACTCACGCGGCTGCGAAGCCTCCTCGGAGCGCGGACTAATCTCGTCGCGAGAACATCGTCGTAAACCCCGTGACCGGCCGCGCCACCCCTGTATGCCGGGTACACGGAACCGAACAGCTCTGGAGAAACTCCCGCATGAACCGCAAGACTCTCGTGCTGCCGGCGGTAGCCGGCCTGCTCACGCCGGTTCTCGCCGCGTGCGGCACATCCGACAGCGGGAGCCAGAGCGGCGACGCCATCGTCGTGGGAACCACCGACCGGTTCACCGCCACCCACGACGCCCCGGCCCCCCTCGACCCGGCCTACGCCTACGACGTCGGCACCTGGAACATCCTGCGCCAGACCGTGCAGACCCTGATGACCCAGCCCAAGGGCGAGGGTGACCCCGTACCCGAGGCCGCCGAGAGCTGCGCCTTCACCGACAGCGGCAACGAACGCTACGTCTGCAAGCTCCGCGACGGCCTGAAGTTCGCGAACGGCGACGCCGTCACCGCCCAGGACGTCAAGTACTCCATCGAACGCGCCCTGCGCATCAAGGCCGACAGCGGTGTCTTCGCCCTGCTGTCCACCATCGACACCATCGAGACGCAGGGCGACCGCGAGGTCGTCTTCCACCTCAAGACCGCCGACGCCACCTTCCCGTTCAAGCTGTCCACCCCGGTCGCGGGCATCGTCAACCCCGCCGACTACGCCAAGGACAAGCTGCGCGACGGCTTCGAGGTCGACGGCTCCGGCCCCTACACCTTCAAGGCCGACGTCCGCGACGACGAGATCGTCAGCGCCACCTTCACCAAGAACCCCGGTTACAAGGGCAGCGTGACGGTGAACAACGACCAGGTCGTGATGCGCTCCTTCGACGACGCGGCCGCCATGGGCACCGCCGTCGACAAGGGTGACATCGACGTCATGACCCGGACCATGACCCCGGCCCAGATCGCCAAGCTCGACGCCGGCTCCGACGGCAACGTCGACCTCGTCGAGATGCCCGGCCTGGAGATCCGCTACCTCGCCTTCAACACCGAGGCCACCACCGTCAAGTCCAAGGCCGTCCGCCAGGCGATCGCCCAGATCGTCAACCGCGGCGAACTCGTCGCCAAGGTCTACGGCTCGCAGGCCGAACCGCTGTACTCCCTGGTCCCGGCCACCGTCACCGGCCACTCCAACTCGTTCTTCAACAAGTACGGCGACCCCAGCCCCACCAAGGCCCGCGGCCTGCTCACCAAGGCCGGCATCACCACCCCGGTGAAGCTGACCCTGCACTACACCACCGACCACTACGGCGCGGCCACGAAGCAGGAGTTCCAGGTCCTGCAGAAGCAGCTCAACGCCAGCGGCCTGTTCGACGTCAGCATCAAGGGCACGCCCTGGGCCCAGTTCCGGCCCGCCGAGCAGAAGGGCCAGTACGACGTCTACGGCATGGGCTGGTTCCCCGACTTCGCCGACGCCGACAACTTCCTCGCGCCCTTCCTCGACAAGGACAACTTCCTCGGCTCGCCCTACGCCAACAGCACCATCCAGCGCACGCTGATCCCGCAGTCCCGCCGCGAGGCCGACCGGCTCACCGCCTCCAGCAGCCTGACGGAGATCCAGGACATCGTCGCCGAGGACGTGCCCGTGCTGCCGCTGTGGCAGGGCAAGCAGTACGTCGCCGCCCAGGACGACATCACCGGCGTCTCCTACGCCCTCAACTCCTCCTCCACGCTGCAGCTGTGGGAGCTGGGCCGCGGAGTCAGCGGCTGACCCCGCCCGTCGCACCCCATGGCCGGTCCCGCCCATCCAGGCGGGGCCGGCCATCGGTCTGCACCCCGCTCGGGCCGGCCCGAGCGGGGTCCGCTCACTGCGCGCCGGGACGCACCAGCCCGCTCTCGTACGCGTACACCGCCGCCTGCACCCGGTCCCGCAGGCCCAGCTTGGTCAGCACGTGACCGACATGCGTCTTGACGGTGGTCTCGCTGACGAACAGGTCGGCGGCGATCTCCGCGTTGGACAGCCCTCGCGCCACCAGCTTCAGCACCTCCACCTCACGGTCGGTGAGCGTGTGCAGCGTGTCCGGGACCGGCTCCTCCCCGGACGGCAGATGCGTGGCGTACTTGTCCAGCAGCCTGCGGGTGATGCTCGGCGCCAGCATGGCCTCACCACCGGCGACGACCCGGATCGCCTGCACCAGTTCGTCGGCGGGCGCGTCCTTCAGCAGGAAGCCGCTGGCCCCGGCGCGCAACGCCTCCACCACGTACTCGTCGAGGTCGAACGTCGTCAGCACCAGCACCTTCGCCGGGCCGTCCCGCTCCGGCCCGGTGATCTGCCGGGTCGCCTCGACGCCGTCCATCCGCGGCATGCGGATGTCCATCAGCACCACGTCCGGTTGCAGGGCGCGCACCTGGTCGAGCGCCTGCAGGCCGTCGCCGGCCTCACCCACGACAGCGATGTCCTGCTCCGCCTCCAGGATCATCCGGAAGCCGGTACGCAGCAGCGGCTGGTCGTCGACCAGTAGGACGCGGATGGCCACATGAGTCTCCTTCGTCGGGGGGTGCCGTGCCAGGCATCGCGACCCCGCGGCGAAACCGACGCCACCCCCTAGTCGGCAGCCATTCTGCCCTGCGGCACCGGGCCGGACCCGGCCGCCCTCACCGGCAGCGGGTACGGCGGGGGAGTGCCGCCGAACTCCGGGCAGTGCGCCTGATGGTCGCACCACCCGCACAGCTTCGTCGGACGCGGCCGCCAGTCACCGCTCAGCGTCGCCTCCCGGATCGCCTCCCACAGCGCGAGCAGCTTGCGCTCGACCCGCTCCAGATCGGCCGGCACCGGGTCGTAGGTCAGCACGTCACCGCTGCCGAGGTACACCAGCTGCAGACGGCGCGGGATCACGTTCTTCAGCCGCCACACCACCAGGGCGTAGAACTTCATCTGGAACAGGGCGCCCTCGGCGTACTCCGGCCGCGGCGCCTTGCCCGTCTTGTAGTCGACGATCCGCACCTCGCCGGTCGGCGCCACGTCCACCCGGTCGATGATCCCGCGCAGCCGCAGCCCCGACTCCAGCTCGGTCTCCACGAACAGCTCCCGCTCGGCCGGCTCCAGCCGCGTCGGGTCCTCCAGCGTGAACCAGCGCTCCACCAGCCGCTCCGCCTCGCCCAGCCAGCGGGCCAGCCGCTCACCACCGGGGTCGTCGGCGAACAGCTCCACCACCTCCGGCCGGCTCTCCCGCAGCCGGTCCCACTGCCCCGGGATCAGCGACGCGGCCCGGGGCACGGTCCGCTCACCGGCCGGCGCGTCGAACAGCCGCTCGAGCACCGCGTGCACCAGCGTGCCCCGGGTCGCCGCCTCGCTCGGCTTCTCCGGCAGCCGGTCGATCACCCGGAACCGGTACAGCAGCGGGCACTGCATGAAGTCGTTGGCCCGCGAGGGAGACAGCGAGGCGGGCGCGGCGGGCGTGGCGACGCGCGCGGCGGCCGCCACCGCCGCATCGGCCGGCTCCACCGCCACCGCCGCGTCCCCGGCCGTCACCGTCCCGGCCGCGACCGGCACGGCCACCGCCTCGGTCACGGTCGTGGCGACCGCCTCGGCGCTCGCCTCCGCGTCCGGTCCGGCCACGGCCGCGCGGGCGTCCTCGTCACTGCTGTCCATGACCACAGACCATACGGCCCACCACTGACAGTGACCCAACCGCGCACGGCGCCGGGCACCCGGCGACGGGGCGGACACAGGGTGCCGGGGCGGAACGCGCCGCCCCGGACGCATACCATCGACCCCAGACCCTTCCGCCCGGCAGGTGCGGAAGACGCTTCGAGCGAGGGGACACCGTGGACGTGAGCGGCGGGAGCGGGCAGCCGCGATCCGGCAACGACGAGCCGGCCGAGCACCCCGCGAGTCCTACGGCCCCGGCCACCGACCACCCCGGGCCGCACCCCCACGACACCCCCGCACCCGATGACAGCCCGGCCACCCCCGCCGCCGGCGACCGCCCCGCCACCGACGACGGCCCCCCACAGGACACCCCCGCCCGGCCGGACCCCCACACCGCCGCCGCCCCCGCCCCGGGCCGCCCCCCGCGCCGCCCCAAGGGCCCCGGCGGCGGCCTGCTCATGGGCCGCCCCTTCGGCGTACCCGTGTACGTGGCGCCCAGCTGGTTCCTCGTCGCCGCCCTGATCACCTGGGTCTTCGGCGGCCAGCTCGACCGCGTCCTGCCCGAACTCGGCGCCGCCCGCTACCTCGTGTCCCTCTTCTTCGCCGTCGCCTTCTACGCCTCCGTCCTCGTCCACGAACTCGCCCACACCGTCGCCGCCCTCCGCTTCAAGCTCCCCGTCCGCCGCATCCAGCTCCAGTTCTTCGGCGGCGTCTCCGAGATCGAGAAGGAGGCCGAGACCCCGGGCCGCGAATTCGTCCTGGCCTTCGTCGGCCCGCTGTTCTCCCTCGTCCTGGCCGGGTTGTTCTACCTCGCCATGAAACCCGTCGAGGCCGGCACCGTCCCCGGCGTCCTGCTGGCCGGCCTGATGGTCTCCAACCTCCTCGTCGCCGCCTTCAACCTGCTGCCCGGCCTCCCCCTGGACGGCGGCCGCATGCTCCGCGCCGTCGTCTGGAAGCTCACCGGCCGCCCCATGAGCGGCACCGTCGCCGCCGCCTGGGTCGGCCGCGCCCTCGCCCTCAGCGTCCTCGTCGGACTGCCCCTGCTCAACCAGTCCGGCGCCCTCGGCGGCGACAACCAGCACATCAGCGGCATGGACACCGTCACCGACGCCCTGCTCGCCGCCATCCTCGCCGCCATCATCTGGACCGGCGCCGGCAACAGCCTGCGCATGGCCCGGCTGCGCGAACACCTCCCCGAGCTGCGCGCCCGCACCCTCACCCGGCGAGCCGTCCCCGTCGAGACCGACACCCCCCTGTCCGAGGCACTGCGCCGCGCCAACGCCGCCGGCGCCCGCGCCCTCGTCGTCGTCGACGCCGACGGCAACCCCCTCTCCCTGGTCCGCGAGGCCGCCATCGTCGGCGTACCCGAACACCGCCGCCCCTGGGTCGCCGTCAGCGGCCTCGCCCAGGACCTCACCGACGGCATGCGCGTCTCCGCCGAGCTGGCCGGCGAAGAACTCCTCGACGTCCTGCGCGCCACCCCCGCCACCGAGTACCTGGTCGTCGAGGACACCGGCGAGATCTACGGCGTCCTGTCCGCCGCCGACGTCGAGCGCGCCTTCGTCAAGGCCATGGCCCGCCCCGCCCCCTGACCCCGCACCCGTGGTCGGCACCCCCCGCAAACGCCGGTAGGCTGGTCACATGTCCGAACCGACCGGTGCCGCCCGCCGTCGCGGGCCCTTCAAGGTCGGGGACCAGGTACAGCTGACCGACCCCAAGGGCCGCCACTACACGTTCACGCTCGAAGCCGGGAAGAACTTCCACACCCACAAGGGTTCCTTCCCGCACGACGAACTGATCGGCGCTCCCGAGGGCAGCGTTGTCCGCACCACCGGAAACGTCGCCTACCTCGCGCTGCGCCCCCTGCTCCCCGACTACGTCCTGTCCATGCCCCGCGGGGCGGCCGTCGTCTACCCCAAGGACGCGGGACAGATCCTCGCCTTCGCCGACATCTTCCCCGGCGCCCGCGTCGTCGAAGCCGGCGTCGGCTCCGGATCGCTCAGCAGCTTCCTGCTGCGCGCCATCGGCGACCAGGGCATGCTGCACTCCTACGAGCGCCGCGAGGACTTCGCCGACATCGCCCGGCAGAACGTGGAACGCTACTTCGGCGGCCCCCACCCCGCCTGGCAGCTCACCGTCGGCGACCTCCAGGACAACCTGTCCGACCCGGACGTCGACCGCGTGATCCTCGACATGCTCGCCCCCTGGGAGTGCCTGGAGGCCGTCTCCAAGGCCCTCGTCCCCGGCGGCATCCTGTGCTGCTACGTGGCGACCACCACCCAGCTCGCCCGCACCGTGGAGTCCATCCGCGAGATCGGCTGCTTCAACGAGCCGAGCGCCTGGGAGTCGATGATCCGCAACTGGCACATCGAGGGCCTCGCCGTCCGCCCCGATCACCGGATGATCGGCCACACCGGCTTCCTCCTCACCGCCCGCCGCCTCGCCGACGGCGTCGAGCCGCCCATGCGCCGCCGCCGCCCCGCCAAGGGCGCCTACGGCGAGGACTACGCCGGCCCCAACGCCGACGGCGGCGGCCGCTGACCGGCCGGCGCCACCGCCCGGCCCGGCCGCACGGCCACCGTCACCCTTGACGCCGCAACGCACCGACGCCGTGGTGAAGTTCCCGGACCACACCGGAACTCCACCACGGCGTCCGCGCGTTGACCCCACAGCGCACCCCGCGCCCGGACCCGCACCCCCGCGCGCGGCCCCCGCCCCGCACCAGCCCGCCACCCCGCCGTTCCCCCACACTGTGACGTGTGGCACCATTCTGGCCACCCCCGCCGGTACAGCCCTCGCAGGAGACACTCCTAGTGCAGCAATCCGTTGTCCCGGAGCTGGCCCACACCCACACCCGCCCCATCCACTGGGTCGCCACCGCCACCGCCGTCACCGCACTGGTGGCCCTCTCCTCCGTGCTCCAGCCCGACCACGCCAAGGCCGCCCAGCCCGCCGCCGGCCCGGCGGCGAGCACCGCCCCCGCCGCCGCGGCACCCCCCGCCACCACCGGCGTGCGCTTCCCCCTCGCCTGCGGACCCGTCAAGGCACTCGTGGTCAAGAAGGCCACCGGAGACCTCGACGGCGACGGCAGGCCGGAAACAGTCGCCGTCGTGCACTGCGACGCCCCCATGGGCACCCCGCCCGACGGCGTCTACGTCCTCACCCGCACCGCCGGCGGCCCCGCCCGCGTCGTGGCCACCCTCGTCGACCCCAAGGACCGGCACACCGTCACCGACTTCACCGTCGCCGCCGGAGCCGTCACCGCCACCCTGCTCGGCTACTCCACGCCCGACGTACCCAGTTGCTGCCCCGACGTCACCACCCACGCCCGATGGCACTGGAACGGCACCGCGTTCGTCCGCACCACCCCCGCGGGCGCCCACCGGGTGTGAACCCGGCCGGCACCGGGTCTCACCCGGCGTCCGGCCCGTACACCTCGACCCTGTCCGAAACCCGGCGCACATGGATGCACTCGCCCGGGCATTCCTTCGCCGAATCCACCACGTCCGCCAGCAGCGGCAGCGGAACCGGCGTCGTCGCCCCCTGCGTCTGCAGCAGCTCCTCGCCCGCGCCCTTCACATAGGCCAGCCCGTCGATGTCCAGTTCGAACACCTCCGGGGCGTACTGGGCACAGATCCCGTCGCCCGTACACAGGTCCTGGTCGATCCAGACCTCCAGCGCCTCGCCGTCGCCCAGGGCCTCCTGCTGCACGGTCATCTCTCCTGCCGGTCGGTGCGCCGGGCCGCACCGAAGGAATCCGGCCAGCCCTGACGGACGTTGAACAATCCGACCCTACCTCCGCCCCGGCACCCCCCGGCAGCCACCGGCAAGCCCCGCCCCCGCCGGACACAAGGGCGACAACCGGACACCCCGCCCCCACCTCCCCGGCCCCGCTCCCCGTGACGCCCGCCACCCGCCCCGTAGCTCTCCGTGATGACCCCACCCGCCGTTCCTGCCCCGAAAACCGCCCCCGACACCCCGGCCCACCCGCCGCTTCCCGGCCACGACCGGGCAACTCCGCCCCGACGCGACGGGTTTTGACCACTCCAGTCGTGGAACAGGCCGCTTCTGAATCGCGTTGAGTGGGTATCCCCTCGGCGTGAGGGAGAGCGCACCGGGTGACCGACGACACACCTTGACAGTCTTTGTGATCTAGGGGTTTCAATCGACACCCACCCAGGTAGGGTCTGGAAGCGTCCAGCTCCCCTTGGAGGAGGTGAGGACCGTGGCAGCCCACGACGACGACATGAACCGCGGCATCCGCCCGGGACGAGGGTCCGACGACCCGTCCGGGCAGATTGCCTACCTTGAGCAGGAGATCGCCGTCCTGCGACGCAAGCTCGCCGACTCTCCGCGACACACGAGGATTCTCGAAGAGCGGATCGTCGAGCTGCAGACCAACCTGGCCGGCGTGTCCGCCCAGAACGAGCGACTGGCGAACACCCTCCGCGAGGCCCGCGACCAGATCGTGGCCCTCAAGGAGGAAGTCGACCGGCTCGCCCAGCCGCCGGCCGGCTTCGGTGTCTTCCTGCAGGCCAACGAGGACGGCACCGCAGACATCTTCACCGGCGGCCGTAAGCTGCGGGTGAACGTCAGCCCCGGCGTCGACCTGGACGAGCTGCGGCGCGGCCAGGAAGTCATGCTCAACGAAGCGCTCAACGTGGTCGAGGCCATGGAGTACGAGCGCGTCGGCGACATCGTCACCCTCAAGGAGATCCTCGAGGACGGCGAGCGCGCCCTGGTGCTCGGGCACACCGACGAGGAACGGGTGGTACGGCTCGCCGAGCCGCTGCTGGACGTCACCATCCGCCCCGGCGACGCCCTCCTCCTCGAACCCCGCTCCGGCTACGTCTACGAGGTCGTGCCCAAGAGCGAGGTCGAGGAACTCGTCCTCGAAGAAGTCCCCGACATCGGCTACGAACAGATCGGCGGCCTCGGCGGCCAGATCGAAGCCATCCGCGACGCGGTCGAGCTGCCGTACCTCTACCCCGACCTGTTCAAGGAGCACGAGCTGCGCCCGCCCAAGGGCGTCCTGCTCTACGGCCCCCCCGGATGCGGCAAGACACTCATCGCCAAGGCCGTGGCCAACTCACTGGCCAAAAAGGTCGCCGAAGTGACCGGCCAGGCCGCCGGCAAGAGCTTCTTCCTCAACATCAAGGGCCCCGAGCTGCTCAACAAGTACGTCGGCGAGACCGAGCGGCAGATCCGCCTCGTCTTCCAGCGCGCCCGTGAGAAAGCCAGCGAGGGAACCCCCGTCATCGTCTTCTTCGACGAGATGGAATCCCTCTTCCGCACCCGCGGCTCCGGCGTCAGCTCCGACGTGGAGAACACCATCGTCCCGCAGCTGCTCGCCGAGATCGACGGCGTCGAAGGCCTGCAGAACGTGGTCGTCATCGGCGCCTCCAACCGCGAGGACATGATCGACCCCGCCATCCTGCGCCCCGGCCGCCTCGACGTGAAGATCAAGATCGAGCGACCCGACGCCGAGGCCGCCAAGGACATCTTCGGCAAGTACCTCACCGAACGCCTCCCCCTGCACTCCGACGACCTCGGCGAGCACGGCGGCGACCGGACCACCACGGTCCAGAGCATGATCCAGACCGCGGTCGAGCACATGTACGCCGAATCCGAGGAGAACCGCTTCCTGGAAGTCACCTACGCCAACGGCGACAAGGAAGTCCTCTACTTCAAGGACTTCAACTCCGGCGCCATGATCGAGAACATCGTGGGCCGCGCCAAGAAAATGGCGATCAAGGACTTCCTCGAAAAGACCCAGAAGGGCCTCCGCGTCTCCCACCTCCTCCAGGCCTGCGTGGACGAGTTCAAGGAGAACGAGGACCTGCCCAACACCACCAACCCCGACGACTGGGCCCGCATCTCCGGAAAGAAGGGCGAGCGGATCGTCTACATCCGCACCCTCATCACCGGAAAGCAGGGCGCGGACACCGGACGCTCCATCGACACGGTGGCGAACACCGGTCAGTACCTGTAAGAACAGGGCGGCTGCGGGTGCCCTCACCGGGGTACCCGCAGCCGACTGTTTTTCCGGCACGGCTGGAGCAGGCAATGACGCAAATGATCTCCCCACCAGCGCAAAGGCGTTCTAGGCTCTTTCCTACCGCCCAGTCGCGCAGTGCGGGGACGGGCACCGCACCCGCACCGGAGCGCCATCGGTACTTGAGCGGCGTCCACGACCGAGGCCGCCGCCGGGCAAGGAGGGCCGCATGACCGTACGGCGAGTAATGGGCATCGAGACGGAGTACGGCATCTCCGTCCCCGGCCACCCCAACGCCAATGCCATGCTCACCTCGTCCCAGATCGTCAACGCCTACGCCGCGGCGATGCACCGGGCCCGCCGAGCCCGCTGGGACTTCGAGGAGGAGAACCCGCTGCGCGACGCGCGAGGCTTCGACCTCGCCCGCGAGACCGCCGACACCAGCCAGCTCACCGACGAGGACATCGGCCTCGCCAACGTCATCCTCACCAACGGCGCCCGCCTCTACGTCGACCACGCACACCCCGAATACAGCGCACCCGAGGTCACCAACCCCCGCGACGCCGTCCTCTGGGACAAGGCCGGCGAACGCGTCATGGCCGAGGCCGCCGAACGCGCGGCCCAGCTGCCCGGCGCCCAGCCCATCCACCTCTACAAGAACAACACCGACAACAAGGGCGCCTCCTACGGCACGCACGAGAACTACCTGATGAAGCGCGAAACCGCCTTCTCGGACATCGTGCGCCACCTCACGCCCTTCTTCGTCTCCCGCCAGGTCTTCGCCGGCGCCGGCCGCGTCGGCATCGGCCAGGACGGCCGCGAACACGGCTTCCAGCTCAGCCAGCGCGCCGACTACTTCGAGGTCGAGGTCGGCCTCGAGACCACCCTCAAACGCCCCATCATCAACACCCGCGACGAACCCCACGCCGACGCCGAGAAATACCGCCGCCTCCACGTGATCATCGGCGACGCCAACCTCTCCGAGATCTCCACCTACCTCAAGCTCGGCACCACCTCCCTGGTCCTGGCCATGATCGAGGACGGCTTCATCGCCGTCGACCTGGCCGTCGACCAGCCCGTCCGGACCCTCCACCAGGTCTCCCACGACCCCACCCTCAAGCGCCTGGTCACCCTCCGCAGCGGCCGCACCCTCACCGCCGTACAACTGCAGATGGAGTACTTCGAGCTGTCCCGCAAGTACGTCGAGGAGCGCTACGGCGCCGACGCCGACGACCAGACCAAGGACATCCTCAGCCGCTGGGAGGACACCCTCAACCGGCTCGAGAACGACCCCATGAGCCTCGCCGGCGAACTCGACTGGGTCGCCAAACGCGAACTCATGGAGGGCTACCGCCGCCGCGACGACCTCGACTGGGACGCCGCCCGGCTCCACCTCGTCGACCTCCAGTACGCCGACGTACGGCCCGACAAGGGCCTCTACAACCGCCTCGTGGCCCGCGGGCGCATCAAGCGGCTGCTGGACGACGACGAGATCGAGCGGGCCCGCACCAAGCCCCCCGAGGACACCCGCGCCTACTTCCGCGGCCGCTGCCTGGAGCAGTACGCCGACGACGTCGCCGCGGCCTCCTGGGACTCCGTGATCTTCGACCTGCCGGGCCGCGACTCCCTCCAGCGCGTCCCAACCCTGGAACCGCTACGCGGAACGCGAAATCACGTCAAGGAGCTGCTGGACCGCTGCCGCACGGCAGAAGACCTGGTCAGGGTCCTGTCAGGCGGCTGAGCGGGCCCGGTGGGTACTCGTACCGCCCCCGGGCGGGCAGGGTGGAAACCCCGCCGCCCGGGAATCAAGGAGGTGGCTCCCGTACGTTGTCCAAACTGCGGGGCCGATGTCGGACCCGGCTTGTAGGGTCTGATCATCACCGATCGGCAGCGATGCCGACCTGACGACCATGTCGGGCGAACTGAGCGGGGTGAGGTTATGGCGACCAAGGACACCGGCGGCGGCCAGCAGAAGGCCACACGCTCCACGGAAGAGGCCGAGGAGCAGACGCAGGAAGCACAGGGCTCCGAGGACCTCAAGGAGCGCCACGAAAAACTGAGCGACGACGTGGACTCGGTCCTGGACGAGATCGACGACGTACTCGAGGAGAACGCCGAGGATTTCGTGAGGTCCTTCGTTCAGAAGGGTGGGGAATGATTTCGCCTTTGAATCTAAGGTGAGATCAGGAAGAGCCCAGTGGTCGAAGAGTCGCAGTCGAAGCGCTGTTCACGGTGCAAGCAGAACCTGCCGAGAACGGCGTTCGCGAGCAACAAGTCGGTTCCCGACGGCCTCCAGGCGTACTGCCGTGAGTGCTCTGCCCAGTACTACCGGCGGCGCCAGGAGGCCAAGGGCAAGAAGGTGCGGGAGCGGGTCGCCGTCCCACCGGGACACAAGCGATGTCCGCAGTGCGCCGAGGTGAAGCCTCATTCCGCATGGGAACGGAACAAGAGCTCGGTCGACGGCTGGGCGAGCTACTGCCGTGAGTGCCGTGCGGAGCGCAACAAGGTCAGCTACCGCAAGCGCAGGTACGGCCTCACCTCGGCGGAGTTGAACGAGCTGATGGCCTCGCAAGGCGGCGTCTGCTGCATCTGTCTCGTGGCTCCGCCCGCACATGTGGATCACTGCCACGAGACGGGTAGGGTCCGAGGCGTACTGTGCTTCAGCTGCAACGCCGCGCTGGGGCAGTTCAAGGATCAGCCCGAGGTCATGAGGCGGGCTGCCGCTTACGTGGAAGGAAACGCGTGGAAGCCAACACTCGTAGCACCGGGCGTCTACCGGCTGCCTTCCTGACGCCAGGATCTTCTTCGTTCATGGACTTCCTGTCGGAGCACCAGCCGGAGCTGCTGCCCGGCAAGCGGCAGCTGCCGCCCACGCAGGGGGTGATCGAGGCGCCGCACGGTACGACGATCGTGGCCGTCACGTTCCCCGGTGGCGTGGTGCTGGCCGGTGACCGGCGGGCCACCATGGGCAACGTCATCGCGCAGCGGGACATCGAGAAGGTGTTCCCGGCGGACGAGTACTCGGCGGTCGGCATCGCCGGCACGGCGGGCCTGGCCGTGGAGATGGTGAAGCTCTTCCAGCTGGAGCTGGAGCACTTCGAGAAGGTCGAGGGTGCGCAGCTGTCGCTGGAGGGCAAGGCCAACCGGTTGTCGACGATGATCCGTTCCAATCTGGGCATGGCCATGCAGGGTCTGGCCGTGGTGCCCCTGTTCGCCGGTTTCGACGTGGACCGGGGCCGGGGGCGGATCTTCTCGTACGACGTGACGGGCGGCCGTTCCGAGGAGCACCACTTCGCGGCGACGGGTTCGGGTTCGGTGTTCGCGCGGGGTGCGATGAAGAAGCTGTTCCGTGAGGAGCTGTCGGAGGAGCAGGCCACGACGCTGGTGGTGCAGGCCCTGTACGACGCGGCCGACGACGACTCGGCGACCGGTGGTCCCGATGTCGCCCGCCGGATCTATCCGATCATCACGGTGATCACCGAGGACGGTTTCCGCCGGCTCACCGAGGGCGAGGCCTCGGAGTTGTCGCGTGCGGTGCTCCAGCGTCGGCTGGAGGAGCCGGACGGTCCGAAGGCCGCTCTGCTCTGAGGGCGGGCGGGGTTGTTTTCGAGGTGATCCAGTGACCATGACAGAAAGGGACGGGTAACCGGTGTCGACGCCGTTCTATGTCTCACCCCAGCAGGCCATGGCCGACCGGGCGGAGTACGCCCGCAAGGGCATCGCCCGCGGCCGCAGCCTGGTCGTGCTGCAGTACGCCGACGGCATCGTGTTCGTCGGTGAGAACCCGTCCCGTGCGCTGCACAAGTTCAGCGAGATCTACGACCGGATCGGTTTCGCGGCCGCCGGCAAGTACAACGAGTACGAGAATCTGCGGATCGGTGGTGTGCGCTACGCCGATCTGCGGGGTTACACCTATGACCGGGACGATGTGACCGCTCGTGGTCTGGCCAACGTCTACGCGCAGACGCTGGGCACGATCTTCTCGAGTGCGGCGGAGAAGCCGTACGAGGTGGAGCTGGTCGTCGCGGAGGTCGGTGAGACGCCGGAGGGTGATCAGATCTACCGGTTGCCGCACGACGGGTCGATCGTGGACGAGCACGGTTCGGTGGCGGTGGGTGGCAACGCGGAGCAGATCAGCGGGTATCTGGATCAGCGTCATCGTGACGGGATGACGCTGGCGGAGGCGCTGAAGCTGGCGGTGCAGGCGTTGTCGCGTGACACCAACGGCACTGAGCGGGAGATTCCGGCGGAGCGGCTGGAGGTGGCGGTGCTGGACCGGACGCGTCCGCAGAAGCGCAAGTTCCGGCGGATCGTGGGCCGGCAGCTGGTGCGTCTGCTGGAGGGCGGCCAGGAGGACGTCGCTTCGGACGCGGAGGCGGATGCGGACGGGGCGGAGTCCGGCGAGGAGTGAGGGTCCGCTCGTGATGGTGTCGGGGTGCCCCGGTCGTGGTGACGGCCGGGGCATCTCGGCGTTCGTGGGGGGGTGTCGTTCAGGCGGGTCTGGGGGGCGCCGTGGAGCCGCGGACGACGAGGGTGACGGGGATGTCGCCCGGTGGGGGTGTGCGGCCGTCCAGGACGGCGAGGAGGGCGTGCATGCCGTGTTCGCCGAAGAGTTCGGCGTCGAGCCGGACGGTGGTGAGTTCGGGGTCGATGGCGGTGGCGAGGGCGAGGTCGTCGAGTCCGGTGACGGAGATGTCGCCGGGGATGTCGAGTCCGAGGCGGCGCAGGGCTTTGTAGGCGCCGGCGGCGAGTTTGTCGTCGTCGCAGACGAGGGCGGTCGGGCGGGGGCCGGGCTCGCGCAGGGCGATCTCGGTGGCGGTGCGGGCGTCGTCGATGGTGATGGCGGCGCGGGTGGTGCGCAGCGTGGTGCCGGGTGTGGTGGCGAGGCGGTCGGCGAGGGCGCGGGCGCGGATGTCGAAGGTCCAGGAGGGGACGTCGGCGGCGAGGTGGAGGTAGTGCCGGTGGCCGAGGGTGAGCAGGTGGTCGGCGACCTGGTGCACGCCGTCGGTGATGTCGAGGTTGACGGTGGCGGCGCCGAGGCTGCCGGTGGGGTCGCTGTCGAGCATGACGAGGGGGAGCTGGTCGCCGCGGATGGCGGTGAGGGCGTCGGCGGCCATGGAGGAGGCGATGACGCCGTCGAGGGCGGCCTGGGCGGAGGCGAAGGGGTCGCGGGCGGGGCCGATGCCTTCGGGGGAGGGGTAGAGGACGACGCCGAAGCCGTGCTGGGCGGCGACGCGTGCGGCGCCGGTGTAGACGCCGGCGAAGAATTCGGTGGTGAGGGCGGGGACGACGAGGAGGACGGTGCGGGTGTGGCCGAGGCGGAGGTTGCGGGCGGCGAGGTTGGGCCGGTAGCCGAGGTCGTGGGCGGCTTGGCGGACGCGGGCTGCGGTGGTCTCGGAGACGCGGCCGCGCCATTTGTCGCCGAGGACGAGGGAGACGGCGGCCTGGGAGACCCCGGCGGCCTGGGCGACGTCGCGGCTCGTGGGGCGCGTGCTGCTGCGTGCCACCGGGGGTGTGCTCCTTCGTGTGGTCCGTCGTCTGGACGCGTGAACAGCGCACATGGTACGTATGTCGGGCGAGGTTATACGTAAAACGTCAGGCTGGAGGGCCGGAGATGGCCGCGGGGTACCTGGAGATCCTCAGGGCGAGGCACGCGGCCCGGTTGCTGACCGGCACGCTGGTGGGGCGGTTGCCGAACGCGACGGCGGCGATCGCGCTGGTGCTGTTCGTCCGTGCGGAGGGCGGCACGTACAGCCTGGCGGGCGCCCTGGCGGCGGTGTACGGGGTGGCGAACGCGGTGGGCCAGCCGGTGCTGGGCCGTCTGGTGGATCTGTACGGGCAGCCGCGGGTGCAGCTGCCGGCCGCGGTGCTGTCGGCGGCCGCGATGGCGGTGTTCGCGTTCCGCGGGACCGGTCCGCTGGGGTGGGCGTACACGGCGGTGGCGGCCGCCGGGCTGTTCACCCCGCCGCTGGAGGGCGGTCTGCGGGCGCTGTGGCCGTCGGTGCTGCGCCGTCCGGGGCAGTTGCACACGGCGTACGCCATGGACGCGGTGGCGCAGGAAGTCATGTTCACGGTGGGGCCGTTGCTGGTGACCGTGTGCGTGTCGCTGTGGTCGGAGCGGGTGGCGCTGCTGGTGCTGAACGGGCTGGGGGTGCTGGGGGCGCTGTCGGTGGTGGTGTCGCCGCCCTCGCGCGCGTGGCGTTCGGCGCCGCGTGCGGCGCACTGGCTGGGGGCGTTGCGCTCGCCGGGGCTGCTGGCGCTGCTGGGGGCGTTCCTGTTCGTGGGGATCGCGCTGGGGTCGATCACGGTGGCGTCGGTGCCGTACGCGGACGCGCACGGGGGTGACGCGGTGTACGGCTGGCTGATGGCGGGGCTGGGGCTCGGGGCGCTGGTGGGCGGCACCGTGTACGGGGCGCGGGAGTGGGGTGGGACGCCGGAGCGGCGACTGCGGGTGCTGGTGGCGCTTCTGGCGGTGTGTTATCTGCCGTTGCTGCTGATGCCGGGAGCAGTGGCCATGGTGTTGCTCAGCGTAGTCTCCGGGGTGTTCCTGGCGCCGTGCATCGCGTGTGCCTTCGTCATCGTGGACCGGCACGCGCCGGGCGGGACGGTGACGGAGGCGTTCTCCTGGCTGGTGACGACGTTCACGGTGGGCGCGTCGGTGGGAACGGGCCTGGCGGGGCCGGTGGTAGAGGCGGGCGGCGCGTCGTGGGGATTCGCGCTGCCGGGTGTGGCGGGGGCCGTGTCGCTGCTGGTCCTGCTGGCCACCGGCGGGGTCCTCGCAGCTCCCGCCGGGGGCGGGGTGGTTGCGGCTTCATCGGAAACTGATCCAAATCGTGCTGCCGAACCCCGTTTCAGCTCGGGGGATCGGGCGTAATGTTCAGTCATGGACCGCCGCATTTTCGGGCTGGAGAACGAGTACGGCGTCACGTGCACGTTCAGGGGACAGCGCCGCCTGTCGCCTGACGAGGTGGCGCGGTACCTCTTCCGCCGTGTCGTGTCATGGGGCCGCAGCAGCAATGTGTTTCTGCGAAACGGCGCCCGGCTCTATCTCGACGTGGGATCACATCCGGAATACGCGACACCCGAATGTGACAACGTGACCGAACTGGTCACCCACGACAAGGCCGGCGAGCGCATTCTCGAGGGACTCCTGGTGGACGCGGAACGACGCCTGCACGAGGAGGGAATCGCGGGCGACGTCTACCTCTTCAAGAACAACACCGACTCGGCGGGCAACTCCTACGGTTGCCACGAGAACTACCTGGTGGCGCGGCACGGGGAGTTTTCCCGGCTCGCGGACATCCTGATCCCGTTCCTGGTGACCCGGCAGCTGCTGTGCGGCGCGGGCAAGGTGCTGCAGACGCCGCGCGGTGCGGTCTACTGCGTCAGCCAGCGCGCGGAGCACATCTGGGAGGGCGTCTCCTCGGCGACGACCCGGTCCCGGCCGATCATCAACACCCGCGACGAGCCGCACGCGGACGCCGAGCGCTACCGGCGGCTGCATGTCATCGTGGGTGACTCGAACATGTCCGAGACGACGATGCTGCTCAAGGTGGGTGCCACCGACCTGGTGCTGCGGATGATCGAGGCGGGGACGGTGATGCGGGACCTGACCCTGGAGAACCCGATCCGGGCGATCCGTGAGGTCAGCCACGACATCACCGGTCGGCGCAAGGTGCGGCTGGCCAGCGGCCGGGAGGCGTCCGCGCTGGAGGTGCAGCGTGAGTACTTCGACAAGGCGGTGGACTTCTGCGACCGCCGCGGCATCCGCACGGGTACGGTCGCGCAGGTGCTGGAGCTGTGGGGCCGCACGCTGGAGGCGATCGAGAGCGAGGAACTCGACCGCATCGGCACCGAGATCGACTGGGTGATGAAGTACCAGCTCATCGAGCGGTACCGGGCCAAGCACAACATGACCATGTCGCATCCGCGGGTCGCTCAGATAGACCTCGCCTACCACGACATCCACCGCCGCCGGGGGCTGTACTACCTGCTGGAGAAGAAGGGGCAAGCCACCCGGATCTGCAACGATTTGAAGATCTTCGAGGGCAAGTCGGTTCCGCCGCAGACCACGCGTGCCCGGCTGCGCGGTGACTTCATCCGCCGCGCGCAGGAACAGCGCCGGGACTTCACGGTCGACTGGGTGCACCTGAAGCTGAACGACCAGGCGCAGCGCACGGTGTTGTGCAAGGACCCGTTCCGTTCGGTGGACGACCGGGTGGAGAAGCTGATCGCCGGAATGTGACCGGAATGCGGGGAAGTCAAGCGGCTCGGCGCTGAAATGCCGGAACGCCACACGGGCGCCGTACGTTTTCCGTACGGCGCCCGTGGCACGTCGTAGAGTTGCGCGCACGCCAACCACAAGATCGACCGATTACGAGGCTTCTCCCGTGCGCCGACGCTCCCTCCTCCTCGCCGCCGTTCCCGCGGGACTGGTCACGCTCGCCGCGTGCGGCGACGACTCGTCCTCCTCCAGCAAGGCCAGCCCGTCGCCGTCGGCCTCGGCGTCGTCCGCGCCGCCGCCGAAGATCGTGGACGGGCCGCTGCCGGCGATCACGGCCGGCACGAAGTTCGACGAGAAGCCGACGGTGGCCAAGGGGCCGGGGGAGCCGTCGAAGAACCTGGCGGTCAAGACGGTGATCGCGGGCAGTGGCCGGACGATCGCGGAGAACGACTTCATCCAGGCGAACTACCTGGGCCAGATCTGGGCGACGGCCAAGGTCTTCGACAACTCCTACGACCGCCACCGGCCGCTGCTGATGCAGCTCGCCAAGAGCAGCATCATCGACGGCTGGCGCTACGCCCTGGCGGGCAAGAAGGTCGGCAGCCGGATCGAGATGGCGGTGCCGCCGACCTGGGGTTACGGCGCGTCGGGCAATGCGCAGGCGGGCATCGGGGGCACCGACACACTGGTGTTCGTGGTGGATCTGCTGGACTCCTTCAACTCCAAGAGTTCCGCCAAGGGCACCGAGGTCGCGCAGAGCGACGCGGCGCTGCCGAAGGTGGGCACCAACACCGACGGCAACGCGCCTTCGATCGACGTGCCGAAGACGGACCCGCCGAAGAAGCTTGTGTCGGCCTACGTGCTGGAGGGCGACGGCGCCGAGCTGAAGGCCGACCAGACCGTCCTGTGCCAGTTCAAGGGCGTGGTCTGGGACGGCGGCAAGACGTTCGAGCAGACCTACGGCTCGGGGCGGCTGAGCCAGTTCGCGGTCCAGCAGATGCAGGACGTCGTCAAGGGCCTGGCGCAGGGCATCACGGGCAAGAAGGTGGGCAGCCGGGTCCTGGTCGTCGTACCGCCGGACCTGGGTTACGGCGACACCCCGCCGAGCGGCGGTGTCATCAAGAAGGGCTCCACGCTGGTGTTCTCGGTGGACATCCTGGCGGCGATGTAGCGGCGCCCGCGTGCGGCCCGCCGTGGCGGGCGGCGGGGCGGGGGGATGAAAGACTGTGCGGGTTCCGTGACGTACACGAAGCAGGAGTCAAAGACGTGAGCATCGACAAGCCCGAGATCGACTTCCCGGGCGGCGAGCCCCCGGCGGACCTCGAGATCAAGGACATCTGGGAGGGCGACGGCGAGATCGCCGGCGCCGGCGACTTCGTCAAGGTCCACTACGTGGGCGTCGCGTTCTCCACGGGCGAGGAGTTCGACGCCTCCTGGAACCGCGGCGCCCCGCTGGACTTCCAGCTCGGTGTCGGCCAGGTCATCCAGGGCTGGGACAAGGGCGTGCAGGGCATGAAGGTCGGCGGCCGCCGCCAGCTGATCATCCCCGCGCGCCTGGCGTACGGCGACCGCGGCGCCGGCCGTGCGATCGCGCCGGGCGAGACGCTGATCTTTGTCTGTGACCTGGTGGGCGTTGCCAAGCGCTGACCGTTCCTGGTCGACCGGGGGCCCGTGCTGTTCGCATGGGCCCCCGGTTGTCGTTCCGGCTTTGTCCTGACACCGCGGAGCGGTACGGTCATCGGTCGGAAGCACCATAGGAAAGGCGAAGGGCGTCGATGGCCATTGCCAAGGCCGAGCGGCTGATGAACCTGGCGCTGTGCCTGCTGGGGACGCGGCGGCCGCTCAGCAAGCGCGAGCTGCGCGACTCCATCGAGGCCTACGTCGAGGCCTCGAGGCCGGGGAGCGGTGCCGCCTCCAGGCCGGGGAGCGGCGCGGCGGGCAGCGACGACTCCTTCAACCGGATGTTCGAGCGGGACAAGGACGACCTGCGCGAGCTGGGCCTGGTCATCGAGACGGTGGAGAACCTGGACGGCGAGGTCGGCTATCTCGCCCGGCGGGACAGCAACCGCCTGCCGCCCATCACCCTCGACGCGGAGGAGGCGGCCGCGCTGGGTCTGGCCGCGAAGGTCTGGCAGCAGGCCCGGCTGGCCGGCGCGGCCAGCGGCGCCCTGCAGAAGCTGCGCGCGGCCGGGCTGCCCGAGGACGTCGACCCGTACGAGGCCCATGGCGCCCTGGAGCCGCGCATCCCGGTGCACGAGGCCGCCTTCGAGCCGCTGATGCTGGCCTGCCGCGACCGCCGCCCGGTGCTCTTCGACTACCGCAAGGCCAGCGCCGCCCGCCCCGAGCCCCGGCACGTCGAGCCGTGGGCGCTGGAGTGCTGGCGCGGGCACTGGTACCTGGCGGGCTACGACCGCGACCGGGGTGCCGAGCGGGTGTTCCGGCTGTCGCGGATCACCGGCAAGGTGCGCTCGCGCGGCAGCGGCTTCACCGCGGCGGTCCCGGACGTGGTCACGGTGCGGGAGACGGTCGCGGGCTGGGCCGGTGAGATCGCCGACCGTACGGCGCTGATCCGGCTGCGCTCCGGCGCCGGCTACCCCCTTCGGGCGAAGGCCGCGAAGGTCCGGGAACTCGGCGACGGGTGGGACGAGTTGGAGATTCCGTACGGGCACGGGCTGGACGCCTGGCTGGTGGAGTTCGGGCCGGACGTGGTGGTGCTGGAGCCGGCGGAGCTGCGCGCCGACGTGGTGGACCGGCTGCGTGCCGTGGCCAAGGGCTGAGGGGGAGCGGAGCAGGACAGTGGCAGGCAAACCGGTCAGGCCCGTGAACGCCATCGACCAGACCCGGCGGATGCTCTCCCTGGTGACGTATCTCAGGGAGCGCCCGGGTGCCCGGGTCGCGGACGTCGCGCGCGCCTTCGGCATCACCGAGGACGAGCTGGTCTCCGACCTCGACGTGCTGCCCATGTGCGGCACCAGCTTCCGCGGCGGCGATCTGCTGGACATCGACACCGACGGCGAGCGCATCTGGTGGCACAACCCGGCCGCGCTCGGCGAGGAGGCGGCCGAGCCGCTGCGGCTGGCCGCGGACGAGGCGACGGCGCTGCTGGTGGCGGCCCGCGCGGTGTCCACCCTGCCGGGGCTGCGGGAGGGCGACCGGCAGGCGCTGCTGCGGGCGACGGCCAAGGTGGAGGCGGCGGCCGGGGAGGCGGCGGGCGCCAGCTCGCGGCTGTCGGTGACCTTCGAGTCCGAGGGCGGTGTCTTCGCCGACGTCGACCGGGCGATCTCCGAGCGCCGCCGGCTGTGGATCCGCTACTACTCGCCGGCCCGGGACGAGGTCACCGAGCGGGAGATCGACCCGATCCGGCTGGTCAGCGTCGGCCACACCTACGTGGAGGCGTGGTGTCGCCGCTCCGAGGCGCGCCGCACGTTCCGCCTGGACCGGGTCGCCGAGATCAGGATCCTCGACGAGCCGGCCGCGCCGCCGGAGATGGAGCTGCGGGATCTGTCCGAGGCGCTGGTGCAGCCCGCGGCCGAGGATCCGCAGGTGGTGATCGAGGTCGGTCCGGGCGGCCGCTGGGTCGCCGAGTACTACCCGCACGACAGCGCGGTCGAACTGCCCGACGGCGGGCTGCGTATCACTCTGCGCACCCCTGATCCGGCCTCCCTGCGCCGGCTGGCGCTGCGGCTCGGCGGTGACGGGCGGATCGTCTCGCCGCCGGAGCTGGCCGACAGCGCCCGCCGGGCGGCGCGCGAGGCGCTGGCGGCGTACGACGCGCCGACGGTGGCGGCGCCCGGGGTGCGCGAGGGGCCGGCCGCACGGCCGGTGTGAGCCGGGCCGGCGGGGGCGCCGCGCGGTGGGGACGAACGCGGAAGAGGGGCGAGGGCTGTGGAGGAGACTGCGGTGCCGGGTGCGAGGGAGATGACGGTCGCGGCCGCCTTCGCCGGGATGAGGAGAGCGGTCCCCGTGGTGTTCCGGGCGGGCTGCCCGGACTGCCGGGGCCGGTTCGAGCTGGCGGCGAGCGCCCTGCGCCTGGCCATCGGTGCCAGCAGCCGGACCACGTTCTACTCCTTCACCTGCCCCGAGTGCGGCGCCGCGGTGCGCAAGCCGGCCGGTGAGCGGATCGTGGAGCTGCTGACCGGCGGCGGGGTCAGAACGCTGCGGCTGCACTCCACCGTCTAGGCTCGGCGTCATGTTCTGGCCGATGTTCGCGGTAGCCGCGGGGTTCCTGGGTCTCGCCGTCCTCGGTGTGCTCGCCGTCCGGGTCTTCCTGGAGGCGCGGCGCCTGGGGGAGCAGGTCGCGGACTCCACCCGCCGCATCAACCGGGCCGCCGAGGACCTGGAGCGGGCGGCCGTGAGCACGGCCCGTGCGGCGGAGTCGCTGTGAGGTGCGCCGCGCCGGGAGCCGTGTGGCGGCTGTGACGGCGGCGGCGGAAGCGGTTTGCGTCACTTCGCCCTGTCATGCTGCCCACCGGGCCAGGTACGCTCGAGGTCGCGGTGCGGAGAACGAGGCCCGTACCGCGGACCGGGAGTACGCACGGGGATTGCCTGACGTTTACCCGTGAGCGTTACGATCGCTGCCGGCACGATCACTCGGACACATGTCCGGCGTGTCGGACAGCACCCCACCCAGCAGCCTCGGTGAGAAGGTAAAGACTTATGTTCGGAAGGCTCGGAGCTCCCGAGATCATTCTCATCCTCGTCGTCATCATCCTGCTGTTCGGCGCGAAGAAGCTTCCGGACATGGCCCGCTCGCTCGGCAAGTCCGCGCGCATCCTCAAGAGCGAGGCCAAGGCGATGAAGGAAGACGGCAGCACCTCCGGCCAGGCGCCCGCCTCCAACGAGCAGCCCCCCGCCCAGCGCACCATCCAGGCGGCCCCCGGCGACGTGACCAGCGCCCGCCCGGTCAACGAGCCGACGGACACCACCCAGCGCTGACGCAGGGCCGGAAGCCCCCGGCCTGCCGCACGAGATGAGGACGTGGGTTGCCCAAGTCTGCCCGCAAGAAGGAGAAGGATCCCGAGGGGCGGATGCCCCTCGCGGATCACCTTCGTGAGCTGCGCAACCGGCTCGGGAAGGCCCTGCTGGCCGTCGTCGTCGTGACGATCGTCGCCGCCTTCTTCTACAACGACATCATCAACTTCCTGACCCAGCCGATCCTCGACTCGATCGGTTGCGGGAAGTCGTTCGAGGAGCTGGCCCGTTCCCGCGCCGGTTCCGAGCCGTGCGCCCAGATCACGATCAACGGTCTGCTGGCGCCGTTCACGCTGGCCCTGCAGGTGTCGCTGACGGCCGGTGTGGTGTTCGCCTCGCCGATCTGGCTCTACCAGCTGTGGGCCTTCGTGGCGCCGGGTCTGCACCGGCACGAGAAGAAGTACGCCTACGCCTTCGTCTTCACCGGCGCGCCGCTGTTCCTCGGCGGTGCCTTCTTCGCGTACAAGGTGCTGCCGACCACCGCGAAGGTGCTGATCGACTTCACGCCGAACGGCAGCATCGCCAACCTGCTGCCGCTGGACGACCTGCTCCAGCTCGTCACGCGCATGGTGATCGTGTTCGGGCTCTCCTTCGAACTGCCGCTGCTGCTGATCATGCTCAACCTCACCGGGGTGCTCACGGGTAGGCGCATGCTCGGCTGGTGGCGGGCGATGATCATGGGCATCACGGTGTTCGCCGCCGTCGCCACTCCCAGCACCGACCCGCTGTCCATGCTGGCTCTGGCCGGGCCGATCTGGGTGCTGTACTTCGCCGCCGTGGCGTTCTCGCTGGTCAACGACGCGCGCAAGCGCCGTCGGGAGGAGGCCGGTCCCGCCGACGACGAGGCCTCCGACCTCGATCTGACACCGGAGGACATCGGCGAGGTCGAGGCGGTCCCGGCCGGCCGGGTCCCCGAGCAGACCGGCCCGGACCGGGTGAACGGCTACGACGACGTGACCTGAGCGTCCGCCGCCCCCGCCGCCGTACCCTGCGATGCCCCCGTCCCGTGGACGGGGGCATCCGCCGTTGACGTCCCTGCTTCCGGATAATGATCGTCCTGTTGTCAGTCGGGCCCGGTACGCTCGAAAGCACGATGACAGAGGACCTCTCACCGGCCGAGCGGTACGCGGCAGCCCGGAGGCGGGCTGCCGAGCAGGCCACCGCCCTCGCCTCCTTCCGCGAGATGTACGACTTCGGCCTCGACCCCTTCCAGATCGAGGCCTGCCAGGCACTGGAGGCGGGCAAGGGCGTGCTGGTGGCCGCGCCCACCGGCTCGGGCAAGACGATCGTGGGCGAGTTCGCCGTCCACCTCGCCCTGCGGCAGGGCAAGAAGTGCTTCTACACGACACCCATCAAGGCGCTGTCGAACCAGAAGTACGCCGACCTGTGCCGCCGCTACGGCGCGGACAAGGTCGGCCTGCTCACCGGCGACAACAGCGTGAACTCCGAGGCGCCGGTGGTCGTGATGACCACCGAGGTGCTGCGCAACATGCTGTACGCGGGCTCGCAGACGCTGCTGGGCCTGGGCTACGTCGTCATGGACGAGGTGCACTACCTGTCCGACCGCTTCCGCGGCGCCGTCTGGGAAGAGGTGATCATCCACCTGCCCGAGTCGGTGACGCTGGTGTCACTGTCGGCGACCGTCTCCAACGCCGAGGAGTTCGGCGACTGGCTGGACACCGTCCGCGGCGACACCCAGGTGATTGTCTCCGAGCACCGGCCCGTCCCGCTGTTCCAGCACGTGCTGGCCGGACGCCGGATGTACGACCTGTTCGAGGAGGGCGAGGGCCACCGGAAGGCCGTCAACCCCGACCTGGTCCGGCTGGCCCGCATGGAGGCGACCCGGCCGTCGTACCAGGACCGCAGGCGAGGCCGGGCCATGCGGGAGGCCGACCGGGAGCGGGAGCGCCGCCAGCGCTCCCGGGTGTGGACGCCGAGCCGGCCCGAGGTCATCGAACGCCTCGACGCCGAGGGCCTGCTGCCCGCCATCACCTTCATCTTCAGCCGCGCCGCCTGCGAGGCCGCCGTCCAGCAGTGCCTGTTCGCCGGCCTGAGGCTCAACGACGAGGAGGCGCGGGAGAAGGTCCGCGCCCTGGTCGAGGAGCGCACCGCCTCCATCCCGCACGAGGACCTGCACGTCCTCGGCTACTACGAGTGGCTGGAGGGGCTGGAGCGCGGCATCGCCGCCCACCACGCGGGCATGCTGCCCACCTTCAAGGAGGTCGTGGAGGAGCTGTTCGTACGCGGCCTGGTCAAGGCCGTCTTCGCCACCGAGACCCTCGCCCTCGGCATCAACATGCCCGCGCGCTCGGTGGTGCTGGAGAAGCTCGTCAAGTGGAACGGCGAGCAGCACGCCGACATCACGCCCGGCGAGTACACGCAGCTCACCGGCCGGGCGGGCCGGCGGGGCATCGACATCGAGGGACACGCGGTCGTGCTGTGGCAGCGCGGCATGAGCCCCGAGCACCTGGCGGGCCTCGCGGGCACCCGCACCTATCCGCTGCGCTCCAGCTTCAAGCCGTCGTACAACATGGCGGTCAACCTCGTCGAGCAGTTCGGGCGGCACCGCTCGCGCGAGCTGCTGGAGACCTCCTTCGCGCAGTTCCAGGCCGACAAGTCGGTCGTCGGCATCTCCCGGCAGGTGCAGCGCAACGAGGAGGGCCTGGAGGGCTACAAGGCCTCCATGACCTGCCACCTCGGCGACTTCGAGGACTACGCGCGGCTGCGCCGCGAGCTGAAGGACCGCGAGACCGAGCTGGCCCGGCAGGGCGCCTCCGAACGCCGGGCGGAGGCCGCCGTCGCCCTGGAGAAGCTCAAGCCGGGCGACGTCATCCACGTCCCGACCGGCAAGTACGCGGGCCTGGCGCTGGTGCTGGACCCGGGGCTGCCGGCCGGCCGGTCCAACGGGTACCGCGGCTTCGACGCCCACGACGGCCCGCGCCCGCTGGTGCTGACCGCCGAACGGCAGGTGAAGCGGCTGGCGTCGATCGACTTCCCGGTGCCCGTCGAGGCGCTGGAGCGGATGCGGATCCCGAAGAACTTCAACGCCCGCTCCCCGCAGTCCCGTCGCGACCTCGCCTCCGCGCTGCGCACCAAGGCCGGGCACATCCCGCCCGACCGGGTCCGCAAGAAGCGCGCCCAGGCCGCCGACGACCGGGAGATCGCCCGGCTGCGCACCGCGATCCGCGCGCACCCCTGCCACGGGTGCGACGACCGTGAGGACCACGCCCGCTGGGCCGAGCGCTACCACCGGCTGATGCGGGACACCTCGCAGCTGGAGCGCCGGATCGAGGGCCGGACCAACACCATCGCGCGGACCTTCGACCGGATCGTCGCCCTGCTGACCGAGCTGGACTACCTGCGCGGCAACGAGGTCACCGAGGACGGCAGACGGCTCGCCCGGCTCTACGGCGAACTGGACCTGCTGGCCAGCGAATGCCTGCGCGAGCGGGTCTGGGAGGGCCTCGGCCCCGCCGAACTCGCCGCCTGCGTCTCGGCGCTGGTCTACGAGGCACGCTCCAGCGACGACGCGATGGCACCCAAGCTGCCCTTGGGGAAGGCGAAGGCCGCGCTCGGGGAGATGGTGCGGATCTGGGGGCGGCTGGACGCCCTGGAGGAGGACTTCCGGATCAACCAGACCGAGGGTGTCGGCCAGCGCGAGCCGGACCTCGGCTTCGCCTGGGCCGCCTACATGTGGGCCTCCGGCAAGGGGCTGGACGAGGTGCTGCGCGAGGCGGAGATGCCCGCGGGGGACTTCGTACGGTGGTGCAAGCAGGTGATCGACGTGCTCGGGCAGATCGCCGCGGCGGCGCCCGCGGGGGAGGGCTCGGGCGTCGCCAAGGCGGCCCGCAAGGCCGTCGACCAGCTGCTGCGGGGCGTGGTGGCCTACTCGTCCGTGGGCTGACCCCCGCCCGGCCCGTCCCGTCCGGCCCGCACGCCCTCGGCGTGCGGGCCGGCGGCGTAACGGGCCGGGGGCCTGTGACGCACGGCGGGCCGCCGGTGGAGGAGCCGGTTCACCCGTCACGGTGAGTGAGTTTCGCACGCCCGCGCGCCGTCACCCACCGTGTGCGAATGGGAGCCGTGCGTGTAAATGGGGCAGAGGTTACTCCTGTCCCAGGGGCGATTTCAGGTGCTTGCCGAATATGACACGGCGATGATCCGGTCGGACTAAGCTCGCCCGCGGCGCACCGAGTTGAGGTGAATTCGGGCGTCTGTTCCCCCTCATGCGGAAGATCCCGACACGTCATGATCCTTCCCCCCGCACCGTCCCCCGACACCCCCCCGATTCGTCACAGAGGGCATACATGGTGAGTGTTCAATCGCCTCCCGGTGGCCGCGAACTCCCCCTGACGCGCAGGCTGTCGCTGCCGGCCGCCGTGATGGCCGCGGCGACCGGCGCGGCCGTCGCCCTGGTCGCGCCGGCGGCCCGCCCGGCCGTCGGCTGGTGCGGAGCCGTCGCCACCCTGCTGGTCCTCGCGACCGCCGCCGAGGCACTGCGCCGCACCCGGGACCTCAGGGCCGCCCGGGCCGAACACGCCCGGCACGCCGGACACCTCGAGCGGCGCCTCGCCGCCCACGACGCCGAACTGGTGCGCCTGACCACCGAGGTGGTCCCCATCGCGCTGCACCGGCTGTACACCGGAGAATCGCCCAGGGAGGTGATGCTCAACGTTGTCGACGCCAGCCCCGAACTGCGCGAGATGCCCGAGGAGCAGCGCGACCTGGTGCGCACGGTGCTCAAGACCGTCGACCACGAGATCACGATGCGTGACGCGACGGAGCGCTCCTTCGTCAACATCGCCCGGCGCGTGCAGGCCATCGTCCACCAGCAGGCCAACGAGCTGCGGGAGATGGAGGAGGACCACGGCCGCAACCCCGAGGTCTTCGACGACCTGCTCCGCCTGGACCACGGCACCGCGCTGATCGGCCGCCTGGCCGACTCCATCTCCGTCCTGGGCGGCGGCCGCCCCGGCCGCCAGTGGCCCAACCCCGTGGCCCTGTACAGCGTGCTGCGCGGCGCCATGTCGCGCATCCTGGAGTACCGCCGCATCGAGCTGCACTCCATCGCCCAGGTCAACATCAAGGGCACCGCCGTCGAGCCGGTCATCCACGCCGCCGCGGAACTCCTGGACAACGCCACCCGCTACTCGCCGCCGCACACCAAGGTGCACGTCACGGCCGTCGAGGTGCAGACTGGCGTCGCCATCGAGATCGAGGACGGCGGCGTCAGCCTCAACGAGGAGGCCCGCACCCGCATCGAGAGCATGCTGGAGGAGGCCAAGGCGGGCGTCGACCTGCAGAACCTCGGCGAGAACCCGCGCCTCGGCCTCGCCGTCGTGGGCCGGCTGTGCCGGACGTACGACATGCAGGTCTCCCTGCGCGCCTCCGCGTACGGCGGGGTCCGCGCCGTGCTCATCGTGCCCAGCACCATGATGACCACCGAACCCGCCCCGGGCCTCGCGCACGGCATCGGCGCCACCGCCGTGCCCAAGGCCGAACTCGGCGCCGTGGAGGGCCCCAAGCGCCCGCCCAAGAAGCGCCGGCCCACCAGCCCGCGCATCCCCGCCGGGGTCTCCATGGAGGACGACGTCCCCGAGGTCACCGAGTGGACGGCGGGCGGACTGCCGCAGCGGCGCAGCAAGATGAAGACCCCGCTCAGTGTGCGCTACGCCGAACAGGCCGCCATCGAGCGCGCCGAGCGCGAGGGCCGGCCGACCATCTGGTCGCAGACCCGGTCCGAGCCGGAGACCGACCCCGAGCGGCAGAAGCAGCGCGAGCGCGAACCGGGGCTCTGGGTCGACGCCTTCTGGGAGGGCCTGAAGAAGGACAACCCGGGCGTCCACCCGACCGACTTCACCCGCGACCCCACCGCATACCTGCACCTGATCGAGAAGCCGGCCCCCAGCGAGGCCGACGACGAGGGGAACCTCACGTGATCCAGCAGCGAGCCAACTTCGACTGGATGCTCAAGGAACTGTCGGACGGCGTCCCGGGCATCCAGATGATCGTCGTGCTCTCCGCCGACGGTCTGCGCATCGCCCGCTACGGCGGCGACCCCGACGCCGCCGACCGCCTCGCCGCCGCCTGCGCCGGCGTGCAGAGCCTCGCGGGCGCCGTCGCCCAGGAACTGCCGGGCAGCGACGGCGACATGAAGCTGGTCGTGATCGAGATCGACGGCGGCTACTTCTACCTCATGGCCGCCGGCGCCAACGCCTACCTGGCCGTCCTCGCCGACGTGGTCTGCGAGCCCGGCCGGATGAGCCACAGCATGCGCGACCTCGTCGTCCGGATCGGCGCCCACCTCACCAGTCCGCCCCGGCGGAACGGGCAGACCGTATGACTCCTCCGCAACGCAGACGGCGACAGCCGAGGAGCGAGCCGCCCCACCCGCCGTACTCCCCGCCGGGAGACGGCGCCGGGGGCGAGAAGGCGGACGGCAAGGGCGAGCGCAAGAACCCCGAGCGACTGTACGTCATCACCGGCACCGACGGCGGACGGGCCGAACTCGACCTGGTCACCCTGATCGTGGCGCGCGCCGACCCCCCGCCGTCCCTCGCGCCCGAACAGGCGGCGCTGGTGCGGCTGTGCACGGCCCCCCTGTCCGTGGCCGAACTCTCGGCCTACCTGAACCTGCCGTTCAGTGCGATGACGGTACTGATCACCGAGCTGATCACGGCCGAAATGGTGCAGGCGCGCGCCCCGATCGTCCGTCAGGCGCTCCCCGACCGTTCACTCCTCGAAGCGGTGATGCATGGACTTCAAAAGCTCTGACCTCCTCCCCGGTCCACGCGCCGAGGACCACCTGCCGCACACGGCCGAGGCCGCGGTGAAGATCGTGATCGTGGGCGGCTTCGGGGTCGGCAAGACCACGATGGTCGGGTCGGTCAGCGAGATCAGACCGCTGACCACGGAGGAGACCATGACCCAGGCCGGGGTCGGCGTCGACGACGACTACGGCTCCGAGTCGAAGACCGCCACCACCGTGGCGATGGACTTCGGCCGCATCAGCATCACCGACCAGCTGGTGCTCTACCTCTTCGGCACCCCCGGCCAGGAACGCTTCTGGTTCCTGTGGAACGGCCTGTTCGAGGGTGCGCTCGGCGCGGTCGTCCTGGTCGACACCCGCCGCCTGGAGGTCAGCTTCGAGGTCATGGGACGGCTGGAGGAGCGCGGTGTGCCCTTCGTCGTCGCCATCAACACCTTTCCCGACGCCCCCGGTTACCCCATGGAGGAGCTGCGCGCGGCGCTGGACCTGGCCCCGGAGATCCCGCTCGTCGAGTGCGACGTGCGCCGCCGGGCCTCCAGCCGGGACGTGCTGACGACCCTGGTGCGCTTCCTGCACTCCCTGTCCCTGACCGGCGCCCTCGGCTGACGACCGCCCCCACCGACGCCTCACCCCCTCACCTCGGACCCCCATTCAGTTCCGGAGCTACCACTGTGACGCCTGAATCCCAGTCCCTGACCGGTACGGACGACCTCGCGCCAGGACCGCCACCCGGCTGCCCGGCGCACGGCCTCGGCCCCGGCGGGCTGCGCCGGCTCCACGGCCCCCAGGCGGACGACCTGGGCGACCTCTACGAGCGGCTGCGCGAGGAGCACGGCCCCGTGGCGCCCGCGCTGCTCCACGAGGACGTACCCGTGTGGGTGGTCCTCGGGCACACCGAGAACCTGCGCATGGTCCGCAGCCCCTCCCTGTTCACCCGGGACAGCCGCATCTGGACCCCGCTGCGCGAGGGCATGGTCAAGCCCGACCACCCGCTCATGCCGCACATCGCCTGGCAGCCCATCTGCTCGCACGCCGAGGGCGACGAGCACCAGCGGCTGCGGGCCGCGGTCACCGGCGCCATGTCGACCATCGACCACCGCGGCATCCGCCGCCACATCGGCCGTTCCACGCAGCGGCTGGTCAACGAGTTCTGCGAGGAGGGCCGGGCCGATCTGGTCTCCCAGTTCTCCGACCACCTGCCGATGGCGGTCATCTGCGCCGTCCTCGGCATGCCCGAGGAGTACGACGACCGCATGGTGCGGGCGGCCCGCGACGCGCTCAAGGGCACCGAGACGGCCATCGCCAGCCACGCGTACGTCATGGACGCCCTCGGCCGGCTCACCGCCCTGCGCCGCTCCTGCCCGGAGGAGGACTTCACCAGCCACCTCATCGCCCACCCCGCCCGGCTCACCGACGACGAGGTCCGCGAACACCTCCGGCTCGTGCTGTTCGCCGCCTACGAGGCCACCGCCAACCTCCTCGCCAACGCGCTGCGCATGGTCCTCACCGAGCCCGGCTTCCGCGCCCAGCTCAACGGCGGGCAGATGACGGTGCCGGAGGCGGTCGAGCAGTCGCTGTGGGACGAGCCGCCGTTCAGCACCGTCCTCGGCTACTTCGCCAAGCAGGACACGGAGCTGGGCGGCCAGCGCATCCGCAAGGGCGACGGGCTGCTGTTCGCCCCGGCCCCCGGCAACGTCGACCCCCGGGTGCGCCCCGACCTGTCGGCCAACATGCAGGGCAACCGCTCCCACCTGGCCTTCGGCGGCGGACCGCACGAATGCCCGGGCCAGGACATCGGCCGCGCCATCGCCGACGTGGGTGTGGACGCGCTGCTGACCCGGCTGCCGGACGTCCAGCTCGACTGCGACGAGGACGAGCTGACCTGGCGGTCCTCGATCGCCTCCCGGCAACTCGTGGCGCTGCCGGTGCGGTTCGAGCCGAAGCCGCAGCAGGACGTGATGCAGTCACCGAGTCCGGTGCCCATCCCGCCGCAGCGGCCCGAGTGGCAGATCAGCACGGTCCGCGCGGCCTCCGCCCCCGTCCCGGCCGTTCCGCCGGCCGCCTACCCGGTGCCCGCCCCGGCCGCCCCGCCGGCCCCCGCCGCCGTACCCGCCGCCGCGGAGGCGGCGCCGCCCCGGGGTGTCTGGCAGCGGCTGCGCCGCTGGTGGCAGGGTCACTGACCGCGGGCGTGGCAGGGTCACCGGCCGCGCGCGCCGGCCGCGTCCCACTCCTCGGGGGAGGACCACGCCGCCAGCTCCCGCGCACTGCGGAACCGGTGCTCAAGGCCCGTGACCGGATCGGTGAACTCCAGCCCGCGCGCGAGCAGTTGCAGCGGGCACCGGAAGTCACCGGCCGGCACGGGGCCGGTCACCTCCGGGTACAGCGGATCGCCGAGGATGGGCACGCCCAGCGCGCTCAGGTGGACGCGCAGCTGATGGGTCTGCCCGGTGGCGGGCACGAGCAGGTAGCGGCCCAGGCCGCCCCGGTGCCCGGCCGCCCGTACCTCGGTCACCGCGTTCGGCTCGCCCGGCACCTCGCGGGCGGCCGGCACCCCGCGCTCCTTCAGGATGCGGCTGCGCACGGTACGAGGCAGGGCGAGCCCGGGCTCGTGGGGCGCGACGGCCTCGTACTCCTTGCGCACCAGCCGGTCGCGGAACAGCGTCTGGTACGCGCCGCGCTCCTCGGGACGCACCGTGAACAGCACCAGCCCGGCGGTGAGCCGGTCCAGGCGGTGCGCCGCGGACAGCTCCGGCACGCCCAGCTCGCGGCGGAGCCGGGCCAGCGCGGTCTCGGTGACGTGGCTGCCGCGCGGGGTGGTGGCGAGGAAGTGCGGCTTGTCGGCGACGACGATGTGCGCGTCCCGGTAGACCACCTCCACCGGGAAGGGCACCGCCACCTCGGGGCGCAGCTCCCGGTGGAACCACAGGAACAGGCCCGGTACGTAGGGCGCGTCCGGCGCCACCGGCCGTCCGTCGGCCCCGACGACCAGGCCCGCGTCCAGCATCGCGTCCACCACGCCGGGCCCGGCGCCCGAGAGCCGCTCCCGCAGGTGTGCGCCCACCGTCGCCCAGGCGTCCGACCGGGGCAGCCGCACGCGCACGGCGTCGACCCCGTGGCGCTGGGGCAGCGGGGAGGGCGGTACGGGGGTCTTGCGTCGCATGACGGCCCAGCCTACGAGGCGCCGGCCCGATACCCCCGGCCGGCGGGCACCGCTGCCCTCACCGGCCAGGACGGGCGGATTTCAGGCGGCGGCCTCGCCGCCCTCCTGCTCGGCCTCGATGCGGGCGTTCCACTCCCGCTTGGACGCCTGCCAGCCGTCCTCGTCGTGGCCCGTGCGCCAGTAGCCGGAGATCGACAGGTCCTCGCGCGGGAAACCGCGCTCCACCCGCAGCAGCCGGCGCAGCTCCTTCACGAAGCCCGCCTCGCCGTGCACGAAGGCGTGCAGGCGGCCCTCCGGGAACGCGAGCGCCCGGACGGCCTCGAGCAGCGCCTCGCCCACCGGGCGCCCGCCGCGGTGCAGCCAGACGACGTCCACGTCGGAGTCGATCTTCTGCTCCTCCTCGGGGCCCGACACCTCGATGAAGGCGTGCGCCCGGGCGCCGGCGGGCAGCGCCTCCAGGGAACGGGCGATGGCGGGCAGTGCGCTCTCGTCGCCGGCGAGCAGATGCCAGTCGGCGTCCGGGTCCGGGGTGTAGGCGCCACCGGGGCCCATGAACCGCACGCTCTCGCCGGGTCGCACCCGCGCCGCCCACGGTCCGGCCAGGCCCTCGTCGCCGTGGATGACGAAGTCGAGGGTCAGCTCCTGGTGTTCGGCGTCCCAGGCGCGCACGGTGTACGTCCGGGTCACCGGCCACTGCTCGCGCGGGAACTCGGCGCGGATCAGCTCCAGGTCGAAGGGTTCCGGGTAGGTCACGCCCGGGGGGCCGAACAGCAGCTTGACGTAATGATCGGTGCAGGTGTCCGCGGCGAAGTCGGCGAGGCCGGCGCCGCCGAGCACGACGCGCTGCATGTGCGGCGTCAGCCTCTCGGTGCGCACCACCTGGGCGGTACGGGACTTACGCGGCTTCCGGCCCGGGCGCTCTGCCATGGCGGCCTCCTGTCCAGTGGTTAGGATTGCCTAACTTAACACTCTCCACTGTGGGGACACCTCTCCCTTCCCTGCGCGGTCGTCACGCTTTGCTTGAATATTCCTCTCGGGCGCCGGACTTGTGGTCAAGTGCCCAGTGTGACCAGCAGTCGTTGCAGGGAGCCGCCGAGTCCCCAGCGCGCGGCCAGCTCCTCCAGCGCGGCCGGGTCGCGCGGGGCGCGCGGCAGCACCGGGTCGACGTCCGGCAGGGGCACGTCACCGGCCACCCGCACCACCTTGGGTGCGACGGCGAGGTACGGCCGCGCCTCGGTCAGCCGTCTGCGCTGCGTCGGCGTGAGCTTCGCCCTCGGGTCGTCGACCGCCGCCAGGATCCCGGCCAGGTCGCCGAACTCGGCCAGCAGTCTGGCGGCCGTCTTCTCCCCGACCCCGGGCACGCCGGGCAGGCCGTCGCTCGGGTCGCCGCGCAGCAGCGCGAGATCCGCGTACCCCCGTCCGTCCACCCCATACTTCTCGCGCAGCAGCGCCTCGTCCGTCACCTGGAGGGAGCCGACGCCCTTGAGGGGATACAGCACCCGCACCCGGCGCTCGTCGTCGACCAGCTGGTAGAGGTCGCGGTCGCCTGTGACGATGTCGACCGGGCCGGTGGCGCGCCCGGTGAAGGTGCCGATCACGTCGTCCGCCTCGTATCCGGCGACGCCGACGCGCGCGATGCCGACGGCGTCCAGCACCGCCTCGATGACGGGCACCTGCGGGGTGAGGGTGTCCGGCACCTCCTCCTCGTCCGGCCCGTCCGCGCGCTCCGCGGCGACCCGGTGCGCCTTGTAGGAGGGGATGAGCTCCACCCGCCACTCCGGCCGCCAGTCGGCGTCCATGCAGGCCACCATCTGGTCCGGCCGGTGGTCGCGGACCAGCCGGTCGATGAACTCCAGCAGCCCGCGCACGGCGTTCACCGGCGTGCCGTCGGGGGCCTTCACGGAGTCCGGCACACCGAAGTAGGCGCGGAAGTAGAGCGAGGCGGTGTCGAGGAGCATGAGTCGTCCGGTCACGCCTCGCATCATGCCGCACACCACTGACAGCCGGACGCCGACGCAGCGCGGGGCGAGGCGAGGCGGTGCGGTGCTGGGCGGAGCGGCGGACGGCGCGGGGCGGCGGACGGTGCGCGCGTCCCGGGGCAGGGCTCGGGTCCGGGCTCACCTCGTGCAGCGCCTCCCGTCCCGTCCGCCCCGTACGGCACGGATTCGGCCAACCACGCTCCGCCACCGTGCCCCGGGCGCCGCCCGGCGCTCCGCGGCCTGCGCCGGCCGCCCGCGAGGGCCACGACCCGCGCCGGACCTGCGCCGCAGCGCACCGGTCGGCCGTATCGGCCGTCGGCCCCGGGTCGGGGCGGCGGCCCGGCGCGGGCGGGCCCGGGGCACCGGCCGGCTGGCGTGAACCGCGGGGGTCGCGGCCGCCGGAGACGACGAGGATGTGACGGCCGCGTGCGGCGCTTCACCGAAGGTGCGTAGGGTGCAGAGAAGTCATCCGAGGAGATCGGTCCGGTCGTGGGCACTCGGAGGGCGGGACGACGAGCGAAGGAGGGAGCCGGAGCGATGGGCGACCACAAGGAACAGCCCGTGCGCGTGGGCGCGGCCGTCCGGCGGCGCCGTCGCGCACTGGAACTGACGCTCGCCGTCGTGGCCGAGCGCACCGGTCTGTCGGTGCCCTTCCTGAGCCAGGTCGAGAACGACCGGGCCCGCCCGAGCCGGGGCTCGCTGGAGAAGCTCGCCGACGCCCTGCGCACCACGGCCGTGGAACTCCTCGCCGCCGCCGACCCGGCGTCCAGCGTGGACGTCGTACGCGGTGAGGCCGGCGAAGCCGACTTCGCGCCCCGCGTACGCTCTCTGGTGCGCGGCCACCACCAGTTGCACGCCTCGGAGTTCACCGGCGACCACGACGCGGGCCGGGAGTTCCAGCACCGCAACGACGAGCTGCTGTACGTCGCCGACGGGGCGGTGGAGATCGAGGCGGAGGGCCGCGCCTACCGGCTCGGCCGCGGCGACACCCTCTATCTGACCGGCGGGGTCCGCCACCGCTGGCGGGCCACGGTCCCCGACACCCGGGTGATCATCGTCGCGGTCGCCGAGCACATCGAGGCGGTCCAGGACCGCTCGCGCTAGGGCCTGTCGTTCGGATCAGGTCGGCTGAGCGGAACTGCGCCGTTCGGCCGACCCGAGCCCCGCGACGCCGGCATGATCCGAACGACAGGAGCTAGGCGCCTCATGGGTCACGTGTCCCACCGTCGCGCCGTCCGGGCGACCGGCGCCGGCCGCGGCGGACCGCGGGTCGTCTCGCTCGTCCCGTCCCTCACCGAGGCGGTCGCCGTCTCCCGGCCCGGGGTGCTGGTGGGCGCCACCGACTGGTGCTCCCACCCGGCCGGCCTGGACGTGACCCGGGTGGGCGGCACCAAGAATCCCGCGCTGGACCGGATCCTCGCTCTCCGCCCCGACCTGGTGATCGCCAACGAGGAGGAGAACCGCGGGCCCGACCTGGACGCTCTGCGCGCGGCCGGCGTCGAGGTGCTGGTCACCGAGGTGCGCAGCGTGGCGCAGGCGTTCACGGAGCTGGCCCGGGTGCTGCGGGCGTGCGGCGCGGCGGGCCGGCCGGGCTGGCTGGACGACGCCGAGGCGGCCTGGTCGGCGCACCAGGTCCTGGGCGGGCCCGCGGCCCGGGTGACGGCGGTGGTGCCTGTCTGGCGGCGTCCGTGGATGGTGCTGGGCCGGGACACCTTCGCCGGTGACGTGCTGGCCCGCCTGGGCGTGGACCACCTCTACGCCGCTCACGCCGAGCGCTACCCGCGCGTCCCCCTCGACGAGCTGCGGGCCGTCGCCCCCGACCTCGTGGTGCTGCCGGACGAGCCCTACCGGTTCACGGCCGGCGACGGCCCGGAGGCGTTTCCCGGGCTGCCCTGCGCGCTGGTCTGCGGGCGGCATCTGACCTGGTACGGCCCGTCCCTGGCCGAGGCGCCGCGGGTGCTGGCGCGGGCGCTGCGGGCAGCTCGCCGCTGACCAGCGCGCGTACCGTCGCGGCGGCCACCGCGAGCCAGGCCGCGACGAGCCCGCCGTACAGGAGGGCGGCCAGGACGCCGTAGGCGGCGAGCCCGGTGTGCCGGGCGAGGGCGGCGCAGCCGGTGACGCAGGTGCCGACGGGGAAGGTGAACGACCACCAGCTCAGCGAGAAGCGCATGCCGCGCCGCCGGGCCCGCACCACGTGCGCGGTCGCCATGCCCAGCCACAGCAGCGCGAAGCCCATGACCGGCACCCCGTAGAGCACGGCGACGACGCCGAGGACGCGGTCCCATGCGGCCGGCAGGACACCGGGGGCGGTGTCGGCGAACATCCCGGCGGCGGTCGTGGACTGCCCCAGCGGGCCGAGGACCAGGAACAGGGCCGGGGTCGGGGCGAGCGGCAGCGGGCCGCCGGTGAGCAGCCGGGCGAAGACCAGGGGCAGGATCAGCAGTGTCGCCAGGAGGCTGAGCCCGAACAGGGACACGCACAGCAGCAGCAGGATCTGCCGGGGCAGGCCGGGCGGCAGGTGCGCCACCAGCAGCGGTCCGAGCGCGGCCGACACCATGGGCGGCACCAGCGCCAGCAGCCACACGGGCGTCGCGTCCCCGGGCCCCACCCGGTGCCGTACGGCCATGAGGTACGGCACGGCGACGGCGACCGCCAGCCCGAGCGCCGTACCGGCGGTGAACAGCACGGCGTCCAGGACGACGGCCGCCTCGGTGCCGATCAGGCTCCGGCCGGCCGTCAGGGCGCCGCCGCCCACGACGACCAGGGCCATGGCGGCGCAGCCGTGGAAGGGCGCCGTCGCGGGGTCGAGGAGGTGGGCGCGGGCCTGGTCGCCGTGGTGGGTCCAGTGCCGGGCGCGGGCCGCCAGCAGTACGGCAAGTGCCAGCAGCGACAGCGCCCACACGGCGGTGCACAGGGCGCGCGGCCACCCGGCGGGCACCGGCAGCGCGGCCCCGGCGGTGGCGACGCCCGCGGTGCCCATGACCCCGGCGTACCAGTGGGGGCCGAGGTGGCGCACCCGCGCGGCGCGGGCCGGCGGGCGCACGGGAGGTGGCCGGCGGATGCCGGAGGGCCGGCGGACGTCGAGCGGAGCGGGCTGGAGGGGCTGGACGGGCTGGGCGGCGGTGACCATGGCGGCCACCCTTCCGGCAGGCGCCGCCCCCGACCAGCCGGTACTCGTCTATGGCCACATAAGCTGGTCTTATGAGCAGCGCGGCGGAACGTGACGGCGACGAGCGGCGGCCCGGGGGTTCGCTGGCACACCGGGTGCCCGATCTCGGGGCACTGGAGCTGCTGCTCGCCGTGGCCCGGCTGGGCAGCCTCGGGGCGGCGGCCCGGGAGGTCGGCATCACCCAGCCGGCCGCCAGCAGCCGCGTCCGCTCCATGGAACGCCAGCTCGGGGTGGCCCTCGTCGACCGCTCGCCGCGCGGCTCCCGGCTCACCGCCGCGGGCGCCCTGGTGACCGACTGGGCCCGGCGGGTCGTCGAGGCGGCCGAGGCGTTCGACGCGGGCGCGCAGGCGCTGCGGGACCGGCGGGACTCCCGGCTGCGGGTGGCGGCGAGCATGACGATCGCCGAGTACCTGCTGCCCGGCTGGCTGATCGCGCTGCGGGCCCGGCGCCCGGACACCGCCGTGTCGCTGCTCGCCGGGAACTCTGCGGCGGTGGCCGAGCGGCTGCTCGCGGGCGAGGCCGACGTCGGCTTCGTGGAAGGGCTCTCGGTGCCGCCCGGCCTGGACTCGGTGGTGATCGCCCACGACCGCCTGGTCGTCGTGGCCGCGCCGGCCCACCCCTGGGCCCGCCGCCGGCGCCCGCTCGCGGCGGCCGAACTGGCCTCCACGCCGCTGATCCTGCGCGAGACGGGCTCCGGCACGCGGCAGGTCCTGGACGCGGCCCTGGGCGGCCTGGCCCGCCCGCTGATCGAGCTGTCCTCGACCACCGCGGTCAAGGCGTCGGCGGTCAGCGGCGCGGGTCCCGCCGTGCTCAGCGAGCTCGCCGTCGGCGACGAGCTGTCGCTGCGCCGGCTCGTGCGCGTCCCGGTGGAGGGGGTCGCCCTCAGCCGGGACCTGCGCGCCGTCTGGCCGACCGGCCACCGCCCGACCGGCCCCGCCCGCGACCTCCTCTCCCTCACCCGCGCCCACCCCACCGAGCCGACCTGACCGGCGCCCGTCCCCGTCCAGGGGGCCTGACCGGCCCGTCCCGGCCCTGGCCTGACCAGCGCCTGTTCCGGCCACCGGGCCTGACCGGCGCCGGTCCCGTCCAGGGACCTGACCCGCGGCCGTCCTGACCATCCGGCCCGGCCACCGGGCCTGACCTGCGCCCGTCCCGGCGACCCGGCCAGACGCGTGCCCGCCCCACCGAGCCGGCCTGACCGGCCCGTCCCGGGCAGGGGGCCTGACCCGCTGCCGTCCTGGCCATCCGCCCCGGCCGGCGCGCGTTCCGGCCACAGGCCTGACCCGCACCCGCCGCAGCGACCCGGCCTGACACGTGCCTGCCCCAGCCAGGGGGCTGATCCGCGCCCGTCCCGGCCATCCGACCTGACGCGTGCCCGCCCCAGCGACCCAGCCCGACCCGCGCCCGCCCCAGCCAGGAGGCCCGACCCGCGCCCCTCCCGGCAACCCGGCCTGATCCGCGCCCGCCCCGGCCCCCCTGCCTGACCGGCGCCCCGCCGCACCGCACGGGCTCGGAAGCGGACTCCCGTGTCAGCCCGCCCGGCCGCCCCGGTCACCCGGTCCGACCCGCGCCCGCCCGAGGCGCCCGGCGTGCACCGCCTCCGCACCGATGCGGAGGCTTATCCGCACCGGTGCGGAGGCTCAGTGGGCGTCCGGCACCGGAGCGCACCGGAGCGCGGGAGCCGGTTCCGTGGACGCCGCGGCGATCAGCGCCCGCATCACCCGCGGGTCCTCGCCCATCTCCGGGTGCCACTGCACGCCCAGCGCCCAGTGCGGGGGCGGCAGTTCGATGGCCTCCACGGTGCCGTCCGCCGCGTGGGCCGAGGGCAGGAGGCCGTCGCCGAGCCGGTCCACCGCCTGGTGGTGGTAGGTCGGCACGGTCGCCTCCTCCGGGACCGCGGCGGCGTACAGCGTGCCGGGGACGGGCGTGACCGGGTGGCCGCCGAAGACGCCGACCGCCTCCGCGTGCCCGTCCAGGTGCTGGACGAGGGTGCCGCCCAGGGCGACGTTCAGCAGCTGCATGCCCCGGCAGACGCCCAGCAGCGGCACCCGCGCGGCCAGGGCCGCCTCGATCAGCGCCAGTTCCCAGGCGTCCCGCTCCGGCGCGGGCGGACCGGTGCGCGGTGAGCGTTCGGCGCCGTAGCGGGCGGGGTCGACGTCCGGGCCGCCCGCGATCACCAGCCCGTCGAGGCGGGCCACGGTCGCGGCGGCCGCCCCGGGGTCGTCCGGCGGCAGCAGCGCGGCCAGTCCGCCGGCCCGCTGCACCATGCGCGGGTACGCGGCGGGCAGCAGCGCCGCCGCCAGCTCCCAGACGCCCCAGCGCGCCCCGGACTCCAGATACGTGCTCACGCCGATCAGCGGTCGTCGCCCGGTCACGCGTCCCCTCCCATCGCCCCGCCCCGCACCGTCATCCCCGCGCCCCCCCCGCAAAGGTGCACTGGAGAACCTTCACAGATCCCCGGTCGCGCCGACAGCGAGCCGCTCACGTCAGAAAGCCCCGCAGCAGGGCCGCCGTGCCCGCGCAGTGTTCCCGCATCATCTCCCGCGCCCCGTCCGCGTCCCCCTCCAGCACCGCGTCCACCAGGGCCGTGTGCTGGCGCTGGGAGTGCTCCAGGTTGCGCACCAGCAGCGGGATGCAGTCGAGCAGGTCGTTCACCGCGGCCCGCACCGCCGCGTACTGGGCGGTCAGCGTCGGCGAGCCGCACAGCTCGGCCAGGGTGAGGTGGAGCAGGGTGTCCTCGCGCCGGTAGTCGGCGAGCGGGGCGTCGTGCGTGCGGGTGAGCGCCGTACGCAGCCGGGCGGCCCGCTCACCGGTCAGCCCGTGCTCGGCGCACAGGCCCGCCGCGCCCACCTCCAGCACCTCACGGAAGCGGAGCACGTCCTCGATGTCCACCTCGGCGACCCGGCGCCGCAGTTCGCCCTCACCGCCCGCGCCGGCGCGCGGCAGCACGAACGTGCCGCCGTAGCGCCCGCGCCGCGACTCCACCAGACCCTGCTCCTGGAGCACCTTCAGCACCTCGCGCAGCGTCACCCGGCTGATCCCGAGCCGCCGCGCCAGCTCCCGCTCGGCCGGCAGCCGCTCACCGGCGGGCACCAGCCCGAGCCGGACGACCTGGAGGACCTGTTCCAGCGCCTCCTCGAAGCCGTTGCCCGCCCGCACCGGGCGCAGCACGGGGGCCAGCCGGTCACCGGTCGGCCCGCCCGGCCGGCCGCCGGGTCCCGGCGCACGCGTGTCCCGCGGCATCCGGCCGCACCCCCTTCCCAAGTAATGGTCGCCCGCCATACCTTATGGTTCCCGACCGGCCGAAGCAGCCGCAAGGAGGCTCCCCCCGTGGCAGACCGCACACCCCCGCTGAGCGTCGAGGAACTGCGCGCCCGCGTCGCCGGCGGTGAGATCGACACCGTCGTCCTGGCCTTCCCCGACATGCAGGGGCGGCTCCAGGGCAAGCGGTTCGCCGCCCGCTTCTTCCTCGACGAGGTCCTGCACCACGGCACCGAGGGCTGCAACTACCTGCTCGCCGTCGACACCGAGATGAACACCGTCGACGGCTACGCGATGTCCTCCTGGGACCGCGGCTACGGCGACTTCGCCATGCGCCCCGACCTCGCCACCCTGCGCCGGGTCCCCTGGAACGCGGGCACGGCCATGCTGCTGGCCGACCTCGCCTGGGACGACGGCTCCCCGGTCACCGCCGCCCCCCGGCAGATCCTGCGCCGCCAGCTGGAGCGGCTCGCCGCGCTCGGCCACACCGCGCAGGTCGGCACCGAGCTGGAGTTCATCGTCTTCCGGGACACCTACGAGCAGGCCTGGGACGCGCACTACCGCGGTCTGACCCCGGCCAACCAGTACAACGTCGACTACTCGGTCCTCGGGACCGGCCGCGTCGAGCCGCTGCTGCGCCGCATCCGCAACGAGATGGCGGGCGCCGGCCTCACCGTCGAGTCCGCCAAGGGCGAGTGCAACCCCGGCCAGCACGAGATCGCCTTCCGCTACGACGAGGCCCTGCGCACCTGCGACCAGCACGCCGTCTACAAGACCGGCGCCAAGGAGATCGCCGCCCAGGAGGGCATGTCGCTCACCTTCATGGCCAAGTTCAACGAGCGCGAGGGCAACTCCTGCCACATCCACCTCTCGCTCGCCGACGCGGACGGCGCCAACGCCATGGCGGGCTCCGCCGCGGATCCCGGCGGCATGTCGCCGGTCATGCGCCACTTCCTCGCCGGCCAGCTCGCCGCGCTGCGGGACTTCTGCCTGCTCTACGCCCCCAACATCAACTCCTACAAGCGGTTCCAGCCGGGCTCGTTCGCCCCCACCGCCGTCGCCTGGGGCCGCGACAACCGCACCTGCGCCCTGCGCGTCGTCGGCCACGGCCGCTCCCTGCGCTTCGAGAACCGGCTGCCCGGCGGGGACGTCAACCCCTACCTGGCGGTGGCCGGTCTGGTCGCCGCCGGGCTGTACGGCGTCGAACAGGAACTGGAACTGCCCGAGCCGTGCGCCGGCAACGCCTACAGCGCCGGTTACGCCCAGGTCCCCACCACCCTGCGGGAGGCCGCCGAGCTGTGGGAGAACAGCCCGATCGCCCGGGCCGCCTTCGGTGACGAGGTGGTCGCGCACTACCGGAACATGGCCCGCGTCGAACTGGAGGCCTTCGACGCCGCGGTCACCGACTGGGAGCTGCGCCGCTCCTTCGAACGCCTGTGAGGGGTGCCGTGTCCCAGCCGTACGAACTGACCGTCCTCAACCCCGCCACGGAGGAGGTCGTCGCCACCGTCGAGGGCGCCCTCGAGTCCGACGTCGACGCCGCCGTCCTGCGGGCCGCACGCGCGCAGCTCGGCTGGGCGGCGCTCGCGCCCGCCGACCGGGCCCGGCTGCTGCGCCGGTTCGCCGCCGTCGTCGACGACCACCTCGAGGAGCTGGCCCGGCTGGAGGTCCGCGAGGCCGGGCACACCGTCGGCAACGCCCGCTGGGAGGCGGGCAACGTCCGCGACCTGCTGGAGTACGCGGCCGGGGGAGTGGAGCGGCTCGCGGGCCGGCAGATCCCGGTGCCCGGCGGCCTGGACGTCACCCTGCTGGAACCGCTCGGTGTCGTCGCCGTCATCGCGCCCTGGAACTTCCCCCTGCCGATCGCCGCCTGGGGCACCGCCCCCGCGCTCGCCGCCGGCAACGCGGTCGTCCTCAAGCCCGCCGAGACCACCCCGCTGACCGCGCTCCGCCTGGCCGAACTGGCCCTGGCGGCCGGGCTCCCCGAGCACCTCTTCCAGGTCCTGCCCGGCCGCGGCGACATCGCGGGCGAGGCGCTGGTGCGGCACCCCGGGGTCGCCAAGGTGGTTTTCACCGGCTCCACCCGGACCGGGAAGCGGGTGATGGCCCTGTGCGCCGAGCAGGTCAAGCCGGTCACCCTGGAACTCGGCGGCAAGAGCCCCAGCATCGTCTTCGCCGACGCCGACCTGCGGGCCGCCGCCGACCCCTTCTCCTTCCTCGACAACGCCGGACAGGACTGCTGCGCCCGCACCCGCGTCCTCGTCCAGGAGCCGGTGTACGACGAGGTCCGCGCGCTGCTCGCCGACGCGCTGGCCGCCGTCGTGGTGGGCGACCCGGCCGACGAGAAGACCTCCATGGGCCCGCTGATCTCCCGGCGGCAGCTGGAGCGCGTACGGTCCTACGTCCCCGACGACGCCCCGGCGCTGCGCGGCAGCGCGCCCGGCGGACCCGGCTTCTGGTTCCCGCCGACCGTGCTCACCGGTGAGCGGGCGGACTCACGGGCGGCGCGCGAGGAGATCTTCGGCCCGGTGGCCGTGCTGCTGCCCTTCCGCGACGAGCAGGACGCGGTCCGCCTCGCCAACGACACCCCCTACGGCCTCTCCGGCTCCGTCTGGACCCGCGACATCGGCCGCGCGCTGCGCGTCTGCCAGGGCGTGCGGGCCGGCAACCTGTCCGTCAACTCCCACTCCAGCGTCCGCTACTGGACCCCGTTCGGCGGCTACAAGCAGTCCGGCCTCGGCCGGGAACTGGGCCCCGACGCCCTGAGCGCCTTCACCGAGACCAAGAACGTCTTCATCAGCACGGAGGGCCCCGCACAGTGACCGCATCCCCGGACGCACCCGTCTGCCGCCGCCTGACCGGCCGTACCGCCGTCGTCACCGGAGCCGGCAGCGGCATCGGTCTCGCCACCGCCCGCCGGCTCGCGGCCGAGGGCGCCCACGTCGTCTGCGGCGACGTCGACGAGGCGAGCGGCGCGGCCGCCGCCGAGGAGGCCGGCGGAATCTTCGTGAAGGTGGACGTCACCGACCCCGCGCAGGTCGAGGCCCTGTTCAAGGCGGCGTACGACGCCTACGGCAGCGTGGACGTCGCCTTCAACAACGCGGGCATCTCGCCGCCCGACGACGACTCCATCCTGGAGACCGGCCTGGAGGCCTGGAAACGCGTCCAGGAGGTCAACCTCACCTCCGTCTACCTGTGCTGCAAGGCCGCCATCCCCTACATGCGGCGCCAGGGCCGGGGCTCCATCATCAACACGGCGTCCTTCGTGGCCCGGATGGGCGCCGCGACGAGCCAGATCTCCTACACCGCGTCCAAGGGCGGCGTGCTCGCCATGTCCCGGGAACTGGGCGTGCAGTTCGCCCGCGAGGGCATCCGTGTCAACGCCCTGTGCCCCGGCCCGGTCAACACCCCGCTGCTGCGGGAGCTGTTCGCCAAGGACCCCGAGCGGGCCGCCCGCCGCCTGGTGCACATCCCGGTCGGCCGGTTCGCCGAGGCCGAGGAGATCGCCGCCGCCGTCGCGTTCCTGGCCAGCGACGACTCCTCGTTCGTCAACGCCACCGACTTCCTGGTGGACGGCGGTATCTCGGGCGCGTACGTCACGCCCCTGTAGGGATGAACCGGTACGGTCCACGCGTATGCGACACCTCCTCGCGTGGACCCTGGCCGCGGCCGCCGTCCTGGCGGCCGCACCCCCCGCCGCGCACACCCGTCCCGGCTGCCCGCGGCTGGACGGGGGCTGGCGCGCCGCCGACCGGGCCCGGCTGCAACGGGTGATCGACGCCCACGGCACCTGCGCCGCCCGCCCCGGCCCCCGCCCGGTCGCCGCCTTCGACTGGGACAACACCGTCACCCGCAACGACACCACCGACGCCACCCTCTCCTGGGCCCTGCGCCACGACCGGCTCCCGCGCCCCGCCCGCTGGAGCGACACCAGCGCCTGGCTGACTCCGGCCGCCGACCGCGCCCTCACCGCCGCCTGCGGCACCGGCGCGGGCGCCGCCCTGCGCACCTCCGCCCGGCCGCGCTGCACGGACGAGATCCTCCGCATCCGCGACAGCGGCACCACCACCGGCGGCGCCCCCGCCTTCAGCGGCCGCTACGACCACCGGCGCACCCTGCCGCAGTACGCCTGGGTCCCGCGCCTCTTCGCCGGCCGCACCCCCGCCGCCGTCGCCGCCTACGCCCGGGCCGCCCGCCGCGAGGCCCTCGCCGCCCCCGTCGGCGCCACGCGCACCCTCGGCACGCACACCGTGCCCGCCTGGGTCCGCGCCTACCGCCCGCAGCGCGCCCTGATCAGCGCCCTGCGACGGGCCGGCTTCGAGGTGTACGTCGTCTCCGCGGGCTTCCAGCCCGTCACCGAGGTCTGGGCCGCCGGCGTCGGCATCGACGCCGCCCACACCATCGCCGTCCGGCCCGTCCTGGACCACCGCGGCCGGATCACCGTGCGCAGCGAGGGCTGCGGCGGCGTCCCGGCCGGACCGGGCGCGGTCATGCCGTACATCGACGGCAAGCGCTGCTGGATCAACCAGGAGGTGTACGGCGTCCACGGCGCGGCCGCCTGGCGACGGCAGCCGTGGCGGCTGCGGCCCGTGCTCGCGGCGGGCGACGCCGACACCGACGTCACCTTCGTCGGCGACGCCACCGGCGCCCACCTGGTCGTCAACCGCAACAAGCCCGAGCTGATGTGCCGGGCCTACGACGACGCCGACGGGCGCTGGCTGATCACCCCGATGTTCATCGCCCCGCTGCCGCGCCGAGCGGACCCCTACCCGTGCGCGAGCACCGCCCGCACCGCCTCCGACGGCACCCGCGGCCCGCTGCGCCGCCCGGACGGCACCGTCGTGCCGGACCAGGCGGACACCGTGTACTGAGCCGGCCGCCGCCCGGGCCGGGAACGGGCCCGCAGGGGCCTGCCGGCACGACCGGGACTACAGGAAGGTACGGCCCTCGCCGCGGTAGGTGGGCACGGTCGCCGTCACCGTGTCCCCCTCGACCAGGTGCAGCGCCATGAACCGCTCGCACAGCTCACCGGCCTTCGCGTGCCGGAACCAGACCTTGTCGCCGATCAGCAGGTCGTCGGCGGGCGAGCCGAGCAGCGGCGTCTGCACCTCGCCCGGCCCCTCCTGCGGGTCGTAGGACAGCCCCTCCGGCAGGTAGGGCACCGGCAGCCGGTCGGGTCCGGCGGCGCCCGAGGCCGGGTAGCCGCCGCCCAGCACCGTGACGACCCCGACACCCGGCCGCCGCACGACGGGCTGGGCGAACAGGGCGGCCGGGCGCCCGGTGAAGGACGTGTAGTTGTCGAACAGCCGCGGCACGTACAGCCCCGAGCCGGCCGCGATCTCCGTGACGGCGTCCTCGGCCGCGGTGTGCTGCACGCTGCCCGTGCCGCCGCCGTTGACGAACTCCAGGTCCGGCGCGACCGCCCGGACCGCCCGCACCGCGGCCGCCCGCCGCTCGGCCAGCTCCCGGCGGGCGGTGGCCTGCATCAGCCGGATCATCCGCGAGCGCAGCGGCCGCCCGGCGAGAGCGTCCCCGACCCCGGCGATGTGCCCCTCGTACGCCATGATCCCCACCAGCCGGAAGCCGGGCCGCCGGGCCACCGCCCGCGCCAGGTCGGCCAGGTGGGCGGGGGAGTGCAGCGGCGAGCGCAGCGCCCCCACCCGCACCCGCCCGCCGAGGAGCCGGAGCGAGGTGTCCAGCTCCAGGCAGACCCGCACCTCCTCACGGCCGCCGTCGCGGGCGGCCTCGATCAGGTCCAGCTGCGCCGGGTCGTCGACCATCACGGTGACGGCGGCGGCGAGCTTGGCGTCGGCGGCCAGCTCCGCGAACCCCGCCCGGTCGGCGGACGGGTAGGCCAGCAGCACGTCGTCGAACCCGGAACGCGCGAGCCACAGCGACTCGGCGAGCGTGTACGACATGATCCCGTGGAAGCCGTCCTTCGCCAGGACCCGCTCCAGCAGGGCGCGGCAGCGCACCGACTTGCTGGCGACGCGGACCGGCTTGCCCCCGGACCGGCGGACGAGGTCGGCCGCGTTGGCGTCGAAGGCCTCCAGGTCCACGATCGCGAGGGGGGCGTCGAGATGGGCGGTGGCCCGGTCGTAACGGGCCCGGTCGGCGGCGCGCGCAGTCATGACCGCAGCCTGCCAGACAGCCTTACCGCAGGGTAGGGGGACGATCCGGGCAGATGCCCCGGGGTCGGCGACTGGTTCCCGCTCGCCGCCGGACAACCCGTAGAGTGACGCGCACGTACGGCGGAACGATCCCGGCCGCGCCGGTTGAGCGGGGATGCCGGTTCAGCCGTACGGGTATGCAGTGCCCGGGAGGACGTCCTGCCCCGGGCCGGCCGCCACGACGGCCCGCCTACCAGGAGAAGCGGCCCGGGCACGAGGAAACGGGGGGTGCATGAGCACGGAAGCGCGGCGCGCCCCCGTCCCGCCACGGCCCTCCGAACCGCCCCGCCCCGCCGCCCCGCCCCCGGGCCCCGACGCCCCCCGCGACGACACCGGCGCCGTACGCCCAGGGCCCCCGGCGCACGACCCGCCCGCGCGACCGGCCGACGGCGGCCACGGCGGCGCCCCGGACAGCGGCCCCCCGCACCGCTCGGGCGGCCCGGCCGCGCCCCGCGTCACCCTGCCCCGCCACCCGGACCTGCGGGCCACCGCCCCGCCCCGGTCCGGGGAGTCCGCGAGCCCGCCGCCACCGCCCGCCTCCGCCCGCTTCCCCGACGCACCGCCCGGACCCCGCGCGGACGGCCGCCCCCCGGCCGCGCCGCCCCGGCGCCCGGCCGCCCCCGCGGAGACGACCGGACGGCTGCGCCCGGTACCCGCCGACCCCGGCGCGCCCGCCCGCACCCGCCCCGCCGGCGCGCCGCCCGAGCCCCCGCACCGCCCCGGCACCGGCACGGGCACCGGCGCCGCCTGGAGCCCGGCCGCGCCGGCCCGCCCCGGCGGCCCGGCCCTGCCCCCGGACCCCGCCCTGTCCTGGAGCGCGCCCCCGGCCCGGCCCGTGGTCTCCTTCGGGGAGCCCGAGGGCTACGACGAGCGCTCCCGGGCCAGGCCACTGGGCGGGCCGGCGCGGACGCGCACCGCCGCTGCCGCCGCCTGCGCCGTCCTCGGCCTCGGCCTCATCGGCGGAGCCGTCACCGGCAGCTGGCTCACCGGGAACGGTGACCACGGGCGGCCGGGCAGCGGGTTCACCGCGGCCGCCGCCCTCTGGCACAGCGTGCCGGTCGACCGGCTCTTCCCGCCCACCGTCCAGGGCACCGGCGCCGGACCCGGCGGCGCCGACCGCACCTGGACCCGGATCGCCGTCGCCCCGGACAGCACCTGCGCGCCCGCCCTCGACCCGCTGCTGCGCAAGGCGCTCGCCCCCGTCGGCTGCCGGCGGCTGCTGCGCGCCACCTACACCGACGCCACCCAGAGCTTCGTCACCACCGTCGGCCTGCTGTTCACCGACGCCGACCCCGCCGCCATGGCCGCGCTCGCCACCCGCTTCCGCGACGAGCACCTGGAGCGCCGCGCCGACCTGATGCCCCGCCCCTACGCCGCCGCGGACACCGCCGCGGCCCGCTTCGGCGACCGCCAGCGCGCCTCCTGGACCGTCTCCGTGCTCACCGACGCCCCGGTCGTCGCCTACGCGGTCTCCGGCTGGGCCGACGGCCGCACGGTCGACGACCCCCAGCCGGCCGCCGACGCCACCGCCACCGGCGCCGGCTCGGCGCCCGCCCAGGCCGGGCTCGGCAACGAGGCACAGGGCCTGGCCGACCGTATCGAGCGGCGGCTGCGCCAGAGCGTCGCACCGGCCAGGGAGACGACCTCGTGAACCGCACGGCCGGCTCCGCACTGAGCCTCCTGCTCGCCGGCGCCTTCGCCGTGCTGCCCGCCACGGCCGCGTACGCCGACGGCATCCGCGCCCAGCAGTGGGGCCTGACCGCCCTGCACCTCCAGCAGGCCTGGCGCACCACCAAGGGCAAGGGCGTCACCGTCGCCGTCCTGGACACCGGCGTGGAGGCCGACCACCCCGACCTCGCCGGGAACGTGCTGCCCGCCAAGGACATGGTCGGCTTCGGCGCCCGGGAGGGCGACCGCGCCTGGGCCCGGCACGGCACGGCCATGGCCGGCATCATCGCCGGCCATGGTCACGGCGCCGGCCACGCCGACGGCGTCATGGGCGTCGCCCCGCAGGCGCGCGTCCTCCCCGTGCGGGTCATCCTGGAGGACGGCGACCCCGCCCGCGCCAAGGCCCGCAGCACGCGCGGCAACGCCCTCGCCGAGGGCATCCGCTGGGCCGCCGACCACGGCGCCGACGTCATCAACCTCTCCCTCGGCGACGACTCCGCCTCCGCGCACCCCGAACCCAGCGAGGACGAGGCCGTCCAGTACGCCCTGAAGAAGGGCGTCGTCGTGGTGGCCTCCGCGGGCAACGGCGGCGACAAGGGCGACCACGTCTCCTACCCGGCCGCCTACCCGGGCGTCATCGCCGCCACCGCCGTGGACAGCTACGGCACCCGCGCCGCCTTCTCCACCCGCCGCTGGTACTCCGCCGTCAGCGCGCCCGGCGTCGACGTCGTCATCGCCGACCCGGACCACAGGTACTACCAGGGCTGGGGGACCAGCGCCGCCTCGGCGTTCGTCTCCGGCTCGGCGGCGCTGATCAAGGCCGCCCACCCGGAGCTGACCCCGGCGCAGATCAAGAAACTGCTGGAGGACACCGCCCGGGACGCCCCGGTCGGCGGGCGTGACGACTCCCGCGGCTTCGGCCTCATCGACCCGGCCGCCGCGCTCGACGCCGCCGCCCGCCTGAAGCCGCGCGGCCTGCGTCCGGCGGCCTCCTCCCGCGCCTACTTCGGCCCGGGCCCCGACGCGGCCGCCTCCGGCACCGGCCCGGCCGACTGGACCGGCCCCCTCGCGGGCGGCACCGGCGCGGTCCTCCTCGTCGCGGCCGGCGTCCTGTGGCGCACCCGGGCCCCGCGCCGGGCCGACGGCCGCTGAGACCCGCCGCGCCCGGTGCCGCACAGGCGCCGCCCTACCGGTCGGCGGCCGCCGGGGCGGAGGACGCGGCGGGTGCGGTGAAGGCCGACAGCGCCGCCTTCGCGGCCGCCTCGACCAGCGCGACGCCCTTCGCCTGGCTCGCCGTGCCGTCCGACAGCACGGCGACCAGGTAGCGGGTGCCGCCGGCCGTGATCTCGCCGATGCTGTTGACGTCCCACAGCCCGGTCGCGCTGCGCGGCAGCCAGCCGTTCTTCAGCGCCCAGGCCGAGCCGTCGGCGGCCGCCGAGACACCCCAGTGCTGACCGGCCTGCACGCGCCGCATCAGCCCCTGCACGTAGGCCCGCGAGGCCGCGCTCAGCTCGGAGTCGCCGCCGAACACCTGCCGCAACAGCGTGAGCTGGTCGGCGGCCGTCGTCCGGGTCAGCCCCCACAGCGCCCCGGCGCCGCCCGTGGTGGCGGTCAGCCCGAAGCGCTCGTCGGCGGCGTCGAGCCCGTCCGCCCCGCCGATGTCCCGCCACAGCGCGGACGCCGAGGCGTTGTCGCTGCTGACGATCATCTTCGTGGCGTACGCCCGCTCGGTGGCCGTCAGCCGCCGGTCCGCGTCCTGTGCCCGCAGCAGCAGCGCGGCCAGGATGCCGACCTTGACGATGCTCGCCGTGTCGAAGGCCCCGTCGCCGTAGGCGGCGCGCTGCCCGGAGTCCAGGTCCAGCACCGCGGCCGACACCCGCGCCCCCGGCGGCACGTCCACCGCCGCCATCGCCTGCCGCAGCAACGCGGCCCGGTCCACGGCCGGCGCGGCCGCGGGCTCCGCCGCTTCGGCGCCGCCCGCCGCGGCCGGGGAGGAGGCCGGCGCGGAGGCGGCGGAACCCGGGGAGGCCGTGGCCGCGCCGGAGTGCGCCCGGGCCCGCACGTACACCGTGCCCCCGGCCGTGGCGCCGACGACCGCGACGGCGGCCAGGGCGGTGCACAGCAGGGCGCGGCGGTAGCGGGACGGGCGGGTGCGACGGCGTCCGTGGACCGGGGAGGACTCCATGCCCGCGATGCTCGGGGCGCGGACTGTGCGCCCCCTCGGACGGGAGTGAGAGGCGGGTCAGGGAACGCTGAGATTCCGGTGAGAGCGGTGACACCCCGTTGCGGGGGGCGCTCGGGCGCACCGGTTCTCCCCCGATAGGGTCGGTGACCGTGGCGAACAAGAACATTCCCGACCCCGGCTTCTCCGACGACGACGGCTCCGCCGATCCCCGGCTGAGCGCCGCCCTCGCCGCCTGGGCCGCGGACCGCACCGCCGTGGACCCGGTCCTGGCGGCGCTGAAGGGCGCCCGGCTGCTGGTGCCGGTGGTGGCCGTGCTCGGCGAGGTGGAGACCGACGAGAACGGGCTGCGCCGCGAGAAGACCAGCGACATGGCCGTGCCGACCCTGAAGGCGGGCTCCCGGACCGCGCTGCCCGCGTTCACGTCGACCGCCTCGCTGGCCCGCTGGGACCCGGCGGCCCGCCCCGTCGCCGTACCCCTGCACCAGGCGCTGCGGGCGGCCGCGCACGAGAAGGCCGACACGGTCGTGCTGGACCTGGCCGGTCCGGTGCCGTTCGAGCTGACGGGCCCGGCGCTGCTGGCGCTCGCCGAGGGCCGCGCGACGGCCGATCCGCTCACCGACCCGGCCGTGGTGGAGGCGGTGCGGGCCGCCGTCGCCGCCGAGCCCGCCGTGGTCCGCGCCCACCTCGGCCCCGGCGGGGCGGACGGCACCCTCGCGCTGGTCCTCGATCCGGCCGCCGCCCCGGCCGAGACGGCCCGGGCCGTCGCCGGGCGGCTGGCCGCCGACCAGACGCTGCGGGCCCGCCTGGTGCGCGGCCTCGACCTGGCACTGCTGCCGGCCGGGACCACCCCACCGGGCGAGCCCCTGTACGTACGCGGATGAGCCGGGCGGCCACCGGTCCGGGCCGCCCTTCACGCTCTAGCCGTAGACGGGACCGGTGTACTTCTCGCCCGGGCCCTGGCCCGGCTCGTCGGGGACCAGGGAGGCCTCGCGGAAGGCCAGCTGGAGTGACTTCAGGCCGTCGCGCAGCGGGGCGGCGTGGAAGGAGCTGATCTCGGTGGCGGACGCGTCGAGCAGGCCGGCGAGCGCGGTGACCAGCTTGCGGGCCTCGTCGAGGTCCTTGTACGTGTCGCCCTCCTCGCTCAGTCCGAGCTTCACGGCGGCCGCGCTCATCAGGTTGACGGCGACCGTCACGATCACCTCGACCGCGGGGACCTCGGCGATGTCGCGGGTCATCTCGTCGAAGCCGGGCTGCTCGGGCGTGGCCGAAGGGGGGGTCTCACTCATGCCCCACACGATAAGCGCTGCGGCCCCGCGCCCTCGGATTAGCCCATCCCCACCGTTGCTGCTAACCTTGTGTGACGACCGGCCGAGTGCGTCAAGACCCTGTCCTGGCGTCCGGCCCACAAGTGGAGGCTCCGATCTCCCACCTGACCGTCCTCCGGGACGGCGGGTCACCCGGTCAGGCGGCCCCCATCGTTCCGTACGGACGATGGAGTCGCCCGAACGCGCGCCCCGCGGCCACGCGGCGGTGCTCCGGTGTCATTGGAGCCCCGTCTGTGATCGTCCGGGGCATTTTTTGTGCCTCGGTGCGGTTAGGTCATCACCGAACCACATGACGTTACGCGGCTGTCCGCCAGACCGCCGTGTGGTGCTACCGAGGAGGATCCATCAGCGCCGAGCCCCGCATCAACGACCGGATTCGCGTTCCCGAGGTGCGACTTGTCGGTCCCAGTGGCGAGCAGGTGGGCATCGTCCCCCTGGCCAAGGCACTGGAGCTTGCGCAGGAGTACGACCTGGACCTGGTCGAGGTCGCGGCGAACGCCCGTCCGCCCGTGTGCAAGCTCATGGACTACGGGAAGTTCAAGTACGAGTCGGCCATGAAGGCCCGTGAGGCGCGCAAGAACCAGGCGCACACGGTCATCAAGGAGATGAAGCTCCGGCCGAAGATCGACCCGCACGACTATGACACCAAGAAGGGTCACGTCGTCCGGTTCCTCAAGCAGGGCGACAAGGTCAAGATCACGATCATGTTCCGTGGTCGCGAGCAGTCCCGGCCCGAGCTGGGCTACCGGCTGCTGCAGCGGCTCGCGGAGGACGTCCAGGACCTCGGTTTCGTCGAGTCGAACCCGAAGCAGGACGGCCGGAACATGATCATGGTTCTCGGTCCGCACAAGAAGAAGACCGAGGCGATGGCCGAGGCCCGCCAGGCGCAGGAAGCCCGCAAGGCCGACGCGAAGGCCAACCCCGGCAAGTCGCAGAACGCCGCGGAGTCCGAGGGCGCCGAGGGTGACCACGACGCCGAGGTCGCCGAGGAATCGGCCGAGGCTCCGGCCGAGGCTTCCGCCGAGGCGTGATCCCGGGGGACGCGAGTCCCCGAGGATGTAACCGAAACAAGAGCGACGCTTCACGTGCCCGGTTTTCGTGACCGGGCACCGGAGCGCCACCGACGAGGAGAGAACGGCGCTATGCCGAAGAACAAGTCGCACAGCGGTGCCAGCAAGCGCTTCAAGATCACCGGCTCCGGCAAGGTGCTCCGCGAGCGCGCCGGCAAGCGCCACCTGCTCGAGCACAAGTCGTCCCGTGTGACGCGTCGCCTCACCGGCAACGCCGAGATGGCCCCGGGCGACGCCGCGAAGATCAAGAAGCTTCTCGGCAAGTGACGTCACGGCGCCGTCACTGAGCGCCGTACGTCGAGACCGGGACCCATTCGATACCGGGCCGCGTGAGTCCCACCGCGGCCCCGCTACAAGGAGTTAACAAGTGGCACGCGTCAAGCGGGCAGTCAACGCCCACAAGAAGCGCCGGGCGATCCTCGAGGCGGCCTCCGGCTACCGCGGTCAGCGTTCGCGCCTGTACCGCAAGGCCAAGGAGCAGGTCACCCACTCGCTGGTCTACAACTACAACGACCGCAAGAAGCGCAAGGGCGACTTCCGTCAGCTGTGGATCCAGCGCATCAACGCCGCTGCCCGCGCCAACGGCATCACGTACAACCGCTTCATCCAGGGTCTGAAGGCCGCGAACGTCGAGGTCGACCGCAAGATCCTGGCCGAGCTGGCCGTCAACGACGCGAACGCCTTCGCGGCGCTCGTCGAGGTCGCGCAGAAGGCGCTGCCGTCGGACGTCAACGCGCCGAAGGCCGCGTGACGCTGCGCCGGCTCCAGCCGATGTGATTCGGGACCCGCAGGCTTCACGGCTTGCGGGTCCTGTCGTTGGGCGGGGCGGCGGGCGGCCGTCGTCCGGCCGCCGGCCGCCCCGCCCGGTCGCGCAGTTCCCCGCGCCCCCGCAGGGTGCCACGAGTCACCGAAAGTGTGAGGATGTCTCCCGTCTCTCCTGAGCTGATCTCGCCCCGGTCCGCGCGGGTCGCCGCCGCGCGGCGGCTCGCCAAGCGGAACTTCCGGGGCAAGGACCGGCTGTTCCTCGCCGAGGGGCCGCAGGCCGTGCGGGAGGCCGCCGGGCACCGGGGCACGGACGGGACCGCGACGCTCGTCGAGCTGTTCGCCACCCCCGAGGCCGCGGAGCGCTACGCCGACATCGTCGCCGCGGCCCGCGAGGCGGGCGCCCGGGCGCACCTCGCCTCCGAAGAGGTCATCGCGGAGATCTCCACCACCGTCACCCCGCAGGGACTGGTCGGGGTCTGCCGGTTCCTGGACACCCCGTTCGAGGAGATCATGGCCGCGCGGCCCCGGCTCGTCGCCGTGCTCGCCCACGTCCGCGACCCCGGCAACGCCGGCACCGTGCTGCGCTGCGCCGACGCCGCCGGCGCCGAGGCCGTGATCCTCACCGACGCCTCCGTCGACCTGTACAACCCCAAGGCCGTACGCGCCTCCGTCGGCTCCCACTTCCACCTGCCCGTGGCCGTCGGCGTCCCCGTCGAGCAGGCCGTGCGGGGGCTGAAGCAGGCCGGGGTGCGCATCGTCGCCGCCGACGGCGCCGGCGACCGCGACCTCGACGAGGAACTGGACAAGGGCACCATGGGCGGCCCCACCGCCTGGGTCTTCGGCAACGAGGCCTGGGGCCTGCCGGAGGAGACCCGCGCCCTCGCCGACGCCGTCGTCCGCGTCCCGCTCCACGGCCGGGCCGAGAGCCTGAACCTCGCCACCGCCGCCGCCGTATGTCTGTACGCGTCGGCCCGCGCACAGCGCGGCTCCGGAGGGTGCCGTCCGGTCACTAAGAGCTAGTAAGGTGACCAGCTCGGGGCCCTGCGCCGGCTGAGAGGTGGGGTACGGGGATGAGTGTGGTCGGCACGAGCACGGCGCCGGACGGGCGGGACACGCCCCGCACACCCGCGCCCCGCCACGACGGCCCCGGCACCGCCCCCGCCGACGACCCCGGCATCGACCCCGCCACCGCCTCCGGCATCGACCCCGACGACCTGCCCGACGGCCTGGTCGTCGCCGACGAGAACGGCCGCGTCGTCTGCTTCAACGCCGCCGCCGAACGCATCACAGCCCTGCGCGCCGCCGACGCCCTCGGCCGCGGCCTGGAGCGGGCCCTGCCCCTGGAGGACCTGGAGGGGCGCCGCTGGTGGCAGCTGACCGACCCGTACGGCGGGCTCGCCATCCGGGTGCGGCAGCCCGAGCGCAACCTGCTGCTGCCCGGCGGCCGGGAAGTCCTCGTCTCCGCCCGCTACGTGCGCGCCGAGCCCACCGGACCGGTCCGGCGCGTCGTCGTCTCGCTGCGCGACACCGAGGCCCGCCGCCGCACCGAACGCAGCCACGCCGAGCTGATCGCCACCGTCGCCCACGAGCTGCGCTCCCCGCTCACCTCCGTCAAGGGCTTCACCGCGACCCTGCTGGCCAAGTGGGAGCGGTTCACCGACGACCAGAAGCGGCTGATGCTGGAGACCGTCGACGCCGACGCCGACCGGGTCACCCGCCTCATCGCCGAGCTGCTGGACATCTCCCGCATCGACTCCGGACGGCTGGAGGTGCGCCGCCAGCCCGTCGACATCGGCGCCGCCGTCGGCCGGCACATCCAGGCCTACGTCGCCGCCGGGCTGCCCGCCGACCGCTTCCTGCTGCGCCTGGAGCAGCCGCTGCCCGCCCTGTGGGCCGACCCCGACAAGGTCGACCAGGTGCTGAGCAACCTGATCGAAAATGCGGTGCGGCACGGCGAGGGAACCGTCACCATCGACATCACGCCCGCCGCGTCCCCCCGGGAAGGGGAGGACACCGGCACGTCGGTCACGGTGAGCGACGAGGGCCCCGGCATCCCGGAGGAGTCCATGAACCGTGTCTTCACCCGCTTCTGGCGGGGCAGCAAGCGCGGGGGCACCGGCCTCGGGCTGTACATCGTCAAGGGCATCGTCGAGGCCCACGGCGGCACCATCACGGTCGGCCGCGCCCCCGGCGGCGGCGCCAGGTTCCGATTTACGTTGCCCGTGAGCACTCCGGCGTACCTGACCTGAGCGGCCCGCGGGCGCAGACACCAATCTCCACCCCGTTAGACTCGGCCTTTGGCACCTTTGTGTCCCATGGACGGCCCTCCGCTCTCTGTGCGAGTCGGTGACGGGGACCATCAGCTCGGGGGCACCTCCCAGCGGTAGCTGGGGGACAATCGGAAGCACGGGAAGAGATGTCGGCACCGAATAAGTCGTACGACCCGGTAGAGGTCGAGGCCTTGAAACCGGAAGAGATCGAGCGCATGCGCGAGGAGGCGCTCGCCGCCTTCGCCGCCGCGGACTCCCTCGACGCGCTCCAGGAGGCCAAGGTCGCCCACACCGGCGGCACCTCCCCGCTGTCCCTCGCCAACCGCGAGATCGGCGCCCTGCCCCCGCACGCCAAGGCGGACGCGGGCAAGCGCGTCGGCATGGCCCGGGGCGCCGTCAACAAGGCCCTCGCCGCCCGCCAGGCCGAGCTGGAGGCCGAGCGCGACGCCCGGGTGCTGGTCGAGGAGGCGGTGGACGTCACGCTGCCCTACGACCGCGTCGCGCCCGGCGCCCGCCACCCGCTGACCACGCTCTCGGAGCGCATCGAGGACGTCTTCGTGGCCATGGGCTACGAGGTCGCCGAGGGCCCCCAGGTCGAGGCCGAGTGGTTCAACTTCGACGCGCTCAACATCGGCCCCGACCACCCCGCGCGCGGCGAGGCCGACACGTTCTTCGTGCAGGGCCCGGAGGGCGGCACCGAGTCCGGCGTCGTCCTGCGCACCCACACCTCGCCCGTGCAGATCCGCTCCCTGCTGGAGCGCGAGCTGCCGGTCTACGTGATCTGCCCCGGACGCGTCTACCGCACGGACGAACTCGACGCCACCCACACGCCCGTCTTCCACCAGGTCGAGCTGCTCGCCGTGGACGAGGGCCTGACCATGGCCGACCTCAAGGGCACCCTGGACCACATGGTCCAGTCCCTGTTCGGCGAGGGCATGAAGACCCGGCTGCGCCCGAACTTCTTCCCCTTCACCGAGCCGTCCGCCGAGATGGACATGGTCTGCTACGTCTGCAAGGGCGAGTCCGTCGGCAACCCCGACCGCCCCTGCCGCACCTGCTCCAGCGAGGGCTGGATCGAGCTGGGCGGCTGCGGCATGGTCAACCCCAAGGTGCTGACCGCCTGCGGTGTCGACCCGGAGAAGTACAGCGGATTCGCCTTCGGGTTCGGCATCGAGCGGATGCTGATGTTCCGCCACAACGTCGAAGACATGCGAGACATGGTCGAGGGTGACGTCCGGTTCACCCGGCCGTTCGGGATGGAGATCTGATGCGGGTCCCGCTTTCCTGGCTGCGGGAGTACGTCGACCTGCCGGCCACCGAGACCGGCCGCGACGTCCAGGCCAAGCTCGTGTCCGCCGGACTCGAGGTGGAGACCGTCGAGCAGCTCGGCGCCGACCTCAAGGGGCCGCTGGTCGTCGGGCAGGTGCTGAGCATCGAGGAGCTGGAGGGCTTCAAGAAGCCGATCCGCTTCTGCACCGTCGACGTCGGCCGAGCCAACGGCAGCGGCGAGCCCCAGGAGATCGTCTGCGGCGCCCGCAACTTCGCGGTCGGTGACAAGGTCGTCGTGGTGCTGCCCGGCGCGACCCTCCCGGGCGGCTTCTCGATCTCCGCGCGCAAGACGTACGGCAGGACCTCGCACGGCATGATCTGCTCCAGCGACGAGCTGGGCATGGGCGACGACGGTACCCACGGCATCATCGTGCTGCCGCCGGAGACCGAGGTCGGCAGGGACGCCGTCGAGCTGCTCGAACTGGTCGACGAGGTCCTCGACATCGCCGTCACCGCCAACCGCGGCGACTGCCTGTCGATCCGCGGCGTCGCCCGCGAGACCGCCATCGCCTACGGCCTGCCGCTGCGCGACCCGGCGCTGATCGACGTACCGGCCCCGAACGCCTTCGGCCACCCGGTGCGGGTCGCCGACCCGGCCGGCTGCGACCGCTTCACCGCCCGCACGGTGACCGGTCTCAGCCCCGAGGCGCGCTCCCCGATCTGGCTGCGGCGCCGGCTCCAGAAGGTCGGCATGCGCCCGATCTCGCTGGCCGTCGACGTCACCAACTACGTGATGATGGAGCTGGGCCAGCCGCTGCACGCCTACGACCGCGCGCTGGTCCGGGGCACCATCGGGGTCCGCCGGGCCGAGGAGGGCGAGAAGATCGCCACCCTCGACGGGGTCACCCGCACCCTGCACGCCGAGGACCTGGTGATCACCGACGACCGCGGCCCCATCGGGCTGGCCGGCGTCATGGGCGGCGCCGACACGGAGATCGCCGACCACGAGGACCCCGAGGGAGCCGCGACCACCGACGTGGTGATCGAGGCCGCCCACTTCGACCAGGTCGCCGTCGCGCGTACCGCCCGCCGGCACAAGCTGTCCTCCGAGGCGTCCCGGCGCTTCGAGCGCGGCGTCGACCCGCAGGCCGCCCCCGCCGCCGCCCAGCGCGCCGTCGACCTGCTGGTGCTGCTCGCGGGCGGCACCGCCGAGGCCGGGGTCACCGAGGTCATCGCCCCGTCCGCGCCGCACACCATCGCCATGCCCGCCGACCACCCCGACAAGGTCGCCGGCGTCGAGTACGGCCGCGAGAGCGTCGTACGCCGCCTCCAGGAGGTCGGCTGCGACGTGTACGGGCAGGACGAGCTGATCGTCACCGTGCCCTCCTGGCGTCCCGACCTAGGCGAGGCCAACGACCTGGCCGAGGAGGTCATCCGGCTGGAGGGCTACGAGAACCTGCCCTCCACGCTGCCCAAGGCACCCTCGGGCCGCGGCCTGACGCACCGCCAGCGGCTGCACCGCCGGGTCGGCCGGGCCCTGGCGGGCGCCGGCTACGTGGAGGCGCCGAACTACCCGTTCGTCAGCGAGCAGGTCTTCGACCAGCTCGGCCTGGCCGCCGACGACCCGGCCCGCCGTGTCGTCCGGCTGGTCAACCCGCTCAACGACGAGGAGCCCGCCCTCCGTACGTCGCTGCTGCCGGGCCTGCTGGGCGCGCTGCGCCGCAACGACGGCCGCGGCGCGCACGAGCTGGCCCTGTTCGAGACCGGCCTGGTCTTCCTGCCGGGGCAGGAGCAGCGCACCGCCGCCCCGCTGCCGGTCGACCGGCGCCCGACGGACGCGGAGATCGCGGAGCTGGACGCCGCGCTGCCCGAGCAGCCGCGCCACGTCGCCGCCGTCCTGGCCGGCGCCCGTGAGCAGGCCGGCTGGTGGGGCCGGGGCCGTCCGGCCGACTGGGCCGACGCGGTCGAGGCCGCCCGCACGGTGGCCCGGGAGGCCGGCGCCGAACTGGGCGTGCGCGCCGGCCGGTACGGGCCGTGGCACCCCGGCCGGTGCGCCGAGCTGACGGTCACCGTCGACGGCACCGAGCGGATCGCCGGCCACGCCGGTGAGCTGCACCCGCGCGTGGTCAAGGCGCTGGGCCTGCCCGACCGCACCGCCGCGATGGAGCTGGACCTGGACCTGCTGGAGCGGGCCGGGGGCGGCGCCGTGCGGGCGCCGCGCATCTCCGCGTTCCCGGTCGCCACGCAGGACGTCGCCCTGGTGGTCGACAGGTCCGTGCCGCACGCCGAGGTGGAGGCGGCGCTGCGCACCGGCGCGGGCCCGCTGCTGGAGGCGATCCGGCTGTTCGACGTGTACGAGAACGCCGAGCAGCTGGGCACGGACAAGAAGTCCCTGGCGTACGCGCTGCGCTTCCGCGCGGCCGACCGGACCCTGACCGTCGACGAGGCGTCGGCGGCCCGGGACGCGGCCGTCGCGCTGGCGGGCGAGCGCACGGGAGCCGTGCTGCGCGGCTAGCGGCGCAGCACGGAGAGTACGGCTGTCCGGCCGGCCACGGGTCCTCCGTGGCCGGCCGGCGGCTTTCCGGGCCGCCTCACACCCGCCCCCGCCTGCATATATGCGGACACTCTTGATCCAGCTCACTCGATCGGGTGTAAAAGGTCCGGTGATCCGCCCGATCGGGGCATGCCGTCGACAGAATCGGACCGGCCTTTCGAGGTCGGTCCGTCCGCTCGCTCAGGGCCTACTTGGGGGCCATCGGCATGATCCGCATCAAGGCACGGGCACCTACCCGGCGGAACACCGCACACCAGCCCGGCCGCCACCCGCGCCGCCGCGCACTGACCGCCCTGGGCCTGCCCACGGCGTGGGGCGCGGCGGCCGTCGGCTACAAGCTCGGCTGCCCGCTCGCCCAGCAGAACGGCCTCGGCGCCCGGATCGTCACCAGCGCCGTCTTCTTCGCCGTCGGCACCGGCCTGATAGCCCACGTCCGGCGCACCCTGCTGCGTGAGCTGCACCAGGCCCGCCGGGTCGCCGGCGCCGCCCAGAGCGTCGTCCTGCGACCGCTGCCGCCCCGCCTCGACGGACTGCACGTGGCCGCCGCCCAGCTCTCCGCCGACCGCGGCGCGGCCATCGGCGGCGACCTGTACGAGGCCGTCGCCACCGAGCACGGCGTCCGCGTCGTGATGGGCGACGTGCGCGGCCACGGGCTCGCCGCCCTCGGCACCGTCGCCGCCGTCCTCGGCTGCTTCCGCGAGGCCGCCCACGACGAACCCGGGCTCGGCGGCGTGCTGCACCGGCTGGACCGCGCCCTCGCCCGGCACCTGCGCGAGCGGGCCCGCGCCGAGCACCCCGCGACCGGCGCCCAGGAGCCGGACCACCCGGTGGCCGAGGAGTTCGTCACCGTCCTGCTGCTGGAGATCACCCACGACGGCGAGATCCGCGCCCTCAACTGCGGTCACCCCTGGCCGTACCTGGTCAGCGGCCACCGCCTGGAGCCGCTGTCGCACGCCGAACCGCTGCCTCCGCTGGGGCCGTTCCCGCTGCCGCCCGAGCCGGCGGTCCTGGGCTGCGGCCCGCTGCTCCCCGACGCGTCCCTGATCCTGTTCACGGACGGCGCCGAGGACGTCCGGGACCACCGCGGCCGCTTCTTCCCGCTGGCCGCGGTGCTGCGCGAGGCCGTACGCCGTCCGGCGGCCGGTCCCCAGGCGGTGCTCGGCACGGTCTTCACCGCCCTGCTCCAGCACACCCGCGGCGCCCCGACCGACGACATCGCCCTGCTCGTCCTGCGCAACGAACGCGGACAGCGGCACACCGCCGCGACCCGCCCCGCCACCCGGCCCGCCGCCCACGACCCGCAGCCCACCACCGGCCGTTGACGGAACCCGACGGCCGGGCCACCGCACTGTGTGAGGGGGAGCAGGCGGCCCGGCCGGCCTCTTGCGAGGCATTTCAGTCAACCGGCCGGACACGCAGCGCGACAGCGCGCGCACAGTGCGGATGCGGGCACTCCGTTCACACCCCGTGTGAAACGGGACGCACTACGCTGACCGCACCAGGCCACCGGGGGGCAATCCCATGCAGCCCAACACTCTGCTCGACGCGATCCTGGACGAGGCGGGCATCTCGCACGCCGGTCTCGCCGCCCACGTCAACCAGGCGGGCCGGTCCCGCGGTCTCGCCCTGCGCTACGAACACACCGCCGTGGCCCGGTGGCTGAAGGGCCAGCGGCCCCGCGGCCAGGTCCCCGACCTGATCTGCGAGGTGCTCGCCGCCCGGTTGCACCGGCCGGTGACGCTGGACGACATCGGCCTCGGCGTGCCGGGGGAGCCGGCCGCGCCGCACGGCACCTCCCTGTCCGGCTTCGTGGAACGGGCCACCGCCCTGTGGCGCTGCGACGAGCAGCAGCGCCCGCACGTCCTCGGCGCCCCCGCCGTCACCGGCACACCCGCCGTGATGCCGGTGTGGGAGTGGGAGAACCCGCCCGAGGACGTCGACGTCTCCCGCGGTGGCCGCCACCGGGTCACCGCCGGTGACATAGGGATGCTGCGCGCCGCCCGCGCCCACTACGAGCAGATGTACCGCAAGGCGGGCGGCATGGCGACCCGCACCCGCATCGTCGGCTTCCTCAACGCCGAGGCGGCCCCGCTGCTGCGCGGCAGCTACACCGACGCCACCGGCCGCCAACTGCACCGCGCCACCGGGGGACTGGTGGCCATCGCGGGCATCTGCGCCTACGACTCCGACGCGCACGGCCTCGCCCAGCGCTACTTCCACCAGGCCCTGCGGCTGGCGAAGGCCAGCGGCGACCGGGGCCTGGGCGCCTATGTCATCGCGCTCCTGGTCAACCAGGCGCTGTTCATGCGGGAGTACCGGCAGGCGGTGGCCTTCGCCGAGGCCGCCCTGCGCACCGCCGGCCGGCACATCACCCCCGCCCTCGCCTCCGACCTGTACGCGATGCAGGCCAAGGCCTACGCCCACCTCGGCGACGGCAGCAGCGCCCTGTCCTGCATCCGGCGCGCCGAGACGGCCGCCGGACGCATCCGGCGCGGTCACGAACCCGACGAGACGGGCTACGTCCAACCGGGCCTGGTCAACGTCCAGGTGGCCGAGGCGCTGCTGAGCCTCGGCGAACTCGCGGCGGCCCGGGAGCACGCGGCGGCCGCGGTCGACAACCCCGCCCACGACCGGGGCCGGGTGCACCGGCTCGCCATGCTCAGCACGATCGAGCTGCGCCGGGGCAACGCCGACCGGGCGGTGGCCACCGCCGTGGAGATGGCCGAGCAGGCCCGCGGGATGGAGTCGCAGCGCCTGCGCGACCGGCTGCGCGCGGTGCGCGAGCACCTGGTGCGCAGCGGCTCGGCCGGGACCTCGGAGGCCGCCGAACTGATCGACGGGGCGCTGCGGGTACCGCTGTAGCCGCGGACGGGGCCGGTAGGCCGGGGGAGCCGCTGCTGCGATATTGCCACTTACTCAGCGGAAGGTGGCAGAACCGTGCAGTGGACGAAACAGAACGAACAAACTGTGTATGAAAACCGCTGGTTCAGGGTCAACCTCGCGGATGTCGAGCTGCCCGACGGCCGGCATCTGGACCACTTCCTCATCCGGCTGCGCCCCGTGGCCGTGGCGACGGTGGTCAACGAGGCCAACGAGGTCCTCCTGCTGTGGCGGCACCGCTTCATCACCGACAGTTGGGGGTGGGAGCTGGCCGCGGGCGTCGTCGAGGACGGCGAGGACATCGCCCGCGCGGCCGCCAGGGAACTCGAGGAGGAGACCGGCTGGCGGCCGGGACCCCTGCACCACCTGATGAGCGTGGAGCCGTCCAACGGCCTCACCGACGCCCGGCACCACATCTACTGGGCCGAGGAGGGCGAGTACACCGGGCATCCCGTGGACGACTTCGAGTCGGACCGCCGGGAGTGGGTCCCCCTCAAGCTCGTCCCCGACCTGATCGCCCGGGGGGAGGTCCCGGCCGCGAACATGGCGGCCGCGTTACTCCTGCTGCACCATCTCAGGCTCGGATGAGCCTCGTTCGCCGGCCGGCGTTCAATGGGCCAGCGCCTGCCAGACCGCCACCACGAGCGCCCCCAGCGCCGTCAGCGCGGCGACCGAGGGCAGCGGCCAGCGGGTGTGTTCCAGGGAACTCATACGGGAGTTCAGCTCCTCCAGCTCCTTGGCGGTCTCCTCGGTGCGGTGACTGAGCAGCGCCAGCCCGCCTTCGACGCGGGCGTAGGCCACGTCGAGGCGGCGGCGTAACTCTGCGAGTTCTCCATGGACCACGGGATGCTCCGGGCCGAGGGTCACGAGTCCACTCCTTTCCGTAGTCGAACGGGTGGTTCCGCATTCCCTTGCATGCGCATGAGGAGTCAACTCCCCTGGTGGGCGCATGGGGAGCGTGTGCGACGGGCATATGCGTGCCCGGCGCGCACACGGGGAGTGAAACGAACGGGCCCGGCACCGAAAGACGGTGCCGGGCCCGCGGAGCGTCGCCGACCGTGACCGGCCGGCGCGAAGTCCGCCGTGATCAGCCGTAGGTGTAGAAGCCGGAGCCGGTCTTGCGGCCCAGCCGGCCCGCCTCGACCATGCGCTGGAGCAGCGGGGGAGCGGCGTACAGCGGCTCCTTGTACTCGGCGTACATGGAGTTGGCGATGGAGACGACGGTGTCCAGCCCGATCAGGTCGGCCAGCTTCAGCGGGCCCATCGGGTGCGCGCAGCCCATCTCCATGCCGTTGTCGATGTCCTCGCGGCCCGCGATGCCGGACTCGAACATCCGGATGGCGGACAGCAGATAGGGCACGAGCAGCGCGTTGACGATGAAGCCGGAGCGGTCCTGGGCGCGGATGGCGTGCTTGCCGAGCACCTTCTCGGCGAACAGCTGGGCCCGGCCGAGGGTGCCCTCCGAGGTGGTGAGCGCCGGGATCAGCTCGACCAGTTGCTGCACCGGGGCGGGGTTGAAGAAGTGGATGCCGACGACGTGGTCCGGGCGCGAGGTGGCGACCGCGAGCTTCACCAGCGGGATCGAGGAGGTGTTGGAGGCGAGGATCGCGTCGGGCCGGGTCACCACCTGGTCCAGCACCTGGAAGATCTCCGTCTTCACCTGCTCGTTCTCCACCACGGCCTCGATCGTCAGATCGCGGTCGGCGAACTCGCCGAGGTCGGTGGTGAAGCTGAGCCGCGCCAGCGTGGAGTCCCGCTCCTCCTCGCTGATCTTGCCGCGCTCGGCGGCCTTGCCCAGGGAGTTGAGCAGCCGGGTGCGGCCGATCTCCAGGGCCTCGCCGGTGGTCTCGGCGACCTTCACGTCCAGTCCGGCGCGGGCGCACACCTCGGCGATGCCCGCCCCCATCTGACCGCAGCCCACGACTCCGATGCGCTCGATGTCTGCCGCTGGGATGCCCGTCACATCGTCCCCTTCGCTACTGCTGTCCGTGGTGCGGCAGGACCTCCGGGTCGGCGCCTGCTCCGATCGTGCACGTTACCGCCAAGTATCGATGATCGATCGCGCGGGTGGCGGCATCCTGGGGCGCGGGACGATCCGTGGTCGAGCGGATCCGCAGCGTATGGGGGTGCGGCGATGGGGCGCATGTCACGCCGGGCGTTCGCGCTGGCGGCACTGTCGACGCCGGCCACCGGGTGGGGTGCGGCGGCCACCGGACGGCCGCGCACGGCCACCGGGATGCGGGGCGTGTGGCTGGCGACGGTGACCAACCGCGACTGGCCCTCGCGTCCCGGCCTGAGCGCGGCCGAGCAGCGCCGGGAGCTGATCGCCCACCTCGACCGGGCCGTGCGGGCCCGCCTGAACACCGTGATGTTCCAGGTGCGGCCGACGGCGGACGCGCTGTGGCCCTCGCCGTACGAGCCGTGGTCCGAGTACCTCACCGGCACCCAGGGCGAGGACCCCGGCTGGGACCCGCTGGGTACGGCCGTCGCGCAGGCGCACGCCCGGGGACTGCGGCTGCACGCCTGGTTCAACCCCTACCGGATCGCCGTCCACGACGACCCGGCCCGCCTCGCCGCCTCCCACCCCGCCCGCGCGCACCCGGACTGGGTGGTGCCCTACGGCGGCAGGCTGTACTACGACCCGGGCCTGCCGGAGGTCCGCGCCTTCGTGCGGCGGGCGATGCTGGACGCGGTGGCGCGCTACCCGGTCGACGGCGTCCACTTCGACGACTACTTCTACCCGTATCCGGTCCCCGGGCAGACCTTCGACGACGACGCCGCGTACGACGCCCACGGCGGCGGCTTCACCGACCGCGCCGCCTGGCGCCGGCACAACGTCGACACCCTGGTGCGGGAGACGGCGGCCGGGGTCCGGCGGGTCCGCCCCGGAATCCCCTTCGGCATCAGCCCCTTCGGGGTGTGGCGCAACGCCGCCACCGACGCGCGCGGCTCGGACACCCGGGCGGCCGTGCAGACCTACGACGACCTGTACGCCGACACCCGCACCTGGGTGCGCAACCACTGGATCGACTACGTCGTCCCGCAGCTGTACTGGCACATCGGGTTCGCCGCCGCCGACTACGCGACGCTGCTGGACTGGTGGGCCCGGGTCGCCGACTGCACCGGCACCCGGCTGTACATCGGCGAGGCCCTGTACAAGGCCGGGGCGGCCGGGCAGCCCGCGCCCTGGCAGGACCCGGCCGAGCTGTCCCGGCACCTCACCCTGGCGGCGGGCCGGCCGCAGGTGGGCGGGCACGTCTTCTTCGCCGCCAAGGAGGTGGCGGCCGACCCGGTCGGGGCGATGGCGCGGGTGGTCGCCGACCACTACGGGCGGCCCGCGCGGCCCCCGCGCTGATGTCTCCCCCCTACCTCATCCGTTGCTGTTCCTGGTGGCGGACCTCGCAGTCCGGGCCGGGGGACATGATCGCCTCGTGCCCGTCCTCGAACCGGACGCGGTAGGGCGGGTTGCCCTCGCTGCCCATGACCTCGACGACTTCGGATACCTGGTCGTGCTGACCGACGACCCTGCCGTGCTGGACAAGGTGGTCGCCCTGCGATGCGCGCATATCTGCCGGCCCTCCTCACGATCACGACCGTTGGGTGACGGCGATGCACGTGAGCACGGCGACGGCCGTCACCGCGGCGGCGGGCGTCGGGTGCTCACCGGCGGCAGCACCGACCCCACCAGTGTGAGCAGCGGCCGGGCCGGCTGCAACCGGCCGGCTGCAACCGGCCGGCGGCCCCCGGCCGGCCGCCCGGCCCGCGACGGCCGGTTTCGGGTGAAGGCCTCGCATACCTTCGGTAACTCCCCGGCTGTGGCCCTTGACCTGCGTACTTGCACGGCTCACCATCACCGCATGCCACTTCGGGTCACGTTCGTCGCCGCCGCGCGCAGCTCACCGCAGCCGGCCGAGCGCTTCGAGGACGCCCGTCCGCTGGACCAGGCGGGCTGGGACGAGGTGCAGCGCGTCGCGGGCGGCCTGCTGCCGCTGGCGGCGGCCGAGCTGCGCTACTGCTCCCCGGCGCCGCGCAGCCGGGCCACCGGCGACGCCCTGGGGTACGCCCCGCTCGTGCAGCTCGCCCTGCGCGACTGCGACATGGGCCGCTGGCGCGGGCTGACCCTGGGCGAGGCGATGGCCCGTGAGCCGGAGGCGGTGGACGCCTGGCTGGCCGACCCGCGTGCCACCCCGCACGGCGGCGAGTCCCTGCTGGAGTTCATCTCCCGGGTCGGCGGCTGGCTGGACACCCGCCCGGCGGACGACGGCGGCCGGATCGTCGCCGTCGCCGAGCCCTCGGTGATCCGCGCCGCCCTGGTGTACGTCCTCAAGGCGCCGCCCTCGACCTACTGGAACATCGACGTCCGTCCGCTGTCGGCGACCGCCGTCGCGGGCCGCGCCGGCCGCTGGAACCTGCGCCTCGACGGCGCCCCGGCCCACCTCCCGCGCGGCTGACCGGCCGCCCCGGCCGGTCCCCCGCGTCCGGCCAGGCGGTCAGCCGCCTCGCACGTAGTCGGTGCTCAGCACCAGGTCCTTCGCCGGACCGCCGACCCGCCACACCGTCCGCCAGCGACCGGCGTCCCGCACCGTGAACTCGCCCCGGTAGAGGTCGGCCGCGCAGGGGTGCTCGGCGACGTGGCGCCCCGTCGTCAGGTCCAGGTCGTGGAAGGGACGGCCGTCGGCGAACCGCACGTCGGCCGTGCCCGCGGCGGCGCCCGGCAGGAAGCGCAGGGTCCGCTCGGCGGGCCGGGCCACGTCCTGCCAGGTGAAGATGCCGGACTCCCGGTGCAGCAGTCCGCGCGCCCCGGCCTCGAGCGGGCCGAACTCGGTGGTCCCCTCGAACCGCCCCTCGGCCCCGCCCGCGAGATCACGCACCGTCCGCGTCACCCGCCACCGCCCGGCGAGGTAGGTCAGTACGTCGGTGACCGGCCACGACAGCGCATCCATGGCACCGAGCCTACGACCCGGCGGCGCACCGGCCCGCGGCAGGCCGGGGCGCGCGCGGTGGCCCGCCCCGTGCGGACAGCCCGCCGACCTCGGCCCTCACCCGTGATGCACATCGCCGCCGTCCTCCCCGCCGCCGTGTTCCGCGCGGCCGACGCCGCGGCCCGCAGCTACCCCTTCGGCCCCCGCACCCGCAGGGTCAACGACCTCGGCAGTCAGGTACGTCCCCGCCGGGTCCTGCTCCCGCAGGCCGGCACTCGGGAGGATTGCATAAACGTGCATCGAAACGTATAGTCATGCCATCCAGAGGAGGACGGACATGGCAGTACGTGCGGCGGTGGCCGGAGCGAGCGGATACGCGGGCGGAGAGGTCCTGCGGCTGCTCCTCGCGCACCCCGAGGTCGAGATCGGCACCCTGACCGGCAACTCCAACGCCGGGCAGCGCCTCGGCGCGCTCCAGCCGCACCTGCTGCCGCTGGCCGACCGCGTGCTGGCCGAGACCACGGCCGAGACCCTCGCCGGGCACGACGTCGTGTTCCTCGCGCTGCCCCACGGGCAGTCCGCCGCCGTCGCCGAGCAGCTCGGCCCGGACACGCTCGTCGTCGACATGGGCGCCGACTTCCGCCTCGCCGACCCGGCCGACTGGGAGCGGTTCTACGGCTCCCCGCACGCCGGTACCTGGCCCTACGGCCTGCCCGAACTGCCGGGCGCCCGCGCCGCGCTGGAGGGGTCCAAGCGCATCGCGGTGCCCGGCTGCTACCCCACCGCCGTCTCCCTCGCGCTGTTCCCGGCCTACGCCGCCGGACTGGCCGGCACCGAGGCCGTGGTCGTCGCCGCCTCCGGCACCTCCGGCGCCGGCAAGGCGCCCAAGCCGCACCTGCTGGGCAGCGAGGTCATGGGCTCGATGTCGCCGTACGGCGTCGGCGGCGGCCACCGGCACACCCCCGAGATGATCCAGAACCTCAGCGCGGCCGCCGGGGAGCGGATCTCCGTCTCCTTCACGCCCACCCTCGCGCCGATGTCCCGGGGCATCCTCGCCACGTGCAGCGCCGCCGCCCGGGACGGGGTCACCGAGGAGTCGCTGCGCGCCGCCTACCACAAGGCCTACGCCGACGAGCCGTTCGTGCACCTGCTCCCCGAGGGCCACTGGCCCGCGACGGCGTCCGTCCACGGTTCCAACGCCGTCCACGTGCAGGTCGCCTACGACCCGCAGGTGCGCCGGATCATCGCGATCAGCGCCATCGACAACCTGACCAAGGGCACCGCCGGCGGCGCGGTGCAGAGCATGAACATCGCCCTCGGTCTCGACGAGACCACCGGACTTTCCACGATCGGAGTGGCACCGTGAGCGTCACGGCAGCGAAGGGATTCACGGCGGCGGGCATCGCCGCCGGGATCAAGCAGAACGGCAACCCGGACCTGGCCCTCGTGGTCAACACCGGGCCACGCCGCGCCGCCGCGGGCGTCTTCACCTCCAACCGCGTGAAGGCGGCGCCGGTGCTGTGGTCGGAACAGGTCCTCAAGGGCGGTGAGCTGACCGCCGTCGTCCTGAACTCCGGCGGCGCCAACGCCTGCACCGGCCCCAAGGGCTTCCAGGACACCCACGCCACCGCCGAGAAGGTGGCCGAGTCACTGAACACCGCGGGCCACGGCAAGGCCGGCGGCCACGCCCCGGGCCACGTCGCCGTCTGCTCCACCGGCCTGATCGGCGTACCGCTGCCGATGGACAGGGTGCTGCCCGGCATCGACGCGGCGGTCGCGCAGCTCAGCCCGCACGGCGGCGAGAAGGCCGCCATCGCCATCAAGACCACCGACACCGTCCACAAGACGTCCGTCGTCACCGGGGACGGCTGGAGCGTCGGCGGCATGGCCAAGGGCGCCGGCATGCTCGCCCCGGGCCTCGCCACCATGCTGGTCGTCCTCACCACCGACGCCGACCTCGGCAGCGAGACGCTCGACGAGGCGCTGCGCGCCGCCACCCGCGTCACCTTCGACCGGGTCGACTCCGACGGCTGCATGTCGACCAACGACACCGTGCTGCTGCTCGCCTCCGGCGCCTCCGGCATCGCCCCGGACCACGAGGAGTTCGCCGAGGCCGTCCGGGCCGTCTGCGACGACCTCGGGCAGCAGCTGATCCGCGACGCCGAGGGCGCGAGCAAGGACATCAGGGTCGAGGTGATCAACGCGGCCAGCGAGCGGGACGCCGTCGAGGTGGGCCGCTCCATCGCCCGCAACAACCTCCTCAAGTGCGCGATCCACGGCGAGGACCCCAACTGGGGCCGCGTGCTGTCCGCGATCGGCACCACGAGCGCCGCCTTCGAACCCGACCGGCTCAACGTCGCCATCAACGGCGTGTGGGTGTGCAAGGACGGCTCGGTCGGCGAGGACCGCGAGCTGGTCGACATGCGCTACCGCGAGGTGCACATCGTCGCCGACCTGGCCGCGGGCGGCGAGTCCGCGACGATCTGGACCAACGACCTCACCGCGGACTACGTCCACGAGAACAGCGCCTACAGCTCATGAGCCATCCGACGCGCAAGCACACCGCGCTCCCCAAGGCCCAGATCCTCATCGAGGCCCTGCCCTGGCTGACCCGGCACCACGGGAAGACCGTCGTCATCAAGTTCGGCGGCAACGCCATGGTGGACGAGGACCTCAAAGCGGCCTTCGCCCAGGACGTCGTCTTCCTGCGGCACGCCGGCCTCAAGCCGGTCGTCGTGCACGGCGGCGGCCCTCAGATCAGCGCCGCCCTCGACCGGCACGGCATCGTCAGCGAGTTCCGGGCGGGGCTGCGCGTCACCACCGAGGACGCCATGGACGTCGTACGGATGGTGCTGGCCGGGCAGGTGCAGCGCGAGCTGGTCGGCCTGCTCAACCAGCACGGCCCGCTCGCCGTGGGCCTCACCGGCGAGGACGCGCACACCATCACCGCCGTCCGGCACCGGCCGGAGATCGACGGCGAGCGCGTCGACATCGGGCGGGTGGGCGAGATCACCGCCATCGACACCGGCGCCATCGAGGCGCTCCTCGCCGACGGCCGCATCCCGGTCGTCTCCTCCATCGCACGATCCCAGGACGACGGCCATGTCTACAACGTCAATGCTGATACGGCGGCTGCGGCACTCGCTGCGGCACTGGGCGCCGAGACCCTCATGGTCCTCACCGACGTCGAGGGACTCTACGAGGACTGGCCGCACTCCGACGAGGTGATCAGCCGCCTCACCGCCGCCCAGCTGGAGAAACTGCTGCCGGACCTGTCCTCCGGCATGGTGCCGAAGATGGAGGGCTGCCTGCACGCCGTGCGCAACGGCGTCAACACCGCCCGGGTCATCGACGGCCGGGTGCAGCACTCGATCCTGCTGGAGATCTTCACCGACGAAGGCATCGGCACGATGGTCGTGCCCGACGAGCACGAGGGGGAGTCATGAGCAACGAGGAACTGACCGCGCGCTGGCAGGGCGCGCTCATGAACAACTACGGCACCCCCCGGCTGCCTCTGGTGCGCGGCGCGGGCACCCGGCTGTGGGACGCCGACGGCACCGAGTACCTGGACTTCGTCGGCGGTATCGCCGTCAACGCGCTCGGCCACGCCCACCCGGCCGTCGTCGAGGCCGTGAGCCGGCAGATCGCCTCCCTGGGCCATGTCTCCAACCTGTTCGTCGCCGAACCGCCGGTCGTCCTCGCCGAACGGCTCCTTCAGCACTTCGGCCGCGACGGAAAGGTGTACTTCTGCAACTCGGGCGCCGAGGCCAACGAGGGCGCCTTCAAGATCGGCCGGCTGACCGGCCGCCCGCACATGGTCGCCACCGACGGCGGCTTCCACGGCCGCACCATGGGCGCCCTCGCGCTCACCGGCCAGGCCGGCAAGCGGGAGCCCTTCCTGCCGCTGCCCGGTGACGTCACGCACGTGCCGTACGGCGACCCGCAGGCGCTGGCCGCCGCGGTCACCGCGGACACCGCCCTGGTGATCATCGAGCCGATCCAGGGGGAGAACGGCGTCGTCGTGCCCCCGCCCGGCTACCTGAAGGCCGCCCGCGCCATCACCGCCGCCACCGGCTCGCTGCTCGTCCTGGACGAGGTGCAGACCGGGATCGGGCGCACCGGGAACTGGTTCGAGTACCAGGCCCACGAAGGCGTCCTGCCCGACGTCGTCACGCTGGCCAAGGGCCTCGGCGGCGGGCTGCCGCTCGGCGCCACCGTCGCCTTCGGCCGCGCGGCCGAGCTGCTGCGGCCCGGGCACCACGGGACGACCTTCGGCGGCAACCCGGTCGCCTGCGCCGCCGGCCTCGCCGTTCTCGACACCATCGCGGGGGAGGGACTGCTGGAGAACGTCAAGCGGCAGAGCGAGACGCTGCGCGCCGGAATCGAGTCCTCGGGCCACCCGTTGATCGATTATGTCCGGGGCGCGGGGCTGCTGCTGGGTATGGTGCTCACCGAGCCGCTCGCGCCCCAGGTGCAGCAGGCGGCTCAGGAGGCCGGGTTCCTGGTGAACGCGCCCGCCCCTGACGTCGTACGGCTGATGCCGCCGCTGAACCTCGGCGACGACGAGGCGGGTGCCTTCCTCCGGGCGCTGCCCGGCATCCTCGACGCAGTGCACCCGGCACGCGGGGACGGACGATCCGGAGAATGAGACGACGATGAGTCAGGCGCAGGACGACGAGCAGCAGGGCGCCGCAGGCCCCGCGGTGCCGCAGACCCGCACCGCGCGTCACCGCCGGATCGTGGACATCCTCAACCGGCAGCCGGTGCGGTCGCAGAGCCAGTTGGCGAAACTCCTCGCCGACGACGGGCTGAGCGTCACCCAGGCGACGCTCTCCCGGGACCTGGACGAGCTGAACGCGGTGAAGATCCGCAACACCGACGGCGACCTGATCTACGCGGTGCCGAGCGAGGGCGGTTTCCGCACCCCGCGCGCCCCGCTGGGCGGATCGGCGAAGGAGGAGCGGATGCGGCGGCTGTCGCAGGAGCTGCTGATCTCCGCGGAGGCCTCCGCCAACCTCGTCGTGCTGCGCACCCCGCCGGGCGCGGCCCAGTTCCTCGCCTCCTCGATCGACCAGGCCGAGCTGCACGACATCCTGGGCACGATCGCGGGCGACGACACGCTGCTGCTGATCAGCCGGGAGCCGACCGGCGGCCAGGCCCTGGCCGACCACCTCCTGCGCCTGGCCCAGAACGGCCACTGAGGCCCGGCACGGCCGGGCCGGCCCGCGGGTCGTCCCGGCCGGGGCGCACCGTCGCCGGGTCAGCCCAGCCGTGCCGCCAGGCCGCCGGTGCAGCGCACCTCGTCGCCGGCCGTGATCAGCAGCGCCTCCACGCCGGGCAGCGACTCCAGCCAGGCCAGCCCGGCCCGCGAGCCCATCGCGAACGCCGCCGTGGCCCAGCAGTCGACCCAGGTCAGCCGCGGGCCGACGACGGTCACGGCCACGAGGTCCGTCACCGCGGGCCTGCCCGTGCGGGGGTCGGCGATGTGCGCCCCGCGCTCCGCCGTGCCGGAGGTGGCGACCGACAGTTCGCTCACGCCGGCCGCGGAGATCACCGCCGCCAGCCCGCCCGGCCGCAGCGGGTCGGCCACCCCGATCCGCCAGGGCCGCTGCGGCTCGGGCGCGCCGATCATCTGCACGTCGCCGCCGCCGTTCACGCTGACCCCGCACACCCCGTCCACCGCGGCGATCAGCCGGGCCGCCCGTTCGGCCGCCCAGCCCTTCACGATGCCGGTCGGGTCCAGCGGCCCCTGGTAGCGGGGGCTGAACCAGCCCTCGCTGACCCGCTCCGCCTCCGCGGCCAGCTCCAGCACCTCGGCCACCTCGGGGGAGCAGGCGGCGACGTCCAGCTCGCCCCGGGCCAGCCGGGACAGCTCGCTGTCGTCCCGGTAGCCGCTGAACACCTCGTCGGCCCGGTGCAGGCCGGCGACCGCCGCGTCGAGGGCGGCGCGCACGGCACCGGGTTCCCCGCCGCGGACGTCGAAGGAGAAGACCGTCCCCATGACCTCCTCCGCCCGGCGCACCGCGGCGGGAGCCTGCGCCGCCCCGGCGCCCGTCTCAGCCACCGGCCCGGTCCAGCGCCGACTGGAGGGACTGCCGGTAGCCGGTGCTGGTGTAGGTGGCCCCCGAGACGGAGTCGATCCGCGCGCTGCCGGCGGCCACCGCCTCCTGGTTGAGGCGGGGCACCGCGAGCGCGGTCTTCTGGGTGCTGGTGCCGCCCCGGGGTGCCTGCACCGCCTCCGCCTTCGTGATCCGGCCGCCGCTGACGGTGATCCGTACCTGCACCGGCCCGTACTGGGTCTGCGCGGTCTTCCCGGTCACCGTACGCGCCTGGCCCCGCGCCTGCCCCGCCCCGGCGGCGGAGGACGCCCCCGGGGAGGCCGCGGGCGACGCGGCCGGGGCGGTCCGCATCTTGTCCAGCGCCGACTGGAGCGAGGTGCGGTACCCGGTGCTGGTGTACGTCGCGCCGGACACCGCGTCGATCCGCGCGTTCTGCGCCGCCACCGCCTCCTGGTTGAGGCGGGGCACCGCGAGCGCCGTCTTCTGGTCGCTGGTGCCGCCCTTGGGCGCCTGCACCGCCTCCGCCGCGGTGATCCGGCCGTCCTTGACGGTCAGCCGCACCTGCACGGCCCCGTACTGCGTCTGCGCCGCGTCGCCGGTCACCGTGGTGGAGCCCGCGGCCCGGGCCCCGCCCTGCGGCGACTCCTGGGCCGCCGCGGTCTGCTGCGGTGCCGCGCCGGCCGCCGACGCCGAGGCCGGGTCCGAGGACGGCTTCAGCGACAGCAGCAGCACGACACCGGACACCGTGGCGGCGGTGGCCAGCACGGCCCGCCGCACGGGGTGGCTCTTCCTCATCGCTTCCAGCTCCTGCTCGTGCGGTCGCTCACATCTCGAACGACTCGTGGTGGATGCGGCGGGCGGGGACTCCCGCGCCGCGCAGCGCCTCGTACACCTGCTGCGCGAACCCGGGCGGGCCGCACATGAACACGTCGTGGCGGTCCACGTCCGGGATCTTCCGCCGGAGGTTGTCCGCGGAGATGTCCGGCCGCTCCCCGCCGGGGCTGTTGACCGCGTACATCAGCCGGGCGCCCCGCTCCTCGGCGATGGCCGCCAGCTCGTCCCAGAGCGCCAGGTCCTGGGTGCTGTTGGCCCGGTACAGCAGGGTGATGTCACCGGCCGCGCCGGGCAGCGTCTCGAACAGCGCGCGCATCGGCGTGATGCCCACCCCGCCCGCGACCAGCAGCACCTTGCCCCGGCTGCGGCGCTGGGCGGTGAGCGCGCCGTACGGACCCTCCGCCCACACCCGGGTGCCGGGCTCCAGCTCGCGCAGCCGGGCGCTGTGGTCGCCGATCGCCTTGACCGTGATCCGCAGCATGTCGGGGCGGGGCGCCGCCGACAGGGAGTACGGGTGCGAGCTGAACCGCATCCCGGGGGCGAGGAAGCGCCAGCGGAAGAACTGCCCGGCCTCCGCGCCCATCCGGTGCAGCCTGCGCCCGCCGATCAGCACCGACACGATGCCCGGCGTCTCCTCGACGACCGCCTCCACCCGCATCCGGTGCCGCAGGTTCAGCCGGACCGGGGTGAGGATGCGGAACCAGACGACCAGCGCGGTGACGGCGCCGTACAGCCCGTACCAGAAGGTCTTGGCGGCCGGTTCCAGGGCGAAGTCGTTGCCGGTGGTGATCTGGTGCCAGAACGTCAGGAACACGGCCGCGTACGTCAGCAGGTGCACGTGGTACCAGGTGTCGTACGGCATCCTGCGCCGCACTCCGCCGATGGACACCAGCCCGATCAGCACGAGCAGGGCGGTGCCGATCGCGGCCTTGCCCATGTCCGGCAGCTGGGTGACGGAGTCCGTGGTCTGCTGGACGATGTCGCCGAGCGAGCGGCCCGCCTGGAGCGCGTAGCCCCACATGGTGAGGAAGACGTGGGCGAGTACCAGGCAGAGCGTGTAGCGGCCGCTCATCGCGTGCCAGCGGGCCACCCGGTCCGAGCCCACGCGCCGCTCCAGGGCCGGGACGCGGGCCATCTGGAGCACCACCAGCGCCATCAGGTACCCGGCGAGCAGCCCGGTGATCCGGCCCGCGTTGAGGATCCGGCCGCCGTCGTCGGCGATGGACGGCGTGTCGTGCCACCACAGCCACAGCACGGCCACCGCGCCCGCCCACACGGCGAGGAGCAGGGGGACGGCCGGGGAGCGGCGCGGACGGATGCGGCGCATCGTCTGTCGGCGGGCGGCACGCCCGCCTGCGATCGTGGTGGTCACGGTTCCTCCGTGGGGACTTGACCCTTGGCCCACAGATACGTGCCGCGCCCGCCGGGTGTTCAGCCGTCGGCCGAGTCTTCAGAGACCCGCCGAGTCCAGCGCGGACTGGAGTGACTGCCGGTAACCGTCGCTCGTGTACGTCGCCCCCGACACCGTGTCGATCTGCGCGCTCTGCGCGTCCAGCGCCTCCCGCCGCAACTGGGGGACGGCGTACCTGTTGATCTCCTGGTCGCGCGGGTTCTCCGTCGGGTAGGTGAGCGCGGTCACGTCGGTGAGCCTGCCGCCCGAGACGGTGATCCGCACCTGGACCGGGCCCCAGCGGGTCTGGGCCGTGCTGCCGGTGACGGTCCGCGTCCCCGGCGACGGCGTGCCGCCCGAGCCGGAGGCGGTGGAGCCGCCGCTGCCGGCCGGGGCGCTCGCGCCGGCCGAGGGGGCGGGCGCGGCCGCGCTCACGGGAATGCCGGGCGCGGTGTGCGGCTTCAGCGACAGCAGCAGCACCATCCCGGAGACGGTGGCCGCACCGGCCAGTACGATCCGCCGCAGCGGGCGGTTCCTGTTCAACGCGTGCACGTGTGCCGCCTCACAGTTCGAACGACTCGTGGTGGATGCGGCGGTCCGGGACCCCGGCCGCCCGCAGCGCGGTGTACACGTCCCGGGCGAAGCCGTGCGGACCGCAGAGGTAGACGTCGTATCCGGCCAGCTCGGGGAAGGCGGCCAGCAGCGCCCGGGCGCCGAGGTCCGGGCGCTGACCCTGCGGCCCGTTGAGCGCGTACCGCACCTGCCCCCCGCGCCACCGCGCGATCGCCTCCAGCTCGCCGCCCAGGGCCAGGTCCTCGGCGCCGCGGGCCCGGTACAGCAGGGAGACCTCTCCGGGCAGCGTCTCGAACAGCGCCCGCAGCGGGGTGACGCCGACCCCGGCCGCGATCAGCAGCGTGCGCCGCGCGGCCGCCCGGTCCGCGGTCAGCGCGCCGTACGGGCCCTCCGCCCACACCCGGGTGCCCGGGCGCAGCAGCGGTACGGCCGCGCTGTGGTCGCCGAGCGCCTTGACCGTGATCCGCAGCCGGTCCGGGCGCGGCGGCGCCGACAGCGAGTACGGCGTCGACGTCCAGCCCATGCCCTCGCTGAGGAACCGCCAGCGGAAGAACTGCCCCGCCCGCGCGCCCAGTTCGTCCAGCCGCTGCCCCCGCACGACCACCGACCACACCCCCGGCGCCTCCTTGTGTACGGACTCCACCCGCAGCCGGTGCCGCAGGTTCAGCCGTACCGGGGTGAGCACGCGGAACCACAGCACCAGGGCGGCCACGCCGAGGTACAGCGCGTACCAGGCGCCGGTGGCGACCGCGTCGCCGGTGAATTCGTTGCCGAGGGCCACCTGGTGGAAGAAGGCGAGGAAGACGGCCGCGTAGGTGAGCAGATGGACGGAGAACCAGAACTCGTGGCTGGTGCGCCGGCGCACGGCCCGGGCCGAGGTGATGCCCACCGCGAACAGGGCGAGCGTGCCGGCCGTGGCGAGCAGCATGTCCGGGTAGTCCAGGACGACGGTGACCGTCTCGTGCCACAGCGAGGCCCGGTCCTGGGCGGCGTACCCGGCGAGCGTCAGCCCGATGTGCGCCACCAGCAGGCAGACGGTGTACCGGCCGGCCATGGCGTGCCAGCGGGCCACCCGGTCGGAGCCGATGCGGACCTCCAGCAGCGGCACCCGCGCCATCAGCCCCACCAGCACCGCGCACGCGTAGCCGCACAGCAGCCCGGCGATCCGCCCGGCGCCGGTCAGCCAGCCCGCCGCGCCGACCACGGAGGCCGTGTCCGACCACCACAGTGCCACCACGGCCGCCGCCCCGGCCCACAGCACGGCCAGCACCGGCCCCGCGGCGGAGCGCCGCGCGAGGGGGGTCACCGGTGGCGCCGCCCGCCGTTCCTGCACGGTCGTCATGTGTCCGTCCTCTCTCCGTCCGGCTCGCTCCGTCCGGCCGGTCCACTGTGCGCGGTGAACCTCTGAGCGACCTCTGAGCGGGCCCGTTCCCGGCGCACTCACAGGGAACTCAGAGGGGCCCGGGTACCTCCGGCCCGCCGCCGGGGGAGATGCTGGTGGACGCGATGAACACCACCCGTTCCGGCCGACCGGCCCTCACCCGACCCGACGGCACCCCGCTGCGCGTCCTGGTCGTCGACGACGACCCCGACCTCGCCGAGGTGCTCACCGGCGCCCTGCGCTACGAAGGCTGGCAGGTGCGCGCGGCCGGCGACGGGGCCGCCGCGGTCGCCACCGCCCGTGAGCTGCTGCCCGACGCCGTGGTCCTCGACGTGATGCTCCCCGACACCGACGGCTTCGCCGTGCTGCGCCGCCTGCACGAGGTGAAGCCCGACGTGTGCGTGCTCTTCCTCACCGCCCGGGACGCCGTCGAGGACCGCATCGCCGGCCTCACCGCGGGCGGTGACGACTACGTCACCAAGCCCTTCAGCCTGGAGGAGGTCGTCGCCCGGCTGCGCGGCCTGCTGCGCCGCGCCGGCATGGCCCGCCGGCCGGACGAGGGGCCCCGGCTCACCGTGGGCGACCTCGTCATGGACGAGGAGGCCCGCGAGGTCACCCGGGCCGGCGAACTGATCGAGCTGTCCCCGACCGAGTTCGAACTGCTGCGCTTCCTCATGCGCAACCCGCGCCGGGTGCTCAGCAAGGCGCAGATCCTCGACCGCGTGTGGTCCTACGACTTCGGCGGCCGCGCCCACGTCGTCGAGCTGTACATCTCCTACCTGCGCAAGAAGGTCGACGCGGGCCGCGAACCCATGATCCACACGGTGCGCGGGTCGGGCTACGTGCTGAAGCCGGTGACCCGGTGACCGTGCCCGCCCGGCTGCGCGGGCTGCTGCGACCGCTGCGCCCGCGCGTCCCGCACACCCTGCGCGGCCGGCTCATCGCGGGCCTGGTGGTCCTGCTCGCTGTCAGCTGCGCCGCGGTCGGCGCGGCCGCCGTCGTCGAGCTGAACGGCTTCCTCACCCGCCGGCTCGACCAGCAGCTGCGGCAGACCGGGCCCGCCTTCGCGCAGAGCCTGGAGCACGGCCGGGTGGAACGGTCCGACCACGACGGCGACGAGCACGGCGACACCCGCCGCCAGGCCGCCGAGACGTTCGGCGCCCGCCTGCTGCACGGCACCGTCACCCACGCGGCCGTCGTCCCCAGCGGCGCCGACCCCGACCTCGACGTCTCCCTGACCGCCGCCGACCGCGCCGCCCTGGCCGCCCTCCCGGCGAACGGCGCCGGCCGCACCGTGTGCCTGTCCGGCCTCGGCGACTACCGGCTCGCCGCCTGGCCGGGCAGGGACGGCGACGTGCTGGTCACCGGGCTGCCCATGGAACCCGTACGGGCCGCCGTGCAACGCCTCGAACTGGTCGCCGCCGTCGTCCTCGGCCTCGCCCTGGCGGCCGCCGGCATCACCGGAGCCCTCTGGGTGCGCTGGTCGCTGCGCCCGCTCAGCCGGGTCGCCGCGACGGCCACCCGGGTCAGCGAACTCCCGCTCGCCAGCGGCCGGGTGACCCTGCCGCCCCGGGCGCCCCAGACCGACCCGCGCGGCGAGGTGGGCCAGGTCGCCGCCGCCTTCAACCGCATGCTCGGCCACATCGAGGACGCCCTGGCCGAACGGCACGCCGGCGAGGAGCGGCTGCGCGCCTTCGCCGCCGACGCCAGCCACGAGCTGCGCACCCCGGTCGCCTCGGTCCGCGGCCACGCGGAACTGGCCCTGCTGCACCCGGGTCCGGTGCCGCCGGAGGTGACCCGGGCCCTGGACCGGATCGCCGCCGAGTCCGCGCGCATGGGCGAGATGGTCGACGAGATGCTGCTGCTGGCCCGGCTGGACGCCGGCCGTCCGCTGGAGAGCCGGCCGGTCGACCTCACCCACCTGGTCCTGGACGCCGTCACGGACGCCCGGGCCGCGGGCCGCGCACACCGCTGGACGCTGGAGCTGCCCGAGGAGCCGGTGACGGTGACCGGCGACGCCCACCGCCTCCACCAGGTCCTGGCCAACCTGCTGGCCAACGCCCGCCTGCACACCCCCGCCGGCACCGAGGTGACCGTGTCCCTGGAGACGGACGCCACGGCCGCGACCCTCCGCGTCCACGACGACGGCCCCGGCGTCCCGCGGGACGTCCAGCCCCGTGTCTTCGAGCGCTTCACCCGGGCCGACCACCGCCGCCGCCCGGGCGCCTCCGGCGGCGGAGCCGGACTCGGGCTGTCGATCGTGGCGGCGGTCGCGGAGGCTCACGGGGGCGGCGTGGAGCTGGCGAGCCGGCCGGGCGCGACGACGTTCTCGGTGCGGCTGCCGCTCGGGGAGGGCCGGGACGGGGACCTGTGACCGGCTCTCCGGCGCCCTCGGCGCAGCGGTGGGGGGAGCGTCAGCCGGCCGCGCACTCGGCGACCGGCACCACGGACGCCACCGTCCGCACCGGCAGCACCATCCGCCGCCCGCCCTCCGGCTCGAGCACCACACCGTCCGGGCCGGCGCCCAGGAACTCCCCGCACAGCCCGCCGCTCGTCGTCGTCACCCGCACCAGGTGGCCGGGCGGTGCCGCGGTGGCCGTCCAGGCGACCACGACCGCGCCGCTCACCAGGACGACCCCGCTCACACAGCACACGGCCGCGCCCCGCAGGGCCCCCGTCACCCGCTCCGTCTCGGTCCGGGTCCACTCCCGCAGGGCCTGCCCGGCCAGCAGCACCCGGCTCCCGGGGCGGCCGTGGGAGGCGCGCACCGCGAGCACCGAGCCGGCCACCAGCAGCAGGAAGGCGGCGCCGAGCAGCGCCGTGGCCGTGTGCCGCGCCCCGGACGGCAGCTGGGAGAGGTCGTCGCGGCCCTTCAGCGTGACCAGCACCGCCAGCAGCGCGGTGAGCCCGGTCAGCCCGGTACGCCAGCCCTCCGCCTGTTTCCGCAACTCCGCGAGCTGGGAGAACTCCAGGTCGCGGGCCAGCGCCGCCCAGCGCCGGTCGGACTGCGCGCTCACGCCGCCCCGCCCGGGCCCGGCGCGGCGATGCGCCAGCTGGCGCCGCAACCGGTGAAGGGCGCGTCCGGCGGCAGCTCGGGATGCGGGTGCCCGCACTCGCAGAAGTGCACCTCCCGGGCCAGGGCACCGGCGTCGGCCGCGGCGTCCGGTTCGGGGTGCTTGCCGGCGAACCAGCTCCGCAGCCCCTTCGTCCCGGTGCCGGGCGCCCCGTACCGGTACTCCGTGACCGTCCTGCCGTGGCAGCGCGGGCAGGCGCCCTCGACCACGATGCCGTGGCCGTCGGCGGAGGGCCGCCGGACGAACGGGGCGGCCGTCCGGCCCACGTCCGTCTCCGCGTAGCGGACGTCGAAGTCGTGGCCGGGGGCGGGCGGTTCACTCATGCGCGGGGGCCTCGCTCTCGGGGTCGGGGACCGTCAGGTGGAACATCGGGGCGTACAGCCGCAGCCGGTCGCGGACGAACTCCTCGCTCTCGCCGGTGGCCTCGGCGGCGAGCGCGACGTGCCGGGCCGCCACCGCCCCCTCCAGCGCGGGCAGGCGGCCGTCGACGTACCGGCTGAGCAGGGTGAGGTCCTGCCAGCAGGGGACGGTGTCCGTCGCCGGGGGCACGGGCAGCTCGCCGGGGGCCGGGAACAGGGGCAGGTACGGCCCGATCCGGGCCACCGTGTCGGAGACCGGCTCACCGAGGCGGGCGGCGATGCCGACCAGGTCCAGCGGGGTGTAGGGGGAGTCCTCGCCGGTCAGCCGGTGCGAGGCGGACAGTGCGACGACGTCCCATTCGTCGGGCACCTCGGCGGGCAGCGCGGCGAGCTGCGCCGCGTCCAGCTCCGGGACGTCGGCGCCGAGCGCCCGGTACTCGGCCAGCTGTGCGTAGGCGTCGGCGGGGGCGAGGGCGAGCCTGCGGGCGTAACGGGCCAGGGCGACGGGGGTGAGCCGGGTCCAGCGGGGGGTGCCCATGTCGCTGTGGCGCATCTCGTAGGAGCACAGCGCGTCGCAGAGTTCCGTGGAGGGCCGGCGACGGGCGAGAGTGGCCGGCAACGGCGGCCCCGTCAGGCCGAACAGAGCGGCGTGCCGCACGGCGAGGTCCCAGACCTCGTCCAGCGGTTCCTGAAGGTGCATGGCGGCGTTGACCAGGACCGCGGCGGTGAGACGCCCGGCGGGGAAGTCTCCCTCGTCCGTGGCGGCGTCCCGGCCGGAGAGGACGTAGCGGGTGCGCAGTCCCAGCGTCGGCCATGCGGTGCACAGGCGCTGGTCGGCGGGCGCACTGACGCCCAGGGCCCGCAGCTCCGCCAGTTCGGTGTCGTCCAGAGTGTCGTCGCTCATGAAGTAGAGGTCTTCCAGATCGAGCCCGTCCTCCAGGCGGAACTCGAACTCATGGACCAGGTAGATCAGGAGGTCGCAGGTCACGGGGGAGGGCACGACCATCCCGTCCAGAGTGCCGTTGGTGTACCGCGGTTCGTGGAGCAGCCCCAGGGCCGACGCGACCTCGGCGAGCCGGTGTTCCGCTTCGGCGACGGGCACCTGCCACAGGCCCGCGGCGTAGACGGTGGCGGCCCAGTCCAGTCGCCGGCGCCCGTCCGGCCCGGCCGAGGTGAAGCGGTCGACGATCTCGCCGGTCTCCTCGTCCAGCTCCAGCCAGGGCGTCACCTCGGCCGCGGGGGGTGCCTGCCAGCCCAGCCAGCCGAACTCCGCCAGCCGGGCGAGCACGTCGGTCAGGGGGATGCCGGTACGACGGCAGAGCGCACGGATGTCGTACGGCCCGGACAGGCGGCGCAGCCGGCGGGAGAACGTCGTGTCGGTGAAGAGGGTCTCGACCTCCACGGCCGTGCAGACATGGCCGCCATGGTGCTCGGGAGGCGTGGGAACCGTCAGCGAGTGCAGCGGTTCGCAGCGGCGCAGTGAATCCACCAGCCGCCCCAGCGGGACGGCCAGTTCCTGCGAGGCCAGGACCAGGCCGGCCAGTTCGTCCACGCGGTCACCGTCCATGGCGATGCGCGACGATCTCGACCGGCCGGACGCGGACTCGTCACTCAGCGTGCGCGTCACGAGCGCGTCGAACGGGTCGGGAACCCACGACAGCCCGCCGGTACGGGTGGGCGGCGGCGAGAAGACGGGGTGGGTGATGCGGAGTCTGCGCATGCGGCGCAGGACGTCCGCCACGGTCATCCTCCGGTCGGCCGCGTAGGTGAGGACCGCGCGCCACGTCGCCGGCGCCTTGAGCGCGATGTCCGCGTCCCCGGGCGCCGGCACCGGATGGCCGGCGAGACTGCGGGGCGGCGCCGAGTTGCGCCGGGGCATCCCGAGGACCGCGTCCCGCCACGACCTGATGTGAGCGGCGAAGTCGCCGCTTGAGTAGGGGCCGTGGCTCTTCTCGTCGGAGTGGAACCAGCCCACCTCGTCCAGGGGCAGCCGATCACCGTCGTTCATCGCCACGGTGACACCCCTGCCGCGCCACTCCTGGTCCAGCACCTCGGCCACGCGCAGGCTCTGCTGTTCGAGCTGCGCCAGCCAGCCGCGCGTCAACTGCGGCCACCGGGCCAGTACCGCGGCGCCCGCGCGCCACTGCTCCTCGGCCCAGCCGCGGTCGAAGTCCTGGAGTTCGGTGCGGCTGACGCTGAGCCGGCCCGCGTGCGGCCCCGTCAGGTCCAGCACGTAGCCGAAGGGCTTCTGGTCGGTCACGATGCCGTCGCACAGCAGGGCCCCCTCGCCGGCGACCCACCACAGCACGCCCGGCACCGCCTCGGAGGCACTCGTTCCGGCCTCCGGCTGGAGCACCCCCGGCCGCCAGGTGTGGCGGGCCTTCCCGGCGTCCACCGCCTCCAGGTCGAACTCGCTGACCCGCACCAGCTCGCGCAGCACCCGCGTGCACGAAAGGTCCGCGGTCGCGGGCCCCTCCCGCAGATAGAGCCGTACCCGGGTGCCGCCCTCCGCGAGGGCGTCCTCGGGGCCGGTGTGCCGCTGGATGCGGAAGAGGCTGCCGCTGCTGGGGATGTCGACGCGCAGGGCGTGCTCGGCGGGGATGCCGTCGGGACTGACGTGCCGGGTCACGATGGTCATCTCGTCGGCGAGCATGAAGTAGCTGAACACACCGATGCCGAAGCGGCTGTTGGGGTAGAGCCGCAGCGAACGGTCGTGCCGCAGCCAGCGCGACTGCTCCCGGCGGAACGCCCTGGAGCTCTCGAAGCGGCTGCCGGCCCGGGTGAAGGTGTGGGTGAGCAGCTCCGCGTTCATGCCGACGCCGTTGTCCCGGCACTCGACGAACCGCCCGCGCTCGTCCTCGCCCTGGGTGAACGTGATCCGTCCGCGCCAGTCGGCGGGGCGGGCGCCGCTGCTCTCCAGGTACCGCCAGCGCATCGCGCGGTACCGGCAGGCGTCCATGGCGTTCTGGTACAGCTCGCGCAGCGCCAGGCTCGGGTCGCCGCCGTACAGCTGCTCGCCCATGAGCAGTTCGCGCACCTCGGACTGGGCGAGGTGGAACCGCAGCAGCGGCACCTCGTACGGCTCCTGGCCGCCGGTGCGGGCGGGGCGCAGGTCGCGGTCGGTGACGCGGGCGGGCACGGCCGCCAGCAGCTCGCTCTCCGGGCCGCGCAGCTCCCCGGCCAGGTCCAGGATGCGGGCGGCCAGCTGGTCGGCCTCGTCGGCTGTCTCGGTCAGCGCGGCGTGCACCGCCTGGTGCGGGCAGGGCGCGTCCAGGTGCAGCGAGGTGTCCTCCCGCTCCCAGCGCAAGCCGTGCGCGATGGCCACCACGTGCTCGGGCAGCACCGGGTCGGTCACGGCCAGGTGCTCCGCCACCACCTCGGGGAACGTCCGCACGTCCACCGCCAGCACGGCCGCGAGCCGCAGCAGCGCGGTCAGCGGGCGTATCCGCAGCGGCTGCGGGCCGCCGGGCAGCACCACCTTGCCCGGCAGACGCCCGGACAGACCGTCGGGCAGTTCGTCATGGGCGATGCCCGAGGCCGCCGCGCACAGCAGCTCCGCCACCTCGTGCACCCGGTCCGGCGTCACGCCCAGCGCCGCGGCCAGGGACCGGGCGGGCCCCGGGGGCATCGTCTCGTCGTCGGTGTCGAGCCGGTCGGCGATCCAGCGGTGCACCAGCCACATGGTGACCGCGGTCTCGTCCTCCACCCGCCCGCGGGCGCGGCACTGGGCCGCCTTGCGGGCGATGCGCGCGTGCTGGTCGCTGATCTGCTCGAAGTGCCTGCGGTGGGCGCCGGCGCCGGGCCGGCGCTCCCCGTGGTACGGGTCGATCTCGACGGCCTGGCTCAGCCGGTCGGCCCAGGCGGCCTCCCGCAGGAACGGCGCCGTGACCAGGAACGCCACCTCCGCCGCGGACAGCGCCGCCCGGGCGGGCGTCAGCTGGGGCAGCAGCGTGGCGACCAGGCGGGCGGGGAACGTCTCGTCGGACCAGGGGTCGGGGCGGGGCAGCCGTGCCTGGGCGAGGTGGAGCGTGCGGGCGCAGTTCTCCACGAAGTCACCCACGCACTCCTGGACCCGGGGCAGCGCGGGCCGGTCCTCGGCGCGGACGCGTTCCCACAGCGGGGTCTCCCGCACCGCCCTGAGCCAGGTCTCCAGCAGCGGCCGGCCCTCGCAGATCTCCGTCTGCCGTGTCTCGGCCTCGGCGTTGGTGCCGAAGCGGATGCGGGCGGTCTGGTCCAGCCGGTGCCGGACGGCGGCGGCGGCCGTCCGGGCCCGCGCCAGCTCGAAGACCTCCTCGACGGTCCGCGCCGGGGTCAGCGGCCCGAGCGCGTCGGCGAGTCCCCGGGTGAAGAAGCTGCCCTCGGCGGTGAAACCGCTGCGCTGGCCGGCGGAGCAGGCGGTGAGGACGGCGAAGCCGCCCTGGGGCGGGCCGTTGTCGATGGCGTTGCCGAAGCCCACCGTGTCGTCGCCGAGGTCGGTGCGGCAGGCGTCGATCAGCCAGAGCACCGTGCCGGCCGCGCAGTCCTTCAGCAGCGGGCTGATGCCCGCCGGCAGCAGGGAGTCCACGTACGGCTCCCGCCAGGCGCCGTCGCGGGGCGGGCTGGCGTCGGCGGGGACCAGGTAGTCGGTGCCACCCACCCGGATGCCGTGGCCGCTGAAGTACAGCAGCAGGGTGCCGCCGGCCGGGACGTCCGAGGCGACCTCGTAGAGCTTGGCGCGGATGCGGCTGAGGCCGGCGTCGTGCAGGACCTCCACCTCGTACCCGGCCCCGTCCAGGACCGACCTCATCAGCCGCAGATCGGCCTCGACGGCCTCGGCCAGCGGCTCCGGCAGCCCCGCGGTGGCGGGCGCCCGCCCGACTCCGACCAGCAGGGCCCTGCGCACTCGTTCCATGTCCCCTCCCCGCAGGGTGACATGATGTCAGGACCGGGTGAGCGCTGTCGGCCCGTCCGCGTCCTCCCTCGCGTCCTCCCGCCCGGCCCGGACGGCTTCTCCGCCGCCGCCTGCGGGACGGACCGGTGACGGGGGCAGCGGCAGCGGGAGGCCGGGCAGGCCGTCCATGCTGGTCGCGATGTGCTCCTTCTTCGCGAAGTAGGCGCTCAGCGAGGCGTCGTCCTCGCGCGCGAAGCGCCTGGCGTGCAGCTCGCGGTCCTCCTCGTACGCCATGAACGGCACGCCGTACCCGCAGCTGTCGCGCACCAGCTCGGCGTGGACGACGATCACCGCGCGCAGCCCGTGCGGGTCGGGGTCGGCGTCGGGGAAATGCGCGAGCAGGTCGGGGAAGCGCGGGTCGTCGCGGAAGACCGGCTCGCCCCGGCCGTGCACGCGCACGATGGTGGGCGGGCCCTGGAAGGCGCACCACATCAGGGTGATCCGGCCGTTCTCGCGCAGGTGGGCGATCGTCTCCGCGTGGGAACCGGCGAAGTCGAGGTAGGCCACGGTGTGTTCGTCGAGCACCGCGAAGGAGCCCTTGAGGCCCTTGGGGGAGAGGTTCACCGTGCCGTCGCCGGAGAGGGGAGCGGTCGCGGTGAAGAAGAGGGGCTGCTCCTCGATGAACCCGCGGAGCCTGCCGTCGATGCGCTCATAGTTCTTTCCCATGCCAACGATTGTCGGCGGATTCCTTTCGGCTGTCTAAGGAATTGCCAAGTCTCCCCGGCCGGGGGCAGCCACCGGAAAGCGGTTTCCCTCGTTGACCCGATGGCGCACCCCGTGGCGGATTGACGAATCATGCGGAGTTCTGCATACTCATGCATGTCAGCCATTGCACTGTGAGGAGAAACCCGTGACCGAGCGCGTCGTACTCGCCTACTCAGGCGGTCTGGACACCTCCGTCGCCATCGGCTGGATCGCCGAGGAGACGGGCGCCGAGGTCATCGCCGTTGCGGTCGACGTCGGCCAGGGTGGCGAGGACCTGGACGTCATCCGCAAGCGCGCCCTCGCGTGCGGTGCCGTCGAGGCCGAGGTCGCGGACGCCAAGGACGAGTTCGCCGAGGAGTACTGCCTCCCGGCGATCAAGGCCAACGCCCTCTACATGGACCGCTACCCGCTGGTCTCCGCCCTCTCCCGGCCGACCATCGTCAAGCACCTCGTCGCCGCCGCCCAGAAGCACGGCGCCACCACGGTCGCCCACGGCTGCACCGGCAAGGGCAACGACCAGGTCCGCTTCGAGGCCGGCATCGTCGCCCTCGCCCCCGACCTGAAGTGCATCGCCCCGGTCCGGGACTACGCGATGACCCGGGACAAGGCGATCGCCTTCTGCGAGGACAAGCAGCTGCCGATCGCCACCACCAAGAAGTCCCCGTACTCCATCGACCAGAACGTCTTCGGGCGCGCGGTCGAGACGGGCTTCCTGGAGGACATCTGGAACGCCCCCATCGAGGACATCTACGAGTACACCTCCAACCCGGCCACGCCCCGCGAGGCCGACGAGGTGGTCGTCACCTTCCAGGCGGGCGTCCCGGTCGCCCTCGACGGCAAGCCCGTCACCGTCCTTCAGGCGATCCAGCAGCTCAACGAGCGCGCCGGCGCCCAGGGCATCGGCCGGATCGACATGGTCGAGGACCGGCTCGTCGGCATCAAGTCCCGCGAGGTGTACGAGGCCCCGGGCGCGATCGCGCTGATCACCGCCCACCAGGAGCTGGAGAACGTCACCGTCGAGCGCGAACTGGCCCGCTACAAGCGGCAGGTCGAGCAGCGCTGGGGCGAGCTGGTCTACGACGGCCAGTGGTTCTCCCCGCTCAAGCGCGCCCTGGACGGCTTCATCGACGAGGCCAGCCAGCACGTGTCCGGCGACATCCGGATGACCCTGCACGGCGGCCGCGCGGTCGTCACCGGCCGGCGCTCGCAGTCGTCGCTGTACGACTTCAACCTCGCCACCTACGACACCGGCGACACCTTCGACCAGGCCGCCGCCAAGGGCTTCATCGACATCTACAGCCTGTCGTCGAAGATCGCCGCCAAGCGCGACCTCGCGTAGGGCGCCGCACGGTCCGAGCGACACCTCGACCCGCACCGGCCTGACACCCGCCCGCCTCCCCGCTCCTGCCCGAGCGGGGAGGCGGCGCCACACCCGTAACCCCCGAGGAGCACGCAAGTGAGCAGCAACAGCGGTGACGTACGGCTCTGGGGCGGCCGCTTCGCCGACGGTCCCGCCGAGGCCCTGGCGAAGCTGTCCGCGTCCGTCCACTTCGACTGGCGGCTCGCGCCCTACGACATCGCCGGCTCCCGCGCCCACGCGCGCGTGCTGCGCACGGCCGGGCTCCTCACCGGCGACGAGCTGACGCGCATGCTCGACGGGCTCGACCGGCTGGAGGCCGACGTGGCCGCCGGCGACTTCGTCGGCACCGTAGCCGACGAGGACGTGCACACCGCCCTGGAGCGCGGCCTGCTCGAACGCCTCGGCCCCGACCTCGGCGGCAAGCTGCGGGCCGGCCGCTCCCGCAACGACCAGGTCGCCACCCTCTTCCGGATGTACCTGCGCGACCACGCCCGGATCATCGGCGGCCTGATCGCCGACCTCCAGGACGCGCTGATCGGCCTCGCCGAGGACCACCCGGACGTGGCCATGCCCGGTCGCACCCACCTCCAGCACGCCCAGCCCGTGCTCTTCGCCCACCACGTCCTCGCCCACGTGCAGTCCCTGTCCCGGGACGCCGAGCGGCTGCGCCAGTGGGACGAGCGCACGGCCGTGTCGCCGTACGGCTCCGGTGCCCTGGCGGGCTCCTCCCTCGGCCTGGACCCGGAGGCGGTGGCGAAGGACCTCGGCTTCGAGCACGGCAGCGTGGCCAACTCCATCGACGGCACGGCCTCCCGCGACTTCGTCGCCGAGTTCGCCTTCATCACGGCGATGATCGGGGTCAACCTCTCCCGGATCGCCGAGGAGATCATCATCTGGAACACGAAGGAGTTCTCCTTCGTCACCCTGCACGACGCGTTCTCCACGGGTTCGTCGATCATGCCGCAGAAGAAGAACCCGGACATCGCCGAGCTGGCGCGCGGCAAGTCGGGCCGGCTGATCGGCAACCTCACCGGCCTGCTGGCCACGCTGAAGGCTCTGCCGCTCGCCTACAACCGCGACCTCCAGGAGGACAAGGAGCCGGTCTTCGACTCCTGCGACCAGCTGGAGGTGCTGCTGCCCGCCTTCACCGGCATGGTCGCCACCCTCACCGTCCACCGCGAGCGCATGGAGGAACTGGCCCCGGCCGGCTTCTCCCTGGCCACCGACATCGCCGAGTGGCTGGTCCGGCAGGGCGTGCCGTTCCGGGTCGCGCACGAGGTCGCGGGGGAGTGCGTCAAGGTCGCCGAGGCCGAGGGCAAGGAGCTGGACGGCCTCACGGACGAGCAGTTCGCGAAGATCTCCGCCCACCTCACCCCCGAGGTGCGCACCGTCCTCAACGTCCCCGGCGCCCTCGCCTCCCGCGACGGCCGCGGCGGCACCGCTCCCAGCGCGGTCGCCGTCCAGCTCGCCGAGATCAAGGCGGACGTGGCGGCACAGCACACCTGGGCGGACGCCAAGAAGTAGCGGACGGGGGGTCGCGGGTCCGGGTCTGTCGTTCGGCGGATGTGCGTGCCACGCCTCGCGTCGCCGACCTGATCCGAACGACAGGCCCTAGGTTGTCGGCAGCAGCACGGAGCCGACCGAACGGAGCCCGCGATGCCCTTCGCCCGCCTGGCCGCAGCCACCACCCCCACCTGCCACCTGGGCCTCGGCCTGGCCGCCGTCGGCCGCCCCGGCTACCTCACCCTGGGCCGCGACGCGGACCTCCCGGCGGAGCGCAGCGTCGAGGCGCTGCGCACCCGCACGCACGAGCTGCTCGACGCCGCCTACGCCCAGGGCGTGCGCTACGTCGACACCGCCCGCTCCTACGGCCGCGCCGAGGAGTTCCTCGCCGAGTGGCTGACGGCCCGCCCGGACGTCGGCGACGTGGTCGTCGGCAGCAAGTGGGGCTACACCTACACCGCCGGCTGGACCACCGACGCCGAGCGGCACGAGGTCAAGGACCACAGTCTGGCCGCGTACGAACGCCAGCGCGCCGAGACCGACGCGCTCCTCGGCGACCGGCTCGACCTCTACCAGATCCACTCGGTGACCCCGGACAGCCCCGCCCTCACCGACAAGGACCTGCACGCCCGGCTCGCCGAGGCCGCCGCCTCCGGGCTGACCGTGGGCTTCTCCACCAGCGGCCCGGCCCAGGCCGACGCGATCCGCGCCGCCCTCGCCGTGACGGCCGACGGCGCGCCCCTCTTCCGTACCGTCCAGTCGACGTACAACCTCCTGGAGACCTCGGCCGGTCCCGCGCTCGCCGAGGCCCACGCGGCCGGGCTGACGGTGATCGTCAAGGAGGGCGTGGCCAACGGCCGGCTCGCCGGCGCGCACGCCCCCGGCGCCCTGCGCGCGGTGGCCGAGGAGACCGGCCTCGGCTGCGACGCCGTCGCCCTCGGCGTCGTCCTGCGCCGGCCCTGGGCGGGCGTCGTGCTCTCCGGCGCGGCGACCGTCGCCCAGCTCGGCTCCAACCTGCACGCCGCCGTGGCCGACCTCGACGACGACCAGCTCGCCCGGCTCGGCACGCTCGCCGAGGACCCGCGCGCCTACTGGGAGCGGCGCGCACAGCTTCCCTGGCACTGACCGGCCCCCCGCCCCCGGCCGCCGCCCGGGTCGACGCACGCCCGCCGCGCGTGTCTGAGCCATGCATGCCCGTAGTGAGACAAAAATGTCTCACATGGGCTATCCTTGTCTCATGGCTCTGGATCGTGACCACGTGCTGCGCAGCGCGGCCGCCCTGCTGACCCGCAAGTCCACCGCCACGATGGACGAGGTGGCCAAAGCCGCCGGGATCAGCCGGGCCACGCTGCACCGCCACTTCGCCGGGCGCGACGCGCTCGTACGGGCGCTGGAGGCGCTCGGCATCGCGGAGTGCGAGGCGGCACTGGACGCGGCCCGCCTCGACGAGGGCCCGGCGTGCGAGGCCGTGCACCGGCTGGTGCGCGCGATCGAGCCCGCCGCCGGTCTGCTCGCCTTCCTCTACACCGAGAACCAGCTGTTCGAGGGCGAGCAGCAGAACCAGGGCTGGACCCGGATCGACGAGCGCATCGCGGACCTGTTCCGGCGCGGCCAGCACAGCGGCGAGTTCCGCATCGACCTCACCCCCGCCTGGCTCACCGAGGCGCTGTACGGCCTGCTGGCCTCGGCCGCCTGGGCGGTCAGCGAGGGCCGGGTCGCCCCCAAGGACTTCACCCACATGATCGTCGAGCTGTTGCTCGGCGGCGCCCTGAGAAGAGAGGAACCATGACCAGCACCCTGCAGCCGGCGCTCGTGACGCGCGAGGCGGGCAAGCGCCCGGGCCGCTGGCTCGCGCTCTGCGTCCTCGTGCTCGCCGTGCTGCTCGTGGCCGTGGACGCGACCGTCCTCGGCCTGGCCACCCCCTACATCAGCGAGGACCTGAAGCCGACCGGCACCCAGCTGCTGTGGATCGGCGACGTCTACTCCTTCGTCATCGCCGGACTGCTGGTCTCCATGGGCAGCCTCGGCGACCGCATCGGACGCAAGCGCATCCTGCTGTGCGGTGCCACGGCGTTCGGCGCGATCTCCGTCCTCAACGCCTACGCCGGCACACCGGAGCTGATGATCCTGGCGCGGGCGCTGCTCGGCGTCGCGGGCGCCACCCTGATGCCCGCCACCCTGGCCCTGATCCGCAACCTCTTCCACGACCCGCGCGAACGCAGCCTCGCCGTCGGCGTCTGGGGCGCCGCCGCCTCCGCGGGTACCGCGGTCGGCCCGGTGACGGGCGGGTTCCTGCTGGAGCACTTCTGGTGGGGCTCGGTCTTCCTGATCAACCTGCCGGTGATGGCGGTCCTGGTCGTCGTCGGCGTCCGGGTGCTGCCGGAGTCCCGCAACCCCAGCCCGGGCCCCTGGGACCTGACCAGCGTGCTGCTGTCGCTGGCCGGCATGATCGGCGTCGTCTACGCGGTCAAGGAGGCGGCCGGCCACGGCCCGGGTCCGCGGTCGCTCGCGGTGGGCCTGCTGGGCGTGGCCGCCCTCTGCGGGTTCGTGCGCCGCCAGCTGATGATGCCGGTCCCGCTGCTGGACATGCGCCTGTTCCGGGCGCGCGGCTTCAGCGCGGCCGTCCTCGCCGACCTGCTGACCGTTCTCGGCCTGTCCGGGCTGGTGTTCTTCCTCTCGCAGTACCTGCAACTCGTCCAGGGCAGGCACCCGTTCGAGGCGGGTCTGGCCGAACTGCCCGCCGCGATCGGCGCGGTGGCGGCCGGTCTCGTCGCGGGCCGCGCGGCCCGGCGGTTCTCGGTGCGGGCGGTGGTCTCCGGCGGTCTGGCGGCCGTCGGCCTGGCGCTGGCCGTGCTCACCAGCCTCGACCGGTCGACCGGCTATCCGCTGCTGGGCGCCGCGCTGCTGGTCGTCGGCGTCGGTGCCGGCTTCTCCTTCACGGTGACCGCCGACGTGATCCTCTCCAGCGTGCCCAAGGAGCAGGCCGGCGCCGCCTCCGCGGTCTCGGAGACGGCGTACGAACTGGGCGCGGCCCTGGGCATCGCCCTGCTGGGCTCCATCGTCACCGGGGTCTACCGCGGCTTCGCCGGCCCGGCCGGAACCCCGGCCGCCGCCCACGAGTCACTGGGCGCGGCCGTGCAGGCGTCGCGCGCCATGCCCGGACACACCGCGCAGGATCTGCTCGACGCCGCCCGCGGGTCCTTCGTGCACGGCCTGCACCTGGCCTCGGGCGCCGGGGCGGCGGTGCTGCTGGCCGCGGCGGCGGCCGCGTGGTTCCTGCTCAAGGGGCAGGAGCTGGAGAGCGCGGAATGATTCCGGCGCCCTCCGGGAGGCCGGGGCGGGCACCCCGGCCGGCCGTCAGGACTCAGGCGGCCTTCGCCTTGGTGGCGTACACGTCCACGTACTCCTGCCCGGACAGCAGCATGACCTCGGTCATCACCGAGTCGGTCACGGCCCGCAGCACGTAGCGGTCCCGGTCCATGCCCTCGTACCGGGAGAACTCCATGGGCTCGCCGAAGCGGACGGTGACCCGGCCGGGCCGCGGGAAGCCGCGGCCGCCCGGCTGGAGCTTGTCCGTGCCGATCATCGCGAACGGCACCACAGGCGCCCCGGTCATCAGCGTCAGCCGGGCGATGCCGGTGCGCCCCCGGTACAGCCGGCCGTCGGGCGAGCGCGTGCCCTCGGGGTAGATGCCGAAGACCTTGCCCTCCTCGAGGATGCGCCGGCCGGTCATCAGCGCGGCCACGCCGCCGTTGGCGCCGTCCCGGTCCACCGGGATCATGCCGACGCCGGTGAAGAACCACGCCATCAGCCGGCCCTTGAGGCCCTTGCCGGTGACGTACTCGTCCTTGCCGATGAAGCACACCTGCCGCTTGGTCACGACGGGCAGCACGATCGAGTCGATGAACGTGAGGTGGTTCCCGGCCAGGATGACGGGGCCGTCCCCGGGGATGTTCTCCGCACCCTCCACCTGTGGGCGGAACATCAGGCGCATGATCGGTCCGAGCACTGCCTTGATGAGCGCGAAGCGGGACAACGGGTCCTCCGATGCCGAGGGTCGATATGTTTCTGTGCAGGTGAGGACATTACTCGCGGCTCCGGGGCGAGCGCACATCGACAATCGCCGGTTCACCGAGGTCTTACGCACTGTTGACGCTGGTTTACCTGCGGTGGCGTGCCGGAGCGCGCGTCCGGCGCCCCGGCGGCGGTGTGACGGACATCGCCCGGAAGGCCTCACCGGGGCCGCCGCGGCCACGCCCTGCGGGTACCCGGGCCGCGTCCGGCGATGCCGACGGACCGTCACCTCCCGCCGCCGGACGGACATGTGCCGTCACCCGGGTGTTCCGGCCGGGGCCTCCCGCCCGTCATGACCGCGCCCCTACGATCGGCCCGCACCGGCGGCCCGAGGCGGCACGCCGGCACACACGACGCGGGGCGGACGGCGGGAGGCGCTGATGGACACCCACGATGCGGACGGGCGGCAGCGGACGACGGGACGGCGGGCGCTGCTGGGCGCGGCCGCGCTCGGCGCGGGCGGAGCGGTCCTCGGACTGCCCGGCACCGCCGCGGCCACCGGGAAGCGGCCGGCGCCACGCCCGGGCCGGGGCCTGAAGGGGCTGCCGGTGCCGACGATCATCGGGCACCGCGGCGCGAGCGGCTACCGCCCCGAGCACACCTTCGGGTCCTACCAGCTGGCCCTCGACCTCGGCGCCGACATCGTCGAGGCGGGTGACCTGGTGCCCACCCGGGATGGGCACCTGGTCTGCCGGCACGAACCGGAGATCGGCGGCACCACCGACGTGGCCGCGCATCCGGAGTTCGCCGACCGCAGGACCACCAAGGTCCTCGACGGGGTCGCGACCACCGGCTGGTTCACCGAGGACTTCACGCTCGCCGAGCTGAAGACCCTGCGGGCGGTGGAGCGCATCCCGGCCAACCGGCCGCACAACAGCCTCTACGACGGCCACTGGCAGATCCCCACCTTCGAAGAGGTCCTGGCGTGGCAGGACGAGCAGACCCGCAGGCGCGGCAAGCAGGTGTGGATCTACCCCGAGACCAAGCACCCCACCTACTTCCGCAAGCTCGGCCTGCCCCTGGAGGAGCGGGTCGCCAAGCTGCTGCGACGGCACGGCAAGGACGGCCGGAACGCGCCGGTCGTCCTGCAGTCCTTCGAGCCCACCAGCATCCAGCGGCTGAACCGGCTGGTGGACAACCCGCTGGTCGTGCTGCTGTCGTCGGCCGGCAGCCGGCCCTTCGACTTCGTCGACGCGGGCGACCCGCGCACGGTCGCCGACCTGATCACGCCGAAGGGCCTCAGGGAGATCGCGGGCTACGCGCAGGGCATCGGTCCCACGCTGGACCTCGTCATCCCCCGGAACGCCGACAACACCCTGGCCGAGCCGACCACCCTGGTCGCCGACGCCCACAAGGTGGGCCTGATCCTGCACCCCTACACCATGCGCAACGAGAACCCCTTCCTGCCCGCGGAGTTCCGCAAGGGCGGCGCGGCGGACGGCTACGGCGACGTCTTCGGCGCCTTCCGGACGTACTTCGCGACCGGGATCGACGGCGTCTTCACCGACAACGCCGACACCGGCGTGCTCGCCCGCGCCGACTTCCTCGGCGGCTGAGCCACCGCGTCAACACCCGAGTCCCGCGGCACCCCGTTCGGGGTGACCGGCCGCCGCCCCGGAACCCGCGTCCGGGGCGGCACGTCGTTTCGCATGTGACCCACGATCTGGTGACCGCCCTGCGCCCCCTGCTCACCGCCGAGGCCTCCGCGGAGGCCCATGCCTCGGGCGGTGAGGCGGGTGACCTGGAGCAGGCGGTCTGGGTCAGGCTGCTGGAGCGCCTGGAGAGCGCCGGACCGCCCCGCGACCCCGAGGGCTGGCTGCGCCGGGCCGTGCGCGCCGAGGCGCGCCGCGGCCGCCGGACGACCAGGATCGAGCGGCCCTACGCCGCCGAGCCCGCCGACGACACCGGGCCCGGGCCCGAACAGCTCGTCCTCACCGCCGCCCGGCACCGGGCACTGCGGGAGGCGGTGCGCCGGCTGCCCGGCCGCTGCCCCCGGCTGATGGAGGCGCTGCTCTCCCCGAAGGACCTCACCTACCGCGAGATCGCGGGGGAGTTGGGTATCTCACAGGGCAGTCTCGGCCCGGAACGTTCCAGATGCCTGGGATGTCTGCGTCGATTGCTCCCGCCGGAGGTTGCGGCGCGCCAGGCGCGGGGATAGGAGTGGGGGACGACAGGCGATCAGGTGAGCGGGAGGCGTGCGCACATGGGCATGAGCGTGACCATCTCGGTGGCGACCGAGCGGGATGCCGAGGAGATCTTCAAGCTTCAGTACCTGTGCTTCCAGAGCGAGGCGGCGCTGTACGGCAACTACCGCATCGACCCGCTGGTCCAGAGCCTGGAGTCGGTGCGCCAGGAGGTCGCCGGCGACTGCGTGTTCGTCGCCCGGCTCGGTGAGGAAGTGGTCGGCTCGGTGCGCGGCAGCGTCACCGCGGACGGCGCCGCCGCCATCGGCAAGCTCTGCGTCCACCCCCGTCTCCAGGGCCACGGCATCGGCGCCCGGCTGCTGCGCGCGGCCGAGGCGGCGCTGGAAGGCGAGCGCGGCGCCACCAGGTTCCGCCTCTTCACCGGCCACCGCAGCGAGGGCAACCTGCGGCTGTACCGCCGCGTCGGCTACGAGACGGTGGGCACGTCCGAGGGCACGGACGGCGTACCGATGATCATTCTGGAGAAGCCGGCCGGCGCCTACGCCACTACCGCGTGACGGTCCGCGCCCGGCGCAGCCAGTACAGCGCCGACAGCGGCAGCAGCACCGGGATGAAGACGTACCCCATCCCGTAGTCCGACCACACGGTCGCGTCCGGGAACGCCGAGGGCTCGACCACGGTCCACGTCCCCACGACCAGCACGCCCACCAGCTCGGCGGCGCAGCACACCAGCGCCGCCCTGCGGGCGGTCTCCCCGCCGCGCACCAGGGTGTAGGTGATGAACCCGTACACCACCCCGGCGACCGCGGACAGCGAGTACGCCAGCGGTGCCCGGTCGAAGCCGGTCGCGATCTGGTAGGCGGAGCGCGACACCGCGCCGACCACCATCACGCCGTAGAACCAGACGAGGAGCATGCCCGGTCCGCTGATCAACCGGGTCGGCTTGTCCTGCGCCGCCGTCACCTCAGCCTCCCCAGATGTCGTAGAGCCGCACTTCGAGCACCGCCAGCACCGCACCGCCCGCGGCCACCGTCACCGAACCCCAGCGCGTCCGCTCGGCCAGCGACATCAGTCCCGCCGCCGGCACGCACGCGAACGCGCCCAGCAGATACGCCACGAAGATCGTCGTGCCCTGCTCGGGCTTCTCGCCCCGCGCCAGCTGCACGATCCCGATCGCCAGCTGCGCCAGCGCCAGCAGCGAGACCACGGCCATTCCGGTGAAGTGCCAGTCCTTGGTCGGCTGGTCCCGGTAGGCGGCCCAGCCGCACCAGGCGGCGAGCAGCAGCGCGGCGACCCCGGTCACCAGGGTCAGGGCAGTGAGCATGCCGTGACCTTATTACGGCGGAAAAGGCCGGATGCGGCCGCCCCCGCCGAACGCCGTAAGGTCTGGACCATGACGATCCACGCGCAGGCCCTCCTCTTCGACAACGACGGCACCCTCGTCTCCTCCCTCGACTCCGTGGAGCGCTGCTGGACGCGCTGGGCGCGGGAGTACGGCATCACGGCCGAGCAGTTCCGGCGGGTCGAGCTGCACGGGCGCCCGGCCGTGGACATCGTCGCCGACCTGCTGCCCGCGCACCTGGTCGCGCAAGCCGTCGCGCGGGTCGAGCAGTTGGAGGTGGAGGACGTGCCGGACGGCGGCGTACGGCTGCTGCCCGGGACGCGGGAGCTGCTCGACGCGCTGCCCGCGGACCGCTGGGCCGTCGTCACCTCCGCCACCCGGCGGCTCGCCGAGGCCCGGCTGGAGGCGGTCGGCATCCGGCCCAAGACGCTGATATCCGCCGACGACATCACCTGCGGCAAGCCCGACCCCGAGCCCTACCTGCTCGCCGCCCGGCAGCTCGGCGCCGACCCGGCCCGCTGCGTGGTCTTCGAGGACGCCCCGGCCGGACTCGCGGCGGGCCGCGCGGCCGGTATGACCACCGTGGCCTTGGCCACAACCCACCCGGCCCACGAGCTGGTCGCCGACCTGGTGGTGCCGGACCTGTCGGCCCTGTCCGCACTGGTCACCGCGGGCGGCGTCGAACTCTCCGCCCGGGGCTGACCCTGTCCGCCGCTGTCCAGTATCCGGACAGCGGCGTCCTGTCAGGACCGTACGTCTGCTTTACTGATCGCATGACCACGACGAGCTGCCGCACCCTTGCGACCGAGGCGACCCTGACGCCCGGTGCTCGTTGTACGGGTCGAATGTGCCGAATGTGCGCCTGCTAGAGGGCCCCCGCACCACCTGAGCCTCGCGCCCCGAAGCGAGAGCCGTGGCCGGTCCCGCGCCGTTCGTAGGGCGCCGGCGACCGACGCCGCCCCCGCGCACACGACGTTCTCCCGTTCTCCCGGTTCGACCGCCCACGCGAGAACCGTGCCGCGTTCCCGACCGAATGCACCCGTGCCCGGGCACACCCACGCCCGCGCACTCGACAGTGACGGAAACCCACGTGATCACCACCTCGGGCCTCACCAAGGTCTACCGCTCCCGCGGTCGCGAGGTCACCGCCGTCGACGGCGTCGATCTCCACGTCCGCGAGGGCGAGGTCTACGGCGTCATCGGGCAGTCCGGTGCCGGCAAGTCCTCGCTCATCCGCTGCGTCAACCTGCTGGAACGCCCCACCTCCGGCACCGTGACCGTCGACGGACAGGACCTCACCGCCCTGGCCGGCCGCGGACCCCGCGCGGGCCGGGAACTGCGCCGGGCGCGCAGCCGGATCGGCATGGTCTTCCAGCACTTCAACCTGCTGTCCTCGCGGACCGTCCAGGACAACGTCGAACTCCCGCTGGAAATCCTCGGCATCTCCGGCCGGGAGCGGTCCCGCAAGGCACTCGAACTGCTCGACCTCGTCGGGCTCACCGACCAGGCCCGCGCCTACCCCGCCCAGCTCTCCGGCGGCCAGAAGCAGCGCGTCGGCATCGCCCGCGCCCTGGCCGGCGACCCCAAGGTGCTGCTCTCCGACGAGGCCACCAGCGCCCTCGACCCGGAGACCACCCGCTCCATCCTCCACCTGCTGCGCGACCTGAACCGGCAACTGGGCCTCACCGTCCTGCTCATCACCCACGAGATGGACGTCGTGAAGACCGTCTGCGACTCCGCCGCGCTCATGGAGCGGGGCCGCGTCGTGGAGTCCGGCACCGTCAGCGAACTGCTGGCGACCCCCGGCTCCCAGCTGGCCGCCGCCCTGTTCCCGGTGGGCGGCGAGGCGTCCGGCGCCGACCGCACCGTCCTCGACGTCACCTTCCACGGCGAGGCCGCCACCCAGCCGGTCATCTCCCAGCTGTCGCGGACCTACAACATCGACATATCGATCCTCGGCGCCGCCATCGACACCGTCGGCGGACTCCAGATCGGCCGCATGCGGATCGAACTGCCCGGCCGCTACGAGGACAACGTCGTGCCGGTCGGCTTCCTGCGCGAACAGGGTCTGCAGATCGAGGTCGTCGGTGTGGAGGGCCAGGAGACCCAACTGGTGAAGGAAGGTGCGAAGTGACCTGGTCCGAGATGCAGCCCCTGCTGTCCCAGGCGTGTAGCGAGACGCTCTCCATGGTGCTCTGGTCCACCCTGATCGCCGTCGTCGCAGGGCTTCCGCTCGGCGTGCTGCTGGTGCTCACCGACCGCGGCGGCCTGGTGCAGAACGTCGTCGCCAACAAGGTGATCGGGCAGGTCGTGAACATCGGCCGGTCGATGCCGTTCATCATCCTGATGGTCGCGCTGATGAGCTTCACCCGCTGGGTCACCGGCACGACCATCGGCACCGCGGCCGCCGTCGTACCGCTCGCCATCGGGGGCATCCCGTTCTTCGCCCGGCTGGTCGAGACGGCCGTCCGCGAGGTGGACGGCGGGCTCGTCGAAGCCGTGCAGGCCATGGGCGGCAGCACCTGGACCGTCGTCCGCAAGGTCCTGATCCCCGAGGCTCTGCCCTCGCTGATCGCCAGCACCACCACCACGGTCGTCGCCCTCATCGGCTACTCCGCCATGGCCGGCACCGTCGGCGGCGGAGGTCTCGGCGACCTCGCCGTCCGCTACGGCTACCAGCGCTTCGAGACCGAGCTGATGTGGATCACCGTCGCCGTCCTCGCGGTCGCCATCTCGCTGATCCAGTTTGCCGGCGACCACGCGGCCCGCGCCCTGCACTCCCGCGGTGGCCGCTCCGGTCCCGCTCCCCGGCTCCGCCTGCTCAAGGCCAAGGAGCCCGCGGCGGCCGACATCAGCAAGGCCGCCTGACCCCCACCGACTCCCCGTTCACCCATGACGGGGCCGCACCACCCTCAGGAAAGGCACTTTTCGTGCGTAACACCGCCAAGATCACCACCGCCGTCCTCGCCGCCGGAGCCCTCACCTTCGGGCTGTCCGCCTGCGGTTCCGACTCCGACTCCGGCTCCGCCGACTACAGCGGCCCGCTGGTCGTCGCCGCGAGCCCGACCCCGCACGCCGAGATCCTGAACTTCGTCAAGAAGAACCTGGCGAAGAAGGCCGGTCTCGACCTGGAGGTCAAGGAGTTCCAGGACTACATCGCGCCGAACACGGCGACCGAGGACGGCTCGGTGGGCGCCAACTACTTCCAGAACCAGCCCTATCTGGACGACTTCAACAAGAAGCGCGGCACCCACATCGTCCCCGTCGTCACCGTGCACCTGGAGCCGCTCGGCCTCTACTCCCACAAGGTGAAGAGCACCGACGCCCTCAAGAGCGGCGCGACCGTCGCCCTGCCCAACGACGCGGTGAACGAGGCGCGCGCCCTGAAGCTGCTCGCCGCCAACAAGCTCATCACCCTCAAGGACGGCGCGGGCAGCGAGGCGACCCCGCAGGACATCGCCGGCAACCCCAAGAAGCTCCGGTTCAAGGAGGTCGAGGCGGCCCAGACCGTGCGCTCCCTGGACGACGTGGACGCCGCCGTGGTCAACGGCAACTACGCCATCTCCGCCGGCATCAAGCCCGCCACCGACGCCATCGCCATCGAGTCCGCGCAGAACAGCCCCTACGGCAACTTCCTCGCCGTCAAGAAGGGCAACGAGAAGGACCCGCGGGTGAAGAAGCTCGCCAAGCTCCTCACCTCGCCCGAGGTCAAGAAGTTCATCCAGGACAAGTACCAGGGCTCGGTCATCCCCTCCTTCTAGGTCCGCGCCCCCGGTCGTGTCCGGGCCGCCAACTCGCCGCCACGCAACGGGTCCACGCCCTCACCGGGTGTGGACCCCGTGGTGCGGCCGGGTGCTCGCATGCTGCATGCTGGGCAGTTCAGCAGCCCCTGCAGGTTCCCGACGGTTACGGAGCGGCGCATGACCAGCAGCACCTTCCCCAACATCTCCATCAGCACGGAGCGGTTGGTGCTGCGTCCCCTCGACGAGGACGATGTCCCCGCCCTGGCCGAGATGATGGACGACGAGCAGGTCGCCGCGTGGACCGACGTGCCGCAGCCCTTCACCGAGGACGCGGCCCGGCACTGGATCACCCAGTACGCGCCCGCCGAACGCGCCGCCGGACACGGCCTGGACCTCGCGGTCACCGAGTTCCTCACCCAGCGCCTGGTCGGCATCGTGCAGCTGAGCAGGACCGACTGGCGCGTGCGGGCCACCGAGCTGTCCTACGTCACCGCCCCCTGGGCCCGCGGCGAGGGCTACGCCTCCGAAGCCGCCCTCGCCACCGCCCACTGGCTGTTCGGCGACCAGAAGTTCGAGCGCATCGAACTGCGCACCGCCGCCGACAACACCGCCTCCCAGCAGGTCGCGCAGAAGATCGGCTGCATCAGCGAGGGCATCCTGCGCAACGCCTGCATAGCCCACGTCCGCGCCGAGGACGGCACCTGGACCGACACGCGCACCGACTTCATCGTGTGGAGCCTGCTGCCCGAGGACCTGGAGGGCGCGGACGAGGAACTCGCCGACACCGGCAGCTTCACCTCCTACTCCGACTGGAACTGACGGACCGCTCCGACCGGGGACGACGGACCGCTCCGACCGGAACCGACGGGGTCCGCCGCGCGCGCCACCGCCCCGCCGCGCACACCCCCGCACCGCAGCGGGTACGCTCACCAAGCCCCCTCGCGGGCCCGTACCCCGACGCCCAGCGCAACCCCAGGAGACTGACGACGATGGCCGACCGGGTCACGGTGATCGGCTGGGACGGCTCGCCGCTGAGCGCCGCGGCACGCTCCGCCCTCGCCGCCGCCACCCTCGTGGCGGGCGCGCCCCACCACCTGGCACTGCCCGAGATCCCGCCCACCGCCGAACGCGTCCGGCTCGGCAGCCTCGCCCTCGCCGCCCGCCGCGTCGCCGCCCACCGCGGCACGGCCGTCGTCCTCGCCGACGGCGACCCCGGCTTCTTCGGCGTCGTACGGGCCCTGCGCGCGCCGGAGTTCGGCCTGGAGGTCGAGGTGGTCCCGGGCGTCTCCCCGGTGGCCGCCGCCTTCGCCCGCGCCGGCATGCCCTGGGACGACGCCCAGGTGGTCGTCGCCCACCCACGCACCCTGCGCCGCGCCGTCAACGTGTGCCGGTCCCACACCAAGGTCGCCGTCCTCACCGCGCCGGGCGCCGGCCCCGCCGAACTCGGCCTGCTGCTGGACGGCGTCCCCCGCACGTTCGTCATCTGCGAGGAACTCGGCACCGAGCGCGAACGGGTCACCGTTGTCACCTCCGAGAAGGCCGCCGACCACACCTGGCGCGACCCGAACGTCGTCATCGTCATCGGCGGACCGGCCGGGGCGGGTGAGGACGGCGGCTGGATCGCGGGGCGCGATCCCGGCACCGAGCCGCGCGGCTGGACCCAGCCCGGCGAGGCGTACGGCGGCGGGCTCGGCGAGGGCGAGGCGGAACTGCTGCGCGCGGCCCAGCTCGCCCGCCTGGGACCGCGCGCCGGCGACCTCGTCTGGGACATCGGCTGCGCCGGCGGCGCCTTCGCCACCGAGGCCGCGCGCGCCGGGGCCGCCGTCATCGCCGTCGACCGCGACCCCGCCGCCTGCGCCCGCACCGACGCGGCCGCGCGCCGGTTCGGCGTCCAGCTGCAGATCGTGCACGGCAGCGCCCCGCACGTCCTGGAGGACCTGCCCGAACCGGACGTCGTCCGGATCGGCGGCGGGGGAGCGGCCGTGGTCTCCGCGGTCGCCGACCGCCGCCCGCAGCGCATCGTCACCCACGCCGGCACCCGCGACGCCGCCGAACTCGTCGGCCGCGACCTGACCGAGCACGGCTACAGGGTCGAGTGCGCCCTGGTGCAGTCCGTCCAACTCGACACCCGGGACTGGACGGAGACCGAGCGGAGCGTCGCGTTCCTGCTCACCGGGGAACTGCCGCCGCGCGACGCCTCCCGCTGAGCGGCGGCCGCCGGACGGCGGCCGGGGACAGCCGAGAGCGCCCCGTGATCCTGTTGTCGTACCGCGCGCGGTAGGCTGGCCGATCGTTGTACCGCACCGGTGGCCCGGGACTTCGTTCATCAATGTCCGGAAAGCGCGCTCGTCTTGGGTGGGTGTGGTACGGCGGAACCGGAGGACGCGCAACGTGGCGCAGTCCACAGCGGGCTGTCGCGGATCATGCTGTCGCGACGGCGCAACGGCCGGGACAATGCCACTGAATGGCTTTGTCGCCTTTTCCGGGCGGGTCGTTCGTGCCGCTGGGCACGCCCGCTCGTTCTTCACTGCGGGGCGGTCGGTGCGCCGTTCCGGGTGAGCTGGTCGTAGAAGCACTAACCGATGGGCGAGGGGTACGCATGACCGACACCGGCCAGGTCCCGGGCGAGGGGCTGCCGGAGAGCGCAGGCATGGTGGAACAGCCGGGCGTCCCCGCACACGGCGTGTACACCTACCTCTCCGAAGCCCCGGCCGAGGACGAAGACCTGCTGCTGCCGGGTGCCCAGGGCGCGTGGGGCAACGAAGTGCCGCCACCGCCCCCGGAACCGGTCGTCGAGGCCGTCCACGAGCCGGGCCCGCACGAGACGGCGGGCCGCGACAGCGGCTCGGTCGACCTCGGCGGCGTCCGCCTGCCCAGCACCGGCCCGGTGTCCGTGCCGCCGTCCCCCATCCTGTCCGCCCCGCACGACCTGACGGCCCCGCAGGCCCCGCGCCGCCCGCTGCACCTCGGCCCGCCGATCCCGGACGCCTCCGCGAGCCCGGTCCGCTCCCTCGCCGACCGCGGTCCGGCCGGCGCCCCGGTGCGGCAGCCGGGCCCGCAGGCCACCGGCCAGGAGTACCTGGACGCCCAGTCCCAGACCGCCCCGCAGGGCGCGGCTCCCTGGGGTGCGGCGCAGCCGCCCGCGGCGCCCCTGACGCCCGAGCCCCAGGCGGGCTCCCAGGCACCGGCTGCCGAAACGGTTGTCCCGCCCGTGGCCGACCCGGCCCCCGTGACGGCCCACGACGAGCCTGCGCAGCCGGAGCAGCCGGACGCCGTCCCCGCGCAGTTCGCGCCCGGTTCCGACGAGGCGTACGCCGCCCAGGCCGAGACCGGCTTCGCGGCGGGCCCGGTGCGGACCGCCGACAGCACGCCGGTCCCGGCGGCGGCCCAGGAGGCCGGCCTGCCGCTGCCGCTCCAGGTGGCTCCCGAGGACGCCGCCGTCCCGCTGCCCGAGGCCACGGACCCGGTGGTCGCGCCCGAGGCCGCCCAGGCCCCGGCGGAGAGCGCACCGGCCCCGGCGGAGACGGCGGACGCCCCTGCCCCGCACGCCTTCGCTCCCGAGGCGCAGTCCCTCGCGGAACCGCAGTCCCTCGCGCAACCGCAGTACACCGACACCGCCGACGTCCCTGACGCCGCCGACGCCGTACTCACCGAGCCCACTGCGGCTACGGAGGCGGCAGAGCCCGGTGCGACGGCGCCGCAGACCCTCGGCACGCTGGAGCCCGAGCCCGAGCCCGCCCCGGCCGCGCCGCACGTCCCGGTCCCACTCGTGGACGACGCCACCGACGTCACCGACGCCCCCGCGGCACCCCTGGAGACCGAGCCCGCGCACCTCACCGCCGAGCCCTTCCAGCCCGCGCAGCCCCCCGCCGACGCACCGCACGCCGAGGCCGACGCCCTCCAGACCCCGGAACCCGTCGCCGAGGTGCCGGAGAGCCCGCAGCCCGCGCCGGAGACGCTGCCCGAGGCCGCGCAGCCGACCGCCGGGATCCCGCAGACCCCGGAACCGGCCGCCGAGGTCCCGGAACCGGCCGCCGGGGCCCCGGAGCCCCCGCAGCCCCACAGCGAGACCGCGCCGCAGCTCACCGAACTCCCGCTGCCCAAGGCCGAGCCCGAGTTCCAGCCCGAGGCCGGGCCCGAGTTCCAGCCCGAGCCCCCGCACCCCCTCCCCGTGCAGGAGGCGCCGGAGAACGTGGTCGTCGCCTTCGCGCCGGCCGCGGACGCCGAACCGGCGGAACAGCCCGCGGAGCACCCCGTGGGGCCCGCCGCCCCCGTGCTCGCCGAGCCGGCCGCGCAGGCCCAGGGGCCGCAGCTGGGTCACGACCCGGCCGGGGACCCGGCGGCGGCCGCCGTACTGGTACCCGAGCAGGCACCCGCCGCCGAGCCCGCGCAGCCGTGGCCCGCCGAGGAGCCCGCCCCCGAGAGCGAGACCGGGCAGGACCTCCCCGGCGCCGTTCCGCCGGAGGCGCCCACGGAGCGGACCCTGGGCCAGTTCGTGGCGGTGGAGGGCCAGGTACCGACCAGTCCCCACCTGGCACCCACCCCGCCCCACCCCCTTGTCCTCCCGGCCCAGCAGCCCCCCGCCGCGGCCGCGCACGCACCGGCCGCCGAGGCGCTCCGGGAGCCGCAGCCCCCCGCCGTCCCCGCCCCCCGCGAGGGCGACCCGGCCCCCGCCGGCGTCGTACAGCACGCGGACGACCTGGACACCCAGGGCGCCGACCCGCAGGACCTGGAAGAGAGCACGGCCGCAGTGGCAGAGGCACGACAGTCCACCGGCCCGGCCGCGCCCGGTTACGACGACGCCGAGCGCGAAGCCGTCCTGAAGGTCATGCGCGAGCGGCGGGACATCCGCAACGGCTTCCGCGGTGACCCGATCCCGCACGAGGTGCTGCTGCGCGTCCTGGAGGCCGCCCACACCGCGCCCTCCGTGGGTCACTCGCAGCCGTGGGACTTCGTCGTCATCCGCTCCGCCGAGACCCGGCGCAGCATGCACGAACTGGCCATGCGCCAGCGCGAGGCGTACGCCAAGTCGCTGCCGAAGGGCCGGGCCAAGCAGTTCAAGGAACTGAAGATCGAGGCCATCCTCGACACCCCCGTCAACATCGTCGTCACCGCCGACCCCACCCGCGGCGGCCGCCACACCCTCGGCCGGCACACCCAGCCGCAGATGGCGCCGTACTCCGCCGCCCTCGCGGTGGAGAACCTCTGGCTCGCCGCCCGCGCCGAGGGCCTCGGCGTCGGCTGGGTCAGCTTCTTCGACGAGCGGGAGATGGTCCGCTCCCTCGGCCTGCCCGAGCACCTGGAGGTCATCGCCTACCTGTGCGTCGGGTACGTCGACGAGTTCCCGGACGAGCCCGAGCTGATGCAGGCCGGCTGGTCCAAGCGCCGCCCGCTGTCCTGGGTCGTGCACGAGGAGACGTACGGCCGCCGCGCCCTGCCCGGAGAGGAACCCCACGACCTGCTCGCCGAGACCGTCGCACAGATCCGCCCGCTGGACGCCAAGGCGCTCGGGGAGGCCTGGGAGCGGCAGAAGCGCATGACCAAGCCGGCCGGGGCGCTCGGCATGCTGGAGATCATCTCCGCGCAGCTGTCGGGGCTGTCCCGGCAGTGCCCGCCGCCGATCCCGGAGCCCGCGGCCGTCGCCGTCTTCGCGGGCGACCACGGGGTCCACGCCCAGGGCGTCACCCCGTGGCCGCAGGAGGTCACCGCCCAGATGGTGGCCAACTTCCTGGGCGGGGGAGCGGTCTGCAACGCCTTCGCCAACCAGGTGGGTGCCGAGGTGTGCGTCGTGGACGTGGGTGTCACCGCCGACCTGCCGGCCACCCCCGGGCTGCTGCCCCGCAAGGTCCGCGCCGGCACGTCCGACATGACCACCGGCCCCGCGATGACCCGCGAGGAGGCCAAGCAGGCCGTCGAGGTGGGCATCGAGACCGCCCGCGACCTGGTGGCGGCCGGCAACAAGGCACTGCTGACCGGTGAGATGGGCATCGCCAACACCACCGCGTCCGCCGCGCTGATCTCCGTCTACACCGGCGCCGACCCGGCCGAGGTCACCGGCCGCGGCACCGGCATCAACGACGAGACGCTGGCCCGCAAGACCGAGGTCGTGCGCCGCGCCCTGGAACTGCACCGGCCCGACCCGGCCGACCCGATCGGCGTCCTCGCGGCCATCGGCGGCTTCGAGCACGCCGCCATCGTCGGCCTGCTGCTCGGCGGCGCCTCCCTGCGCACGCCGGTCATCCTGGACGGCGTCAGCGCCGGCGCGGCCGCGCTCGTCGCCCGCGCCATCGCGCCCGAGGTGCTCGCGGCCTGCATCGCCGGCCACCGCAGCGCCGAGCCCGGCCACGTCGCCGCCCTGAACAAGCTGGGCCTGCGCCCGCTGGTCGACCTCGACCTGCGCCTCGGCGAGGGCACCGGCGCCCTGCTGGCGCTGCCCCTGGTGCAGAGCACGGCCCGGGCGATGCACGAGGTCGCGACGTTCGACTCGGCCGGCGTGACCGAGAAGTAGCCGCCGCCGCACGGGCGGTCCGGTGTTCACCAGCCGGACCACCCGTGCCGCGGGCGCCACCCGCACCCTAAAATCCGCACGTCAGGGCTGCTCCGAAGCCGCAGCGCCCACCGCATGCCCGCATGAGGAGCCGTACCTCCATGGCCCAACATCCCGCCTACCCCGTAGGCCTCCGCCTCTCCGGCCGCCGCGTGGTCGTCCTCGGCGGCGGGCAGGTCGCCCAGCGCCGCCTGCCGGCCCTGATCGCGGCGGGCGCGGACGTCCTCCTGGTGTCGCCCGAGGCCACCGCGTCCGTCGAGGCGATGGCGGACGCCGGCGAGATCAGCTGGCAGCGGCGGCCCTACGCGACCGGCGACCTGGCCGACGCCTGGTACGCCCTCATCGCCACCAGCGACCCCGAGGCCAACGCGGCCGCCTCCGCCGAGGGCGAGCGGCACCGCGTGTGGTGCGTGCGCTCCGACGACGCCGACGCGGCGACCGCCTGGACCCCGGCGACCGGCCACAGCGAGGGTGTCACCGTCGCCGTGCTCACCACCGACGCGCGCGGCCGCGACCCGCGGCACACCGCCGCCGTCCGCGACGCGGTCGTCGAGGGTCTGCGCGACGGCACCCTCGTCGCCCCGCACCACCGCACCCGCACACCGGGCGTGGCCCTGGTCGGCGGCGGTCCCGGCGACCCTGACCTGATCACGGTCCGCGGCCGCCGTCTCCTCGCCGAGGCCGACGTGGTCATCGCCGACCGCCTCGGCCCCCGCGACCTGCTCGCCGAACTCCCCGCGCACGTCGAGGTCATCGACGCGGCGAAGATCCCCTACGGCCGCTACATGGCCCAGGAGGCCATCAACAACGCGCTGGTCGAGCACGCCAGGCAGGGCAAGTCGGTGGTCCGGCTCAAGGGCGGCGACCCGTTCGTGTTCGGCCGGGGCATGGAGGAGATCCAGGCGCTCGCCGAGGCCGGCATCCCCTGCACGGTCGTCCCGGGCATCTCCAGCTCCATCTCGGTCCCGGGCGCGGCGGGCATCCCGGTCACCCACCGTGGGGTCGCGCACGAGTTCACCGTGGTCAGCGGCCATGTGGCCCCCGACGACGAGCGGTCCCTGGTCGACTGGGCCGCGCTGGCCAGGCTGACCGGCACGCTGGTCGTCCTGATGGGCGTCGACAAGATCGGCACAATCGCCGAGACGCTGATCGCCCACGGCCGGTCGCCCGAGACCCCGGTCGCCCTGGTGCAGGAGGGCACGACGGCGGCCCAGCGCCGCGTCGACGCGACCCTGGCCACCGTCGCCGAGACCGTACGCGCCGAGGACGTGCGCCCGCCCGCGGTCATCGTCATCGGCCAGGTCGTGACGGTGGGCCCGGCCACCCAGGCCTGATCACGCCCGCCCCACCCGGTGACGTACCCCGTCCCCGGCCGTTCCGGCCGCCGGCACCACCCGGCGGCGCCCCCACCCAGGACAAGGCAGTATCACCCCGTGGCCGATCTCATCACCGTCGACGACCCCGACGACCCGCGTCTGCACGACTACACGGGCCTGACCGACGTCGAACTGCGCCGCAGGCGCGAACCGGCCGAGGGCCTGTTCATCGCCGAGGGCGAGAAGGTCATCAGACGGGCCGGCGACGCGGGCTACGCGATGCGCTCCATGCTGCTGTCGGCGAAGTGGATCGACGCCATGCGGGACGTGGTCGACGCGGCCGAGGCCCCGGTGTACACGGTCACGCCGGAGATCGCCGAACAGGTCACCGGCTACCACGTGCACCGCGGCGCCCTCGCCTCGATGCAGCGCAAGCCGCTGCCGACGGCGGCCGCGGTGCTCGGCTCCGCCCGCCGGGTCGTGGTCCTGGAGTCGGTGAACGACCACACCAACATCGGCGCGATCTTCCGCTCGGCGGCCGCCCTCGGCATGGACGCCGTCCTGCTCTCCCCGGACTGCGCCGACCCGCTCTACCGCCGTAGCGTCAAGGTGTCGATGGGCGCGGTCTTCGCCGTGCCCTACGCCCGCCTGGAGACCTGGCCCCGCGGCCTCGACTCGGTGCGCGAGGCCGGCTTCACCCTGCTCGCGCTCACCCCGGACGAGAAGGCCGGGAGCCTGGACGAGGCCGCCCCGCACCGGATGGACCGGGTGGCGCTGATGCTCGGCGCCGAGGGCGACGGCCTGTCCGCCCGGGCCCTGGCCGCCGCCGACTCCTGGGTGCGCATCCCGATGGCCCACGGCGTGGACTCCCTGAACGTCGGCGCGGCCGCCGCGGTCGCCTTCTACGCCGTCGCCACCGGCCGCCCGCAGGTCTGAGCGCCTGGCACGGCCGGCCGCCGTCCGGTCACCGCGACGGCTCCGCTTGCTGCCCGCTCCGCGGCGGGGCGGCCCGCTCGGCCGGCTGCCCGGCGGCGTGGGAGCGCTGGACGACCCGCTCGAGCGTGCCGCCCAGCCCGCGCGCGGGTCCCTGGCAGCCCTGGGCCACGGCGATGCCGAGCGCGACCAGCAAGGTCACCACGACGAACACGAACAGCCGCTGCCGCAGCAGCCGCGGATTGGCCGGCCGCAGTCCGGAGCCCGTGGGCCGCGGCGCCGGACGCCCGCCGGCACCGCGCGGCCCGGAACGGCTCGCGCCGCCCGAGCGCGGACCGGCGACGCGCGGCGCCGGAGTGGGACGCGCCGCGCCCGGCCGCGACGGGACACCGCCGCCCCGCGATCCGCCGCCCCCGCGCGCGGGCATGCCGCCCCGGCCCGGCGCACCGCCGCGCTGCACCGGGGCGCCCGGCGAGGTCTGCGGGCGGCGCTGGGCGCGCATCTGCTCCGGGTAGGTCTCCACGAGCCGCCCGGTGGGCCGGTCCGCCTCGGCGGCACGCGGCGCGGGCGGGCGGACGTCGGGCAGGCCCTGGGCCTCACGGGCCGCGATCTCCTTGAGCCGCAGCGACAGCTGCAGCGTGCTGGGCCGGTCCTCGGGGTCCTTCGCCAGACAGGCCCGCACCAGCGGGGCCAGCGCGTCCGGCACGCCGTCCAGGTGCGGCTCCTCGTGCACCACCCGGTACAGCATCACCTCGGAACTGCCCTGCCCGAAGGGCGAGTCACCGGTCGAGGCGTACGCCAGGGTCGCGCCGAGGGAGAACACGTCGGTGGCCGGGGTGACGGCGGCCCCCCGCACCTGCTCGGGCGCCAGGAAGCCGGGGGAGCCCACGGCGGTACCGACGTGGGTGAGCGTGGAGGCGCCGGTCGCCCAGGCGATGCCGAAGTCGATGATCCGCGGCCCCTTCGGGGACAGCAGGATGTTGGACGGCTTCAGGTCCCGGTGCACCACGCCCGCCTCGTGCACGGCGACCAAGCCCTCCGACAGGGCGGCGCCGACCGCGGCGGCCTCCGCGGCGCCCAGCGGTCCCTCGTCGGCGACCTTGTCGTGCAGGGACGGCCCGGGCACGTACTGGGTGGCGAACCACGGCCGGTCCGCGTCCAGGTCCGCCGCCACCAGCCGCGCCGTGCACCCGCCCCGGATCCGCCGCGCCGCCGACACCTCGCGGGCGAACCGCGACCGGAACTCCTGATCCTCCGCCAGGTCCGGCCGGATGACCTTCAGGGCGACCCGCTGCCCCTTCTTGTCGGAGCCCAGGTAGACGACGCCCATCCCGCCCGCGCCCAGCCGTCGGTGAAGCCTGAACGAGCCGACGACGCGCGGGTCCTCGCGCCTCAGGCGCATCATCGCCATGTCCATCCCCGCTGCCCGGTCCGTGTGACGTGGCACAGCTTACGTTTCCCCGGCCGTCGGCGCGCAGAGGCCGCGCCCTCTCGGGCCGATGGATTGTCAGTCCCGGGTGGGACACTTGAAGGGTGGTCAGGAAGCCGTCCGCAGCGGTGGCTTTGAGAACCCTGTGACACCAACGAGCCGTCACAGAAGGGGGATTGAGCCCGTGAAGGGTGACCGTGTGGAGATAGTCGTGGATGCCGGGGACACGACGAGGACGTACGAGGTGGTGGCGAGCCGGGCGGGCCGCCGGGTGGAGACGGCGGTGCGCCGGGGCGTGGTCGAAGTGAGCGAAGTCACCCGCAACGGCTCCGTGGTCCGCACCGCCCGCTTCATGGCGACCCGTGTGCTGGCCCTGGTCGAGCAGCCGGTGCCCCGCGAGGACAGCTCGGAGCAAGCCGGCGGGAGCGGGCGTCCCCTCCGGGAAGACCCCGAGAGCTGACCTTCCGTCTCCACCCAGGGGAGTAGTCCGCAGGTCATGGCTCATCCTCCGGGAGGCCCGCGAATCGGTACGAGGGCATGACGTGGACCGGGTGCCGCGCGCCTAGATTTGAGGTCGAGCGGCGGGTACGGCACTCCTCCCCCGAGGTCAGGCACTCGCCGCTGTACAGGCACAACGGAACCGGTCGGGAGAGGGACCATGGCCCACACGGCACCGCGGACACTCGTCCGCATCCGGGGGCGGCGCCCAGCGCTCCGCCACCGCCGCACGGGCCGCCGTCACCCTGTGGTGGCGACGCTCATGGCCCTCCCCCTGGCGGCTCTGCTCCTGCTCGTCTTCGACGGCTGGGAGACAGTGGCCGCACAAGCGTCGTCCGTGGGAGTGATGCTGGGGCGCTGAGCGGCGACCCCAGGCCCGGAAGAGCGGTCCGGGCGGGGACATCCACCCATGAAACCCCGTGGGGACGGGGGTGCGGCGGACGGCACAGATGCCGGCGCAGCTGGGGAGCTGCGCCGGCATTGCTGTGCCCGTCCGGGGTCCGGCACCGGGGCCGCCGGCCTCCGCGTAGGCTCAAGCCCACATACCCGCGCCCGGCCCACCGAGGACCCCGTGACCGCTGACGCCGTAGCCGCGCTCCCGTCGTCTCCGTCGTTGCCGGCCGCGCTGGCCGCGCTGGCCGAGGACGCCGCGCACCCCGGCGCGGCCGGCCGCGCGTGCGGTGCGCGGACCGTCACGCTCGCGGACCGCCCGGACGCCACCGTCGTCCGGCACGCCGGCACCGTCGCGAAGGCCCACGCCCCGGACACCGCACCGGCCGGGCTGGCCGCGCGCCTCGCCGTCGCCGCCCGCCTCCCGGACGTCCTGCTGCCCCCGCTCACGCCGGACCCGCGGCCGCTGCACGGCCGGCTGGTGACCCTCTGGCCGTACGGCACCCCGGTGGACCCGGACGACCCCGACGCCGCCCCCTGGGAGGCGGCCGCCACCCTCCTCGCCCGCCTCCACCGGGCCGACGCGCGGCACACCGCCGTGCCGCCCATGCGCGGGCCCGCGAAGGCCGCCCGCGCCGTCGCCCGGCTCCGCACGGCCCTCGACACGGAGACCAAGGACGCCACGGACTCCCCGGCCGCCGCCGCTCCCGTGCTGCGCGCCTGGGCCGGTCTGCCCGCCTGGGCCCGCGCCGAGGCCCCGGCGCCCCGGACCGCGGCCACCCTCTGCCACGGCGACCTGCACCTCGGCCAGCTCGTCCGGCACCCCGTACCGGACGGCCCCTGGCGGCTGATCGACGTCGACGACCTCGGGGTGGGCCCACCGGCCTGGGACCTCGCCCGCCCCGCCGCCTGGTACGCCTGCGGACTCCTCCCGCCCGACGAGTGGGCCCGCTTCCTGGGCGCCTACCGCGCGGGCGGCGGCCCGGCCGTGCCCGCCGGGGACGGCGACCCCTGGCCGGCCCTGGACGTCCCGGCCCGTGCCCTCACCGTCCAGAGCGCCGCCCTCGCCATCGCCCGGGCCCACGCGGCCGGCCGCCCGCTGGACGAGGTGGAGCGGTGCCTCGTGGACGCCTGCGACCGAATGACCTCGGTCCCCGCCCAGTTGGCACGGCGGTCCACGACGTAGGGTGCAACCGACCAGGTCCGGACGGAGTCTGTCCTGGGGAAACACGAAGCAGGACCGACCGGCGAGGAGTTGAGCCGACCATGCAGTGTCCGAAGTGCCATGCGCCGATGCACACCTACAACCGCAACGGCATCCAGATCGAGCAGTGCAGCGGCTGCCGCGGCATCTTCCTCGACTACGGCGAGCTGGAGGCGCTGACCCGCCTGGAGTCCCAGTGGTCCCAGCCCGCCCCGCCGCCCCCGGCCGCCCCGCAGGCGTACCCGGCGCCGGCCGCGCCCGCCTGGGGCGCCCCGCACGGCGGCGGCCACCACGGCGGCGGTCACTACGGCGGTCACCACCGCCACAAGAGCTTCGGCCACATGCTGTTCTCCAGCTGAGCCGAGGACGGCGCACGACGAAGCCCCCGGCCGGAGGGCCGGGGGCTTCGGAGGTGTGGACGATACTGGGATTGAACCAGTGACCTCTTCCGTGTCAGGGAAGCGCTCTCCCGCTGAGCTAATCGTCCTCGGGGCCACGGCCGGAGCCGCGGGCACTGCGTGCGCGATACTGGGATTGAACCAGTGACCTCTTCCGTGTCAGGGAAGCGCTCTCCCGCTGAGCTAATCGCGCGGGTACGGATCGACAAAGATCCAGTGGACGATACTGGGATTGAACCAGTGACCTCTTCCGTGTCAGGGAAGCGCTCTCCCGCTGAGCTAATCGTCCTTGGAGGTGGAGACGGGATTTGAACCCGTGTAGACGGCTTTGCAGGCCGTTGCCTCGCCTCTCGGCCACTCCACCAGGAGTGTAGGGGATCGGGAAGACCCCTCAATCCTTCGAGCGGACGACGAGGCTCGAACTCGCGACCTCAACCTTGGCAAGGTTGCGCTCTACCAACTGAGCTACGTCCGCTTGTCGTTTCCGGTGCGCTCACGCGTCCCGGCGACGTGTTGAACTCTAGCGGATTCCCCGGCCAGCACAAAAACGCGTTTACGCAGCGTGCTGCGCTGCACCCGGCGGACGACGTGGTCAGGGCCCGCGCGGGGACCCGCGCCGCTCACCCGGGCGGCGCGCCGCCCTAGACTCGACACGTGCTCCAGCTGCCTCCCCTCGCCCGCTTCGGTGACCGCGTCGCCACCGGCCTGCTCGACGTCACGAGCGATCCGGCGGCCCTGGACTCGAGCGGCTTCTGGGCGGTCTGCGCGGACTTCGAGGGGCGGCTGACCTGCGCCCGCTTCGCGGACGTACGGCGCCGGCCGGTGCCCGCTCCCCGCCCGGGCGGCTGGCGCGGACCCGCGGCCGGTGACTGGACGTCCTCCCTGGACCGCGCCGCGTACACGGCGGCCGTCCGGCGCATCCGCGAGCACATCGCGGCCGGCGACGTCTACCAGGCCAACCTCTGCCGGGTGCTGAGCGCGCCCGCGGCCCCCGACGCCGACGTGGACGCCCTGACCGCGCTGCTCGCCCGCGGCAACCCGGCACCGTACGCCGGAACGATTCGCCTGCCCGGGCACGGCGTGGAGGCGGCCACCGCGTCACCGGAGCTGTTCCTGCGGCGCGCCGGCCGCACCGTCGAGTCGGGCCCGATCAAGGGCACCGGACGCACCGAGGCCGACCTCCTGGAGAAGGACTACGCCGAGAACGTGATGATCGTGGACCTGGTCCGCAACGACATCGGCCGGGTCTGCGCCACCGGCAGCGTGACCGTGCCCGACCTGTGCGCCGTGGAGAAGCACCCCGGGCTCGTCCACCTCGTGTCCACGGTCCGGGGCGAGCTGCGCGCCGACGCCGGCTGGCCCGAGCTGCTCGCCGCCGCCTTCCCGCCCGGCTCGGTCACCGGCGCCCCCAAGCCGAGCGCGCTGCGGATCATCGGCGCCCTGGAGCCGGTACCCCGGGGGCCGTACTGCGGGGGCATCGGCTGGGTCGACGCCGACCGGGGCACGGGGGAGCTGGCCGTCGGCATCCGCACCTTCTGGATCGACCGCGCGGCCGGCGCCCTGCGCTTCGGCACCGGCGCCGGCATCACCTGGGGGTCGGACCCGGAGGGGGAGTGGCGGGAGACCGAGCTGAAAGCCGCCCGGCTGCTCGCGATAGCGTCGGGGACGTACGACGACAGTGGAGGGCTCTGACGTGAAGATCTGGCTGGACGGCGAGCTGCGGGACGCGGAGTCCGCACGCGTCTCCGTCTTCGACCACGGGCTGACCGTGGGGGACGGCGTCTTCGAGACGGTGAAGGCGGTCCACGGCACGCCGTTCGCCCTCACCCGCCACCTGGACCGGCTGACCCGCTCCGCCCGCGGCCTCGGCCTGCCCGAGCCCGACCACGACGAACTGCGCCGCGCCTGCGCCGCCGTCCTCCAGGCCGACCCGGTGCCGCTGGGCCGTCTGCGCATCACCTACACCGGCGGTCACGGGCCCCTCGGCTCCGACCGCGGCGAGCACGGCCCGACCCTGCTCGTCGCCCTCGGCGAGACCGGCCGCCGCCCCGACTCCACCGCCGTGATCACGGTCCCCTGGACCCGCAACGAGCGCGGCGCGCTCACCGGCCTGAAGACGACGTCGTACGCCGAGAACGTCGTCGCCCTCGCCCGCGCCCACCGCGAGGGCGCGTCGGAGGCGCTGTTCGCCAACACCGTCGGGCAGCTGTGCGAGGGCACCGGCTCCAACGTCTTCGTCGTCCTGGACGGCCGGATCCACACCCCGCCGGTCGCCTCCGGCTGCCTCGCCGGAATCACCCGCGAGCTGGTCGTCGAGTGGACCGGCGCCCGGGAGACCGACCTGCCGCTGGACGTCCTGGAGCGGGCCGACGAGGTCTTCCTCACCTCCACGCTGCGCGACATCCAGGCCGTGCACCGGGTCGACGGCCGCGAACTGCCCGGTGCGCCCGGCCCGGTCACCGCCAAGGCCATGCGGGTCTTCGACGAGCGCTCCGGCGAGGACCTGGACCCCTGATCCGGCCCGGGGCGGGGGACGGCGGGCGAAAAAGGGGCTGACGCGGCACCCGCCGGCGGGTAGAACACCTCTGATGACCACGACCCTGCGGCCCACCGAGCCGCTCCAGCGGGCCGCCGACGGGGCGCTGTCCCGGCACTTCCAGGTGTGCGTGAACAGCCGCCCGGTCGGCGGGGTGCGCGTGCGCACGTGCCCCGACCTCGGGCCGGCGGTCGCCCGGATCGACGACCTGTTCATCGAGGAGCCCGACCGCGGGCGCGGCCGGGGCACGGTGGCCGCGCTGGCCGCCGAGGAGGTGGCCCGCGGCTGGCGGTGCGAGCGCCTCGTCGTCACGGTGCCCGCCGAGGCCCACGCCGCACTGCGGCTGGCCACGGCGCTCGGCTACGTCCACCGCAGCCGCCGCCTGGTCAAGCGGCTCGGCTCCGCCGCGCCCGAACTGCCCGCGGGCAGCCGGGCCCGGCCGATGACGCAGGCCGAGTTCGGTCCCTGGCTGGCGAAGGCCGAGACGGACTACGCCAGGACCTGGCGGGAGCGGGGGCTGCCGCCGGAGGAGGCACGGGCCAGGTCGGCCGGCGACCACGCGCGCCTGCTGCCGCGGGGACTCGGCACGCCCGGCATGCTGCTGACGGTCCTGGAGCACGAGGCCACGCCGGTCGGTACGCTCTGGCTGGCGCTCGAGGAGGACAGGGCCTTCGTCTACGACGTCCAGACCGGGGAGCGCTACCGCGGCCGGGGCCACGGCCGTTCCCTGATGCTGCTGGCCGAGGCCCAGACGGTGGCGGCCGGCAAGGCGGCCTTGCGGCTCAACGTCTTCGCGGGCAACACCCCGGCCGAGCGGCTCTACGCGTCCCTGGGGTACGCCCCCGCGGAGTACTCGATGGACAAGCACCTGCTCTGATCCGCCGGGGTGTCAGTGTCCGGCGAGCAGCCGGTCGGCGATCTCCTCGATGCGTTCGCGCAGGCCTTCCTGGCTCTTGCCGCCGTCGAGGAGTTCACCGCCGATGACATAGGTCGGCGTGCCGGTCACACCGACCGCCTTGCCCTCGGCCTGGTCGGCGTCGACGATCAGGATGTGCCGGCCGTCGATCAGCGCGGTGTCGAACTCCTCGGCGTCCAGCCCCAGTTCCCGGGCCACCTCGACCAGGAAGGGTTCCCCCGTACGGTCCAGCTCCTCGACCCGGGCCAGCAGCGCCTCCACGTACGGCCAGCCCTTGCCCTGCGCCAGCGCCTCCTCGGCGGCCTGCGCGGCGGCGAAGGCGTGCCTGTGCTTCTCCAGCGGGAAGTGGCGCAGCCGCAGCTCGAGCCGGTCGCCGTAGCGGGCGCGCAGGGCGCCGACGTCGGCCAGCGCGCTGCGGCAGTCCGGGCACTGCAGGTCGCACCACACGTCGAGAACCAGGTCGTCACCGCGGGCGGGGGTGGAGTCGCTCATGACCACCAGTCTCCCAGGCCGGACGCGAGCGACCCAATCCGGCCCGTACGGCGGTGACAGCGGCGGTGACAGCGCCCGGATCCGGGGCCGGGGCCACGCCGCGGCCGGCACCCTGGGAGGAGGCGACCCGGAGATCTCCCTGATGTCGGGCCGGACCGTGGCATCGCGGGCCGTGAGCGGTGCACGATGGAGGGGACGGGGCGAGCCGTGCGGTGCGGCGACGGGCCCCGCCGCTGTGCCCTTCCACCCGACCGAGCCTGCCAGGAGGACCGGATGATCGCCGAAACCGTCTGTTCCGCCGTCTCCGCGGCCGGGCTCGGCATCGCCGCGGTGACGGCCTACCGCAAGCGGTTCCTGACGGCGGCCCGTATCGCGGCCTACGCGCTGGTACCGGTCGGCCTGGTCATGACGGGCGTCGTCGGCTGGCTCTCCGACACCGCCTTCAGTCCCACCGCGTGGGCCGGTTTCGGCGTGCTGGGCGCGGCCTGGGCACTGTTCGCCACCACTCGGGCCGTGGAGCGCCGGCGCGGCGGCTCCCGGCAGGAGCGCAAGGCGGCGAAGGCCGCGGCCCGGCAGGGTGCGGTGGCCCCCGCGGCCTCGGCACCCGCCGTCGGCGGGACGCCCCGCCCGGCGGCGAGACCCGCACCGGCGCCCCGGGCCACCGGCTCGGGAGACGACTTCAGCGACATCGAGGCGATCCTGAAGAAGCACGGGATATGAACGCGGGACGCGCCCGCCGGTGACCGTGCGTGGCCTCTGGGACTGAACAGACACAGAGCGTCCCGTCGGCGTCGCCAAGCGTTCACAAGGTGAAGCCAGCCGGACGGTACTTCACAGTGTTCGGCGAACTCCCGCACATTTGGAGCGTGTTGATCGCGTAGGGGGCGGCGCCTGGGTCATCATCGCCGCGAGATGCTGGACACGACACAGAGCGAGGCCGCGCCGCCCAAGGACGAGCCGCGCGGATGCCTCTTCGCCCTTTCCCAGCCACCGCTGATGATCTTCCTAGCGGTGATCGGGTGTCTGATCCTCACGGCGGCGCTGCACGACCTGCTGTTGCTGTGAGCCGTACGCGCCCGTCCCGGCGACACCCGCCGGGACCGGCGTCGGCATCGGTGCCGGCTCCGTCAGCCGGCCGCCTCCTTGCGGCGGGCCCGGTAGGCGGCCACGTGCAGCCGGTTTCCGCAGGTGCGGCTGTCGCAGTACCGGCGTGAGCGGTTGCGGGAGAGGTCCACGAAGGCCCGGCGGCAGTCGGGTGCCTCGCAGCGGCGCAGGCGCTCCTGCTCCCCGGCGACCACGAAGAACGCGAGTGCCATCCCGCCGTCGGCGGCCAGATGGTCCGCCACCGAGGCACCGGGGGCGAAGTAGTGCACATGCCAGTCGTAGCCGTCGTGATCGGTGAGCCGGGGAGTCGTACCGGCGGCGGCCACCAGTTCGTTGATCATTCCGGCGGCGGTCCGTGGCTCGGCGGCCGCGAAGATGGCGGCGAACCGCCCGCGCACCTTGCGCACCGCCGACAGGTCGAACTCCGAGAGCACTCCGACATCGCTGATGGTGTGCGTCGCCACGAACGCGGCGAGGGCCGCGACGTCCGGCAGCCCGTCGGGCGCCGCGTCGTCCTCCGGCGCGGTGTTCACCAGATCCACCACGGTGTCGAGGGCACACCGGGTGTCGTGGGTGATCAGCACTGTTCGCTCCCCTGGCCTGAAGGGCGGGCGGGTGCCCGCGGATGGTGGCCGATGGTAGCGACAACCACGCCCGGCGCACCGGGGTCCGCCCCGCCGATGCCGACCCGAAGAACGCCCCCGGGCCCCGCACGGTTCCCGCGGCCGGATTCGGTCACCGTCAGTCACCTCGGGCGCGGCCGGAAAGCATGCGGTCGGGCCCCGGATCCGGGCGCGTTCCCGCACGCACGCGCGACGCCGCACCGTGCTGGACCTCACGGTGGCGGCGTCGACGGTGCCGTATGCGGTTGTGGGTGATGTTGTTGTCTTGGCCCGCGCCGTCTCCCCGAGTGGACGGCGCCGGGCGGCTTCGAGGGGCCGCGGCCTAGCTCTCCGCCAGGATGTGCGACAGCTCCTGGTCAAGATCGAAATGACGGTGTTCCGTGCCGGGCGGCACGGCCGCGTCCGTCCGCTTCAGGAAGGACTCCAGGGCCCGCGCGGGGGCCTCCAGCAGGGCCTCTCCCTCCGGCGAACTGAGGGCGATGCACACGACGCCCTGGCCATGACTGCGGGAGGGCCAGACGCGGACGTCGCCGGTTCCGGTGGGCCGGTGCAGCCCCTCGGCCAGGAGGTCGCGGGCGAACACCCACTCGACGGTCTCCTCGGCTCCGGTGTGGAAGGTGGCGTGCACGGCGTAGGGGTCGGCCGTGTCGTACCGCAGGCCTGCGGGGACAGGCAGGGATGACTCGCTCGACACAACGAGGCGCAGGTGCAGCTCGCAGCTGACCGTGGTGTTCATAAGCGCCAGGGCCTTTCGCTCAGTGTGCGCTCGGGGATTCGCACGTCGGCGAAATCGACATGCCACCTACGGTGCCGTTGTAAACCCCTCTGAGCGTTTTGCGTGTGTTTACGTAACCCTTCCGGCCGAGGGTGCGTACGAGATCTACGGCCATTCCAGTGACTGGTTTCACTCGGGTAGGGTTTGGTCGTATGAATACGGGGAGTGACCAACTGGGCGGTGAGACCGCCGTGGCGGCGGAGCGTACCGAGGCGGGTGAGACAGAGCTGGACAGCGCTGACGGGGGCGACCGGAGCGGCGGCAGGGACGGTGGGGACCCGGGCCACGGGGACGCCGGGGACGAGGGCAGGGACGAGCAGGGGCTCGGGTCCCGGGCGCCGGAGTTCGTCAGGAAGCGACGCGCCCTGCACCTGAGCTGGCAGGTCGGCGTGTTCCTGATCGGCCTCGCGGTGGTGGGCGCCGGCGTCGTGCTGCTGCCGCTGCCCGGACCCGGCTGGGTGGTGATCTTCGGGGGCATGGCGATCTGGGCGACCGAGTTCGTCTGGGCCCAGCTCGTCCTGCGCTGGACCAAGCGCAAGGTCACGGAGGCGGCCCAGCGGGCGCTCGACCCCAAGGTGCGGCGGCGCAACATCATCCTGATGTCGGCGGGCCTGGTGATCGTGGGCGCCCTGGTCGGGGTCTACCTGTGGAAGTTCGGCGCCGTGATGCCCTGGAACATGAAGCACCAGTGATCCCTGCCCCGCGCGAGCCGTCCGGTACCGGCGGGGGAGCGCGGGCCGCGCCGACCGCGCGGGGACGTGCGGCGGCCGCACCGCCGGGGTGCTGGTCCGGGGCACCCCGTGACATGGGGTAATGTTCTTCCTGCGCCCGGGCGATTAGCTCAGTGGGAGAGCGCTTCGTTCACACCGAAGAGGTCACTGGTTCGAACCCAGTATCGCCCACCCGGAACACCGGCCCACCTGCGACAGCAGGTGGGCCGGAGTCGTGTCCGGGCTCGTCCGGCCGTCAGGGATGCCAGGGGTGCCGCCGCTGCCGGGGCCGCCACGCGCTCCGAAGGCGCGCACCGCCCGGCGGCGACAGCGAGGTCCGGAACCGGACGGTGACGATCCGTTACTCCGCGCGCGGTGGTGAACAGCGGGGCCGAAAGGATCAACCGGAGCATCGCGCTCTTCGGGAAGGCGTACCGGAGATCAAGGCCAAAAGCGACTTCCAGCCGTGTCCAAAGGGTTCCGGGAGAACTCCGGAAGCGGCCCGCCGGCGGAAATCCCCGGCCGCTTTCCGGAATGCCGTCACTTTCCTTCGGAAGTACGACAAGACAGGGATTCCGCCCGGCCTCGAATCCCGGTTCGCGGGGGGCCGCCTGAGCCCGGGTCAGCTTCGCGCCGGGGCGAGCCGGATGCGGCACCGGGTCGGCGCCGCCGCTCGGGGCAGACTCGTCCCATGGACTGGACGCACTACCGCTTCCGCAGCCTGTGGCCGCTGCCGGCGCCGCCCGCCCGCGTGTACGCCGCGCTGGAACGCGCCGACGACTACCCCCGCTGGTGGCCGCAGGTCCGCACCGTCACCCGGGTCGACGACAGCACCGGTGTCGTCACCGTCCGCTCCGCGCTGCCGTACGCCCTGACCTTCACCGCCCGTGCGGTGCGCCGCGATCCGGCCGCCGGGGTCCTGACGGTCGACCTGTCCGGCGACCTGGACGGCTGGGCCCGCTGGACCCTCACCCCGGACGGCCCCGGCTGCCTGGCCCGGTACGACCAGGTCGTGGACGTGCGCAAGCCGCTGCTGAGGAGACTGGCCGTGCCCGGGCGGCCCCTGTTCCGCGCCAACCACCGGCTGATGATGCGGGCCGGGCACCGCGGACTGCTGCGCCACCTGCGAGCGGTTTGAACCCGGCCCGCCCGGCCCTGTATTGTTCACTGCGTTCCCGGGCGATTAGCTCAGTGGGAGAGCGCTTCGTTCACACCGAAGAGGTCACTGGTTCGAACCCAGTATCGCCCACCGGGAGAGAGCCGGTCCGCAGCGGCGGACCGGCTCTCGCTGCGTTCCGGCCGGCGCTCTACGCCGCCGCCCCCAGCTCCGGACGCACCGGCCACTGCGTGCACACGGTCTCCTCCGAGCCGCTGCGCGCGAACCACGCCTGGAGCCCCCGCGCCTGCGCCGCGTGCCAGGTGGTCTGGAGCGTGTGCAGCTCGGCGGGGGACAGGCGCTCCAGCCGGGTGGCGAAGCGGCGGCCCACGGCCCGTACCAGCTCCAGCGAGGCCAGGGCGTCCGCCGCCGCGTCGTGCGCGCCCTCCAGCGGCACCCCGTAGTGCTCGCACAGGTCGGTCAGGGTGCGCCGGCCCTTGCGGTAGCGGTCCAGGTGCTTGTCCAGGACCCGGGGGTCGAGCACCCGCAGCGGCGCCGGGTCGAACCAGTGCTCCAGCGTGGACGCGCGGTGCCGGCGCAGCTCCCGGTCCAGCAGCGTCAGGTCGAACGGCGCGTTCATCACCACCAGCGGGCGGGCCATCGCCGCGTGCTCCGCCAGCGCCTCGGCTATCTCGTACATCACCGGCGCCGGCCAGCGGCCGTTGCGCTGCAGGTGTTCCTCCGTCAGCCCGTGCACCGCCGTCGCCGCCTCCGGCACCGGCACACCCGGGTTCACCAGCCAGCGGGTCACCCGGGGCCGGGTGCCCGGGGCGTCCTGGACGACGACGGCGGCCGACACGATCCGGTCGGTCTCCACGTCGACGCCCGTCGTCTCCGTGTCGAAGGCGGCCAGAGGCCCCTCGTACCAGCACGTCATGCGCACCCAACTCCTCGCTCACCCACGGCAGCTGATGCTCCGTCCGCTGCCCGTTTGGTGATACCCGGGCCGTTTGCGCCGTACGCCGACAGGACACAACAGGAGTGCGGGTCTTTGCAGTTCAGCGGCCCGGCACAGGGAAACACCTGGCTCGGAAGGCTGTTGGCCATGGCGATAGCCCAGCCCGAGCGGGGCGGGCTGCTGCCCGACCGCACGGGCCCCCTTCGCGGCACGCTCGCCACCACCGCGTGCATGGAGACACTGCAGGTGGGCTATCTGCACGCGGTCGCCGCCGCGGCCGGCTGCTCGCTGTCCCAGCCGTTCCCGGACAACGGCATCGACTGGCACGTCAGCCACAGCGCGCCCGGACACACCGTCGACGACGAGGTGACCATCAAGGTGCAGCTGAAGTGCACGTACCAGATCGCGCCCCACCCCACGGGCCCGTTCTTCTCCTTCACCCTCGACAACGACCACCTGCGCAAGCTCGCCCGCACACCCGTCTCGGTCCACAAGATCCTCGTCGTGATGCTGGTCCCCCGGTCCCAGGACGACTGGCTGCGCGCCGGCCACGACCGCCTCGACCTGCGGCACTGCTGCTACTGGGTCGACCTGGCCGGCCACCCCGTCACCGGCCGGACCCGGACCACCGTGCGGATACCGACCTCGCGCATCTTCGACGACCGGGCGCTGTGCGGGATCATGACGCGGGTCGGGACGGGAGGCAGACCATGAGGCACCGCCCGTACGACGAGACCCGGCGGGAGCCCGCCGCGCCCCCGCCCGCGCACCTCGCCCGCGTCCGCTGGAACCGTCCCCCCGACCCCGCCCGGGTCGACCCGGCCGTCCTGGCCGCCCTGCTGCGCCGGCACGGCTGGCAGCGGCGCGGGGGAGCGGCGGGGCGCTACGGCCGCTGGACCCCGCCGGAGCCGGGCGGCGCCGGGACGAGCCTGCTGGTGCCGGAGAGCCGGGACTTCCCCGACTGTGACGACCTGCTCGGCGAGGTCCTCCTCGCCCTCTCCCGCAGCACCGGCCCGTCCGCGCGCGAGATCCTCCTCTGCCTGGCGGTGCCCAGCGACGAGGTGCGCTGGTGGCGCGACGTACCCGGCGGGCCCGCCGGCGCCGCCTCCTGGACCGCCGAGGAGCACGTGCGCGCGGCCGCCCGCCAGACCCTCCTCGCGGGCGCCCTCGCCACCCGCGCGCGGGCCGGCTACCACGGCGCCCGGCACCGCCGCTCGGCCGCCGCGCTGCTGGACGACGTCCTGGTCGGCCCGGCCGCGGGCGGCCGCCGGCTGACCGCCTTCCTGCCCGTGGCCGCCGGCCGCCCGCTCGCGGTCCGCCTCCACCAGGCCCTCTACGCCGCCCGCGAGGCCGTCGACTACCAGCGGGCCACCGGCCGGATGGACGCCTTCGACGGTGCCGTCGAGGCGGGCGTCAGCCGCGAGCTGACCGAGGCGCTGGTCTCCCTGGTCCGCGGCACCGAGGGCGCCCGCGTCGCCGTCGACTGGGCGCCGGCCGCGGGAGTCCCCGAGGGCTGCGCCGCCTGGGCCGAACCCGTGGAGTTCTCCCCGGGCGACCTGCCCGTGCTGCGCGAGGCCGGGGCCCGCTACCGGCGCGCGGAGCCGTCGGTGCCGGTGCGGGTCACCGGGACGGTGGTACGGCTGCGCCGGTCCGGACCGCACGGGGAGGGCGTCGTACGGCTGCGGGTGATCGCGGGCGCCGAGGTGCCGCACCTGCGCGTCGCCCTCGGCGAGGCGGACTACCGCGTCGCCGGGCAGGCCCACCTCGCCGGGGTCCCGGTGCGGGTGCACGGGCGGCTGGAGAGCCGGGGCGGCTTCAGCCGGCTCGGCGGCGCCTCGGGGGTGATCCCCGTGCAGGTGGACGAGGCGGAGCGGGACCGGCTGATGAAGTCGCTCCAGGAGAACCCGGACTGCTTCGAGGAGGCGTGCGGCGCCGACGGCTGAGCGCGCGCGGCACCGGCCGCGGGGCCGTGTCCGGCCGGGGACGGGCCGTAACCGTTTCGCGGTCGGCGGGGTCGGGTCGGTACGATCCCTGGTGCGCGCGCTCCTGGTACGGCGCCCGCACCCACCTTCAGTCAGGAGAGACCGGTGTCAGACGTCCGTGTGATCATCCAGCGCGATTCCGAGCGGGAAGAACGCGTGGTGACGACGGGCACTACGGCCGCCGACCTCTTCGCCGGCGAGCGCACCGTCATCGCCGCGCGGATCGCCGGCGAGCTGCGGGACCTCACCTGCGAGGTGCGCGACGGCGACACCGTCGAGGGCGTCGAGATCTCCTCCGAGGACGGCCTGAACATCCTGCGCCACTCCACCGCGCACGTCATGGCGCAGGCCGTGCAGGAACTCTTCCCCGAGGCCAAGCTGGGCATCGGCCCGCCCGTCAAGGACGGCTTCTACTACGACTTCGACGTCGCGCGGCCCTTCACGCCCGAGGACCTCAAGGCCGTCGAGAAGAAGATGCAGGAGATCCAGAAGCGCGGGCAGAGGTTCGCCCGCCGCGTCGTCAGCGACGAGGCCGCCCGCGAGGAACTGGCTGACGAGCCGTACAAGCTGGAGCTGATCGGCCTCAAGGGCTCGGCCGCCGTCCAGGACAGCGCCGACGGCGCGGACGTCGAGGTCGGCGCCGGCGAGCTGACGATCTACGACAACCTGGACGCCAAGACCGGCGAGCTGTGCTGGAAGGACCTGTGCCGCGGTCCGCACCTGCCCTCGACCCGGCTCATCCCGGCCTTCAAGCTGATGCGCAACGCGGCCGCCTACTGGCGCGGCAGCGAGAAGAACCCCATGCTCCAGCGCATCTACGGCACCGCCTGGCCGTCCAAGGACGAGCTGAAGGCACACCTCGACTTCCTCGCCGAGGCCGAGAAGCGCGACCACCGCAAGCTCGGCAACGAGCTGGACCTGTTCTCCATCCCGGAGCAGATCGGCTCCGGCCTCGCCGTCTTCCACCCCAAGGGCGGCATCGTCCGCCGGGTCATGGAGGACTACTCGCGGCGCCGCCACGAGGAAGAGGGCTACGAGTTCGTCTACACCCCGCACGCCACCAAGGGGAAGCTCTTCGAGACCTCGGGCCACCTGGACTGGTACGCCGACGGCATGTACCCGCCCATGCAGCTCGACGAGGGCGTGGACTACTACCTCAAGCCCATGAACTGCCCGATGCACAACCTGATCTTCGACGCGCGCGGCCGCTCCTACCGCGAACTGCCGCTGCGCCTGTTCGAGTTCGGCACGGTGTACCGGTACGAGAAGTCGGGCGTCGTGCACGGCCTGACCCGCGCCCGCGGTTTCACCCAGGACGACGCGCACATCTATTGCACCCGCGAGCAGATGGCCGACGAGCTGGACACGACGCTCACCTTCGTCCTGAACCTGCTGCGCGACTACGGCCTGACCGACTTCTACCTGGAGCTGTCCACCAAGGACCCGGAGAAGTTCGTCGGCTCCGACGAGGCCTGGGAGGAGGCGACCGAGACCCTGCGCCAGGTCGCCGAGAAGCAGGGCCTGCCGCTGGTCCCGGACCCGGGCGGCGCCGCCTTCTACGGCCCGAAGATCTCCGTCCAGGCCAAGGACGCGATCGGCCGCACCTGGCAGATGTCGACGGTCCAGCTGGACTTCAACCTGCCGGAGCGCTTCGACCTGGAGTACACCGGCCCGGACGGCTCCAAGCAGCGCCCGGTCATGATCCACCGCGCGCTGTTCGGCTCCATCGAGCGGTTCTTCGCGGTGCTCCTGGAGCACTACGCCGGCGCCTTCCCGGCCTGGCTGGCCCCGGTCCAGGCGATCGGCATCCCGGTGGGTGACGCGCACGTCGAGTACCTGGAGAAGTTCGCGGCCGAGGCCCGCAAGCAGGGCCTGCGGGTCGAGGTGGACTCCTCCTCGGACCGGATGCAGAAGAAGATCCGCACCGCGCAGAAGCAGAAGGTCCCCTTCATGGTCATCGTCGGTGACGACGACATGAACGCGGGCACCGTCTCCTTCCGCTACCGCGACGGCTCCCAGGAGAACGGCATCGCCTTCGACGCCGCCCTGGCCAAGATCGCCGAGGTGGTGCGGGAGCGGACCCAGGTCTGACCCGCACCGTCCGCGAGGCCCCCGGGGATCACCGCCCCGGGGGCCTTTCGTCGCCCTCGCGGGAGAAGACCTGCATCAGCCAGGACGAAAAGGACCCCGTCACCGCCCCGAGCAGGCCCAGCCCGCAGGCCATCATCCCGGTCGCGATCACCCGGCCGAGTGTGGTCACGGGGGTGATGTCGCCGTAGCCGACCGTGCTAAGGGTCGAGGCGGCCCACCACACCGCGTCCCCGAACGTCCGCATGGTCGCGCCCGGCGCCCCGCGCTCCTGCTGGTAGACCGCGAGGGCGCCGGCGAAGCCGAGCAGCAAGGTGGACAGGCTGGCGTAGGCGATCACCCGGGCGTACAGCGACAGCCGCGGCTCCCCCTGGCGGCGCTGGATGACGTCGTACAGCGGAACGATGCGCAGCGGGCGCAGCAGCGGCAGCACGACCACGGCCGTGTGCAGCAGGTGGGTGGTCGCGAAGCGCGCGAAGCGCTGCCCGCCGAGCCGCCAGCGCACCACGTAGTCCGCGGCGAACAGCACCCAGAGGGTGAGCATCGCCACCCCGCACAGGTTCCGCCAGCCGGCCGGCAGTCCCACGGCCAGCACCCGGGTGGCATAGGCGGCCATGAAGACCAGCGACGCCATGAAGAGCGGGATCTCGGTGCGCTGCTCCCAGCGAGCCGCGGGGCTGTCGACGTCCACCGGCCAAGCTTGGCCGGTGGCCGCCTTCCCGCCGCCCCGGCGACACGCCGCGAACGGGCGAAGCCATATGCTGCCTTGCATGACGAGTGAGCCGGAACAGCAGATCGGAGTGGGGACGCAGGACGCGTTCCAGCGCCTGTGGACGCCCCACCGGATGGCCTACATCCAGGGCGAGAACAAGCCGAGCGGCCCAGAGGCCGGCGACGGCTGTCCGTTCTGCTCGCTCCCGGCCCAGTCCGACGAGGACGGGCTGATCGTCCGGCGCGGCGAGCACGTGTACGCGGTGCTCAACCTCTACCCGTACAACGGCGGCCACCTGATGACCGTGCCCTACCGGCACGTGGCCGACTACACCGAGCTGACCGGTGCGGAGACCACGGAGCTGGCCGAGCTGACGAAGCAGGCGATGACCGCGCTGCGCACGGCCTCCGGCGCGCACGGATTCAACATCGGCATGAACCAGGGCACGGTGGCCGGCGCGGGCATCGCCGCCCACCTGCACCAGCACATCGTTCCGCGGTGGGGCGGCGACACCAACTTCATGCCGGTCGTCGGCCACACCAAGGTGCTCCCGCAGCTGCTGGCCGACACCCGCAAGATGCTCGCGGAGGCCTGGCCCGCCTAGCCCCGGCGCCGGGGCCGCCCACCTGCCCGGGCGCCCCGGCCGGGGCTCCCCGGTCGCCGTCGGTGTTGCCGCCTCCCCGTCGCCGCCGTCCCCGCTGCCGCCGTCAGGCGTCGTACAGGTCGGCCTTGCGCGGCGCGGGGTCCTGCACCGCTGTGCTGAGGAACGACGAGCGCGTGCCGAACTTCTCCGTGTCCACGCCGTTCTCCGCCAGCACCCGGATCGCGGCGGAGTGCACCACCCGCAGCACCGGGGTGGCCGCGCGCAGCGCGTCGTCGGCCATGAAGCGGTGCCGCCACGGCTTGTCGGCCCACACGTGCCGCAGCCCGAACGGCTCCGGCAGCCCCAGCGAGCCACCGAGCCAGGTGAGCGCCGGCGGGTACCAGGTGAGCAGGGCCCGCGAGGACACCCGTACCACCTCGTCGGCGGTGACCAGCGGCAGCTTGATCGTGCGGGTCTCCCAGGGCTTGAGGGACTTGGAGACCTCCCGGGCCGGCGCCTCCGGCTTCGAGGTGAACAGCGGGTGCACCGGCCCCAGCGCGTGCCCGGTGACCTCGATGCGCAGCGTCTCGTGCAGCACGGTCACCGTGATCAGCATGGTGATGACCAGCTGTCCGTCCCACAGCGTCCATTGCACGCCGAGGTAGTGCCGGTCACCGCTGCCGAACTGCTGCTTGTTGCAGATCTCCTGTATCGCGTGCGGCTTGACCTGATAGGCCTCGACGTCGGTGCCGTCCGGGCGGGAGACGGCCTTGGCGTTCTCGCCGATCGGGGTGACGATCCAGTGCCGTATGGAGGGCTTGGTGAAGCCGCCGGTGTTCAGCGGGCCGCGCTCCAGCATCTTCAGCTGGTCGTGGATCGCGCGTATGACGTCCCAGCTGCGGAAGGGGTGGATCTCCCGGGTGGGGTCGGCCGGCACCAGGTCCTCCGCGAGCTGCCAGGCGCCCCAGCGGGTGCCCATGCCGAGTATCCCCTTGGGGCCGGCGTAGAAGACGGAGTTGGAGTTCTGCTCGGCGCTGAGCCGGGCCAGGGACTGGCGCACCTGCTCGGCGGCGGTCTCGCCCGGGCTGCGGGGCACGGAGTCGGGCACCTTGGCGCCGACGCTGGTCCCGGACAGCAGCCCGTCCCAGCGGGCCCGCAGGTCGTGCGCGGTGCTCTCGCAGATCCGCTTGGCCCAGAACCAGCCCAGCACGGGCGCGATGACGGCACCGCGCGAATACCATCCCCAGAAGCCCGAGAACGGCATCTTCAGCAGGAAGACGACGGCCAGCGTGCCGACGCCGAGGAGCAGCGCGGTGGCGAGGGCGCCCGCCCGCCTGCCGTTCGCCCGCACGACCAGCGTGCGCACCTGGAAGATCAGCAGCCAGACCAGGAGGCCGGGCAGGAAGATCAGCCCGCACAGCGCCATGACCACGGCGAGCCGGTTGTCGCGCTCGCGCCGGATGTTGTTGGCCGCCAGGCAGTGCTCCACGACGACCTGGGGCTCGGTGCCGAACGACTGGATGAGCGGCTTGCGGCCCGGTGTGAGCATGCGGTCGACGACCGCGCGGGAGAAGGCCTCGCCGAGGTTCGGCCGGAACAGGGTGAGCCGGCCCGCCTTGACGGTCGACTCGTGCCACTCGTTGTCGGCCGCCTTGATGTCCTCGATCGCGTTGTCGCGGTAGGCCACCGAGGCCAGGGCGAAGGTGGCCGCCTGGCCCTCGTCGCCGGAGACGGGCACCTGCGGCCCGTCCCACTCGGTTCCCATGGACATACCCGCCCCCGATTCGCCGCCGGTGTCGCTCCTGCGGCCTTCCCGACTTCCCTGCCCCGCACACCTGTTGGACCGGCCGTCGTACCGACGCGGCACGACGGGCCAGGTGATCAGCGTATCCGCAGCCACTGACTTCGGAAGGGCGGACGGCCGAAGCCGTCCGCCCGCACGAAGGTGACCGCGCGGGAGCGCGCCACCGGGCCGCGCGCTCCCGACTAGGCGGTTTCTCCCGCCTGTTCGCGGATGCGGGTCGCGATCTGCGGCGGCATCGGCTCGTGCCGCGCGTAGGCACGGCTGAAACGCGCCGTGCCGTGCGAGAGGGAGCGCAGGTCGACCGCGTACCGGCCGATCTCGAACTCCGGCACCTCGGCCCGCACCAGGGTCCGCCCGGCGCCCACCTGTTCGGTGCCCAGCACCCGGCCCCGGCGGCCGGACAGGTCGCTCATCACCGCGCCGACGTAGTCGTCGCCGACCAGCACGGTCACCTCGGCCACCGGTTCCAGCAGGTGGATCCTCGCGTCGGCCGCCGCCTCGCGCAGCGCCAGGGCGCCGGCGGTCTGGAAGGCGGCGTCGGAGGAGTCGACCGAGTGCGCCTTGCCGTCCAGCAGCGTGATCCGCACGTCGATGAGCGGATAACCGGCGGCGACACCCTTGGCGGCCTGGGCCCGCACGCCCTTCTCGACGGACGGGATGAACTGCCGCGGCACGGCGCCGCCGACGACCTTGTCGACGAACTCGATGCCCGAGCCGCCGGGCAGCGGCTCCACCTCGATCTCGCAGATGGCGTACTGCCCGTGCCCGCCGGACTGCTTGACGTGCCGGCCGCGCCCGGCCGCCCGCGCGGCGAACGTCTCCCGCAGCGAGACCTTGTGCGGGACGACGTCGACCTGGACGCCGTACCGGCTGCGCAGCCGCTCCAGGGCGACGTCCGCGTGCGCCTCGCCCAGGCACCACAGGACCACCTGGTGGGTGTCCGGGTTCTGCTCCAGGCGCATCGTCGGGTCCTCGGCGACCAGCCGGCCCAGCCCCTGGGAGAGCTTGTCCTCGTCCGCCTTGCTGTGCGCCTGGATGGCGACCGGCAGCAGCGGGTCGGGCATCTCCCACGGTTCCATCAGCAGCGGATCGTCCTTGGCCGAGAGGGTGTCGCCGGTCTCCGCGCGGGTCAGCTTCGCCACGCAGGCCAGATCCCCGGCGATGACGTGCGTCACCGGGCGCTGCTGTCTGCCGAAGGGCGTGGACAGGGCGCCGACGCGTTCGTCGACGTCGTGGTCCTCGTGGCCCCGGTCGGCCAGGCCGTGCCCGGAGACGTGCACCGTCTCGTCCGGCCGCAGGGTGCCCGAGAAGACCCGGACCAGCGAGATCCGGCCCACGTAGGGGTCGGAGGAGGTCTTGACCACCTCCGCCACCAGCGGGCCGTCCGGGTCGCAGGCGACCGGCTCGCGCGGGGTGCCGTCGACGGTGGTCACCCGGGGCGCCGCGCGCTCCAGGGGGGTGGGGAAGCCGCCGGTGATCAGTTCCAGCAGTTCCACCGTGCCCAGGCCCTGCCGGGCGCCCTCGGCGGCGGGCGCGGCGGCGAGCACGGGGAAGAACACCCCGCGCGCGACGGCCCGCTCCAGGTCCTGGACCAGCGTCTTGACGTCGACCTGCTCGCCGCCGAGGTAGCGGTCCATCAGGGTCTCGTCCTCGGACTCGGAGATGATCCCCTCGATGAGCCGGCTGCGGGCCTCCTCGATCCGGGGCAGCTCGTCCGGGCCCGGCTCGGATTCCTTGCGCTCCCCGGTGGAGTAGTCGAACAGCTTCTGCGACAGCAGCCCGACCAGTCCCGTCACGGGCGCGTGCCCGTCCGGGGCCCGCGTCCCGCGCAGCGGCAGGTACAGCGGCAGCACGGCGTCGGGGTCGTCGGCCCCGAAGGCCTGCGCGCACACCCGGGTCATCTCCTCGAAGTCGGCGCGCGCGGCCTCCAGGTGCGTGACGACGATGGCGCGCGGCATGCCGACGGCCGCGCACTCCTCCCACACCATGCGGGTCGAGCCGTCCACCCCGTCCGAGGCCGAGACGACGAAGAGGGCCGCGTCCGCCGCGCGCAGACCGGCCCTCAGCTCCCCGACGAAGTCGGCGTACCCGGGGGTGTCCAGAACATTGACCTTGATGCCGTCCCATTCGACGGGCACCAGGGAGAGCTGCACCGAGCGCTGCCGGCGGTGTTCGATGTCGTCGTGGTCCGAGACGGTGCCGCCGTCCTCGACGCGGCCCGCCCGGTTCAGTGCTCCCGCGGTCAGCGCGAGAGCTTCCACCAAGGTCGTCTTGCCCGATCCGGAGTGGCCGACCAGCACCACATTCCGTACGGACGCGGGGTGGTCGGCCGCCGTAGCCCTGCCGGCGGCCCCGGGGTGGGTGTGTGCCTTGTCGCCCATAACCTTGCCTCCCTGGACGGTGAGGTCACTCTGGGCGCGGACACGCGGCACCGCGTGCACTGGCGGCTCCTGCGACGCCCGCGGTCCTTCGAGCTTTCCACTCCCGTCACGCGGCGTCCATACGACGGACGCCGGCCGCGCCCCGGCCCGCCGCGCGCGGCCCTGAGCCGTACCGGGCACGCGTGCGGGTGCCCGGCCGTCGCACCCGCGCGCCCGTGGCTACGATGGGCCAGCCGGTGGCCAGCAGGGGCCGCCCGGCGACACCGACCCTCGGGAAGGCCATGCTGAACAAGTACGCGCGTGCATTCTTCACGCGTGTCCTCACACCGTTCGCCGCGTTTCTCATCCGCCGGGGCGTCAGTCCGGACACGGTGACGCTCATCGGCACCGCCGGTGTGGTCGCGGGAGCGCTGGTCTTCTTCCCCCGGGGCGAGTTCTTCTGGGGCACGATCGTCATCACGCTGTTCGTGTTCTCCGACCTCGTCGACGGCAACATGGCCCGCCAGCTGGGCCGCACCAGCCGCTGGGGCGCCTTCCTGGACTCCACCCTCGACCGGGTCGCCGACGGCGCGATCTTCGGCGGCTTCGCCCTGTGGTACGCGGGCCGGGGCGACGACGACATCCTGTGCGCGGTCGCCATCTTCTGCCTGGCCAGCGGGCAGGTCGTGTCGTACACCAAGGCGCGCGGCGAGTCGATCGGCCTGCCGGTCGCCGTCAACGGGCTGATCGAGCGCGCCGAACGACTGGTGATCTCGCTCGTGGCCGCCGGTCTGTCCGGGCTGCACGCCTTCGGTGTGCCGGGCGTCCAGGTGCTGCTGCCGATCGCCCTGTGGATCGTCGCCGTCGGCAGCCTCGTCACGCTCGTCCAGCGCGTCGTCACCGTGCGCCGCGAGTCCGCCGAGGCGGAGGCGGCCGTCGCCCCGCAGAGCGCGTCCCGGGGGAGCGAGAGCCCGTGAGCACCGCCGAGCGGCTGACCGACTCCCTGTACGGGCTCGGCTGGAGCACTGTGAAGAAGCTCCCCGAGCCGGTCGCCGCCCGCCTCGGCCGCGGCGTCGCCGACCTCGCCTGGAAGCGGCGCGGCGCGGGCGTACGGCGGCTGGAGGCCAACTACGCGCGCGTGCTGCCCGACGCCGGCCCGGAGCGGCTGGCCGAGCTGTCGCGCGCGGGGATGCGCTCCTACCTGCGCTACTGGATGGAGTCCTTCCGGCTGCCCGCCTGGAGCCCCGAGCGGATCAGGGACGGCCTGGAGGTCAAGGACATCCACGTGGTGACCGAGACGCTCGCCGCCGGCCGCGGGGTCGTCCTCGCCCTGCCCCACCTGGCCAACTGGGACCTCGCGGGCGCCTGGCTGACCACCGCGCTGCACACGCCCTTCACCACGGTCGCCGAGCGCCTGAAGCCGGAGAGCCTGTACGACCGCTTCGTCGCCTACCGGGAGGGCCTGGGCATGGAGGTCGTGCCGCACAGCGGCGGCTCCGCCTTCGGCACCCTGGCACGGCGGCTGCGCGACGGCGGGCTGGTCTGCCTGGTCGCCGACCGCGACCTGTCCGCGACCGGCGTCGAGGTCGACTTCTTCGGCGAGCGGGCGCGGATGCCGGCCGGCCCGGCCCTGCTCGCCCAGCACACCGGCGCGCTGCTGCTGCCGGCCACGCTCTGGTACGACGGCCCGCACCTCATGCGCGGCCGGGTGCACCCGCCGGTCGAGGTGCCCGGCTCGGGCACCCGGGCCGAGAGGACGGCGGTGATGACGCAGGCACTGGCCGACGCCTACGCCGCCGGCATCGCCGAACACCCCGAGGACTGGCACATGCTCCAGCGGCTGTGGGTCGCCGACCTCGAGCCCGGCGACGGACCCACCGCCGGGAAGGGCGCCTCGTGAGGATCGGCATCGTCTGCCCGTACTCCTGGGACGTGCCCGGGGGAGTCCAGTTCCACGTCCGCGACCTCGCCGAGTACTTCATCCGTCTCGGCCACGAGGTCTCCGTCCTCGCCCCCGCCGACGACGACACCCCGCTGCCGCCGTACGTCGTCTCCGCCGGGCGCGCCGTCCCGGTGCCGTACAACGGCTCGGTGGCCCGGCTGAACTTCGGTTTCCTCTCGGCCGCCCGGGTGCGGCGCTGGCTGCACGACGGCGGCTTCGACGTCGTCCACATCCACGAGCCGACCTCCCCGTCGCTGGGCCTGCTGACCTGCTGGGCGGCCCAGGGGCCCATCGTGGCGACCTTCCACACCTCCAACCCGCGCTCACGCGCGATGATCGCCGCGTACGCCATCCTCCAGGCCGCGCTGGAGAAGATCAGCGCGCGGATCGCGGTCAGCGAGTACGCCCGCCGCACCCTCGTCGAGCACCTCGGCGGGGACGCGGTGGTGATCCCCAACGGGGTCGACGTCGACTTCTTCGCCAAGGCCGAGCCCAAGCCGGAGTGGCAGGGCGACACCATCGGGTTCATCGGCCGCATCGACGAGCCCCGCAAGGGCCTGCCGGTGCTCATGAAGGCCCTGCCCAGGATCCTCGCCGCCCGGCCCGGGACGCGGCTGCTGGTCGCCGGGCGGGGTGACGAGAAGGAGGCGGTGGAGACGCTCCCCGCCGAGCTGCGCTCCCGGGTGGAGTTCCTCGGCATGATCAGCGACGAGGACAAGGCGCGGCTGCTGCGCAGCGTCGACCTGTACATCGCCCCCAACACCGGGGGCGAGAGCTTCGGCATCATCCTGGTCGAGGCGATGTCCGCGGGCGCCCCCGTACTCGCCTCCGACCTCGACGCCTTCGCCCAGGTGCTCGACCAGGGCGCCGCGGGCGACCTCTTCGCCAACGAGGACGCGGACGCCCTCGCCGAGGGCGCGCTGCGGCTGCTGGCCGACCCCGAGCGCCGCGCCGGCCTCAGCGACCGGGGCAGCGCCCACGTCCGCCGCTTCGACTGGTCCACGGTCGGCGCGGACATCCTGTCCGTCTACGAAACGGTGACGGCAGGCGCCGCAGCGGTGGCCACTGACGAGCGCACAGGCCTGAGAGCCAGACTCGGCCTGGCAACCCGAGACTGACCGAGCCCTCACCCAGGGGCGCGAGGAACCGCACACAGGGCCCCCACCCACCCGAACCTCCCACCCCCGAGCGCCGCCCCCACCCAGGGGCGCGAGGAACCGCGCACAAGGCCCCCCCACCCGAACCTCCCACCCCCGGGCGCGGCTCCCACCCAGGGGCGCGAGGAACCGCGCACAAGGCCCCCACCCACCCGAACCTCCCACCCCCGGGCGCCACCCCCTCCCAGGGGCGCGAGGAACCGCGCACAAAGCCCCCACCCACCCGAACCCGACAACACCCCCCACCGCCCCCACGTCACCAAGGCACCGCCCCCCACCGCATCCACCCCACCAAGCCCAGCGGCAGCGCCCCGGTAGCCTTGCCGCCCGTGACCGCAACCCTCGTCTGGATCTTCGTCGCCCTCGTCGTCATCGGCCTGTACCTGAGCTGGACGGCGGGCCGGCTGGACCGGCTGCACTCCCGGATGGACGCCGCGCGGGCCGCGCTCGACGCACAGCTGCTGCGCCGGGCGTCCGTGGCGCAGGAGCTGGCGACCTCCGGCGTACTGGACCCGGCCGCCTCGATCGTGCTGTACGAGGCCGCGCACTCGGCCCGGCAGGCCGAGGAGGAGCAGCGGGAGGTGGCCGAGAGCGAGCTGAGCCAGGCCCTGCGGGCGGTGTTCGGGGACCCGCACCAGGTCGAGGCCGTACGCGAGGCCCCCGGAGGGGAGGAGGCGGCCCGGGAACTGGCGGAGGCCGTGCGGCGGGTGCCGATGGCCCGGCGCTTCCACAACGACGCCGTGGGAGCCGCCCGCAGGCTGCGCGAGCACCGCAAGGTGCGCTGGTTCCGGCTGGCCGGTCACGCCCCGTTCCCGCTGGCCGTGGAGATGGACGACGAACCGCCCGCGGCCCTGGTCGAACGGCTGTCCTGAGCCCCCGTCCGGCCGCGACGCGGACCCCGGTCCGGCCACCGCCGTGACACGGCAGCAGGCGAAAACGATCCACCGGCTCCGCATTGGCCCTTGCTGTGGACTGCTCCGTTCGCGTTTCCTCGGGGATGCAGAAATCCTCTTCCCCTTCAGTGAGGTCACCCGTGTCCACCATCGACAACCAGGCTCCCGAGACCGGCACCGCCCGTGTGAAGCGCGGCATGGCCGAGCAGCTCAAGGGCGGCGTGATCATGGACGTCGTCACGCCGGAGCAGGCGAAGATCGCCGAGGACGCGGGCGCCGTCGCCGTCATGGCGCTGGAGCGGGTCCCGGCCGA